>JAFAEM010000006.1 GCA_023424015.1 Bacteroidota bacterium | reverse complement strand
CGACCGGAGAAGGTTTTTTCCTGAGAGGGCTATAGCTGCACCTGGGATTCGCCAGTCAGACACTTAAAGCTTCTGACATCTAGTAGCTCAAAATTTTCGTAACTCCAAGGTGAAATCACGACCGGGGAAGTTTTTTTTCTTAATGGTATTTGGCTGCACCTGGGATTCGCCAGTCAGACACTTAAAGCTTCTGACATCTAATAGCTCAAAATTTTCGTATCTCCAAGAGGGAATCACGCCCGGAGAAGTTTTTTTTAAGCGACTCAGGTTTTCCTACGACTCTACCGCCCTCCCTACAGCCATATTTGAACTCTTACCACAACTCAATACCCCCACTCATTCATCCATTTTTCCTTACTGCGTAAGCCCCTTTTACGCTTTCCGTAAACCTGCCCGGTTATTAAACCGGTTCTTTGTCATTGAATTGTAACATAAGCGAATAAAAAGAGAAGTATGAAAAAAATTACCGGAATTAGCCTGGGCTGCCTTTTGGGCATTGTTGTATTTGCACAACCTGCTACGGACAGAAAGATCATTGATAAGCTTTGCGGATGCTTCGAAGTATCCTTTAAATATGCCGAAACTTTTGCGCCTGCTTCTGACTATAAATTTCACGAACGCGAAGAAATTGGCGGTACTGCCGAACTCGCCCTTCCCATTGAAGTAAACGATAAAAAAGTGGTGATACAGCATTTGCTGATCGTGTCACCGACCGTGATCGTAAAGCACTGGCGCGAGGAATGGACCTACGAAAATCCTGTGATCTGGAAATATAAAGGGGATCGTACCTGGGTAAAGGAAATTCTGCCTGCAGAGGAAGTAAAAGGAAAATGGACGCAAACGGTTTGGGAAGTAGCCGATGAGCCCCGATATCAGGGCTATAGTCAGTTTGTAAACCTGGATGGAAAGATAGTCTGGCAAAACACTACAGATGCACCCCTGCCCAGGAGAGAATACACCGTGCGCAGTGATTATAATATATTAAAAAGAACCAACCGCCTGAATATCGGTCCAGGTGGTTACCTCCACGAGCAGGACAACCAGAAAATTGTCCGTAACCAGGGTGCCGACAAACTGATCGTGGAAGAAAAAGGCCACAACAACTATAAGAAGATTGATGAGAAAGAATGCGATGCCGCACGCAAATATTGGGAGGAGAACAAGGAGTATTGGAGTAAGGTGAGAAAAGTATGGGAGGATTATATCAATGCTAGTGATGTGATCAGCCTGAAAGAAAAGATCGATAATAAATTACTTCATGAGTACCTGCTTTCGCTGGCTTCAGATTACAAAGCAAAAAAAGTAAGTAAAGATGATATTGATGGTCGTATTCGGGCCGAGATCGAACGCTTTATTATTCCGTCAGACAAAAAACTCGCGGCAACAAGGTAATTGGACCTGCATTTCATTGAACTAATAATTTAAACCTGTCGTAAACGTATTGCGCTTGAGGCTGGGTATTTAGTTAGCCAGCTCGTGTTGAAGTCGCTTGTTCAAGTCTTCTTACCCTATTGATCCGGGTCCAGTTGCATAAACTCACGTTTTACCGCTTTCAGCATACTGAAGATTTGCGCGACCTGGATGAGCAGCATAACGGCCAGTGCCAGCAAGACGAACCAGGGTAAACGGATCTTCTCAATATTCGTGATGTTTTGGAATCTTTCGAGATGCCAACCGGCGAGCGCTGCGCCGAAAGCCATGCCTACCAGTAGAAAAGATAGTAGTGAATAGATCATTTTTAAAAACATGATCCGCATAGTGGAATATCCCACTTTAAAGTTTTCGAATATAGCGGCAGGTATGATCAGCACCAACGTGATCCAGCTCCAGTTATCGCGAAACCAACTATCGCTGAGAGCAAGATTTAGTGCAAGTATGAGTAAAATAGACAGTAAGCCCCAGGGGAAAAGCAAAAAAGTAGAGTGTTTGCTGGACGTTTGTTGTGGCATTTTTGGTTATTTATTAGTAAGATAGAGAATATTATTCGATAGCCCGACTCCCCAGACATCGGCCGCGGTTAAATTTCGAATTGAAACCAGCTGCGAAAATCGCGGGCCCCTACCTAAATCTTATTAGCAATCCCCAATTCCTTCGATCCCAATTCCATCTCGCAGGGAAGTCTTATATTTAATGAGCATTTCCTGTTATGACTGAACCTTGGTTTCATCAGCTGAAATCGGAAGTAATCAACCTGTTGCGCAGCGGGTTATCACCCCAGCTCACCTACCACAGTGTCGCGCATACGGAGGATGTCTTGTGGCATGCTGAACGAATCGGGATCGCCGAAGAGATCAGCGACCAGCGTTTGATGCTACTACTGCAAACAGCTGCCTTGTTTCACGATACCGGATTTCTTCGCACCTATAAAGGCCACGAAGAGGAATCCTGCCGCATCATGCGGGAAATGTTAGGCTCTGACAAATACAGTACTGAAGAACTGGACACGATTGAGGGGATGATCATGGCGACAAAAATTCCTCAGTCTCCACATACCTTGGCTGAGATGATCATATGTGACGCCGACCTGGATTACCTTGGCAGAAATGATTTTTTTGAGATCAGCGATAGCCTGCGGATAGAGTTTTTGACGTTTGGCATCATTAGCGACAACAAGCAGTGGGACCTTTTGCAGGTGAGTTTTTTTGAATCACACCGCTATTTTACTTCGAGTTCACTACAAGATCGATACCCTATAAAGAAACAGCACTATGAGATACTAAAGCAAAAGTTGCAATAGTCACCGTTTATGAGAAAATAATATGATCTCTCACAAGTTCTGGTTACGTGTGCTGAATGTATATCCCCGCGAATGGGGTACCGTTAAGCAACTTTACCTGTTCCAGTTTTTCCAGGGAGCGGGAATTGCGTTTTTTTTTACATCGGCCCTTGCCCGTTTTCTTGAACGATTCCCCATTACAGAGCTAGCCTGGGTGATGATCATTTCATCGATACTGCTATGGTTTGTTGGATTATTGTACACACGGCTCGAACACGTTATGTCTTTCAAATCTTTTAACCTGGGGGTGATCATTTTTATGGCGGCCAGCGTATTGTTGGTATGGGCAGGTAATTACCAGTTTGAACAGGATTGGTTTATCTACCTCACCCTGGGTTGGTTTTATGCGTTGTACCTTCTTAACAATCTCCAGTTCTGGGGTATCGCGGCACTGCTCTTCGACCTCCGGCAAAGCAAACGTCTCTTCGCCGTGATAAGTGGTGGCGATATCCCGGCCAAGGCAATCGGATACTCTCTTGCTCTCGTCTTTGTACCTTATACTGGCGCAGCTAACCTTTTGTTGTTCGGCGCGGGTTGCATGTTGCTTTCTCTCCCTTTTTTCAATAACCTGATCCGGTCAAATGCATCAACCCTTCTACAGCACTCACATAAGCATGCCAGCGGCAAGCGGCCAATTCGAAAAATTGTGGAGAACATCGCCACCAATTCTTATATCAGGCGGATCGCGTTTATATCTTTGATCACATCGGTTTGTGTGATACTGATCACTTATGGTTTTTATGGCGAAGTAAGCAAGGCTAATAAAACAGATGTAGCACTCGCAAGCTTTATCGCGTTTTTCTATGCCAGCCTGCGCATCATCGCCTTTATTACAAAAATGGTCTTTACGAGTCGCGTTACCGCTTCATTAGGAGTCCGTCAGTCACTATTCATTACACCTTGTGCCATGGTGTTGCTCGCAGTTGTCATTGTGCTGGCTGGTAACCTGTCATCCAGTCAAAAGATCATATTCTATTTGTTCGGGGCCTGTTCGATGGTTGTAGATGTCCTCCGGACCTCACTCAACTCCCCGGTATTGCTTACGCTCATGCAGCCGTTGCCAACCTATGAAAGACTGCGGGCGCATAATATCGTGAAGGGTATCATGGATCCTTTTGCCTCGCTTTTCGCTGGTGTGTTCCTGCTTGGCCTGGTATATACATATGGTAAAGTTGACCTGATGTTGCTTTGTTATGTATTGGTCGCATTGGGTGTTCTCTGGGTTGCAGGTGTTGTATTGGTTAACCGGCAATATGTACAGATCCTTATTAAGACGATCAGCAACCGATATTTCAGCCGGGAGGAATTTAACCTCCATGATGATACTATCAAAGAAATGGTAAAAGATAAAATGATGACGGGTACCGACCAGGAAGTCATCAGTATTTTACGAATGCTGAACAGTGAAGAAGACAAGGTTTCCAATGAATTGATCAGCCAGTTACTTTTTCATCAATCCCACCCACTAAAACTCGAAGCGTTGCGATTATTGAAGGAGAGTTCAGATTCAACAAGGGCGAAGCTGGAGCAATTACTGCAACAAAATACTGATTCCATGGTGCGCCAGGAGACTGTAAGAGCCATCACCCGGCTAGGTCGGGAAGACTGGAACCTCGATCAGTATATTGAACAGCCAGGTGAATTGCGTGAAGCAGCGATCGCGGGTATGCTGGTAAATAAATATCAAAACATCCGGCAAAAAGGCCAGGCAGCACTTGATCAGCTTTTTTTAAGCCCGGAAGCAGCGGATAAAAATATGCTGATCACAATCCTGGAAGCGGTAAAGGACGAATATAGTCATCCTAACCATAGCAAATTAATCCTGGATCCCGATCCGGCTATGCGCATAGCCGCAATAAACGCGGTTGGAAAAATGGCGATGAAAGAAACACTGGAAGCGCTGGCTAAACAATTGACTTTTTACGAAAAGCAGGTATTGACAGCATTTCAAAGAACTGGAACGTCATCCCTGCCTGTACTGGAACGGGAATTATTTTCCGATGCATTACCGCCGGATCGCATGGAGAAATTAATATCTCTTTGTGGCCGCATTGGCGGAGAGGAGGCTGCACGTATACTTTTAAAACTATTGGAAAGCCGGACACCGTATACCAGCCCAATCGTAAAAGCGCTTCATCGCTGCCGTTTTGTAGCCGGACCGGAAGAAATAAAGCTACTGGAACCCATTGCCCGGGCCTATATAATTTATGGAGTGGAATTATTACACATGCAGCAAAAACTGGAATCCGAAAATGAAGACTATGCTGTTTTAAATCGCTCCATTCAACTCGAAACGCAGGAGATCCGTGAAGTTTTGCTAAGCCTGTTTGGTTGTTTGTATGATCGCGATAAGATCACCAAGGTCCGGTATGGATTAAGTGCGAAACAAAAAGACAGCGTGGCAAACGCGATGGAAATTATTGAGCTCACCGTTAAAAAAGATATAGGTCGACAGTTTAACCTGATGTTTGAATCAGTGGAACTTGAACGCCGATGCAATGCCCTGCGATCGCTATTTACAGAAAGGCAATTTGAAAACATCGGGCATATCCTGGAAAGGATCCTTTCAGAAAAACCGATACTTTATTTTAATTGGACAAAAGCCTGTTCGATGTATGTTTCTTGCAAACGGGGACATACCGTTGAAAGAGATCTGTTCCGGAAGTTTATGGAATCCGACAACAGGTTGCTGAAAGAAACAGCTTTGTTCGCAGCCGCCAACCCTCAAAAAGCAGATTTATGAACGAAAATCAAATAGACAGCCTGCTGCTGGTAGAAAAGGTGTTGATCCTGAAATCGCTGAGTATTTTCAAAGACACACCCGAAAATATCCTGGCCGACCTGGCGCCGCTGATGGAGGAAGAAGAATTTGAGCAAAACACCACCATATTTAAGGAAGGTGAGATCGGAGATTGCATGTATATCATCCACCGGGGCGAAGTCAGGATCCATAAAGGCAAAACCACCCTGGCGATATTGAAGGAAAAGGAGGTTTTTGGCGAACTCGCCCTCCTGGATGCCGAACTGAGGTCCGCCACAGCTACCACCAAAATGGACTGTATTTTGTTCCGGATCGAGCAGGAACCCTTCTACGAATTGATCGAAAACCGGACGGAAGTGGCCCGGGGTTTTATCAAAATTCTATGCCAGCGCCTTAGAGCCCAGAACGAGAAGTCTGTCAATGGTTTATAAGCCTTTACTCCGGCGTGTTCTAACTCTTTTTTCCCCGAAAAAACTGATATTTAAAGTCTATTTATACTTTTTTGTACAAATGGAATCGTATCTTTGTGGCCCTTTTTTAATAAGACCTGCAAAATTTAGTTATGAGTGAAGAATTAAGTACGATAGAACAGACGGTTCTAAGAGAGTATAAATATGGTTTTGTCACTGATATTGAAGCAGATGAAGCTCCCAAAGGTCTGAATGAAGATACCGTGCGTTTTATTTCAGCGAAGAAGAATGAACCTGCCTGGTTGTTGGAGTGGAGGTTAAAAGCCTTTCGGCACTGGTTGAAAATGGAGGAGCCGGCCTGGGCCAATATTAGCTACCCGCCGATCAATTACCAGGATATTATTTACTATTCGGCACCAAAGCAAAAGGTAAAACCCAACAGCCTGGATGAGATCGATCCGGAACTTAGAAGAACCTTTGAAAAACTGGGTATTTCCCTGGATGAACAAAAAAGACTGACCGGGGTGGCCGTTGACGCGGTTATTGACAGTATTTCCATTGGTACTACATTCAAAGAGCAACTGGCGGAACTCGGTATCATATTCTGTTCGATGAGCGAAGCCGTACAGGAACATCCGGAGCTTGTAAAAAAATACCTGGGTTCGGTAGTGCCTATCACTGATAATTATTTCGCCGCGTTGAACTCAGCTGTTTTCAGCGATGGTTCGTTTTGTTTTATTCCGAAAGGCGTTCGCTGCCCGATGGAACTGTCTACCTATTTCCGTATCAACGCCGAAAATACAGGTCAGTTTGAAAGAACCCTGATCGTTGCCGAAGACGCCAGCTATGTAAGTTATCTCGAAGGTTGCACTGCGCCTATGCGTGACGAAAACCAGTTGCACGCCGCAGTTGTGGAGCTTATCGCGATGGATGATGCCGAGATTAAATATTCCACCGTTCAAAACTGGTATCCCGGTGATAAAGATGGTAATGGTGGTATCTACAATTTCGTAACTAAACGCGGTATTTGCCAGGGTAAAAATTCCAAGATCTCATGGACACAGGTGGAAACTGGCTCTGCTATCACCTGGAAGTATCCCGGTGTGATCTTAAAAGGCGATAATTCGGTTGGTGAATTTTATTCCATCGCTGTTACCAATCATCACCAGCAGGCCGATACCGGTACTAAAATGCAGCATATCGGAAAGAACACAAAAAGCAGGATCGTTTCAAAAGGGATATCCGCTGGTGTAAGTAACAATAGTTACCGAGGACTGGTACACGTAAGTAAGAAGGCGGAGAATGCACGCAATTTTTCTCAATGCGACTCACTGCTTTTGGGCGACAAATGCGGTGCGCATACTTTCCCATATATAGAGGTGAAGAATAATTCAGCTATCGTAGAACACGAAGCCACTACTTCCAAGATCGGGGAAGACCAGATATTTTACTGTAACCAGCGTGGCATTGACACAGAAACCGCTGTAGCATTAATAGTAAACGGATTCGCGAGGGAAGTCATGAATCAGCTTCCCATGGAATTCGCCGTAGAAGCTCAAAAGCTGTTAGCAGTGAGTCTTGAAGGAAGTGTTGGATAGAAATTAGGGGTGAACCTTACTCACGACTCACGACTCACGAATAAAACCTAAAATAAAAATAAACTAAGAATATGCTCTCGATTAAAAACTTACATGCCGGAACCGGGGAAAGGAAGATATTAAATGGGATCAACCTGGAAATAAAAGCAGGAGAAGTGCATGCAATCATGGGTCCGAACGGTTCTGGTAAAAGTACACTTGCATCGGTACTAGCCGGTAGAAAGGAATATGGTGTGTTGAACGGATCAGTTGAATTCCTGGGTAAAGACCTGTTGGAACTTTCTCCTGAAGATAGGGCAGGCGAGGGGCTTTTCCTTGCATTCCAATATCCGGTCGAAATTCCAGGTTTGAGCACAACCAATTTTATTAAAGCAGCAGTTAACGAAGTTAGGAAATACCGTGGTGAGGAAGCTCTCGATGCAGTTTCGTTTTTGAAGCTGATGAAAGAGAAAATGGCGCTGATGAATATGGACCAGGCCCTGTTAAGCCGTTCGCTCAATGAAGGGTTTTCGGGTGGCGAAAAGAAAAGGAACGAGATTTTCCAGATGGCCATGCTGCAACCTAAACTGGCCATTTTGGATGAAACTGATTCGGGTCTCGATATCGATGCCATTCGCGTCGTTTCAAATGGTGTGAATAAACTTCGCAGCAAGGATAACGGGATATTGATGGTGACACACTACCAGCGACTGCTCGACTACATTGTTCCGGATTTTGTGCATGTATTATACAATGGTCGTATCGTAAAATCAGGGCCAAAAGAGCTGGCGCTTGAACTGGAAGAAAGAGGTTATGAGTTTATAAAAGATGAAGTGAACGTAGGCCAGGAAGCCTAAGGGATCATTTTTTATTACTTCATTCTCTCAAAACTTTAAGACACAGATGAACAATATTGATATTTTTAGAGAACCATTTAATCGTCTTCAGTCAACCGATGCTGACCCAGGACTTGGCGCTATCCGCGAGAAAGCCTTTACAGACCTGGGCAAAATGGGTATTCCCACAGTAAAACACGAAGAGTGGAAATATACCCGGGTCAGCAGCTTGTTTAGCAAAGACTTTCAGTTGGACGTAGAAGCTAACGATACCTCAGTTACAGCCGGTGATCTTGATAGTCTGCGCTTACCTGGTGATGAGCAGGCCAATTCACTGGTTTTTGTAAATGGAAAGTTTTCATTCCAGCTTTCAAGAATCATCTCAGAACATATTGTGGTCATGCCCCTCGAAGAGGCTGCAAAGAATGAATACGCGGAAATCGTTTCAAAACATTTTGGACATAGCAGCCAGTATTTAAAAGACGGTATCCACGCGCTCAATACCGCGTTTATACAGGGAGCGGTTTTTGTACAGGTGAAGAAAGGCAAACTGCTGGAGCATCCCGTTTATATCTATAACATAACAGATGCCCGTGGCAGGAGTGTGCTGGCCCAACCGCGCAGCCTGGTACATATCCAGGAGAACGCGCAGGCACAGTTTGTCGAAACTTATACCAGTATCGGCAGCGATGCGAGTTTTACAAACCAGGTAACGGAATTTGTAGTAGAGCAGGACGCAGTGCTTGAATATTATAAGATTCAAAATGAATCAAGTGATAGCAATAACGTCAGCACCACACATATCAGGCAGGTTGGAAAAAGCTATACGCATACCGTCACAATATCACTGAACGGCGGTATCGTACGCAACAACCTGAATATTATTCTCGATGCTGAGCGCTGCGAGTCGCATCTGTATGGCCTTTATTTCCAGGATGGTCAGACACATATCGATAACCATACCCTTGTAGATAACGTAAAACCAAATTGCTTCAGCAACGAACTTTATAAAGGCATTATCGACGGAGAAGCTGCGGCTGTGTTTAATGGTAAGATATTTGTTCGCCCACAAGCTCAGAAAACGAACGCGTACCAGTCCAACAAGAATATATTGCTCTCAGACGCCGCATCTGTAAACACAAAGCCACAGCTTGAAATTTTTGCTGACGATGTTAAATGTTCGCACGGCTGTACTATTGGGCAATTGAATGATGAAGGTTTATTTTACCTGCAATCTAGAGGGATATCTGAGAAAAATGCCAAAGCACTGTTGTTACACGCCTTTGCAGAGGACATACTGGAGCATATCAAATTGCAGCCGCTACGTGAATATGTGGACGGTTTAATTTCAAAACGCTTAGATTTTAATTTGTCATGATAACCGGTTCTGCGATACAGACAGGTATTGATGTCGTTGCGATACGTAAACAATTTCCAATCCTCGATCGTGAGGTGAAAGGAAAGCCACTCGTATATCTCGACAACGCGGCCACCTCACAGAAGCCACAGGTTGTTATCGATGCACTTTTGGAGTATTATACAAGATACAATGCCAATATTCACCGCGGCATACATACCCTGGCCGAAGAAGCCACCGCTGCTTTTGAAGCAACCCGCGACAGGGTAAAGGAATTTATCGGAGCTTCCTCCCGTGAAGAAATCATCTTCACCCGCGGCACTACCGAAGGTATTAACCTGGTTGCTTACACCTGGGGTCGCCAGCATATTAAGGAAGGTGATGAGCTGATCATTTCGGGGATGGAACATCATTCCAATATCGTACCCTGGCAGGTATTGTGTGAAGAGAAAAAAGCCGTACTTAGGGTGATACCTGTCAATGACCAGGGTGAGTTGCTGATGGATGAATACAGGAAGCTTCTTAGCGACCGAACCAAACTCGTATCCATTGTTCATGCTTCTAATTCGCTGGGTACGATCAACCCGGTGACCGAGATCATCGACGCTGCTCATAGCGTTGGTGCATTAGCAATGGTAGATGGCGCGCAATCAAGTGTTCACCTGGATATTGATGTGCAACAAATGGACTGCGACTTTTTTGTATTTTCCGCGCATAAACTTTATGGCCCTACCGGCGCAGGTGTCTTGTATGGTAAGAAAGCATTGCTCGAATCCATGCCTGTTTTCCAGGGCGGTGGTGAAATGATAAAAGAAGTAAGTTTTGACAAAACATCCTTCAACGATCTGCCGTATAAATATGAAGCAGGCACACCTAATATCGCGGACGTTATAGCATTTAAAGCGGCATTGGATTTTGTAGACCAGATTGGAAGAGAAGATATCCGCCGGCATGAAGAGGAATTGCTGCAATATGCAACAACTAAGCTGGAACAGGTCCCAGGGCTCAAAATCATTGGCAGGGCAAAGGAAAAAGTGGGCCTTGTATCTTTTATAATTGAAAAAGTACATCCGCAGGACCTGGGAATTTTGCTCGACAATAGAGGGATTGCCGTGCGTACAGGCCATCATTGTACCCAACCACTGATGGACCGGTTTTGTATACCCGGTACCACAAGGGCTTCGTTTGCGGTGTACAACACCAAAGAGGAAGTAGATGAACTGGTAAAGGGACTGGAGAAAGCTATAAAGATTTTAATATAAGAGTATGAGTGATCCGGGTGGCATACAGGCAATAGAAAAAGAGATAGTGGAGGAGTTCGCGTTATTCGATTCCTGGGATGATAAGTATGAATACATTATTGACCTTGGAAAAAAACTGCCACCGCTGGAGGAAGAGTTTAAGAAGGATGAGAATAAAGTCCGCGGCTGTCAATCCACGGTTTGGCTTGTAGCCGACTATAACAATGGGAGAGTGTTTTACAAAGCCGAAAGTGATGCTGTGATCGTGAAAGGTTTGATCAGTATGTTGATTCGGGTTTTATCGGGACACACACCTGATGAGATCATCAACGCTAAGCTGGACTTTATCCGGGAGATCGGCATGACCACACACCTGGCACAAACCCGCTCAAATGGTTTGCTGGCGATGGTGAAGCAAATGAAAAATTTCGCATTGGCCTATAAATTAAAGAACACTGCAAAAATTTAAGCTGATGGAAACCCAAGAAATGAAGCAGAAGGTGATCGAGTGCCTGCAAACGATATATGATCCGGAGATCCCGGTGAATATCTGGGAGCTGGGTTTGATCTATGAAGTGGAAGTGTTGCCGCTCAATAATGTACAGATCGTGATGACACTTACCTCACCCGCCTGCCCGGCCGCACAATCCATACCAGTAGAAATAGACCAGAAAGTAAGGCAGATCGAAGGGGTGAATGATGTTCATGTAGCCGTGACCTGGACTCCGCCATGGAATAAAAGCATGATGTCCGAAGCTGCCCAATTGGAATTGGGAATGTTATAAAAAACGATTGACCAGTATGAAAATCACCGCACAGGAAGAATATGGATTGCGTATACTGATCCGCATCGCCAGGAATGATCAGGGCATGAGCATACCCCAGCTTAGCGAATCGGAGGGACTGAGCGAGCATTACGTGGCTAAGCTTACCCGTGTGCTTCGCCTGGCTGGATTTGTGAATAGCACGCCGGGATATAAAGGCGGATATGTGCTGGCAATGCCTGCTAACAAAATCAATATAAATAAAGTGTTGAAAGCACTGGGCGGACCATTGTTTCACAGCGAATTTTGTGGAATGCACACAGGAAACCTCAAACTCTGTACAAACTCAGTTGAATGTTCCGCACGCTCACTCTGGCAAATGATCCAGTTCAGTGTTGACCAGCTTTTGGACCGGATTACGCTTCATGACCTGGTTAATTCAGGGCAAAAATCAAGTGACGACCTGAGGATGATTCTCCAGGAAAGTAATAAAATTGTTATCCCGGAGTAAGACTGAGTTTCTGGCCCGGCACGAGCACCTGTCATGTTCTCCAAATTTCAAAAAATCACAGCCGCCTGAGAAAAAGTTTTCCGCGACCCTGTTTTCAAAGGTTTAATCAAAGCCAAAATATTTTTTTTCAGCTAAAAAGTGCATCGTAAATCAACTAGCATTGGCAGATGTCGCCAATAGTCCCCATGTATCCGAAAAATGTATAACGCTGTCGTCTTAAGATGGTGTCCTGTCAACTTTTATATCTTCTTATAATGTTTCATGCCTGGCGGGTAGTATAAGGTTATGTTTTTTAATAGTAGAATTTCAGGCAGGCGGGATCGTAACTTTTCCAACTTAACGCGATGGTATTTTGTGCAAACTGGTTCTAAATAACTGGAACAAGTCATAGTTCCTTTTACTTTTTTTATGAATCATGGCACCCATACTTTTGATGCATAAAAAATCATAAACTTATGAAAACAAAATTTCCGTTCCTGTCCCTCGGTGTAGTGATGATATTCGCCGCCGCATGGACTTCTCCGGGAAACCAGATGAAGACTTCCGTATCAGAAAGCCATTCATCCATTGCTTCCACTAAACCTGCGGGTGATTTTTCTTTTTTCCGTACGCATAGGCAGGGAAAAGGCATTGCCGCAACATGGGGCCTAAGATCTGAATCCGGAACCGTTGGTTTCAGACTTGAGAAAACATATGAAGATCCCAACGATGAATATGCCGTTTGGGAGGAAGTTGCATATGTAGCCTGCACGGGCAGCCGTAGCTATAAAAACATTGATAATAATGTTTATCCCGGCAATATCAGTTACCGTGTAGTGGCGCAAAAAGCCAATGGTACTGCGGGCGAAGTCGCGATTTCCATGGTCCGTATCGTTAGTCATTAACTATTGATAAAAGAACTACCGTTGTACCTGGTGTACACGGTAATTCTTTTACCTGGTTTACTCAACAACAAAGCTGTTCTATGAAAACAACTCTACTAACTGCACTTTTTTTTCTGTTAAGCTTTGCCGGCTATGCCCAGATTACCACACCGATCGTGAAAGCGAGATTTGGTGTGGACGCGGACTTGCGCGCAAATTTTTTTGACGGAAATATTTCTTCCGGTAATGACGACTGGTTCAACAATGGAACCGCCGGAACCGGGGAATTTGTTATAGATACTTCAGGCGCCGCAGCTATGATTGCTGAATATAACGCCGATGTATCTCCGTGGACCAAGCGTATGAGGTCGTTTTATCGCGGTATGAGTAAACCTCCTTTTAGCGTAGTAAGCAACAGGCTTTGGCTGGATGCCTTTTTCGTCAGGGACTATCACGGCACTGATACAACTGTATACACATCGGGTGCAGATAAAAATGGAATGAGTCCTGCATCATGGACCGGGGGCATCCAGGGCATTCCTGATAAAAATGATATTCTTGATACTTATGTGCATGTGAGAAGAGCTGGTCCTAATACAACTGATTCATTGTGGATGTTTGGCGCTTTATCACTTGACAATACCACGGGTAACCGGTACTTCGATTTCGAAATGTACCAGACAGACATCTATTATGATCGCCCGTCAGGAAAATTCTATGGATATGGACCCGATGCCGGGCATACAAGCTGGAAGTTCGATGCTGCAGGAAATATTCTTTCTCCGGGTGATATTATTTTTAATGGTGAGTTTCAAAGCGGTTCATTGACGAAAATTGAAGCAAGGATCTGGGTAAAAAGAACCGACTGGCAAAATATAACACCCGCTACTTTTAACTGGGGCACCTTGTTTGATGGTAGCGGGGCTGGTTCCGAATATGGCTATGCCAGTATCTCGCCCAATACCCTTGGCTCTTTCTATACAGGACTTGGTAGCGCGAATAACACATGGGCTGGTCCTTTTGGACTGGTTTTACAGGATAATAGTCTTGCCTATTCCAATCCCGGACCTGCATCTACAACAAACAGTAAATATATAGCCAATCAATTCATTGAATTCTCTGTAAACCTTACAAAGCTGGGCCTCGACCCGGTCACACTCCTGGGTGGAGATATTTGTGGTACTCCCTTTAATCGAATTATCATCAAGACCCGGGCATCTGCTTCATTCACTGCCGAGCTTAAGGATTTTGTCGCGCCAACAGATCTTTTCCTGGCGCCACGGGCAATAGCACTTACGGAAACGCCTTTTATCTGCGATGACGGGACTAATATTGCTGAAATTTTTGTCTCTAACCCGTTGCCTACATCTTTTTATCAATGGACAACCCCTGATGGAAACATCGTCACCAGCCCTGCAACAGGTCCTTCAATTATAGTTGATCAGCCCGGTACCTATATAGTGACACATTTTTTAACAGAGGGTTGTAATGTATATGCAACCGATACTGTTTTGGTGCAGCCGTTTACAACTTGCGATGTGTTAGAGAATGTAGTGGTGAATTTCAAAGGCGCAATCGATGGAAATGACGCCATGCTCGATTGGCGGGTGGTCAATAACCTCAAGGTGGGTTATTTTGAAGTAGAACGAAGTCTAGACGGAGTCAATTTCCAGTCAGTAGCCCGGGTCAACCGAAAAGAGCCGGCGATTGATGATGAAGTTTATGGGTACAAAGAAAGCCTCACCGATAAAGCATTTGAGTATATATATTATCGCATTAAGATTGTGTCGGGGAACAAAATTAAGTACAGCAATATTGTTACGATAATGATTGAGCCGGTAATGAAAACAAAAGTTACTGTTTTTCCGAACCCGGTTCGGGATATGGCCATGTTACAGGTTTCAGCATCCAGGAATGGATTAATGAAGGCAGAGGTATACGACGCAACAGGTAAGCGGGTAAGATCAGCTTCCTATTTTGTCAGAATGGGCGGAAATGTCGTTAGTTTAGGTGATTTTCAACAGCTTCCTGATGGGGTCTATTTTGTTTCGATATTGATAGATGACGAACTTATAAAGCAAACAATGTTGATTTCACGAAAAAAGGCAAAGTAGTCCGGAATGTTCACCAAGTAACCCATTCCGGTTTACCTAATGAAGATGGACTACTTTGCCCTTGATTATATTAGGGTAACCTGTCCCTGTTAATTTTTGCTGACAACGATTTTTTCAACAACCTGTGTCCTTGTCTGCGTGTTAGAAACACGGAGGTGATAGACACCAGGGGTGAGGTTATCCACCTGCATGTTGTTTCTCAAATTTTTCCATTGTTTTACAACACGGCCGGTCATGTCAACCAGGATCACATCATAAAGATCGTTTGAAGCAGCAAATACAACCTTCACACTTCCATTAGTGCTAGGATTGGGGTAAACGATTACCTTTGATTTTTGACTTTCACCCCCAACAGACCTTATTTCACTGTATTTATAATCGCCATTGAAATCTGTCTGTTTTAAGCGATAATATGTAACGCCTGTGTTATTGTTGATGTCTTCGTAGCCGTAAGTCAATTTGGAATTGCTGTTTCCTCCGGGCGCCTGGGTTGGAATAAACGCCAGCTCGGTCCATACACCGTTGATCTCGCGCTCTACTGCAAAACCATTATTGTTGAGTTCAGTACTTGTCTCCCATTGCAAACTAACTACTGATGCTTCTCTTTTAACGAAGAAGGAGGTAAAAGACACAGGAAGCGTAGCGCAACCAAGTGTATTGATATTCGCTTTGGTAATCGTAACCGTAGCAGCGCCTGGTGCAGACGCGGTTGCCCGAACGATGACGGGAACATCATCATATTGCGACTGATTAGAGTATGGCGCATATGACATACCGTTAAAGAAAAGCTTGGTACCCGGTGCCAGAACGATCGGGTTGGGAAGAGCCGGGCTTAAGGCACTGGTGATATCGATATCGCCGGCGTCGATTGTATTGTTCAGGTTGACATCCAGGAATACAGATGTAACAACAGATTCGGTCAGTGAAGCATGGCCATTTTCAAGTGACAGATTCAATAAACGTGGTTTTGCACATTGTTTAAAACCTGTAATGATCGGGTCATTAAACAAAATGGTAATGATACCATCATTTTCACAGTGTACCACCTGGCTGAGGTCTGACTGGCTTGCCCAAACATCACCTTTAACTGTCACTGGAACATCACAGGTAGAAAAATTTATGACTACGTTTGTCAGCGTGTATAGCGTTCCTGTTTTTGTAAAATTAATGCCTGAGTATTTAACCGCCACTGAAGGGTCGGTTGGGTACTGGGGATACAATGCTGCTGTATTCTTACCTGGATCTGCGATCGCCAGTGTAGCAATGGCATTGGCAAGCTGCGCGGCAGTTGGGGGATTTGTATAAGTAATATTCGGGTAATTGTTAACGGGCGCTGTTTCCCAGAGATGGATAAAAGCGTATTTATTTCCGTTATTAAAAGAACCCGTAAAGCTGATATCCAGCGTAGCCTGGCAACCCGCGCTGCTGCTTGTAACGTTCCGGACTACGATCTGTAAGTTGGAAACCGTACACTGCGCATCAGCTTTCATGAACCCTGCTGCTATGAGCAGAAGAATAGGGAGTAGAATTTTCTTCATAACAATTGTTTTATTAGGGACGAAAAATATTTGCTTCTTTTTGCTGGATAGCTTCCAGGGTCCGGTTTACCAGGCTGGGAGATAGAATCGGTCACAAAGCTTCGCCTTCTGCAAAACATGTACTGATTTGCAATGGCAACATGCCAAACTATACTCTTATAAAATTGGATTTGGGTACGGCTTTTTCAAAAGAAGCGGCCAGGGTAGGCCAGGATGGTAGGGCAAACGTATAAAATAGTTTTTTTATTTACAAGCCTTTTTGCGGATTATTTCGAAGTAGTTTAACGTAATTTTCCGGTTTTTAACTAAGTAGTTGTCCGGCAACACAAGATTCTTCACGAAATAGGCAAAAAGCAGGCGCCTGGGAATGAACTGGCTGGTGAAATCCAGGTTTCAGCTTAGTGGGAGTGGGTCACGTAATAGCCAATCAATGATTGATCAATAGGCCATCTGGTTTTTATTGTATTTATTGCGGTATTCAACGGGCGATAATCCTACGATCTTCTTAAAAACGGTTCTGAACGCCTTGATATCTGAATAACCTACCTCGTACATCACTTCGCTTACATTCATGCGTGTGGTTTCAAATTTTTTCTTGGCAGCTTCGATCTTTACACGTTGAATATATTCCGCGGGTGAATTATTGGTGGCTTTTTTGAATCTTCTTTCGAAGTGACGCCGGCCAATGGTAAACCTGGTTGCCAGCTCTTCAATCGTAATTTTTTCTGTAATATTTTTCTCTATAAACTCCTGGGCCTGGATGATGGGTTCGTCCTCGTGTTTTTTCTGACCATTGAACATAATAAAGGGCGACTGAGACTTGCGATCGATCTCGATAGCAAAAAACTTCGATGCGCGTATTGCCATCTCGCGGCCGGTATATTTTTCGACCAGGTGCAATAAAAGATTCCAGTAGGAACTGGCACCTCCACTCGAATAAATGCCCTGTTCTTCCGTGATGATGCTTCCGTCGGCCACGGTGATGTCGGGGAACATATTCCTGAACTCGCTGGCAAACAGCCAGTGGGTAGAACATTTTTTACCAGCCAGCAATCCCGATGCACCCAGTAAAAATGCGCCCAGGCAAAGCGAGGCTACTTCCGCGCCTCCAGCATATTGATCTTTTATCCAGGGGATAAAATCCTTATTCAATTCTATCGCGGCTTTCATATCACCCGAAAGGGCGGGAATGATCACCAGGTCGGTCCTGGTTACTTCTCTCAGCAGGTGATCAGGATGTACGGCAAAGACGCCATCGTTTAAAGTCACGTTTTTCGAAAGCCCAACCAATCGAACATCAAAAGCGGGATCCCCGCCTTTCTCGGCGAGAAACATATTGACTGCGGAAAAGATATACCTCGGATCAACAATCGCGGCAGGTACCGCGCCTTCAGGGACAAGAATCGAAATGTGTTTCATGGTTTTTTATTGTGAACTCGTGAATAAGGTATATGAAATTACAAAATTTGAGGGGTTGCACCCGGTCGTTTATCGTACGGACGGTCAAATACAAGTATTGACCGACAGAATGCTGTTTTAAACCTACAGGTCGCAACTAACCCCTTATTAAGTCTCAGTTATACAGCGCAAATCTCTTAGGCGGCTTATATTTTTGTGGTTGCGTCAGTCTTAAGACGCGGCTTCATATTACGCTTATAACCAATGGAAATTTAGTAGCATGCGGAAGTTGATTGTATCCATGAATTTAACACTCGACGGATTTATGGCAGGTGCCGACAGAGAACTCGACTGGCATTTTCATAGCTGGTCTTCCCGAATGGCAAGGGTGCTGGGCGAGCAACTGGGCCGGGCGGATACTATCCTGCTGGGGCGTATCACTTATACCGCCATGGCTGGGTTCTGGCCGGCACAGCTCCACAACCTTTCGCTGTCAAGAGAAGATATTGCTTTTGCCGGGATGATGAATAGTCACAGGAAGATCGTGTTTTCAAATACACTGGATAAACCGCTTTGGAACAATACGATCATTGTCAGGGGAGATATTCCACATGAAGTGAGAAAGCTAAAAAAAATGCCTGGAGCTAATATCATTATTTATGGCAGTGGAAGCCTGGTGTCTTCCCTGATGCGCTCCAACCTCGTAGACGAGTATACACTGTGGGTGCATCCTGTTTTTTTAGGTAAAGGAAAGCCGATGTATGACGAACTAAACAGAGCAATCCCGATGGACTTGCTGGGCACCGAATCTTTTGGTTCGGGTGTAGTGAAGATGGATTTCCAGCCAGTACAATCTAGGAGCGGTCAAACTGATATCAAAACGCCTGATCACGATCGCAAGATCAGTGATATCAGCACAGGGCTTTATAATTGATGCTTATTTTTTATTGGCCAAAACATCTGGTTAAAGTCAGGCTAAAATTAGTTCTTGCTAACCGTACCAAAATGACTGAGCGCTTCCAATATGCCGCCGGCGCCAGAATCAGATGCAATATAAGTGGAAGGGTAGTCTGCCACCGCTTCCAGCAGTTCGGGCTCAGAGTTGCCTACTGCTACACCTTTGAACTTGGTTTGAAAAAGCGAAAGATCATTTAATGTATCTCCGGCAACTAATACATCCGATATGTCCTGGCCCAGGTGGTTTACAAGAAGGGTCAACGTGCTGCCTTTATTTACGCCGCGCGGGAGTATATCCAGGAACCTGTTGGCAGAATAGATTACTTCGCATTGCAGATCCTTTAACTGGTTTCTAACTGCTTCCACGATGCTGAGATCTTCCACAAAATAGGATCGCCGGTTATTGAGCGGCACTTCTTGCAGCGTCAAACCGGGTAAATGTTCTATCAGCTTTTGAATTTCGTCATCACCAGGCCACAGCGCGTCTATATTTGATTGCAGGGGTTCTACGGGTTGTATGCCATCACCTTTAAATATACTGGCACCCACATCTCCGATAATGAAATCAGGCCGGGGCAAGTTCGGATCGCTGAACAATTCCTGCACAGATTCCCTGCCTCTTCCGGTTACAAAGATCAGGCAGACATTACTGTTATTTCGGAGAAGGGAGTAAAGTTGCTCTCTACTGGAACTGGTGCCACCTAAAAATGTACCGTCCAAATCCGTTGCCAACACAAGTGAGGCATTGTTATTAATCGTCATACGTAATGCAAATTTACGATATATATTCCCGGGCGCGATGTTAAAACCATTTCTAATAATGTTCTAACATCTCGGATATTCTTCGTTTGTAACTAATAATGAACCCCTTTAAAGAGGACCCAAAGTGAGTTCATTAGAAATTTGAAGGATAGCTGGTGGCCTCGACAGGGCTAAATAATATATTGAGGATGAATGGCAACTTTCGGATTTTCTAGAACACAAATGTCGAACACAGCTTACGCATTATTTACTCTATGAAATATGAAGGAATTTCTATTGATTTGGAAAGATCCTGTCAGGAGTTAGTCGGCAGAATTAATTAATATGCAAACCGCTTATTTGCCCAATTAGCATCTTCATAAAATGAAATAGTTTTTCCCAGTCTTTTGTCAATTAAATGGGCAGAGTTTATGCAATCTCTTGTCTGGTGTTTGCCTGTCGTACAACGGCTTAATTCTATCCGACACTTTAGCGTAAGGTTTACCCTAATCACAAGCAGTATTATGTCCTATTCTGATGATATGCCCGTCAGGGCATTCCACCAGCATCTCTCTCATATTCCACGCTTTGCTGTCTGGCCTGGAAAGGATTTTAGCCCCACTGTCTTTAATTAATTCAAAGTATTCGTCCACGTTATCCACCACTAAACTTAGCCAGGTTGCCGGCTGACCCTGGTCGTCTTTACAAAAAAATATTTCTACATTATCCCTGTAAACGCCCCCAAACGTTGGCGGGCTGTCCCATTCCCATTTATTTTCAAATTTCAACTGGTCAATAAAATAGCGGATGCTCTTTGCAACATCCCTGGCATAAAGAATGGGTATGGCCTTGTCAAATTTCATTACGGGGTTGTTTTATCTGAGTTTATTTTTTTCCAACAATGGCATCATCTCGGTTTCATTGTCTTTTGTTCATAGCGAAGCTAAAGTTTTCATTGCCTATCAACGGCTGATAGTTCTGGTCTATAAAGAATAACACATTTTCATCAGCTGCAAAAAATAAAATGGGTTCCGCCAGCTTATCCACCTGGATTTTATAAATAATTGCTTGGGGGTTGGTTGCGGTTCCGTTGATAATGGTCCACGTCCCTGCGATGTCACGGGGCTGGTTGTCCACTACATTTCGAATGCTGCAAGTTGTAGGGAGTAGCGTCAGGGAATCACGGTTCAGCACCAATCTCCATTTCAACTTAAAACAAGAAGCGTCAGCCTTCATTTCAGGATACGCTGTTGACATTTCCCGGCAAGGTGTTCTTCCATCGAATATGAGCTGTAAGGATTTTTCAGCCCGCACAGATGAAGAAATCAACATTTTGTTTGAACCCACTCGCTCTTTTCTATGCAGCGAGTAACTCCAGCCACCATTTCCAACCATCAATTGGTTTTGTGCCGTTACCAGATGTAACAGGTTTTCACTGATTTTAAGCAGTGAAATTTCTTTGGGCAGATTTTTACTTTTTAGGCGATAAATATCACTGCCTATTTCGCTATTCTCATTTTTAGCAACGGTAAATGTCCCCTCAAAGGATCGTTTTTCCCCGCCATTGATAAACCCCAGTGTATTGGGTTGGGATGCCCCAAAATGAATGCTCAGTTTAAACGAGTTGGGAGCCGTCGCCTCCTCCTTCAACTCAAGCTGCCAGTTGATAAAATCAACGGTTGTAGTAGCGGGAATGGAAAGCAGGGATTTAATCAGCCCGTCGCCAGGTGTGCTGCCAACAAAATTCCGGTTATCCGCCGTGCAGGGAACGCCGGTAAGCAGTGAGAGCAGTAAATAGATAATGCTTTTCATTTTTTATTTTCAAGATATTGCTAAACGCTTTAATGGTCACCAGCTTTACACCAGTGGCTGGTTTTAGCTGACCATCTACAATATCAACCGGCATTTGACGTATTAAAAAACCCGGTGTATCAATACGCTTGAATCGCCCCTCCCCATCAACATGAGTTCGTTATTGAATTCTATTGCTCGGATGAGAACTGCGTAGCTTCCCGGTCTACTCCGGCCTGATCCCGCTGCCGGGGTTTGCCTGTGCTCCGAAATTCAATATTTTTAACCAGATAGAACTACGCCATGAAAAATTTATGGAAATTAAAAACCGTAAACAAAACCGTAAACGAGTCGCCCAAATTTCAGCCATATTAAACAAAGAAACCCTCTAAAGAGGGTTCAAAATGAATTACTTAAAATTTGGAAAATTAACTTGTAGCCTCGACAGGAATCGAACCTGTATCTGGAGCTTCGGAAACTCTTATACTATCCATTGTACTACGAGGCCGGATAATTTGAAAATTAGTTAATTTGAAAATTTGAAAATGCATTTTCAAATTAGCCTATTCTCAAATTTTCAAATTAAACCTGGGGCATTGGAGGCAAATATCTTTACCGCAATGGCGAGCAATATTACGCCAAAAAATTTTCTCACGGCGATCAAACCTGCCGGTCCCAGCAGACGTGCGATCAGGTCCAGCGATTTTAAAACAATATAAACAATGACCAGGTTTGCCAGTATGCCAAGCAGGATCGCGGTTTCGGTATAATTGGCCTTCAGCGACATGATCGTGGTGAGCGTTCCCGACCCGGCTATCAGTGGAAAAGCAATGGGCACCACCGTTGCAGCCTTGATATCTTTTTCACTTTTGAAAAACTCGTGACCCAGCACCATTTCCAATCCGATAATAAATATCACAATTGAGCCGCCAACGGCAAACGACCGCGCATCAAGTCCCAGCAGGTTGAGAAAAGCTTCCCCAATAAAAAGAAATACGATCATCAACCCGCCGGAAATGATGGTCGCACGAAATTCATTGATGCCGCCTGCTTTTTGCTTCAGGGAGATCAATACCGGCACAGATCCGATAATATCGATGACCGCGAAAAGCGTAAACGTCACGGTAAACAAATCGCTGAAGTCAAACTTCATTGGGATGATTTTAAAGTAAAGGTAGGGGATGTGCCGGTTGCCGGGAAGAAGGGAAGCCGGGAAGTAATTTTCATTATTTAAATCCAAACCCGAATATCCTCAACTACCCAGCCCACACCCCACTCACCACTCACCACTCACGACTCACGACTCCCCACTCACCACTCACAAACTGATCCTAACTCCCGCTGTAAAATTGCAACCCAGGGTCGTAAAGCCATACACTTCATAATAATCCGTGTTCAAAATATTATTTACCTGCGCAAATAACTTTAGCTTCTTTTTAGCCAGCGAATATTCAGCATAGGCATCCCAGAGCGTATAACCATCCAGTGTGACCGCATCATTGTTGAATGTGACGGAGTTGAAGAACAGGTCATCCCGCTTACCCGCATAACCGAGGTTTGTGCTGACAAAAAAGTTTGAAGTTAACTGGTAACCAATGTTTGCACCCACACGATGCTTTGGCCTTCGGATAAGGTTGAAATAACTGGTGTCTTTTCCATTGAGTTTAGTTGTCACTTCACCATCAACATACGCGTAAAACAACCTGATTGTGATATCATCATTTATACGAATGGTTGGTTCCAGTTCAAATCCATGATCGTCCTGGCGGTCGTAGTTGGTATAGGTAAAGCTGGCGTCGTAGGTGATAACATCTTTGATCTTTCTCTTGAAATAAACCGCTCTTAGCTCAAACTTGTTTTTGAATGCCGAACCCTGCACTCCTGCTTCAAAAGTGTTAGACTTCTCAGGTTTCAGGTTCAGGTTGGCCCCATACTGGCCAAACAATTCCGAAATAGCCGGGGCTTTGAACGCCGTACCATAGTTTGCAAACACTTTCAGGTTTTCATTGACAAGCCAGGAGGGGTTGATGGAGTAAGTGAAATTATCTCCGTATTGTGAATGATCATTATAACGAACACCCAGTTCCAGGTTAAAACCTTTTAGATCTTTCAGGAATAATAAAGCATATGGACTGCTGATACTGGTATTGGTATCAGCGATAGCGGGAGAGGGGTTTTTCATCGTGAACCTGTCGTAACGAAAACCGGCCAGACCCTGAATATGCTTTCCAAAATTATACTGCCCAAAAACCTCAGCGGTTTTTTTGCTACCATCATAAACGGAAGTGCCGAAATTGCTGATATAGGTTCGGGCGACTTCATCGTAGGAATAGATCGCGGTGACCGATCCCTGTGCAAAGCTGTATTGTGCCTGGCTTCCGCCGCTGAGCAGGCTGGAACGAAAGCGATGCCGGGCGGGTGAAAATGCACCTTCGGAATAAGTGCCCGAGAAATAATTATACCGGAAAAATGGTTTAATGTGCAGGCCGGTTGTGATCTTCCCATCAAAGTCCATGCTCACTGCGTTGCTGATCAAACCATTTTTTGGAAACTGGTTTGATCCCGTCGTATCCTTTGCTTCCGGTACACCTTTGGTATTTTGGTGGGCGAACGTAATATTATATGACGATCCCTCCATCGCACCACTAAGGCCTGCATTTGCTTTAAAGGTCTGGTAGTTGCCCAGGGATAAACCGCCGTAGACATTCGCAGGTTTGCCTTCACCTTTTTTTGTAATGATGTTGATCACACCCGCTATGGCATCAGATCCATAAAGCGTGCTTTGTGCTCCTTTTAAAATTTCAATTCTTTCTACCTGTTCTACCGGCAGCATACGCAGATCAAAAGCGCCACCGATACCCGTTGGATCACTTACGGGTACGCCATTGATGAGTACAACAGTATAAGATGTCCTGGTGCCGCGTAAGAAAACACTTTTGTCCTTACCCGGATTGCTGTTGGCGCCATTCACGACCAGGCCCGCCTGTTCGTTGAGGATCTGCGACAGGTCTTTTCCCCCTGCGCGTTCCAGGTCTTTTTTACTTATCACTGAAATGACCTTACCGGTTTCACTGATCTTTTTTGGAAAACGGGTAGCGGTTACGACTACCTCATCCAGGGACTTGGCCAGGGTATCTTCCTGCGCCTGCAGGTGACTGACGATGTTGATCGCAGCCACTACAAAAAACAACTTTCTCATAATAAAAAGTTTTTGCGTGACTGCTTCCGGTAATTAAATAAGTTAGAAATATAATAGCTGACGCTAATACATTCCCGCCTTTCACCCGAAAGCATTGAATGATGATGTTGCCGGCCTGGCAGGTCTTCTGGCTTGAAGCGATGGCTGAAACCTTCCCAAACGCAAAGCGAATAGTGGCGATTCTTCAACCAGTCTGATCTCCTTTATCAGGAGGCTTCTTACAGCTACGGGGATAGCACCGGATTTTCACCGGTTTCCCTTTTCATCCCGGCATTTAACCCGGGAACCAAACCGGTGGCAAATGTAGGAACAAACTGAAGAAGAAAATCGGTAAGAGATTGTTTTAATTTGTCCTGGTAATTTTAGGCTTGCGACTCGCAGCTCAAAGCTGCCAGCTCGCAGCTTTTTTCTATCTTCAACCCATGACAAAAAACAAGCTGGGCCTCCTCGATCTCACGATGATTGTGATCAGTTTTGTGATCGGGATGGGTATATTCCGCACCCCCGTGAATGTAGCCGCCGCCACACCAACTCCATTTATATTTTATTTATGCTGGATCGCCGGTGGTGTCGTTGCCTTATGTGGCGCTTTAACCTATGCTGAAATCGGTTCGAGATTACCAGTCACAGGTGGTTATTATAAAGTATTTGCCTACGCTTACCACCCATCTATCGCTTTTGCGATCAATTGTATCATCCTGGTCTCCAACGCAGCCTCCATGGCAGCTGTGGCATTAGTGGGTAGCGAGTATATTTCAAGCGTTTTGTTCCCGCTATCCAAAGATGCCGCCTACATGCAGGTGGAAGCCAACGCGGCTTATATCAAAACCGTGCAGATCGTCATCGCGCTTGTCGCCATTGCTATTTTTTATACGGTCAACCTATTGGGATTAAGAATGAGTGCGCGTACACAGACCGTGCTCATGGCGATCAAGATCGGGATGATGCTGCTGTTGATAGCTCCCCTGTTTTTCGCGGTCAATGAAACAGCAGCGGTATCGCCCCTTATCGGCAATGATATGCAGCCGGCTTTGCGTGAGTATATTAAAGCTTTTGGTATTGGGTTGATTGCTGTTAGTTTCTCTTATGGCGGATACCAGCAGACCATCAACTTCGGTGAGGAAATCGATAAACCCAATAAAAATATTCCGCGCGGGATATTCATTGGAATCTTCGTCATCATTTCCCTGTACATGCTTATCAACCTCGCTTATGTAAAAGTGATCGGGTTCGAGGAACTTAAAACAAGTGAAAATATCGCTGCAATCATGGCGGCAAAAGTTTTCGGTGCGCAGGCAGAACGAATTGTGTCGGTATTCATCTTCTTAGGTGTATTGGCTTATATCAATGCTGTACTGTTGAGTAACCCCAGGGTAATGTATGCCATGAGCCAGGACAAAATCCTGCCGCAAAGCTTTACCAAACGAAACAGCAGGGAAGCGCTAACGCTGGCTTTGACCTTGTTTGCAGGCGCCGGCGCGCTGATCGTGTTCTGGGCGCAGGAGTTTGACAAGATCTTAAGCTTTACCATTTTCCTTGATTGTTTTGGCATGGCGTTGTCGGCTGGTAGTATATTTATAATCCGCAAACGGACTTCTTATTTAAATGATACAGGCATTTTCAGCATGAAACTGTATCCTTTGTTGCCGATCATATTTATTATCGCCTATTTATTTGTGGCGATAAGTATCGCGCTCGACTATCGCAATAATAATTACGCGGCCCTGGTAGGTTTGGGTGTACTGGCGTTTTTTGTGATCCTGTATTTTTTAGTGAAAAAATTACGACCCGCGACGGAAAAAGAATGATGTATGGAATTTTCTGAAATTATAAACAAACTGGGAGAATCGAGGGAAGATTATTTCCAGGCCATTGCGCCGCCGATCATCCAGACCAGCAATTTCGCCTTTAAAAAAGTTGCTGACCTGGAACAGGCGTTTGAGGATGAGATGGGCAGCTATCTCTATAGCCGTGGTATCAATCCCACTGTTGACATACTACGCAAAAAGCTGGCGGCACTTGATGGAGCGGAGGATTGTCTTGTTTTTAATAGCGGTGCTGCTGCTATTTTCGCAGGCGTGCTGGCTAATGTCAGTTCCGGTGATCATATCGTTTCTGTAAGTTCACCTTATTCCTGGGCACAAAAGATGTTTGATGTCATTTTACCAAGGTTTGGCGTCACCACCACCTATATCGATGGAACCGAAACTGACAACTGGAAAAATGCCATGCGGCCCAATACACGGCTCTTTTACCTGGAATCGCCCAATAGCTGGAGTTTTGAAATGCAGGACATCCGTGCCGTAACAATGCTGGCCCGATCGTCTAATGTCGTTTCCTTTATTGACAACAGTTATTGTACACCTCTGCAGCAAAACGTAATTGAAATGGGCGTGGACCTGGCTATGCAAACGGCCACGAAGTATATCAGCGGGCATAGCGACACGCTGGGTGGTGTACTGAGCGGATCGCGGAAAATGATCAAAAAGATATTCGACAGCGAATATCTGAATATCGGTAGTGGTATACAACCTTTCAATGCCTGGCTGCTTATCCGCGGGTTGAGAACATTGCCTATGCGACTCGAAAGGATCAACGCGTCGACCAAAACCATGGTAAAATTTTTGAAACAACACCCGAAAGTTGAATCATTGATTTTCCCATTCGATGAATCCTTTGCGCAATACAAACTGGCTAAAGAACAGATGAAAGATGCCGGCGGTCTGCTCACGTTTATTTTCAAAACCACAGATCGGGATAAGATCATCCGTTTTTGCGAGTTGCTGCGCCATTTCCTGATGGCTGTCAGCTGGGGCGGGCATGAATCCCTGGTGATTCCCAAATGCGCGGCCATTGGCGCTGCTCAATTTGATCCCTCGCAACCCCTGCATCGTTCGGTGAGAATGTATGTTGGTCTCGAAGACCCCTCGTATCTTGTGGCAGACCTGGAACAGGCTTTCGCCGCCATGGAATAAAAAATTTATCCTGTTTGACAAAAAGAGCATTGACACGAGTTCAATTAAATTATTTTTGCGCAATGATCAAATCTCCTATAAAACTGGGTGCGTGCCTGTTCTCATTTATTTTTCTAAGCCTGCATGCCACAGCGCAGGGTCCGGAGAAATGGGATCTTCGCAAGTGTGTGGAATATGCGCTTGAAAACAATATTTCAGTTCGCCAGGCAGATGTGCAGGCAAGGATCGTCGCCCTGACTTACGAGCAAAGCAAATTGTCGCAATACCCTTCCATTTTCTTACAAAATAGTTCGGGTTACCAGTTTGGGCGATCCATCGACCCCTCTACCAACGAGTTTACCAATGAGCGGATCTTATTTGCCAATCACGCTTTAAATGTAAACCTTGACCTGTTCAATTGGTTTAGCAAAAAAAACACGATCGCTGCCAACCGTTTACAGGCAGAAGCCTATACGGAGGGTGTAGAGAAGGCAAAAAATGATATTGCCCTGAATGTGGCCAACGCATTTTTACAGATCGTCCTGAATGCCGAGCAGATCAAGATCAGCGATGTGCAGGTGAAGCAAAGCCTGGATCAGGTTGATATCATCAGGAAGCAGGTAACCGCGGGGGCGTTGCCGGAATTGAACCTGGCAGAAATGGAGACCCAACTGGCGACAGATAGTGCCAACCTAATCACTGCGAACTCAAACTATATTCTTTCCGTTTTGCAATTGAAAGCATTGCTGAATATTGACGCCGATGCGGCATTTGATGTGGCGATTCCCCCTGTTGAACTGATACCGGTTGAGCCCCTGGCCGAACTCGATCCCGCGATGGTGTACCAGCTGGCTACTACAAATATGCCCCAGCAAAAAATAAATGACCTGAACCTGCAGGCAGCTATAAAAAATGTGGCTGCCGCAAAGGGTGGCATGTACCCGGCGCTTTCACTTTTCGGGGGACTTGACTCCAGGTATTCCAATGCACAGAAACTATTTCCGGGAAATTTCGTCAATAGTGTTATACCGATTGGTTTTGTTGACGTGAATGGCACCAACTATATCGTCAATACCCAAACGGAAGTGCCGACAACGTTTACAAAAAACACATATTTCCGCCAGCTAAACAACAACTTCAGCCAGGGTATCGGGCTGAGCCTGAATATCCCGATATTTAATGGCGGTGCAGCGCGAACCAACTGGAAGAAAGCAAAGCTGAACGTGATCAGCGTAGAACTTCAAAAGGAGTTTGATTCAAAAACCCTGAAACAGGATATTTACCAGGCACATGCCAATGCGTTGGCAGCCATGCAAAAATTTAACGCCCAAAGCAAATCAGTGGAGACGGCACAAAAAGCCTACGATTTCGCGAAGAAAAGATTTGATGTGGGTTTATTGAATACCATCGACCTGATCACGAACCAGAATAATTTATTCCGTGCCAAGATCAATATGGTCTCAGCCCAGGCTGACTATGTATTTAAAATGAAATTGCTGGAGTTTTATAAAGGACAGGGACTGAAACTGTAAAACCCTGACAAAAATATTTCTTTAACCTTCCGTGCTAAAGAACTAAAAATAACTTAGCCGGGAACTAATTATCCGCTTCAACGGATCTACGCGTATGAACAAAACTTTAAAATGGGTACTGATCATTGCAGGTGTACTGGTGGTTGGATTGATTATTGCAAAACTGGTGGGTGGAAATGATGGAAAAGGAGAAAAAGTGGCGGTGGAAAAAGTAAGCAAACGAACTATTGTTGAAACCGTAACGGCCAGTGGCAACATTTATCCCGAAGTGGAAGTGAAGATCAGCCCGGATATCTCCGGAGAGATCACAGAGCTGAATGTACAGGAAGGCGACAGTGTGAAAAAAGGAGACGTCCTCGCCAGGATTTTTGCAGATATCTATGCATTACAAAGAGATGAAGCGGCTTCGCAGGTAGGACAAACGCAGGCCTCTGTGGAAAATAGTAAAGCTGCGCTTGAAGCTACAAAGGCAACGCTCGACCAGGCCAAACAGGCGTATGACCGCAACAAAATGTTGTTTGATCAAAAAGTTATTTCACAGGCAGAATTCGAACAGTTTGAAACAAACTACCGCTCCGCCCAGGCCAACTACAATGCAGCCCTGCAAAGTATCAGGGGATTACAGGCCAATGTTGTAGCGGCTCAAACGGGACTTACCCGTGCCAACAAAGACCTTGGACGCACCACACTGGTAGCACCGATGGATGGCGTGATCTCTTCACTTAAGGTAAAGAAAGGAGAAAGAGTGGCAGGTAATAGCTTTAATGTTGGTACGGAAATGATGACCGTAGCCGACATGAGCGTAATGGAAGTAAGGGTGGATGTGGGCGAGAATGATATCGTAAAAGTGAATATCGGTGACTCAGCGGATATCGAACTGGATGCATACAACAACCGCAAATTCAAAGGCGTTGTGACACAGATCGCCAGCAGTACCAATGCGACCGCAGCCGCTGCGGCAACAAATGATGTAACCAATTACGAAGTAAGGATCCGCCTTGACCGCGACTCTTACAAAGACCTGATCGATCCTTCCCGGCCAAAAAAATTTCCCTTCCGTCCCGGTATGAATGCCAACGCGGATATAAAAACTCGTCGCAAGGATAATGTACTGGCAGCACCGATCACCGCGGTCAATGCCAGGGTAAAAGGCAGCGACAAGAGTCTTTCTGATAAAAAACAGGAATCGGCCATGGGCAACGAAGAGGAGAATCAGTCGAATGTGGTGACTATGTCAGATGAACTGGAAGAAGTGGTATTTGTATTACAGAAAGACGGTACCGTAAAGAAAGCCGTTGTTAAATCTGGTATACAGGATATAAATTATATCGAGATCCTCAGCGGCCTCAGCGGTGGCGAAGAGGTTGTAATCGGTCCTTACAACGCAGTCAGCAAGACATTGAAAGACGGTTCTAAGGTTAATGTAGTGCCTAAGGAAAAGTTGTTCGAAAAGAAATAAAAGGCTGGATCGGGTATCACCTCAACCTCAACCTCAACCTTAACCTCATCGTGTATGGCTCGTAAATTCGGTGTTATCGGAAGCGGCAGTTGGGCGACAGCACTGGTAAAGATACTGACCGATAACGGCCATGCCCTGAACTGGTGGATACGCAATGAAAAAACCATTGAATTCATCAGCAGGCGACACCACAATCCCAGCTATCTTCAATCCGTGAGTTTTGATACAAGACTGCTAAGTATGACCAGCGATATCAATGAGGTCATCCGGTCTTCTGAAGTTTTGATCATCGGTATACCATCTGCATATATTGAACAAAGCATCGGGCACCTGCAGCCTGCCGATCTTGAAAATAAGAAGGTCATCAGCGCGGTAAAAGGGATCCTGCCGGAGCAAAACATCCTTCTTAACTACTACCTGCAACAAAAATTCGGTCTTGCGATTGAGAATTATTTCGCGATACTGGGCCCCTGTCATGCGGAGGAAGTGGCGGCGGAAAAGCTTTCCTATTTAACCATCTCCGGCATAGATGTAACAACAGCCGCGGAACTGGCGTCTTACCTTTCAAGCAGCTATATCAATACCATTATCAATCATGATATACTGGGTGTGCAATATGCGGCTGTGCTGAAGAATATTTACGCGTTGGGTGCGGGGATTGCGCATGGTTTGGATTATGGAGACAATTTTTTAAGCGTGTATATTGCCAATAGCGCCGATGAAATGGCATCCTTTCTCCGGGAATTTGGAGCCGAGCATATCGTAGTGGGTGAACATGAAGGTGAAGACCCCATTACTCACCGGCGTACCCCGAATTATGCGGCTTCCGTGTACCTGGGCGACCTGCTTGTGACCTGCTACTCTCTGCACAGTCGTAACCGGACCTTTGGCAATATGATTGGGAAGGGCTATTCTGTAAAAGCAGCGCAATTGGAATTGAACATGGTCGCAGAAGGATTCAATGCGGCAAAGTGTATATATAATATTAACAAATCTGTTGAAGCACCCATGCCAATTGCGGAGTCAATATATAAGATACTTTGGGAAAATGTTAAACCCGCCGATGGGTTTAAACAGATAGAAGAAGTGTTGGTCTGACAGGTAGGTTTTGAAGTATAAGTTCCAGTAAACTTCAGAGCCGGAACTTAAACTTTTAATTATGCCTCTGTCTTATCATGGTTTTGGTCCCGCTGCCATTTTGATAATGATCGTTTCGGTGATCATCGGCGAAATTTATAAGGCATACAAACGCCGGCAGCAACAACAACACTAATCGAAGAAAAGATCGGCCGCGATCCCGTCGGCCATTAGTTTCCCCTTCCTGGTTAGTTTGAGAAAATCGTTTTCAATAACCAACATTTCCCGCTCCGTATATTTCTTTGCACCTGCTAAAATCACCGCGCGATTCGTTTCATCCAGTTTACCAAGATCCAGTCCCTCCACTGTCCGCAACGAGATCATAATATATTCGTTCAGTTTCTGGACCGGTGTAAGTAATTCTTTCTCCAGTGGCAACACCGCTTCTTTAATGGAAGCGATGTACTTATTATTGTTGGCAATATTCCACCACCTGGCATCGCCGTCAAAGGAATGCGCCGAAGGCCCCAGTCCCAGGTATTTTTTCCCCTGCCAGTAAGAAGAATTATGCCGGCTACGAAATCCAGGTTTTGCAAAATTTGAAATTTCATAATGTTCGTATCCCGCTGCGGCCAGCCACTCCATTAAAAGTAAAAATTGCTCGGATTGCTTGTCAGGATCCACGGCTGCAACCCGTTGCTCGCGGATCATTTTATCGAGCGGCGTTTTGGGCTCTACCGTCAGCGCATAGCAGGAGAGGTGCGGAATACCGAGAGAAATGGCGGTTTCAACATTTTGTTTCCATTTATCATTGCTCAGTCCCGGTGTGCCATAGATCAGGTCGATAGTGATATTTTGAAAACTGCCGATCGCCAGACGCAAATTTTCAATAGCCTGCGTGGCACTATGCGCCCGGTTCATCCATCGAAGGTCTTCTTCAAAAAAACTTTGTATGCCAATACTCAGCCGGTTAATGCCCGCTTCCCGCCAGCCTTCCAGTTTTTGTTGATGGATATCGTCGGGATTGGCTTCCAGGGTTATTTCCGCATCCGCCGTGATCAGGAACCGCGATCTTAGTTTGTCTAGTATCCGGCTGATCTCTTCCGCACTGCACAGGCTTGGCGTGCCACCTCCTAAATAGATGGTGCCGATCGTCTCATCCTGAAAATTTTCAAATTGCAGGTCTGTTTCCTTCAATAAAGAAGTTATTAATTCGTTTTTATACCGCAGTGAAGTAGAAAAATGAAAATTGCAATAGTGACAGGCTTGCCTGCAAAAGGGAATATGGATATAAATGCCGCTCAACCAGGTTTGTGATTTAATGGATATTTTTAATTTCTTTTCCTCGGGTTTAAAACAATGAATACCTATGATAGTTGACCAGGCATGACAAAATTAAGGCTTCATATACTGGCTCCGTTTTTTTTGTTGTACTGTGTCCAGGCGGCAGGACAGGGTTTATACCCGCTGCGAATTGATGGCGTTGACAAGGATTCCAATTTCATAAAATCACTGGGTGTAAAAACGATTTTTAACCACCGCAACGAGTGTGTGGCCTATATAGATCAACTCCCACAATTCCTGCTATCACTGGGCTACGTCACCGCATCTGTTGATTCGGCTTTGTATGATTCATTGTCGGCCAGGGTATCGTTATATATCGGCAATCGTTATGAATGGGCCCAGCTCAATGCCGACGCTGTTGACCCCAATGTACTGCAGGCGATTGGCTGGCGCGACCGTGTCTTTAGTGGTAAGGCGATGGATTTTTCACAGGTTAATTTATGGCAGGAGAAGATTCTCAACCATATGGAAAATACCGGCTATCCATTCGCAAAGGTTGAACTAGACAGCTTGCAGGTGGATGGAGAAAAAGTGTGGGCAAAACTGCGATTGGAAAAAGGACCCTCCTACAAAGTGGATAGTATCCGGGTACTTGGAGATACCAGGATCTCCAACGAATTTTTGCAGCGTTACCTGGAGATCCGAAATGGAAGTTTGTATAACAAGGAAAAGCTGCTCAGGGTGAGCAGCCGGATCCGCGAACTGACATACGTGGAAGAAGAATACCCGGCCCGGCTGGTCTGGCTGGGTACAGGATCGGTGCTGGAACTTTACCTGAAACCAAAAAAGAGCAGCCAGGTGAATGTACTGGTTGGCTTTTTACCCAATAACGACCAACTTTCTTCCAAAAAAATACTCATCACCGGTGAGGCGAACCTGTTATTGAAAAACGCGCTTGGGGCGGGCGAGACCATCGGTTTGAACTGGCAGCAGTTGCAGGTTAAATCACCGCGATTAAATATCCTTTACCAGCACCCGTATCTTTTTAGCTCGCCGATCGGGTTGGACTTTGCTTTTGACATGTTTCGAAAGGACAGTACTTTCCTGAATGTGAACTTCAGGCTGGGAGCGCAGTATATTTTAAACGTACACCAGTCGGGCAAACTCTTTCTGCAAAAAAGCCAATCGATAGTCAATGGCGTAAATAAAAATTACATTTTACAACAATACCGTCTACCTGATGAAGCTGATGTGAGTTCGACTAATATCGGGGTGGACTATGAATTTAATAATACAAACTATCGTCTCAACCCTACAAGCGGCAATGAATTTCGTCTTATTACGTCCATTGGTACGAGGAAGATTAAGAAGAATAATGAAATACTGGAGCTGAAAGATCCTGGCAACCCCTCCTTTGATTTTGGAACATTATATGATACCATCAAACTAAAAACCTACCAGTTCAGGGCCAGGGTCACGGCTGCGAAATATCTGCCGCTGGGAAGCCAGCGCCGGACCACTATCAAGATCGGTTTCAATGGAGGCATGTTCCAAAGCGCCAGCATATTCCGCAATGAGCTTTTCCAGATCGGCGGCTACCAGCTATTGCGGGGTTTTGATGAGGAAAGCCAATACCTGTCGCATTTTTTGATCGGTACGGCTGAGTTTCGTTACCTCGTTGGACAAAACTCCTATTTTTATGGCTTTACCGATGGTGGCTGGGGGCGCAACAAAAGCCAGAATACCGATATAGACTACACTTATTTCGGAACCGGGCTGGGGCTTGCCTTCGAAACCAGGGTAGGCATATTCAACCTGGCCTGGGCAGTGGGAAAAAGAAGCGACCTCGAGTTTAATTTGCGTCAATCAAAAATTCATATCGGCTTTGTCAACTATTTTTAACCTCTAAAACCAATTCGACTCTATAAATCATTAAAACTTCTACTAATTGCTGCGAAACTTTTTCTTATTGCTTTATTTGTTTGTTTCCTCATGCCTGGCAGCACAGGACAGTGTTGTACCCGCTCGCGTCACAGGAGCTGACACATTGACTTCCCCTGATACCAGTTTATCTATTTACCCGGTTGACACCGTTTCCCGCCGTCCGCTCACACTTTTTTCCAATTCCGGTCGTAGCCTGGTCGATAGTTTGCCCCTGATTTACCAGCTGGCTGAAACCCATCCTTATTACAGTTTCAGTATCCCTGCCGTTAGCAGCAATTCAGATATCAGGCGTTTTGAAGGGAAGGAGCTTTTATTTTATGTAGTGACAGCGCTGGTGATGGTTTTTGGTTTGTTGAAACTTGGTTTTTCTAAATATTTCAGCGACCTGTTCCGGGTGTTTTTCCGTACCACTCTCAAGCAAAGGCAGATCCGGGAACAATTGATGCAGACACCTTTCCCGTCACTGGTTTTTAATGGTTTTTTTGTGGCCAGTGCCGGACTGTACCTTACTCTTTTGTTTCAGTATTTCGACATCACCCCTATCGATAATTTTTGGCTACTGTATCTTAATTGTGGTATCGGGTTGTCCGTGATCTACCTGGTTAAGTTCCTGGGACTGATCATTTGCGGGTGGCTTTTTAATATGCGCAAGGCTGCCGATTCTTATATCTTTATTGTCTTTATCATCAACAAAGTGATCGGGATCGCCCTGGTCCCCTTCATCGTTTTACTGGCTTTTAGCGATGGGATCATGTACAATGTAGCGCTGGTACTATCCTGGTGCACGGTTGGGAGCCTGTTTTTGTACCGCTTTATCTTAGGATTTGCCGCTATTCGTAACGAGGTCAGATTCAACCTTTTTCACTTTTTTTTGTATCTCTGCGCGTTCGAAATTGCACCCCTGCTGCTGATTTACAAGCTCTTACTGTTCGTTTTCTAAGTATAATAACTTAGCTTTGCACACAAATTTAGCCACACCACATGATAAAAAATGGGGTCAAAAAGGCCGACGATCAGGCCAAAACGATTCAAAAGATATTGATCACTCAGCCGAGACCAGAAAGTGACAAGTCGCCATACTTCGAACTTTCCCGGAAATATGGTCTCGATTTGGAATTCCAGCCCTTTATTCGTCTCGAAGGAATCCCGGCCCGTGAATTCAGAAAACAAAAGATCGATATCCAAAACCATACAGGTGTTGTATTCACCAGCCGAAACGCGATCGACCACTTTTTCAGAACATGTGATGAAATGAAGGTCAGCGTTTCACAGGATACCAAGTATTTCTGTATCACTGAAGCAGTAGCTCTTTATCTCCAGAAATTTATTCTTTACCGCAAACGCAAAGTCTTTTATGGCGCCGATGGCACCAATAAAAGTATGTTTGACGTCATCAATAAGCATAAGGGTAATGAGAAGTTCCTTTACGTATGCTCAGAGAACCAGCAGGACAACGAGATCGTAAACTGGCTAAAGGCCAATAACTGCGAATTTGCCCTGGCATTTATGTATCGCACCCAGAGCAATGATGTAAAAGAGTTTTTGGCCAGCCATCATTTTGATGTGATCTGCTTTTTCACGCCAAGCGGGATCAAAAGCCTGTTCGACAACGTGCCAAAATACAAACAAAACGGAACCGTGATCGGTGCCTTTGGTGGCAATACTACAAGAGCCGCTGAGGAAGCTGGCCTGACGCTCGAGATCAAAGCCCCACAACCCCAGGCGCCCAGCATGGTGGCAGCTCTTGACAGGTTTCTGGCGGATACGGTTAAGAAGAAATAATTTAAATCGCGATACTATCTTATAGAATTTGCTGCATCAAAAGTGCTCAAAGATAAAATACCCGGGAAGACGAAAAGATGGGAAGCATTGTTTTGCAGTTGATCTTTTCTTACCGGCATCCCTTCTAACGGCAATAAAAATACTTTTTAGACAGCCTTTTTACTTTTTCGCCGTTCGTTTGAATAGCTTTCCCCAACCAACGCATTTACCCCGAACTTTGCGTCATGCATCCATTTATCAACCGGCTTATTCATGAATCAAGTCCGTACCTCCAGCAACATGCCCACAACCCCGTGGACTGGTATCCCTGGGGAGATGAGGCCCTGCTAAAAGCGAAACAGGAAAACAAACCCATACTTGTAAGTATCGGCTATGCCGCCTGTCACTGGTGTCACGTAATGGAAAGGGAGAGTTTCGAGAACGAGGCGACTGCCGCGATCATGAACGAGCATTTCATCAACATCAAAATAGACCGGGAGGAAAGACCCGACCTTGACCATATATATATGGACGCGGTACAGGCGATGACCGGCAGCGGGGGATGGCCGCTGAATGTTTTTCTCACACCAGATGCAAAGCCATTCTATGGTGGTACTTATTTTCCACCGGTGCGGGCTTACAACAGGGCATCGTGGAATGAAATATTGAAAGCGGTTAGCGATGCTTTCTACAACAAACGGGAAGAGATCGACACACAGGCTGAAAACCTGACTGCGCATCTCCTGCAATCAAATTCTTTTGGCTTGCAGAACCCTGGTGCAGCAGGCGATGTCTTTTCTCCCGCCAATGTGCACACCGCTATGGAAAACCTGATGAAGACGGCGGATAAGGAATGGGGTGGTTTTGGAAGAGCGCCGAAGTTTCCACAGACATTTTCCATCCGGTTCTTATTGCGTCACCAATATGCAAAAAATATTCAAAGAGATTCAATTTTGGATGATAATACCAACGATAAAAATGAGAAAGAAGCTGGTCTGCGGCAGGCATTGTTGTCACTCGATAAAATGATCGATGGAGGTATCTATGACCAGGTGGGCGGCGGCTTTGCACGCTATTCTACCGACACTGAATGGCTGGTGCCGCATTTTGAAAAAATGCTATATGATAATGCCTTGCTGGTATCGGTTTTATCAGAAGCTTTTCAGTTGACCCGCAATGAAAAATACAGCCAGGTGATCTTTGATACGCTTGCATTTGTAGAAAGAGAACTTATGCATCCCGGGTTTGGATTTTATTCAGCGCTTGATGCCGATAGCGAAGGCGAAGAGGGTAAGTTTTATGTGTGGCAAAAAAAAGAGGTAGAAGAAATTTTGGGCAATGACGCAACGCTGTTTTGTGCCTACTATGATATTAGCGAGCATGGCAACTGGACAGAAGGAAGTCCGCCATCACCAAAAAATATTCCCCGGGTATTGCAGTCGCTGGAAGATTTTGCCGCTTCACATAATATCGATGTGCCCGGGTTAAAGAAATTACTTGACGATGGTAAAGCTAAATTACTTGCGAGAAGAGCGCAGCGTCCCCGGCCACTACTTGATGATAAGATCATTCTCGGTTGGAATGCGCTGATGAACATCGGTTATACCCAGGCTTATGCTGCAACCGGTAAAGAGCAATATCGCCAACTCGCGATTAATAATATGCAGTTCATTTTACATGCGTTTGCTGCGGACAGTCCCAGTGTTTTTCATCACACCTGGAAGAACGGGAAGGCAAGATTCCCTGCATTCCTAGACGACTATGCTTTTTTGATCCGCGCCCTGATCGGGTTGCAGGAAGTAACCGGAGATACGAGCTGGCTGGTAAAGGCGAAAGAAATTACCGAGAGAGTGATCCGGGATTTCAGCGAGCCGGAAACAGGCTTTTTCTATTACACGCCCGAGGGCCAGCAGGATGTGATTGTAAGAAAAAAGGAATTGTATGACAGTGCGCTGCCATCAGGAAACAGCATGATGGCCTCAAACTTATACACATTGTCCATTTATTTTGACCGCCCGGACTGGAAGAACCGGGCCCTGGACCAGGTAAAATCACTCATAAATGCCATCACCCGGTATCCAGGTTCGTTTGGGGGGTGGAATTGCCTGCTTTTGGAGATGGCAACCGGCACGGCCGAAATCGCGATTTTGGGGACGGAGGGGGTGGCCGGAATCCACCGCGAACTGCTTGCAGAATACCTTCCGCACCGGGTGCTGATGGTGTCTGAAGCTGAAAATGAGGAATTTGCTTTACTGGCTCAAAAAATCGCTTATTCCCGGCCAGCAATTTATGTATGTAAAAATTTTACCTGCGCCCGGCCTGTGGGGTCGGTAACAGGTGTTTTGTCGCTGATAAACAGGGCTTGACAGTCAATTAATTTTATGTTAATGCAATAAAAAATCATTAATATGCGTTAGAATATTTACGTCGTAAAACCCGATTTGGTCAAACGAAATTAAATTGTAACGTTGTGGTGAAGAATAAACCTAAATATTTTTGGCCCAATACCCTCAAGAGTATGAAAATGAAAAACCTTAACTACGCATTCCTTACAGTTGCCTGCATGGCTATGCTGACAAGCTGTGGAATCCTGGGAAAGAAGAACAAAGGTGGCAGTCTGCCTAATGACGGACAGGTCCACGGTATCGCCCCGGGTAACCGCTATAGCCTCCCCAAGCCTCCGGGCATGGTGTACATCCCGCAAGGGACGTTTCACATGGGGCCCAGCGACGAGGATCCTGCTTATGCGTTCAGTACACGTAACCGTTCGGTTTCGATCAGCGGTTTCTGGATGGATGCCACAGAAATCACCAACAACGAGTATCGCCAGTTTGTATACTGGGTTCGCGACTCTGTAGCTGCCCGTAAAATGGGTAAAGTAAAAGCAGGCGCAGATGGTAATGAATACGTTGACTGGGCTGCTATGAAGCAACTGAAATGGGATGATCCCAAGACTGTTGAAGCACTCGGCAATACCGATCTGATCCTTTCACCCGAAGAAAGAATCTTTGGTAAAAAGGAGATCGACGCTTCCAAGCTTCTTTATCATTCCGAGATCTTCGATCTGAAGGAAGCCGCTAAAAAGGAAAACGCCGGTATCTCCCGTTCTAAGTTTATCATTAAAAAAGATATTCCGATCTATCCTGATACATTGGTATGGATCCGCGATTTCGCGTATTCTTATAACGAACCAATGACAAAGCGTTATTTCTCTCACCCCGCATTTGGAAATTATCCTGTAGTGGGTGTGAGCTGGAAACAGGCAACTGCGTTCTGCGAATGGAGAACACACTACCTGAATGCATACCTGGATAGTAAGAAAAGAACCCAGGAATCTGATTTCCGCCTGCCTACAGAAGCCCAGTGGGAATATGCAGCAAGAGGCGGACGTTCACAGTCGATGTTCCCCTGGGGTAACTATTACCTGCGTAACAAAAAAGGCTGTTTGATGGCCAACTTCAAACCCGGTCGTGGTAACTATCCCGAAGATGGTGGTTTCTATACCGTGCGTGCTGATGCATACTGGCCAAATGATTTCGGACTTTATTGTATGTCGGGTAACGTGGCCGAGTGGACTTCTTCGATCTATTACGAAGGCCGCAACAACTTCCAGCATGATATGAACCCCGATGTTCGCTGGAATGCAAAAGATGATGATCCCCCGCTGATGAAACGTAAAATCATTCGTGGTGGTAGCTGGAAAGATGTAGGTTATTACCTGCAAACCGGTACCAGTACTTATGAATACCAGGATTCAGCCAAATCTTACATAGGTTTCCGCAGCGTAATTGACTTACCAGCTGCTCCACAAAAAGGACGTCGCAGATAAAAACTTTCATAAAGAGGTATTTTTCTGCGACCTCTTTTTTCATACAATTTTTTTTATTCCCTTATCGTTCTTATTAAAATTTAATAAACTATAAAAACGAACCCTCATGCGTAAGTATTTCAAAACAAAGAACGGACAGATCGTCCTGAATTTCCTCTTCAGCTTTTTTGCTGCAGTGGTGATCTTCGCGGCAATGATGAAAATCCTTCACTGGCAAGGCGCTGACTATGCGATCATGGTTGGTCTTATCGCCGAAGCAGTGGTATTCCTTGTGATGGCATTCCTGGTGGAACCACCAGAAGAGCCACACTGGCAACGTTATTTCCCTGAGATCAACACACACCCTGACCTCGATCCCAACTTTAAACCAACACCACTTACGCTGGCTTCTGGCAATTCAGGTAATCCCGCATTGAACAAACTGGATGATATGCTTCGTGAAGCTGATATCACTCCTGCCAACCTGGGACGTCTCAGCGAGGGTTTCAAAAAATTAGGCGGTACCGTAGATAAAATGTCTGATATCACCGATGTGGTAGCCGCTACTGGTGACTATACAGCAAAGACCAAGGAAGCTGCAAATGCCCTGGGTACAATGAAAGAAGCGTACCTCGGCGCTGCCAACAGCATCCAGCATTTTAATCATGCTGCTGAAGGCACCAAACAGTTCCACGACCAGGTTACGGTATTGACCAAAAACCTGTCATCGCTCAACACAATGTATGAGCTGGAATTGCAGGATACCAACAATCACCTGAAAGCAATGAACAAATTCTATAGCAACCTGACACAGGCTTCTGAAGCAATGCAGGGAAGTGTACAGGACGCTCAGAAAGCGAAAGAGCAAATTGCTCAACTGGCCAATAACCTCGGCCGCCTGAACAATGTGTATGGCAATATGCTCAGCGCAATGCAAGGGTCTAAGCAATAATAACAGAGGGTTCGTTTTAAATTTTAAAATTGATATCCCGTATCCTGGATTTTTTTAAAGTCACCATTAACACAATTAAAAACCAATCATCATGGCTTTACCTCGTGAGCCGCGGCAGAAAATGATCAACATGATGTATCTCGTTCTTACAGCACTGCTGGCTTTGAACGTATCATCTGAGATCCTGAATGCCTTTAAGACGGTGAATAAAAGCTTGGAGAATACCAACTCTACCGTAGATAAATCTACGACTACTATCATGGCTTCGTTGCAGCAAAAGACTACTGATCCTGCAACGGCTACCAAAGCGCAGATATGGTATCCAAAAGCACAGCAAATACAAAATCATAGTAAAACAATTTTCTCTTATATCCAGTCATTAAAAGACCAGATCCTTCGTGAAGCTGGTGGCGATCCCAACAACGCGGATCAGAAATTCAAGGAAGACAACCTTGATATCGCTACCCGGATCATGATCGAGAAAAAAGAAGGTCCGAAACTGTTGGCAGCGCTGGCCAAATTCAAGACTGATGTTCTGAGTGTGGACCCGGAATTAAAGAAAGAGTTTGAAACTTCATTGCCGATCAGCCTGGATAAACCCAGCAGTAAGAACAAAGCTGGTAAAACATGGGAAGGTGCTTACTTCCACATGGTTCCTACCGTGGCAGCGTTGACAATTCTCAGCAAATTCCAGAACGATGTGAAAACATCGGAGAACAGGCTGGTACAGGCCTGCCACAACAAAGTGGGTGAAGTAGCTGTACGTTTCGATACCTATGCCGCTATTGTGGGTCAGAATGCAACCTACCTCATGCCGGGACAGGAACTGGAGATCACTGCTGGTGTTGGTGCTTTCAGTACCGGTGCCAAACCAACGATCACAGTCGGTGGTAAAGCCATGACCGTAGGCCCTGATGGTACTGTTAGTACTAAATTACCCGGTGGCGGCATTGGTGCTCATACCGTTCCTGTAGTGATTAATTATACTGACCAGGAAGGTAATCCCCAGGTGATCAAAAAAGACATCGAGTATAAAGTTGGTCAGGCCAACGCCTCGATAGCACTTGATAAAATGAACGTGCTGTATATTGGTGTTGACAACCCGGTTACCATTGCCGCGAGTGGCGCAGGTGACGACAGGATCAAAGCCTCTATCAGCAACGGTAGCCTTGTACAGGCCGGCGGTAGTGGTAAATACATTGCCCGTGTCAACTCTGTAACTGATGATTGTAAGATCACTGTTACAGTTGATGGTAAAGTTGCAGGTGTATCTCAGTTCAGGGTAAGGACCATCCCAAGGCCTATAGCTGTAGTTGGTACTTACGAGAGTGGTGCCAACGTACCGGCAGGTGCATTCAAGGCACAGGCAGGTATCGGTGCGGGTGTTAAAGATTTTCCTTTTGAACTGCAGTACAAAGTGACCAGGTTTACGATCAGTGCCGACACCGACGATGGCTATATCGACGATGCAAGCTGCACCGGTAATACCTGGAGCGACCAGGCCAGAAGGATCCTGAACAATTTAAAGCCGGGTAAAACCGTTATGATTGACGAGATCTATGCTACTGGCCCGGATGGAAGAAGCCAAAAGCTGCCCTCATTAGTTTATTATATTAAATAAAAATGACAACGATGAAAAGTATTGTTCTAAAAGCGGGGCTGTCGTTATTTTTTGCGGCGATAATTGCGGATAGTGTTCAGGCACAGCGTTCGGGCAGAAGGAGGAATCCTCCGGCCAATCAGCCGCCGACGCAGCAACAACAGCAGAACAATAACAACACACAACCAACGAATTATAATCCTTACGGTAATATTCCGATCGTGGTGGACTCTTCAGGGATGAGCGACACAACTGTAAAAAAATCACTGCGTAATGATAACGCTTATGATAAAAGCAGTCTGAATGCCCGGACACCCCTGCCATATGAGCACCTGCGTGCTGATGACGCCCTTTTTGCTGAAAAAGTATGGCGCGAACTCGATCTCAGGGAAAAGCTGAACCAGCCTTTCCGTTATGCCGCTGAGGGAGATAACGGATCCGAGATCTTTGTAAATATCCTGCTTAGGGCTGTGAACACTGGTGAGGTTACTGCATTTGCTGATGACAGGTTCTCCACACCAAAGACGGTGGGTGAAATCCAACAGCAGACAGTCGGCTCGGCCGATACGGTTCCTGTTACCGATCCTAATGATATCAATAAGATCATTCAGTACCGGGTGACCAGGGCCAGCTTCGATCCGGGTAGCGTAACAAAGATCGCTTTAAAGGAGGAATGGGTGTTTGACCGCGAGGCCAGCCGTTATTTCTGCCGTATCCTGGGTGTGGCACCACTTCAAACCAAGTATTTCCCCAATGGACAGGAAATGGGTAGCACCGTTCTATTCTGGGTTTATTACCCGGATCTGCGTCCCATCCTTACCAAATATGAAGTGTATAACCCCAAGAATATGGGTAATAGTCGGATGACCTGGGAAGAACTTTTCGAAAGCCGCATGTTCAGCAGCTACATCGTTAAGTCTACCCTCGAGAATGCTGCCAATCGCTCTATCAGGTCCTATATTAAAGATCCGATCCTGGCGCTGCTCGAAGGAGAGAACATCAAGGAAAAACTCTTCAATTACGAGCAGGATCTTTGGTCGTACTAACATTTATTAGCCTAACATTCAGCGAGATATTGAAAAAGCCCCTTGAAATAGGGGCTTTTTTATTAGCAACATCTTAACAATTAATCACTTAAAAAAAATTAAAAAAATCCTATAACAGATATAGGATAATAGAAAAATAGTTGTATTTTCGTTTCGGTTTTTCATAGGATATTGGATTTTAAAAACGGGGCTGGATTTCTATCCTGGCCCCATTTTTTTTATTCTCTTTTTTCTTCATCTGTTGTCTCTGGTCTAAAATAAGCTGCTACCAGCCGCGCTTTTGCTTTCCCAATTTTTGTTTCAAGCTCTTCGACGCTTTTTTCACGGACGTTTTTCACTGATTTATATTCCTTTAGCAGCATATCAGCTGTCGCTTTACCAATACCTGGAATATCTTCAAGCTCGTTTTTGAACGTGCCCTTGCTTCGTTTTTGACGGTGAAAACTAATGCCGAACCTGTGTACTTCATCTCTTATACTTCGTATCAATCGGAGTGAGGGACTATTGTACGGCAACTTCAACGATTCTTTGTCCCCCGCAAAGAAAAGTTCTTCTTCATTTTTAGCCAGCCCCACCAGGGTTGTTTTACCCACTATACCCAGTTCTTCCATAGCTTCGATTGCAGCGCTTAGCTGGCCCTTACCTCCATCGATGATCACCAATTGAGGAAAGGACTGATCTTCCTTTACAAGCCGCCTGTAGCGCCTATAAACAGTTTCCTTCATGGAGGCAAAATCATTGATGCCCTCTACAGTCTTAATATTAAAATGGCGGTAGTCTTTTTTACTGGGAACCCCGTTTCTAAAGCAAACCATGGCCGATACAGGATAACTTCCCTGGAAATTGGAATTATCGAAGCATTCAATATGTACCGGCAGGTCGGGAAGTTGCAGGTCGGCCTGTAATTGTTCCAGCACCTTGATCTGGTCCGTATTTTTTGAAAGCTTGAGCCGCTCTTTATTCCGGAGCTCTTCGATAAAATACCCCGCGTTTTTTTCCGACAATTCGAGCAGTTTTTTCTTATCTCCTCCTTTTGGGACAGTCAGCACAATATCGGTCTCGGGATAGTCGGGTGGAAAAGGCACCACGATCTCCGGGCTCTTGCTTTCAAATGTTGCACGCAGCTGTGCGATGGTAAAACCCAGGATCTCCGCGGGTGTTTCGTCAAGATGTGTTTCAACACGTGTGGTATGTGTTTGTACGATAGTGCCGTTGCGGACCATCAGGTAGTTCACAAATGCATAATCTTTTTCCTTTACCATCGAGAATACATCAATATCACCGGCTTTGGCATTTGCTACTACCGAACGGGCCTGGTAGTTTTCTAAATATTCAATCTTCTTTTTTGTTATCTCAGCTTTTTCAAATTGAAGGTTGGAAGCAAATCCTTTCATCTCTTCCCTGAAATGCCGGATCACCGGCGAGAGATTTCCTTTTAAGAGATTCTTGAGTTGTCCAATGTTTTCCTGGTAATCCTCTGGTGACTGGTATCCTTCACATGGTCCTTTACAATTGCCAAGGTGATATTCGAGACATACCCTGAATTTCTTTTGCCGAATATTCTTTTCAGTAAGATTAAGGGAACAGTTGCGAAGCGGTATTGTTTGCCGGGTGAATTCGATCAACTCCCGTACTTTTTTTACCGAGGTATAGGGGCCCAGGTATTCCGACCCATCATTGATTTTTTTTCGCGTCAGGAATACGCGGGGAAAAGGTTCGTTTTTGATAATGATGAAAGGATAAGTCTTATCGTCCTTCAGGTTGATGTTGAACAATGGCTGAAATTCCTTGATCAGCGAGTTCTCCAACAGGAAAGCATCCTGTTCGGAACTGACGATCGTGAATTCGATGCGGTCGATACGACGGACTAATTCGTGAGTTTTATAACTGCCGAGATTTTTTGTGAAATAAGAGTTGACTCTTTTGCGGATATTTTTCGCTTTGCCAACATATATCAGCTGGTTGCCGGAATCAAAATATTTGTAAATGCCCGGTTGTTGCGGAAGGCCGGAGGCAATATTTGAAAATTCACTGGCTGTCATTCTTATTCATTCTCTCCCCAAATTACTTTTTCTGTCGTTATTGTTTCAGGCTGGCCCGCCAGCTGCCGTGTTGTGATCACCTGGAAGCCCTTGTCCACTTTCCAAAGCATTCTTTTATGGACCGAACTGTCTTTGGTATCAACAGATAGATTGATAATAATGTTTGTTATTTTGTCGCCCGATGGGTCTGGCTTTATCAGGACTTCCTGTCTTTGCACCTGCTCCTTGTCGGGATCGAGCGGCGTATACGTAAGTAATACAGAGTTGAGCGTTTCGTCAAACATCTTTTCCTCCTGGTAACGGTCCTTGTATTTTGGTTCGCTCAGGTCGGGAATCGTTAAAAAATCTGTCGCGATCTCCCTGAACTTTTCGCGAGGAACATAAATCGTATCGGTATCAAGACTATCGATAATCACATATTTCCTGATCGAATACAGCGAAGTGTCGATATCAGCCACCTGGCTTTTCAGAAAGGATAACACCGGGAAGAAATCTTCCTTTTGTTCGGTTTGCTTTTGTTTGCACGAAACCACCAGGATCAGCAGGCAGGTGATAATTGATAATGATCTGATATTCATTAATTTAAGAGAATTTTTTAATCTCCCCGGGTAACAAAATTAATCGAAATCACGGGTTTGTGGCAGTTCAGAGAAAACCAGGCAGATTTAATATTGAACAAAAAAATATCCCGCCGCTCTGTCGAACCGACGGGATATAGAAGGTGTAGAGGAAATATCATTATTCGTTTAAAGTAACGCCGACTTTCACACCAAAATCAAACAGGTTTTCTTTGACCGGGTACTTGTTGTGGAAGCTTGAAAGCATCTGGTACCGAATCTGTGGACCAACCTGCCATTTTGTTTTTCCGCGGGTATAATTCACAAAGGTTTCAAAACTTGTGTTGAGGTTCACGTGACGAATCAGGCGTGGCACTTCCGCGTAGTTCTTATAATCCGTTGAGATCAGGTAAGCCCTGTCTTTTATGATATAGGTGGGCTGCAAAGTACCGGCTACCCCAACATTGGTCTTACTGTTACCAAACAATTTTACTTCCGCGCCAAATGGTGCCGATACGGAGAAATAATAATTCTTCAGCCAGTCCGATTTATAGCCGGTATAGTTGCGGTAGTAGGTCCAGGTAGAGATCGAACTATTGCCATTTCCACCATTGAGGTCAATTGTGGCTACTTCACCATTGAATGCATAAGCTTTGATGTCGTAACGGTTAATGTTGAATTGTATACCACCACGCAGATTAATATTCCTGGTGATCGGGTAGCGTCCTGATAGTCCCAGTTGTAATCCCATATCCGGTTTATGTGTCACTGCGCTGTTTACATCATCGAGTGTAGCGAATGGATAGTTGAAGCCGGAAGGGTTGTCAGATGTTTTATTTACGCTAAGCTTGCGATAGCTGATAGTGGGAGTTATAAATAGTTGCCAGCTTATTTTCTTTGCCGGGCGTTTGAACTCATAGCTATTGGTAACACTTTCGATGGTGAAAGGCGCTTTATTATCAATTGCAGTTTCATGAACCGCATCGGTATTTGTGAGAGCGGGTTCTGCAGGCGTGCGGAAATCGTTGTCAAAAGCAATATGATTCAAAACTGGCAGAGTTAATTCATTACCACGGATCACGTTTTCAGCGCGACGATTAAGCAACTTGACCACATCATTATATGCTTCTTCATCCAGGGCCTTCACTTCAGCTGTTTCGCTGGTGAGTGGGGTCAGGGTCCATTCTGCTATTGTTTTTTTCGGAAGCACTGGTTTTTTAGCAAAAGGATTCAATGATTCCATCACGGCAGTTGATTCTTCCGCAGTGATTTCATCTTCATGCAATACAGAAGCATGGTTGACCGGTATGATGGTTGATTTTTGCTTTGTACCGGGTTGAGTGGTCATTACCCAGGTAACGGCTGCACCGGTGATCAGCAATAGCGAAGCCAGCCAGAATCCATACCATTTTCTTCGGGTATGCAGGGTATTGTTAATTCCCTTCCACACCTTATCGGATGGAAACATCCTGTATTGATCAGCATTCTGTTTTAGGAAATGCTCAAATTCCTTGTTTCTATAGTTGCTCTCCATAACCAGTTGTTATTTAGGGATACGGTCTACCGCTGACTTACAGCAACGAGCCAATCAATATCTTGTTTTGGTTTTTGAATGATCCTTTTCCTAATTAAAATATCTTCCAGCATCGCTTTTGCCCTCGTGTACTGACTTCTGCTCGTGCTCTCTTCGATGTCCAGCATACCTGCTATCTCACGGTGGCTGTATCCTTCAACTGCATACAGGTTTAATACGGTGCGATAGCCAATCGGCAACATCCTGATACATTCCACCACCTGTTTGGCCTGGATAATGGCCGGCACAGTCTCCTCCCTCACCTGTATCCCTGTAGCATAAATAATGTCCACGCTTTCATTGAACTTTTTATTTTTCTTCAGGATATTGATACAGGTATGTACAATAATGCGCCTTATCCAACCCTCAAAAGCACCCCGGTTTTCGAAAGTATGTATCTGCAGAAAAACCTTAATAAAGCCTTCCTGCAACATATCCTCCGCATCTTCACGGTTGTGACCGTACCGGTAACAAACTGCCAGCATTTTAGAGCTATACCTGTTATATAGTTCCCGCTGGGCAGATGGATTATTGTTTAAACAACCTTTTAAAATGGCTTCCTCGGTCATAATTGCCGTTTGGTTGTCTGTAATTTAGACAATTTTCCCATACAAAAGCTGCACAGGATGGTAAATTTTCAGGGGTTTGAAGGTGGAACTACGCCTAATTTTTCCGAACCAGGCTGTCGATGGGGTATTTGGTTTCCATGTCTTTACGAACGGATTTCGACCAGTTTATCAGTTTATCTTTTTCTTCGGCAGTGAGTTTCGCATCCCCATGTGTCCAGGTGTAAGAGTCGAGGGGCATTGAGCCATCCACCACCAGTTCCTCCACCTCTTCCATTTTATGATACTGGTAGCGGAGTGAGCGGTTAGTATATTCATCAAAATTCAATTCCGCCTTTCCATCGTTGACATGGCCGGCAAGCCACCAGTCAACCGGCTGGATATAGCTATACCATGGATACCTGGTATTATTAGAGTGGCAGTCGTTGCAGGCTTTCTCAAGTATAAGCTTTACGTCGCCGGGCACCGCAAAGGCGTTACCGATGTAATTTGGTTGCGGACCCTCAGCTTTATTTCTGGCAGGATGGATAAACTGGATCACCACCAGTACCACCAGGAGGAAGATCAGGATCTTTTTAAGCATGATTTTTCCTTGAATTTAAGCTTTATCGATCAAAATCTCACCAGTCATCACCGGTGGAACAGGCAGACCCATCATCGTGAGAATGGTGGGTGCGATATCAGCCAGTTTGCCGGGTTTCACCGTGCCACGCCATTCATTATCGATAATGAACAGAGGTACCGGATTAAGGGTATGAGCCGTATTGGGTGAGCCGTCTTCGTTGATCAGGTAATCTGAGTTACCATGATCTGCGGTCAGGAAAATGGTGTAGCCATGAGCCAGCGCCGTTGTCACCACTTTGCCCACGCATTGATCAACCGTCTCAGCCGCTTTTATCGCTGCATTCCAGACGCCTGTATGCCCCACCATATCAGCATTGGCGTAATTGAGACAGATGAAGTCTGCGGTTTGTTTTACCAGCTCGGGAATCAGCGCTTCGGTCATTTCATAAGCGCTCATTTCCGGTTTGAGATCGTAAGTAGCTACTTTGGGTGAGGGTATCAGTATTCTTATCTCTCCTTCAAAAGGTGTTTCCCGGCCACCACTAAAAAAGAAGGTGACATGCGGGTATTTTTCAGTCTCTGCTATCCGGATCTGTTTTAAGCCATGTTGCTCGATCACTTCCCCGATTGTATTTCGCAGGTCGTCATTTTCAAAAACGATATTAACCTGGTTGAATGCGGCATCGTATTGGGTCATGGTGGTATAATGAAGTGCCAGTTTTTTCATCCCGAATTCAACCATATCTTTTTGAGTCAGCACTTCAGTGATCTCGCGGCAGCGATCAGTGCGGAAGTTGAAGCAGATCGCCACATCGCCATCCCTGATTGTGGCCACGGGACGGTTGTCCCTATGAGTGATCACGATCGGTTTGATAAACTCGTCAGTTACATTGTTGGCATAGGAAGCCTCGATCGTTGCCAGGGCATCATAGGAAAAATCACCCATACCATTTACCATCGCGTCATAAGCCAGTTTTATCCGTTCCCAGCGTTTGTCGCGGTCCATCGCATAATAACGGCCACTTATCGTCGCGATCTTTCCAACCGTTTTGTCCAGGTGAGATTGCAATTCTTTGATAAAACCCAAACCGCTTTTGGGATCACAATCACGGCCGTCGGTAAAAGCGTGTACAAATACCTCCGTCAGACCTTCTGCCTGGCAGATATCGAGTATGGCTTCGAGGTGGCGGATATGAGAGTGCACACCGCCATCGCTTACAAGTCCCAGCAGGTGAAGAGGTTTGTTATTTTGTTTAGCAAACCGGATGGATTTGAGGAGTTGTTCATTTTGTGCAAAAGAACCATCGCGAATCGCAACATTGATCCTTTGCAGTTCCTGGTACACGATACGTCCCGCGCCGAGGTTAAGATGTCCAACCTCCGAATTTCCCATTTGTCCTGCGGGAAGCCCCACCAGTTCCCCACAGGTCACCAGGGTGGTATTGGGATATGTAGAATACAGTGATTTGGTAAACGGAACGTTAGCGTGTTGTATAGCGTCGGAGGATGCAACTTTTCCGAGTCCCCACCCGTCCATTATGATCAGAATTACGCGTTTTTTCGGCATTAGTGAAAGGATCGTTTATTTTGGTACAAATTCGTTCATTATCAGGTAACAATGCGTTGTAAAATTACATATCCTAAAGCTATTTATGCCTTAAATATATTTAACAACCGGTTTTTACTATTTTAGTATTCCGGAGTAATCCGTACGCTATGGCATATTTTTAGTTTTTTAATCCCTATGAAAAACAATTAATCATGAAAGTATTAACTACTTCATTTTTGCTGGGTCTTTTGTTAACGCTGTCTTCAGCTGCCCAGTCGGGTAATATAGATGGTGTGATAGGTGCCTTACGCACAGGTAACGCATCGGGGCTGGCGAAATACTTCGATGATAATGTGGAATTATCATTGCCTGTAAAAAGCGATAGCTACAGCAAGGCGCAGGCACAGGTGATCCTGAAAGACTTTTTTGCCAACAACGGCGTGAGGGATTTTGACCTCAAGCACAAAGGCGAATCACCCGGTGGTAATTATTGCATTGGTACCCTGCAGACCAAGTCAGGTAATTTCAGGGCACATGTGTTTATGAAAACAAAAGGCAATAAAGAAGTCCTGAAGGAGATCAGGTTTCAGTCCATAGAGTAAGTTGTGATGGAAAATAATAAGCAGGAAGCCTTCCCGTGCAAACAGGAAGGCTTCCGTATTTTTGTGACATGAGTTTTGATGAAAAGTTGCAACACCTGGTTGATGAAGCCCTCAGTGAAGATATTGGCGACGGGGATCATTCCACGCTTTCCTGTATCCCCGCATCAGCCAGGGGTAAAGCGGTTTTAAAAATAAAAGAGAACGGTATTCTTTCAGGAATGGAAGTAGCCCGGAAGATTTTTGAATACCGCGATAGCCAGGCTGTTTTTACCGCCTTTAAGAAAGACGGAGACAAAATGATCGCTGGTGAAATGGCTTTTGAAGTAGAAGCTTCCGTACATACTATCCTGCAATGCGAAAGGCTGGTGCTGAATTGCATGCAAAGGATGTGTGGCATTACCACCCTAACCCGCAAGTACACCGACCGGCTTACAGGGCTAAAAACGCGTTTGCTTGATACCCGAAAGACAACGCCAAATTTTCGTTTGCTGGAGAAAAAAGCCGTAGAGATCGGCGGAGGCGTCAACCATCGGTTTGGCCTTTTTGATATGATCATGCTTAAGGACAATCATATTGATTATTGCGGCGGCATTGAAAAGGCGATCAATAAGGCGCATGATTATGTCATGAACAAAAAGCCAGGTTTGAAAATAGAGGTGGAGACACGAAGCCTGGATGATGTAAAAGAAGTAGTGGCCGTGGGAAGGGGAAAAGTATTTCGTATCATGCTCGATAATTTCACGCCTGAAGAAATTGAGCAGGCGCTGGCGCTGATTAATGGCGAGTTTGAAACCGAAGCCAGTGGCGGCATCAATCTCGATAACCTCGACGAATATGCCCAAACCGGCGTTGATTATGTAAGTGTCGGTGCTTTGATACACCAGGCGAGAAGCCTCGACCTGAGTTTAAAGGCAGTGAAAGTTGATAAATAAGCTGAATAATATGTCAAAGAAAAATAAACCAGATACCCGCGGATTTGTATATAGTACCGATCCGGATTTCAAATTCGAAGAAGAGCAAAATGATATCAATACTTTGCCAGCGGCAGAGCAGAAGCTGCGGGTGAGGCTCGATTCCAAACAAAGGGCTGGAAAGGTTGTTACGCTGGTAGAGGGTTTTGTGGGTTCGGAAAATGATTTTGTGGAGTTGGGCAAAAAATTAAAATCATTCTGTGGCACCGGTGGTTCGGCAAAGGACGGCGAGATCATTGTGCAGGGCGACCAGCGGGATAAAGTAATGCAATGGCTTTTGAAAAGCGGTTATAAACTTTCCAAACGTATATAGCTTCTCCAGGCATGCCCATTCAATACTTAAATAATCCCTGGGTCTTATGCGGTGTCGGCATTTTGTTTTGTGCTGCCGGCGTGTTTCAATTCTTTAAAAATGTGTACGAAGAGGACCGCTCCTTATTCTGGCCGATAGTAATAATGCTCATGGGAGTCTTTCTCATCACGATGGGCACAGTGAAATATTTCAGGTTATAATTTGATGGTGTTGCGTGTGACGTGGGCCTGGAAAGATGGAATTGGGAATTTATTTGCACCAGGCGACCGGGTAGGGAGCAATCGTTAAGAGTATTCTTCAAATTGTAAGCTCCCCCAAAGTTGGCAGGAGAGACTAAGGAGAACTGGGAAGTAATTGGCCGGAATATTGGTGACCGCGGTGCCTAAAAAAGGTCATTCATCACTACTTCACCCTGTATCAATTGATCGGAGTAGCTGTTTTGTTTTACACCATAGGTTGTGACCATTGTCAGGAAAGTAGTCTTTTTGGTTTTGGTTTGTGCTTTGAACACTTTTTCTTTACTGAGGAGTTCGGCTGCATACTTCTTATCTATAATAAACCTGCTGTTAGTGAATTTTATTTCACAAATATTGATGGTGCGGTCTTTTCGGTCCAGCAACAGATCGATCTGCGCCCCTCTTTCCCCTTTCTTGGGGTTATAGCGCCATGGTGAAACTTCGGTGTAGGCTTTTATTTTTAATGCTTTAATTATCTGTTGTATATGTTTTTGGCAGATGGATTCAAAGGCAAACCCGCTCCAACTGTGATAAGACTGCCCTTCTGCAATTTTTTCCCAGGTGCCTGGCCCGGTGGCGCGGGCACGGTCAACAAACCTGAGGTAGAATAAGGAATACTCGTCTGTTAATTTATAAAGAGTATCCCTTGTTGTTTTCTCAAAAGGGATATAATGCGTGATAAAGCCAGATTGCTCTAGTTCATCGAATATGCGGGTGGTGCCGCCACCGTCGGTAAGCCCACATTCGGCAAGTATCTCTACCCTGCTTAACCCTTTTCCCTTTTTTGCAAGTGCACGTACAATGTTCTCGTGGTGACTAGCGTCGGCGAACAGGGACTGGTACAGATTTTTGAATTCTATTTTCAAAAGTGCTTTAGGAGCAAAAAAAAGCCGGTCAATTACCTGTTGTGTGCTTTCTCCTTTGCCTACCTGCTTAAGATACTGTGGCACACCTCCCATTGTCATATACAGTTCCAGGATCTGATAGTTATTCAGCTTAATACCCCGGCTGGCCAGGTAGTTCCTGGTTTCTTTAAGCGTGAAAGGCATCAACGAAATTGGCGCCCGGGTGATCCGGTTGTGTAATCCGCCTTTGCTGTTAATTATGTTTTTGATCATCCAGGACGCAGCCGATCCGCAGAGTATCACCTTTATCCGGGGTTGACGCGAAGCCCAGGTATTCCACCAGTGTTCAAAAGTGGATAAGAATCCTGATTTAGGCGTATGTATCCAGGGAAATTCATCAAAGACAATGACCAGCGGTTGCTTACCAGGTGTGCCCTTCAAAATGCTGCTTAGAAATGTAAAAGCCTGTTCCCAACTTACCGGGGTAGCGGGTGGGACTTCGGTGGCCATGGCTTCCTGCAACGCCTTGCCGAAATTGTACAACTGCTGCTGCATACCAGCTTCGTAGGCGCCGGTAAACTCGAAGACTATTTGCTTCTCGAAATAGTTTCGGATAAGAAACGTTTTTCCAATCCGGCGCCTGCCATAAATAACAAGGAGTTCGGCTTCTTTGGAATGAAGGACGTCGTGCAGCATCTTTTGTTCTTCCTCGCGGCCTATTATATCTTCTGCCATCAGTTACGGACAGGTTTACAGGTTTATATTTGTCCGTAAATATACATATTTTATTTTTTTTTCAAACCTACTTACGGACAAGTATAAATCGATATACTTGTCCGTAAGTAGGTCATCCAAAAAAGAGATTTTCATCGAATGTTATGGCTACCCCCAATTCCTAATCTCCCATCCCCAATTCTTCCTGCCAGCGCTACTGTCCCTGCGACAAACTATACGCTTTCTTATCCCCCCACATATTCAGCAGTTCCAGCGAGCAGATCTTAAAATCACCACTCAGGCTTACATATAGCCCAATGATATCCTGTTGATTTAACGGCTGACCGTCGAGACTTTCAAACCGAACATTATACTGGTTGACAAGATTGGTGAATACGGACCCGGTCGGCCATACCTGTGTGCCGCGGTTGCTGACGTTGATGATATTGAACTTCACACCGCCATGCCGCTGGCATTTCTTTGCAATGACCTCTGGTTGTTCATCGCTTTCGATAAACATATCGACACCTACAATATTTTCCTGTTCCATTTCTTTGGAAACAAGCATCGGGTTTTTCTCAAGCTTGAATACGGTTTGAACCGCCGGCCTGTTAGGCAGCAACTCTTTCGCGTTGAGTTCTGGTTTTTTACCAAAATTGCTGATGATCTTTTGCGCAAATTGCGGTGTGTTAAGCGCTGTTTTACTCTTATCACCAAAATCACCGGTGCGTATTCCCGATTCGAGTGTAAACAACAACGCGTTTTCAATTTCAGCCGCGTTTTGCATATAACCCAGGTGCCGAAGCATCGCGATACCACTCAGCAATAGTGCAGTTGGATTGGCAATATTTTTACCAGCAATATCCGGTGCGGTGCCATGCACGGCTTCGAAGATGCAAATATGATCACCAATATTTGCCGAAGGCGCAAAACCAAGTCCGCCTACCAGCCCCGCGCAAAGATCCGACACGATATCGCCCTGCAGGTTGGTCAGCACCACTACATCAAATTTGTCGGGCTGGATCACCAGTTTCATACAGAGATCATCCACGATAACATCATCCGCTTTCAGCTCGGGATAGTCTTTAGCCACTTCATAAAAGCATTCCAGGAAAAGTCCATCTGTGATCTTCATAATATTGGCCTTGTGACCACAGGTGATACGACGGGCATTTTTTTGCCGTGCCATTTCAAAAGCATAGCGGATCACCTGCAGGCTGCCGGGCCTGGTGATAAAGCGGCGGCTGAGGGCTACGTCATGAGTGAGCATATGCTCGATGCCACCATAAGTGTCTTCAATATTTTCCCTCACCACCGTAATATCGATCGGGATACCCGCTTTACTGAAAACAGTATCTACGCCATGCAGGGTTTGGAATACCCTTTTGTTGGCGTAGGTGTTCCAGGTCTTTCTTGCAGTCACGTTTACACTCTTTACACCTTTTCCTTTGGGTGTTTCCATGGGACCTTTGAAAAGAATGCCCAGGTTTTCGATAGTGGCTTTTGCTTCGGGCGTCATTCCGTTGGAAAAACCCTTGTCAAAAACCCATTTGCCCATATCCACAAATTCATATTCCAGGGGAGTGTTATTGGCTTTAAATATGTCCAGCACGGCGTCCATGATCTCGGGGCCGATACCATCACCTTTAGCTACAGCTATTTTCATATTGGAGATTATTAGGGGTTGATTTGAAGGCGCAAATTTACACCGTTAGCACTAAAAACAGGCACAAATAACGACTCGTCGGGCTTTTTCGTTATTTTTACTGAAACTGATTGGTATGAGCAGTCTTATATCTGAGGGCGTGGAGGTAAGTGTAGAAACATTTTATCAGCCGGACTACAGCAACCCAATACAGGCAGAATTCATGTTTGCTTACCGGATTACATTGGAAAATCATAACACTTTTCCGGTCAAACTTCATCGCCGTAACTGGCAGATCTTCGACAGCAATGGCAGCACCCGGGAAGTGGAAGGTGAGGGAGTTGTTGGTGTACAACCTACCATTCAGCCCGGTGAGACCTATCAATATGTCAGTGGCTGCAACCTGCGCACTGAGATGGGAAAAATGAAAGGCACTTACCAGATGGAGAACCTGAATAGCAAACAGATGTTCACCGTCGATATCCCACCATTTGAGATGATCGTGCCGATGAAGAATAATTAAGAAAGTTGCGAGCTTTTAGCTGTGAGCTGCGAGCGTTTTTAGAAACCGGTACTGCTTTGTATTGAGTATATTTTTTTCGTCCTCTCTTTCATCAGGGCTATGGCCTGTTCCCGGCTTGAGAACATATTGTTGATGTTGACCAGGTTGTCGGCGAGTTTATCATATCGTTTTGTAAGCAGGTAAAAAAAGACATGCAGATAGTGTATCCCGTCGAAAACAATGGCCTTGTTCTTCGCGAACTCATCTTTTCTTTTCAATAATTCGGCAGGCATATCGGTATAATGCATGCCCGGGCGCAAATGATGAATAATATGATACCCGTCATTAAAGCAGGTGTGGTTATAACGTGTATTAATGCAATTGATCGAATTGGTATACAGATTATCGGGATTGGTACTGTCGATAAATGAATGTTGTGTCCAGTTGCCCAGCATCATCACCAGTCGGGCAAACAACAGGGGAATAACAAAAACCACCAGGGTGGCTTTCAGGTTTACAAAACACATGGCGATACAAAAAGCCAGGTAGATATATTCACCTGCCGTCAATCGCTGGTACAATTTTTTTCTCTTACGATAATACAGGTAAAGAATAGTGTTTTTTACGCCAACAAAAAGAAATTTAAAAAAATAAGCCAGGAAATCCCTGGCACTATCGCGCTGGTACGCCATGGTGCTGCTGGTATCGTCTTCCATATTATTTTCTACATGATGCATGCCCATGTGATGACTGAAATATCCTTCCGGGGCGTGTCCAAACAAGGGGCATACAAACCAGGTGATGTATCCATGCAGCCATTGCCATGGCTTTTTAAAACATTTACGGTGACAAAGACAGTGAAACATCAGGCCAAATCTTCCTTTGAAAAACAATTGCGAAACATAGAAATAAGGAATAGCGACCGCCCACCATACCCATCCTTCAAGAAGTGGTGTAAATAGCAGGATCGCAACCGGCACGACCGTAAGATGGATCGTGGTCAACAGGTAAATAAATGGAAGGTCCCGCTTATCATTCATGACATGAAGCCAAAGCCCATCATACCAGCTTAACTTTTCTTTGGAAACATACACGGGGTCCGTAATAGTGGAAAGTGTTTTCATGCTACTTGTTTTGCCTCAACCTGGATTGGGAAAGAGAATACACAATATAAGGAAATAGGAAGCAAATGAACAGGATATTATGCACTTCGGTTATTTCGGTTTGTATTTCGCTTCTTCCAATATCAACTTAGGTGATGCCTTCATAATATCTTCAGGTTTCATGCCAGTTTGGCCCGCAGCAAATTTTTTAACGATTTGCAGCCCGATCCAGGGACCAATATTACCAGGTGAGTGTTCCTGTGAAAATACCTGCGTGAAGGGTGATTCTCCAATATAAGTTTGTATAGTTGTGGGATTTAAGTCGTAAAGGTTTTCATTTTTTACAATATAGCTCCAGATCAGTCCTTCATTTTCACGGCACCAGGACAATTGTTGGGAAGTGTAACCAGTTTTGATGGTATCGGGAGTGTGTGGCAAAAATTTATCGATCAGCCACCATTGTTTTCCCCTCTCTATCATTTGTTCGATAAGTGGTTTGGTATTACTGCGATCTGGAAATATATCATCTGCAACCAGTTTCATCACATCGGCCGCGATAAATTCTTTGGAAAAACGACGACTGCGGTATCGCGGAACTACGTTATTGATAAAATATTCCTCATTATAAAGTGAAAAATTTTTCCCAAGGTAAAACTGCAAACTGATCCCAATAAAACCAGGCCCGATGAAATTGGGGGTCAATTCTCCATTTCCCATTTTAGCGAGATCGTTCATGGAGTTCATTGGTCCTACCACGGGTATGATCCGTTCGGGTACAGTATAGTTGGGGAAGTAATATTTTACATAACGCAGCGCTTTTTCTATCTCGGCTTCAACCGGTCCGAAATCTTTATATATTTTTTGTGTGGAATCAAATACAGGTTTGTAGAGCCGGAGAAAATTTCTGAGACCCTGCTCATTTTCAGCAGCTATAATGTTTTCGAGAAACACCGGCAAAAGTTCCGGGTATTTGGTTTGTAATCGCGACAGGCTTTCGTTTAGCTGGTTTGTATCGAGGGAAAAAAAATCCTCGTCGAAACGGCTTGTCTGCACATCGACCTTGACACCGGAGATATCAGGCGCATCGGTATTGTCGCCGCAGGAACTTATCAAAATTACAAACAGGAAGAATATCCAGTACTTTTTCATAGCGATTTTTAACGTGGACAGGGTGATGATTGTTGTGTGCGAAGATAAAGGAACAGTCAGTAAATGGAATGCCGGTGAACACTTCCCGGCAATTTTCAATGCTTAATGCGAAGGCGCTTAACTTTACGGGATGAAGATCGCTTTAGCGCAGCAGAATTACCATATCGGGAATTTCGCTGAAAACACCCGCAAGATCATTGAGGCCATCGACTGGGCGAAAGGCCAGGGCGCGGACCTGGTTGTATTTTCCGAGTTATGTGTATGTGGCTACCCACCCCGGGATTTTCTCGAGTTCGACGACTTTATCAACCAGTGTTACCAGGTGGTAGAGGAAGTAAAGCAAAAGGCCGATACGATAGGTGTGCTGATAGGCAGCCCCGCCCGTAACCCGCTCAGGGAGGGGAAGGACCTCTTCAACGCTGTGTTTTTATTGCACGAAAAAGAGATAAAGGCCGAGATACACAAGACGCTTCTGCCCAATTACGATGTCTTTGACGAATACCGGTATTTTGAACCGGCATTTGAATGGAAGCTGGCCTCTTTCAAGGGGAAAAAGCTGGCCATAACGATCTGCGAGGATATCTGGAACATGGGTGACAACCCGCTTTACCGTGTCACACCCATGGAACAATTGATCGGAATGGGTCCCGATGTAATGATCAATCTCTCCGCCTCTCCTTACAATTACGCCCAGGATATAGTACGAAACAGCATTATCCGGGCGCATACGCTGAAATACAAATTGCCCATGTTGTATTGTAATGCCGTGGGTTCGCAAACCGAGATTGTTTTCGATGGTGGCAGCCTGGTATACGATAAGGCAGGCAATAAAGTCTGCGAGATGAAATATTTTGAAGAAGATTACCGGGTTTTTAACCTGGAATCCCTGCTTCAACCGGCAGAACTTGTTGCCAAAGTTGACAACACAGTAAAGGAAGACAATAGAGTTTATTTTTCCGCAACCGATGTTGGTGTGGGCGAGGACACGATACAATACCTCACCAATGACAAGAACATGGAGGAGATCTACCATGTTCTCATTCTTGGTATACGTGATTATTTCAGCAAGATGGGTTTTACAAAAGCTATCCTGGGTTCGTCTGGTGGTATCGACAGCGCGGTCACGCAGGCGCTTGCCGTGGCTGCACTGGGCAGGGAGAATGTACGGGCTATATTGATGCCATCGCAATTCTCTACCAGTCACTCGGTAACTGACGCCGAACAGTTAAGTATCAACCTCGGGAATCCTTATGATATTATCCCGATAGAAAATATCTATCATGCATTCCTGGAAGAGCTGGCGCCTGTCTTTAAGGATCTTCCTTTCGGTATTGCAGAGGAGAATATTCAGAGCAGGAGCAGGGGTAACCTGTTGATGGCAATTGCCAATAAGTTTGGATACATTCTATTGAATACTTCAAATAAAAGCGAACTGGCAACGGGTTATGGTACTTTGTACGGCGATATGGCAGGTGGCTTAAGCGTGTTAGGCGATGTTTACAAGTCGCAGGTTTTTGCACTGGCCCGATATATAAACCGCAACCAGGTAATGGTGCCACTTAACATTATAACCAAGCCCCCTTCCGCAGAACTAAGACCCAACCAACTTGACAGTGATAGCCTGCCTGATTATGATCAGCTTGACCGCGTTTTGTATGAGTATATCGAACTACGCAAGGGACCAAAAGAGATCATCGCGAAAGGATTTGATCAAGCGCTGGTAGCACGGGTGCTTCGGCTGGTGAATACGAATGAATACAAGCGCAACCAGTTTTGCCCTATCATTCGTGTCAGTTTTAAAGCTTTTGGCGTGGGAAGAAGAGTGCCTATCGTAGGCAAGTATTTGAGTTAAGAATTGAACATTGAAAATAGGTAATGCTTTTCCAAAAGAGCATTTATTCAATACACAATCTTCAATGTTCAATATTTAGGGCCTTACGATATTTTTAATGCTTAAATGTAATGGTGACTTTCACCGGAGGACCTACCGGAGGTGTCATATTTTGTGAAGCTACCAGGTTGGTCTCATTCAATGTTACAATTGTAAAATCATTTGAACCTGCCGGAATTAATTTAGCATCCAGGTGAAGTGTTGTTTCGCTATCTGCAAAATTCCAATTGAAATCGCCTGTTGGCGGCGTACAGGCCTCACCAGTGTCAGGACAGGTACCTGAACCATCTGCTTTAAAGGTGACGATATTATCAATAAAGCATTCAATAAAACCTTCTGCCATGGCAGGGTCTATTTTATCATATTTCCAGGGGGCAGCGGTAAGTAATTCTGTCTTTGTTTTTGCAGGCGGAGGATCATCCTCATCTTTACTGCAACCATTGCTTAATATCAAAAGCGATAGAAGCCCTGATAGCAGGAGTACTCGTTTTTGCATAGTTGGATCGTTTTAGTAAAAATAATCAGCCTTTCCTTACGTTACAAGGTAGAAATACTTAAAAAAACACGGGGAATTCGCTGCTTTTCTTATCCCGGCAAATTATTTGCTTACAGCAAGTTCGTATTTTGTGTCACCATAAATCAAGCCAATGTATAAAACCGCAGAAGATATCCGGCAGCTTAATGAAAAGATCACACATGCCGGTAAGTTTACCGACAAATTAAGAGAGGAAGTAAGTCATGTCATCGTTGGGCAGAACCACATGCTCGACCGCTTGCTGATCGGCCTTTTAAGTAATGGCCACGTATTATTGGAAGGTGTACCGGGCCTGGCCAAAACACTGACCATAAAATCACTTTCTGAAGCCATTCATGCGAAGTTCAGCCGTATCCAGTTTACCCCCGACCTGTTACCTGCCGATGTCATCGGCACGCTGATCTACAATCAGCAGAAGAATGAATTCATCGTACGCAAGGGACCCATCTTTGCCAATTTTATCCTGGCAGATGAAATAAACAGGGCGCCGGCCAAAGTGCAGTCGGCGTTGCTGGAGGCCATGCAGGAACGGCAGGTGACGATTGGCGACTCCACTTATAAATTAGAGCAGCCATTCCTGGTACTTGCTACACAAAATCCCCTGGAGCAGGAAGGAACCTACCCGCTGCCCGAAGCGCAGGTTGACCGGTTTATCATGAAAGTTGTGGTGAAGTATCCCAAAATGCACGAGGAGCAATTGATATTGCGACAAAACACGCAGAACCTTTCTTCCACTCCGATCAAACAGGTGGTTTCGGTACAGGAAGTGATGAACGCAAAAGAGCTCACACGGCAAATTTATATGGATGAGAAAGTGGAGCAGTATATCCTGGACATCGTATTTGCAACCAGGGAACCAGAGAAATACCAGTTGGAAAAACTAAAACCATTGATTTCGTATGGAGCGTCCCCGCGGGGAAGTATTAACCTGGCGCTCGCATCGAAGGCGCAGGCATTCTTAAATAAACGCGGCTTTGTGATCCCTGAAGATGTAAGAAGTATATGTAATGATGTGTTGCGTCATCGTATAGGACTTACTTACGAGGCTGAAGCGGAAAGTGTGCAGGTGGAGGATGTGATAGAGGAGATCTTGAAGCAGGTGAATGTGCCGTGAAAATTTGAGAATTTGAGAATTTGAAAATTTGAAAATGGTGAGGAAATGAGGGAATGTGGGAATGTGAGAATTTGAAAATGGTGGGAAGATGAATCAAAATATTAAATGAGTTGAATTGTTAACGACAACCGAAATATTAAAAAAAGTAAGGCAGCTCGAGATCAAGAGTAAGAAGCTGGTGAGTGACCTGTTTACAGGCGATTACCATAGCGCCTTTAAAGGAAAGGGGATGTCGTTTAAGGAAGTGAGAGAGTACGCGCCGGGAGATGATATTCGTTTTATCGACTGGAATGTTTCGGCGAGGTTTGGACATCCTTTCAGTAAGGTATTTGAGGAAGAGCGGGAATTGACGGTGATGCTGCTGGTAGATATCAGTGCCAGTTCACAATTTGGTACCGTTTACGCTACCAAGCGGGATATCATTACCGAGATCGGTGCTGTGCTTAGCTTTTCGGTGGTGAACAACAATGATAAGATCGGTGTGATCTTCTACAGTGATAAAGTGGAAGCTTATATCCCACCCAAAAAAGGGAAGCAGCATGCATTGTATATCGTGAGAGAATTGCTGAGTAAAGAACCCAAAGGCCGGGGCACAAAAGTAAGTTCGGCACTGCGGTTTTTTAATAATGCTACAAAGCAAAAAAGCATCGCCTTTGTCTTAAGCGACTTTATTGATACGAACTATGAGGATGCGCTGAGGATTGCGGGAAAAAAGCACGATGTGATCGGTATTAAAATCTACGACAGGATGGATATGGTCTTGCCTACGGCTGGTATGCTGCAGGTGGAAGATGCGGAAACAGGTGAAAGAAAATGGGTAGACAGCAGCAGTAGTATTGTAAGACAAAGCTACCAGCAGGAGTTTTTCAAACTCACCGAATACAGTACACAGATCTTTAAAAAAGCAGGATGCGACCTGCTTCATATACGCACCGGGGATGATTATGTGCGGGTGCTGCAACGATTTTTTGTCAGTCGCAGGTAACAAGTATAATGATCCCAACCACCATATCAGGGCAGGACCCAGGATTCTAAATGAGGAAAGAATTTTTTTATAAGGCCACTACTACTTTTATCATTGTTTTTTGGTTTGTATGTGCTGCAGGCCAGGAAAAAACCACTGTGCGTGCCAGTATAGACCGCACGCAGATATTGATCGGTGAGCCAATCAGGCTCACCCTGGAGGCCGACATACCTGAGCATGATCCTATCCGGTTTTTCAGTATCGATTCTATTCCACATTTTGAATTTTTGAATGTTCAACCCATTGATACCACCAATACCGGCAGTGGTACTATTTTGTCGCAGGTATTGCATATTACCAGTTTCGATTCGGGACTATGGGTGATCCCTTCATTCATATTACGTGAGGATATCGCGACGGACACATTCGTGGTCAATGTAGGTTTTTCGCCATTCAATCCCGATCAGCCTTATCACGATGTAAAGGAAATCATAGAAGTGAAGCCGGAAGAGGAGAAAAAGAAGGAGACCTGGTGGTATTATGTCGCCGGAGGAGTGCTGGCCTTGCTTTTGTTGATCTTATTGTTGCGCAGGAAAAAGAAGCCCGTGGTACAGGTGGTGGAAGCGCCACCTGATCCATACCAGACGGCTCTGGAGGAACTGCAGAAACTGAAATCTGATAAGAGCGATGATGCCAAGCAGTATTATTCGAGACTTGTTGATATTTTCAGGGTGTATGTAGCAGAGAAAAAAGGCGTACACTCATTGCAGGCAACTTCCGATGACCTTGTGATACAATTGAAAGCACTTGGCATGGAGAAAGCCAGCTATGATCAATTGGTACAAGCACTCCGCCAGGCCGATTTTGTAAAATTCGCCAAGTTTGTGCCAACACCGGAAGACGATAATCATGCATTTGAAACCATATACCGATCCATTCAACAAATAGAACAATTGCCCTGATGCTATACGACTGGTTTAGACATATGGATTTTGCATATCCTGAAAACTTCATGTTGCTGGGGTTGATACCGCTGATGATCTGGTGGTATATGAGGAAACACGAACAGCTACAGCCATCAATAAAAGTATCATCAGCACGCGCATTTGATGTAAAGACCGCCAGGAATTACCTGCGACATATTCCATTTGTTTTGCGCATATTGGCGGTTGCTGCCGTGGTAACGGCCCTGGCAAGACCACAAACGCGGAATGATCAGCGCCAGACGATAGGGGAAGGAATCGATATTGTATTGTGCATGGACGTGAGTGGCAGCATGGGCTCACGGGATATCTTACCCTCGCGGATGGAAGTGGCCAAGGAGGTTGCCATCGATTTTGTAATGGGCAGACCCGTTGACCGTATAGGCCTTGTGATATTTTCCGGTGAAGCTTTTTCACAGGTTCCTATCACTACAGACAGGAATACGCTGATCGCACAAATCCAGTCGCTGCAAAGCCGGCGATATCTGAAGGACGGAACGGTGATCGGGGAGGGTTTGGCAACCGCAGTAGACAGGCTGTCAAAAAGTAATGTCAAAAGCAAGGTGATCATACTGATCACAGATGGCAAGGAAGATGCCCCGGATTCAAGGCTGATAGATCCGCTGACAGCGTTGGAAATAGCAAAATCACATGGAGTGAAGGTCTATTCCATCGGTATGGGTGTTGTACCTTCCACCGTGGATGAACATACCGGCGGTTCCGGTACGAGGTCGCCGGCTGTCGATTTTATTGATGAACAGTTGCTGCGAAGGATTGCCGACGAGACTGGCGGAAAATATTTCCGTGCGAAAGACAAGGAAGGTCTCAGGAATATCTACAACCAGATAGATCAACTGGAAAAATCTAAGGTGGAATACACTTCATACAAGCGATACGAGGAACTATTTCTTCCTTTGGCGCTTGCCGCGATCGGGTTTTTATTTTTGGAGATCTTACTCCGGCTGACGATACTACGTCGCTTTCCATAATGAGTTTACTCTGTGCTTTTTTTTGGTCACGAAGGGCACGGAGTTTTGCACGAAGGGCACGAAGAATTTCCTAATCAACATTCGTGCTATTCGTGTTATTCGTGGCTAAACATTCCCGAAATTCGCAGGGTATGAAGGCATTGGTTTATAAATCTACTGGCAGTTGGTATACGGTGAAAGATGATACCGGTAACTGGCACAATGCCCGTATAAAGGGTGTATTTAAGATAGATAGCATCACTAGCACCAACCCTGTAGCCGTTGGCGATGAGGTGGATATCGAAGTGGAAGATGAAGGGGAGAACACCGCGATGATCACCTCCATTCACCCGCGGCGAAATTATATCAATCGTCAGTCGCCGCGATTCAAGCACCAGCATCATATAGTGGCCTCCAACCTGGATCAGTCGCTTCTGGTAGCGACGATAAAAGAACCACGTACCTCACAGGGTTTTATCGATCGGTTTTTGGTGGCTTCGGAAATGTTTCATGTAAAAGCCCTGATCGTATTCAATAAGTCGGATCTTTTTAAAAAAAAGGACCAGGAAAAGTATGCGGCAATGAAACAAATGTACCAGGATGTAGGGTATAGTGTTTTCCTGACCAGCACGATCAATGAAACGGGTATTGAGGAACTGAAGCAGGAACTAAAAGGAAAGACTACGCTGGTCAGCGGGCATAGCGGTGTAGGCAAATCCTCCCTGTTGAATATGATATTTCCGAATATGAACCTGAAGACGGGTGAGATCAGCGGGTGGAGCGGGAAAGGTCAGCACACCACCACCTTTGCAGAGATGTTTGATCTTCCCTTTGGTGGCCGTATCATCGATACACCAGGTATGCGTGAGTTTGGCCTGGTTGATATTTCAAAGCCGGAAGTGTCACATTATTTCCCCGAAATGAGAGAACGGCTCAATGATTGCCAGTTTAACAATTGTATGCATGTCAATGAACCCGGTTGCGCAATAAAACAGGCTGTCGCGGACGGTGAGATCCATGAGGACCGCTATGTGAGCTATGTAAATATTATGGAATCAATTGAAGAGAAGAGTTATTGATCGGAGATAGACGAGCTCGCAAGCCACGGGAAATTGGTCGATTTAGGCCCCGAAATTAGGGAGGACAGGCTTTTCAGGTATCAGATTGAGAAAAAAATATCACCTAAGGTTTTGGGATGGTGTGACTTGTGTTCAGGCCATCCGCCAGTCAGTAATTCTACTATAGTAAAAGCAATTTCTAATTTTTACTTTCGTTATACCAATATAAATTAAGAATGAGATACCTTTTGACGATCATAACGATGCTTTGCCTGGTAATTGCGGTGTCTTCTTGCAATTTGTTCAAACCTAAATACGGGTGTCCGACAAACGGTAAAAATATTGGTGCTGAAAAGCTGGCTGCCGGTGATCCTGACGCTGAAAAAGCTGCCAGGAAGGCGAAAAAATTCCGGAATTAATTGGAACCAGAGCAGCCTTTTTCCCTTTATCCAAGTCTTATAGTAAAGCCATTAAACACCCTAAAAACTTTTACTATGAGTCTCACTTTACGTACCACCCTCGGATGCACGGAAGCTGTGTTAGCGGATGATGGCAACCTCAATCTTTTTTACCAGGTCGCTGGTATTATCAACGATGATCTTCGCATCAAGTTTCTGAATAAAGAAGATGAATTTGATTCCATCAATTGGGATTTTAAATATAAAGGTCATCCCCTGACCCTGCGTTATGATATTTATAACGGTATCTCCGTTCATCCCACCAAAACACAGGCTGCACTGCCCAAAGACAACCAGGCAGTCGTGGAATTGGCTAATATTTTGGAAGGAAAGTTGTTTAACCCGTTAAAGAATATAGCCTGACAGTTATCTTCACTTGTCTTTATCCCTGAACCAATCAGCGTATTTCACATAGTTGTTGGCGATACGATTGATCTCGCCGTGAATGAGTTCCTGTGAAATACTTTTTACTTTCTTCGCCGGTACACCTGCATAAATGCTGCCGGGTTCACATATAGTATTTTCCAGCACTACGGCGCCTGCGGCAATAATCGTATCACTGTGCACTACCGCGTTGTCCATAATAATTGCACCCATGCCCACCAATACATTATCATGCAGCGTGCAGCCATGAACTATCGCATTATGGCCAATTGAAACATTATTTCCAATCGTAGTCCCACATTTCTGATAAGTGCAGTGGATCACAGCGCCATCCTGTACATTGACCCGGTTTCCCATCTTTATAAAATTGACATCACCGCGGATCACGGTATTGAACCAGGCACTGCAATCATCGCCCATCACTACATCGCCAACAATGGTCGCATTGGGAGCAAGAAAACAATTCTTGCCTGTCACGGGTAATTTGTCCTCCACGGGTAATATCAGCGGCATAACTTGAGGTTTATATAAGTAAATGATGCGTCAAATATCTGAATTCCATCCCGCATTAAGACTACGCCGGAGCAGATAGAATTGGGATGATTAAATTTTTTGCGTTATTTGCCACAGCATGAATCAGCGCGAGCTTTTCTTACGCCATGTCGGCCAAACCTCCACGGCTCCTCTTGCACTCGAGATTTCCCGTGCAGCAGGTAGCTTGTTATATGGCGCGGATGGTAGAGAATATATCGACCTGATTGGTGGTATCAGCGTTGCCAATACCGGCCACCGTCACCCGTCTGTGATTGAAGCCATCCACAAGCAGCTTGATGCTTACCTGCATATTATGGTATATGGTGAGTTTGTAGAAACGCCGCAGGTGCAATATGCAAAACTGCTATCCGATCATTTGCCTGGAAACCTGAACAGCGTTTATTTTACCAATTCAGGCGCGGAAGCGGTGGAAGGCGCTATGAAGTTGGCGAAGCGGGTAACAAACCGGACACAGATCATCGCGTTCAATAATTCCTATCATGGTTCCACCCAGGGCGCATTAAGTATGATCGGCAGTGAATATTGGCGTAATGCTTATCGCCCTTTATTGCCCGGGGTACATCACCTCGTGTACAATTCAATTGATTCACTTAAGGAAATCAACGAATATACCGCCTGCGTATTTGCAGAAACCATCCAGGGTGAAGCCGGTGTGAAAGCGCCATCCAGGGAATGGATGCAGGCCCTGAGGAAAAAGTGTACTGACACCGGCACCTTACTAGTGCTGGACGAAATACAGGCAGGTTTTGGCAGGACAGGCAAACTTTGGGGTTTTGAGCATTTTGATATTGCACCAGATATATTGCTATTGGGAAAAGCACTTGGTGGCGGTATGCCACTTGGCGCATTTGTGTCTTCCAAAAGCAGGATGGATACACTAGCCGAAAACCCCGTTCTGGGTCATATTACCACGTTTGGTGGTCACCCGGTTTGCTGTGCGGCAGGTATGGCAGCATTTAAGGTGTTGCTGGAAGAGAAGATCATCGATACGGTTTTGCATAAAGAGCAACGATTTCTTTCACAATTAAAGAGTGACAAAATCAAAGATATTAGCTCCTTTGGTTTATGGATGGCTTTGAAGTTCGACTCATTTGAAACTGCAAAATCAGTGATAGACGACTGTATTGCACAGGGCGTTCTGACCGACTGGTTTTTGTTTGCATCCGACAGTCTCCGCATTTCACCACCACTGGTTATATCAGATGAGCAGATCGACCAGGCCTGCTCAATTATCCTGAAAGCCATCAACAGGGAATAAAATATTTCTGTTGCAAGTAATATTAGGTTAAATTAGAATACATTTTTTAACTTAAAACCATCATTATGAGAAAATGTATTTTGCTTGTTTCGGCAATCTGTTTCACGTTTGCCTCTTTTGCATCCTTAACACCGAAGAATCCCCCTCTGAAAGCAAGCGAAGTTTTCATTCCCATTGGTACTACTGGTGAGCGCATCTCATTACTTGATCTTTCGCAACTGAAGATCAGGGAATACCAGGAGCTTACGGGTAAGAAAATGAAATTGATGGATAAGATAGCGTTTAAAGCAGCGCAAAGACAATTGAAAAATTCCATCAACTACGATGGTACTTTCAATTCGAAAAAAATTGAAAAATTCATTAAGAAAAGATCACTTGCTGGTGAAGGTTTTCAGGCTGGTGGTTTCTTCCTCGGGTTTTTGCTGGGGCTAATTGGTGTGTTGATCGCCTATCTGATCAATGACGATCAAAAAAGAAATCGTGTTAAATGGGCCTGGCTGGGTCTTGCAGCCTGGATCGTAATCCTGATTATCGCGCTGGTTGTTTAAGTTCTTGAAACGAGTAAAATAAATAAGGGGAGTCCAACCGGGCTCCCCTTTTAATTGTTATAAAAATCTATTCCTGCGTTATTCAGGTTTTCAGATCAATTGATACAAAGCTGCTGCCAGCAAACCACCGATGATAGGTCCCACTATCGGTACCCAGGCATATCCCCAGTCGCTGTCACGCTTATCTTTTATCGGCAACACAAAATGCGCGATACGGGGACCCAGGTCGCGGGCGGGATTAATGGCATAACCGGTAGGTCCGCCAAGTGAAATACCAATACCTAATACTAAAAGACCTACAGGCAGGGCATCCAGGGCGCCAAGGGTTGCGGCGGACTTCGAGATACACAAAGCACCGAACAAAAGCACAAATGTGCCGGTGATCTCAGTAAGTAAATTGTAGACCGGGTTGCGAATAGCAGGTCCGGTGCTGAATACTGCCAGTTTCAGGTCTTTGTCTGCTGTTGCATCAAAATGTTGTTTATATGAAAGCCAGGCTATCACCGCACCGGTGAATGCGCCACTAAGCTGGGCAGCAATAAAGGTGAGCAGGAGGGAAGAATCAAAATCACCAAAAGCCGCGAGCCCGATGGTAACTGCAGGATTCAAATGTCCACTGCCACCAAGATGATTGGACGTGTATACACCGATAAAAACGGCCATTGCCCAACCAAAGGTGATAACGATCCATCCGCTGTTCTGACCCTTTGTTTTGCTCAATACGACATTAGCTACGACACCAGCACCCAGGATAATGAGTAATGCTGTGCCGACAAATTCGCCTAGAAATGGAGACATTGTAGATTGTTTTGATGTTAAATGAGGTTGAATGTGGTTGAATATTGTTGAATATGGTTGAAGCGTCAACTCTACTCAGACCAGGCCTGCGCGGCTTTCACGGCCTTCTTCCAGTTTTTCTGCAACTCCGATCTTTTTTCATCGGGCATGGAAGGTTTGAAGTCCTTGTCTTTTTGCCAGTACTGCTGCAATTCTTCAAGGCTTGACCAAAACCCTACCGCGAGTCCTGCAAGGTATGCTGCGCCAAGGGCAGTTGTTTCAGTGATCTTTGGACGTACTACCCATGTTTCGAGAATATCCCCCTGGAATTGCATCAATTCATTATTAACGGTAGCGCCACCATCTACCCTGAGTTCTTTTATTGGCAACCCGGCATCAGCTTCCATGGCCTTCAACAGATCCATTGACTGGAAAGCGATACTTTCAACGGCGGCCCTTGCGATATGAGCATCAGTACTTCCACGGGTAAGTCCAACAAGCGTACCCCTGGCATGCTGGTTCCAGTATGGGGCGCCGAGTCCTGTAAAAGCAGGTACGAAATAAACACCGCCATTATCCTCTACCTTTTGTGCCAGGGATTCCACATCGGAAGAATTTTGAATGATCTTTAAACCGTCACGCAACCACTGTACGACCGCGCCGCCAATAAACACACTCCCTTCAAGGGCGTATTGCACTTCGCCGTTTACTTTCCAGGCTATAGTAGTAAGCAAATTATTTTTTGATTCTACGGGTTTGGTGCCGGTATTCATCAGCATGAAGCAACCTGTTCCGTAAGTATTTTTCACCATGCCAGGTTGGGTGCACATCTGGCCAAACAGCGCGGATTGCTGATCACCCGCAATACCACTCACGGGCACCGGTGTTGCGGTAAGTATGTTTTCCGTGTGCCCATAAATTTCGCTGCTGGACCTTACTTCAGGTAGCATATTGGAGGGGATACCAAACAACGATAACAATTCTTCATCCCATTTCAGTTCATGAATATTGTAGAGCAGGGTTCGGGAAGCATTAGAAACGTCGGTAGCGTGTACTTTTCCATTCGTGAGTTTCCAGATCAGCCAGCTATCGATGGTACCGAAGCAAAGTTCACCACGCTGGGCTTTATCTCTTGCGCCTTCCACGTTGTCGAGTATCCATTTCAGCTTTGTGCCGGAAAAATAGGCATCAGTGACCAGGCCGGTTTTGCGGCGGATCATTTCAGCCGATCCATCTTTTTTTAGCTGATCGCAATAGTCGGCTGTTCTGCGATCCTGCCATACGATCGCGTTGCAGATGGGCAGGTGCGTATCGCGGTCCCATACAACCGTTGTCTCCCGCTGGTTGGTAATACCAATCGCCGCGATATCAGTGATAGTCAGCCCGGCTTTTAATATCGCTTCTGTAGCCACACCCAACTGGGTACTCCAGATCTCGTTGGCATCGTGTTCTACCCAGCCGGGTTTGGGAAATATTTGTGTGAATTCTTTTTGCGCCGTGGCAATAATGCTTCCTGTTTTATCGAAAATAATTGCTCTCGAACTGGTAGTACCCTGGTCAAGAGATAAAATATACCTGGCCATACAAATCGTTTAGCAGTTTAATGTTTAAATATATTTAAATTCTGGTCTGTTCGTTTCTGAAAGATCGGTGCACACTATTCTATCTCCGCAAAATAATTGGGGTAATCTGTGATAATGCCATCCACACCCATCTCTTTAAGCCTTTTCATGTTTTCGCGTGAATTCACGGTCCAGGGAATCAGCTTAATGTTTCTTTGATGACATTTACTGATCAGTTCAGGTGTTACCACCGAATGATGGGGACTGTACATTTCGGGTGTATAGCCCAGGTCGGTGAGTTGTTGTTCAAAACTCCGTTTATCCTTATCAGAGATCAGCACGGCTGTCGTGATCTGGGGATATTTGAGGTGTAGTATTTGAAGCGGCCTGAAATCGAAAGATTGCAGGTAACAGCGGCCCTCGATTTTCTTTTCCCTGACCACCTGCATTACCAGGTCTACGGTTTCTTCAACAGGCGGTTGAGATTTGCCGTCATAGATAGGGTTGGTTTTTAATTCGATATTATAGATGATCGGTATCCCGAGCTTTTTAGCATATGCATCGGTTGAATCAATCAACTCACCCAACAGCGGTTTATAAGCCGGTATGTTTTGCTGATTTGGAAATTCTTTGTGCGGTTTCAGACCAACATCGTATTTTTTTATGCTGTCGTAGTCCATGGTATACAGCAAGTGCTTTGCAGCCTCTTTGCTGTCGAGCGATTTTCCATCGGGTGTAGTAGTGATATCCGGATGGAAATAGACATCGTGTGATACAACTACTTTTTTATCTTTTGAGATCACGACATCCACTTCTACTGTATTCACACGATGGTCGAGTGCTTTATACATGGAAGGGATAACGTTTTCCGGCATCAGGCCCCTTGTGCCGCGATGGCCTTCCTTATTAAAAGCCGGTAACACCAAAGGTTTCGTGCCGGATGTAGTTTTTTGCGAGGACTTACAGCCTCCAAGTATCAATAAAAGAACGCTGGCAGGCAGGATCAGTTTTTTCATCTTGTTAATTTAAATAGGGTTTTAATAAACTGGCCCATTTCTGGTACCCGTCTCCGTCTAAATGAAGACCGTCGTAGGTATATTTTTTATCAAGTTTGTTTTCAGCATCGAGGAAGTGTGGGTGAATATCAATCACGGTAATGCCTTCGGTCGTAGCTAATTTCCTGATCTCCTCATTTACGTTAAGAATATTTTGAAACTTATTAGTAAAGTTATCCCGGTTCGGAAATGTGTTGTTAACAGGGAGCAGGGTGTTGAAATAGATCTTTGTTTGCGGTGATTCTTTTTTGATACGACTGATGATCTTTTTGTAATTAGCGACTATCACTGTGTCGGGGATATTTCGTGAGATATCATTGATGCCGATCAGGATAAACACTTTAGCGGGTTTGCCCTCGGTTACTTCATCAAGTCTTTGCAATACACCGAAAGTGATATCACCCGAGATACCACGATTCCTGGCGGTACTTAGCCCGAGCAACTCATTCCATTCAGTATAGTCTGTAATACTGTTTCCCAGGAAAATAATATCATTAGTGGAATTGGGGAAGGCCCGGAATAACTCGGTTTTCACGATATACGTGCTGGGACGGTAGGCGCTGTCCCATTGAGGCTTTTGCGCCGTCACCATTAAAGAACCTGCAAGTGCGAATGCCAATAAAAAAGATCTCTTCATAATCATATTTTATGTTTTGCGGTAAAAATTTTTCCAAATCGGTCGGTCGCAGTAACTTTTATTTCACTGGCTGATGGTGGTAGTATCGCCCTGAACATGTGCTCGGTCTTGCGAGGTTCTGCAAAACCCCTGGGATTGGGCAGATCTGGTCCAAGCAGGGTTGCATATGCGTATGGGTCAAAACCGGTAAACTGCTCCAGGGCTCCTTTTGACGCGCCATCCACCCAGTATTCCGTTTTCCATTCAGGATCATGATTCCAGATATTTACCAGCACTTGTTTTTCTCCATTCACTTCTTCTGTAAAAATTTTAAGCTGGTGATCCGCAGCCTGGCCGGTAGCCTTGTAATGCCAGCTAAGTTGGGTTCCTTTCACACTGTAAACGCCATAGCCGCAGGGGGTGCCATCACCGCAGATGGGACCTGTCCACCAGGCACCGCAGACCGTTCCATGGTTATGTTCGAAAATATTTTCGTTGATCACATTACGATGATAATGCGTATGTCCCGACATGATATGCACATTTCTTCCTTCCAGCAGGTTATACAGGTCCTGGTTGTTTTTTACACCGTTATGAACAGGGATGTGTACACACAGAACGATAAGGCGATCTTTTGGTACGAATGACAGATCCTTCTGCAACCAGTCCAACTGGTTTTGTGAAAAATAACCATCATACTCCCTGTTTTTGCCAAGATAACGAACATCATCCATCACGATGTAATGAACTTTCCCACGGTTGAAGGAATAATGTGTGGGGCCAAAGTTTTTTTGAAAAGTCTGATCGGAGGTTTCATCGCCACCTTTATTATAATCCATATCATGGTTGCCAAGGCATTGGAAAAATGGTATGCCCATTTTCTCCACTGCCTGGCTATAATCGGCAAAAAGCTGGAGTTCATCCCATACAATATCGCCGACTGTGATCCCATGCAATAGTGCGCCGGCACCTGCCGCGGCCGCCCATTGCTGTACATCGGGTACGGATTGTGACATGAGTAAGTCAATATCTTTTTGGTTTTTTACCTGTGGGTCGGCCCAGATGATAAACTGGTGCTCGTCGTCATCGCGGTCGAGTGCAATCAGCTCAAAATCTACCTTTTTACGGTTGCTGATATTTTCTATTCTGTGATAATGCCGGGCAATGCCGTTTTCATGGTTAAAAGCATACCCAGAAGGCGTTGAGATAAAAATATTGGAAGCGGCAGTATGGGTCTCCAACTCATACCTCCCTTTGCTGTCAGTAAGGATCACACTATAGCCATCGCTTACCACCACGTCTTTTAATCCTTTACCCGCAGCGCGTACGGTGCCTTTTATTTTTTTGCCTGGCTCAAACAGCTCGCCATCAGCTCGCACATGGCAGGCCGTGAGCAGACCGCCAGTAAGCCAGCTAATATTTTGTATGAATATTCTTCTTTTCATTTGTTTAAGACATTGGTTTATTCAGCAGAGTCGAAAGTAAGAAAGGGAAATGGAAGAAAACCTTTTAGGATCTTCATCGCACTTCCCTTTTTAACAATAAAACTTATTTCTCCCACCAGACCTTGGTATTGATATCATCGCCACCCATAGATTGTACAGCCTTCTGGTAATTTTCGCTGTTTGTGATCTGCGCGATGTCGGGATAACGGAAACGAACAGGCATGATCTTATCGTTTAGCATACCGTCGTTTACAGGTAATGCCGGCAAGCGTGTGCGGCGGTATTCAAACCATTGCTGGTAGTCTACAAAGAACAGTGCAATATACTTTTGCAGAAGGATGCGTTCCAGTGTGCCATCATAAGCTGCAAGCGGATTGGTGAAATAATCTGCGGGCAGTGTGGCTCCCCATCTTTCAATTGATGCTTTCACGCCGGCTTCATAATGTGTCTTCGCATCGGATAGGATGATCCCTTTTTGAGCCAGTTCTGCTTTTATAAACTCAACTTCCGGGTAGTCCATGATGGTAATGGTCATTGTCGGAGCAATACCCAGGTCGCGGATAAGATTTGACGGGTTGTATGCAAATTGCGATTCGTCACCCGAGTATCCGCTGGGGATTCCTTTGTAACCAATGTCAGCGCCTCCAAGGTCAGTGGCTCGTGTCAGCCATTTTTCGCGCCTTGGATCATTGAAATCATTGAGCGTTGATACGAAAAAATCCGCAGCGCAACGGAAGGTAATGAAATCCTGGTAGCGGCTCCAGGGAGAAAGATTGGGCGTTTCTCCCGTGATTTTATAAATAGCAGACTGGGTATTGCTGGTAAATACAGGATAGTCGGTGGGATTTTCGACAATCTGTTTCATTTTTTGATCAGCGTTCATTTCCGGCCTGTTGCTCACTCTCATGAGCAGACGCAGGTGGAGTGAATTGCAAAGCCTGCGCCAGTTGCTGAGGTTATTGTTGTACAGCATTTCTGTACCATATGCAAGCGTATGTCCATCCTTGAAGAGATTGTTGGCTTGTTCGAGGTATTGAAGCAATGTGGTATAAACCAGTTGCTGGTTGTCAAACGAAGGCTTAAGCTGGCCTTGTTCGCCCTGTAAAGCCTCTGTCATGGGAATATCGCCAAAGCAATCGCTAAGCATGGAGAAGACCCATGCCTTCAATGTAAGTGCAATTGCCTGGTAGCTGTGGTTTTCCACACTGATCGAGGCTTTTTCCATTTCATTGAGGTTGTTCAGCCAACGGTAGTAAGTATTCCAGGTAGAGTTGCCGGCTGTTTCACTAACATAATAGCGGTGCGTTCCAAGTGAAGCGCTCGGCCAGGGCAGGCGAACCTGCATGATGTCCATCGTGAAGCCTTCACTTCTTTCTGCATTGAATGTTACCAGTTCATAAATGATCGGGTTGAGCAGGGTGTTCGGACTGATTTCCTGGATATTGTCCGGATCCGTGTTCAAGGTTTCGAAATCTTTGGTACAGGAACCGGCCAGCAGAGCCAGCATTGTTCCTGCCAGTAATGATTTTATATATTGTAGTTTCATGAGTGTCATTTTTAAAAATTACTTAGAATTTAAAGTTTAGGTTGATACCAAGGGTGCGTGTGGACGGTAATTGGCCGATCTCCGCACCGGGCAGAATGGTATCCCCATTCAGCGACGCGGTTTCGGGATCAAAGACCGGGAAGTCGGTGATCATCGCCAGGTCGCGGCCATAAAGACCAACTGATGCCTGCTGTATCTTTAATTTTCCAAGGAATTTTTTCGGAATAGAATATTCAAGTCTTACTTCACGAAGTTTCAGGAACGAAGCGTCGAAGCTGTTTGACTCCACATTCGCCCTGCGATAGAAATCTCCATAATAGTCGCCCACGGTCACCTTCTTCGTATTAGGTTTGTAACCGGTGGCATCCGCTACAACACCTTCTCCAATGATAAAGCCCTCTTCACGACCAGGCAGTGTTGATTTCAACTTACCCTGTTCCATCATCTTGTGGTGAGTCTGCGAATAGATCAGGCCGCCTTTCTGTCCGTCGATGAGAAAATTGAAACGGAAATTTTTATAGACGAATTCATTGAAAAAGCCACCCCTCCAGTCTGCATAAGCATTGCCGATCTTTTGAATAGCTGCGGGACGCTCGGGCAGACCATCTGATGCTTTGTAAACGATCTGTCCATCGGGGCTGCGTACAAAACCAAAGCCCCAGATATCGCCCATTTCGCCACCTACTTCTGCGATGATGCTGGCATTACCCGCCGTTCCGATCACCTGTTGCTTATCGCCACCTAATTCTTCCGCAAGCGACAATACTTTGCTCTTATTGGTAGACCAGGTAAGGGTTGTATTCCACTGGAAGTCCCTTGTTTTTATGGGTGAGCCATTCAGCACGATCTCTATACCCTGGTTCCTGATCTCACCGGCATTGACCGTCGCGCGTGAATAACCGGTTGACTGATCGATACGGATCGGTATGATCTGGTTTTTGGTATATGTCCTGTATACACCGAAATCCAGTCCTATCCTGTTTTTGAGAAACTTCAATTCCAGGCCTGCCTCGTAGCTGGTAGAGATCTCAGGTTTTAGGCCGGTATTGTACAGGGTGTTGTCAGTGGTAGCTGAACTGGGGAAGTCGCTAAGCAAATAGTATTTCGCCGTTTCATAAGGGTTGGTACCATTACCCACCTGGGCAAATGACATCCTCAGTTTTGCATAAGATATCTGGCGTGGAAGGTTCGCCAGTTTGCTCAGGATAATACTGGTATTAACCGAAGGATAGAAAAAGGACCAGTTGTCTTTGGGCAGGGTGCTGGACCAGTCGTTACGGCCGGTCACATCCAGGAATACTTTATCGTCATAGGAGAAATTCGCAAATGCATACACGCTGTTGATATCGTAGTTGGAATGAGATGGTTTGAAAATAATATCATACAGTCCATTGGAAAGTTTATACACTCCGGGCGTAACCATGCCATTGATGTAGGCGCTTGTTGAGGTGTAACGGCTGCGCAACAGGTTTCCACCAACCGAACCACTGTATGAAAAGCGGTCCCCGATCTTGTTCTTGTAGGTGACAAGGGCATCGCTGTTGATCTCATACCTGGCAATATTCAATTCGCGATAATAGCCTTGTGCAAAATTCGCGGTGTTGAACGGCCTGCGTTGTTTGCGTTCATCTGTAACATAGTTGACGCCGGACCGCAGTCTCAACTCCAAATTTTTAGTGATCTCATAGGCACCTGAAAGGCTTGCGATCACATTGTGATTGTTTTGAGAATTGGTCATTTCATGAGCGATCAGGAATGGGTTATCAATGAAAGAGCTGAACGGGTGGATCTGTTCCAACTGGTCTTTACCTTTTTTCCAGATGGGCCTGTACCATTCAAGATCCACGTTAGGATTCTGGAAGATCATGAAATAGGCAATCGACTGGTTGTTGTAACCCGTAGCAGGCAGGTTATCACTGGTCTTGTTGGTGTAATTCACCTTTGCATTCAGTGTGATCTTGTCTGATATTTTCTGGTTGCCCGAGAATGAAGCAGTCAGCCGCTCGAAGCCCGTATTCGGCATGATCCATTCGTTCTTGGAATGTGTGATGGAAGCTCTCATATTGGCATTGGCATTGCCACCTTCCATCGCGATGCTATTGGTAAGCGTGAAGCCTGTTTCCCAAAAGTCTTTTACGTTATTGCGGTAAGGTACCCATGGAACACGGGTAGCAGACTGTGCTTCCGTTTCAGGATCGTACTGGAAATATTCCTGTCCGCGGAATGGCGGGCCAAACGCGCTACTGGTGCTACCTGTATTTGCGCCATCGGCCGAAGCGCCATATGAATAGTAGAGATCGCCTGCGGGTGTAAAGGTTTTACCAACACCCTGTCCATATTCATGCTGATAGTCCGGCCAACGGAGAACATTGTTGATGGAATAATTTGAGTTAACAGTGATGCCAATACCTTTTGTTTTTTTGCTTCCTGATTTCGTAGTGATGATCAAGGCACCGTTTGCAGCGCGGCTACCGTACAGGGCGGTAGCGCCTGGTCCTTTCAGCACTGATATACTTTCAATGTCATCGGGGTTGATATCGGCAATGCCGTTACCAAAGTCAACCGGCACATCGTTTCCCGCACCGGCCTGGTAAGCCTGGGAAACCGTAGACCCGGTCATTTGGCTGTTGATGGGTACACCATCCACAATGATCAACGCGTCGTTATTGGAGGCGATCAGTGAACGGTCGCCACGAAGGTTGATGCGCATGGAACCCGAAGGACCTGAGCCTGTGCCCGATAGAGAGAGACCGGCTACTTTACCCGACAGTGCAGAGGCCCAGTTGTTCGATCTTGCATCAGTCAACTGGTTTTCGTTGATCGATTGAGTGGCATAGCCTAAAGCCATTTGCTCTCTTTTAATGCCCAACGCTGTCACCACCACGCTTTCAAGCTCGGTAGCACTGGGTGTGAGCGAGATGGAAATAGTCGTGGATGAACCAACGGCCTGTTCGAAAGCGGCAAATCCAATAGCTGTAATGGCCAGGGTTTCGCCGGATGAGGCCTGGATGGTAAACTCACCCTTGTCGTTGGTGGTAGTACCCCGATTGGTTCCTTTTATCTGCACCGTAGCCTTTTCGATGGCGGCGCCGGTGGCTCCATCTTTTACTGTACCGGTAACGGTCCTTTGGGCCGAAACAACTGTACAAGCCATTATCATAATCACTAGCGACAGTGTTCGCCTGATGATGGCTTTTTTTCCGCTTTGAATAAATGTTAGCGATCTCATAAGTGTTTAATTATAGATGTTGAATAATTGACAATAGAATGGAATTGCAAAAGGGCCTGTGAAAGCTGTCAATGAGGTAAGATCAGCCTGTTGTGGCTGTATGCTTTCATCTTTTATCCGGTCGCAAAGAAAGGATAATTTCATACAAGCAATCTTTAGGTTTTGTTATGCAATCATTAACTTACCGTAAACATGTATGAATAACTCTGATCATACATGATCCGGGTGATTATTTCAAAATATACTGTTCTGATACCTTGTTAAAGCTGTTCACCTGCTCCTGTTTCCATTGTTCATCTTTTCCCATCAGTGCTGCCATGATAGTGGCACACTCGGGGGCGATACGCCGGCTCTCGCGGGCATTGAGCAGCAGGGCTCTTGTTCGTCTCGACAATACATCTTCCACTGTTCTTGCCATCTCATGCTCTACTGCCCATACTATTTGTTTACGATGGATTTTCAATTCTTCACTTAACCATTCGTTCGATGTGCCATTCATTTGTTGCCGCAACAGGCTGGCATCACTGCCATAGAAATAAAAAGGATCATTCCAGTCTGTGTCGGGATGATAGCCGTGAATATGCAGGGATGCGGTTGCAGGCTTTTTGTGTTGCCAGTTCAGTTCTTTTTCGATGCGGTTCACCATGTCTTCACCCATCTTGCGATAGGTGGTCCATTTACCGCCGAGTATGGTAAAGAGTTTTGATTCAGATACGATGATCTTATGGCTGCGGGAGATCTCTTTGGTTTTTTGTTCTTCATTTTGTGGTGCAGCCAGGGGTCGCAGTCCCGCGAATACACTCAACACATCGCTGCGACCCGGTTTAGTTGCGAGATAGTTGTTTGCTGTTTCGAGGATAAAGGATATTTCTTTCTCTAAAGCCTGTGGTTCCAGCGATGCTTGTTCTACGGGTGTATCTGTAGTACCCAACACCACTTTATCATGCCAGGGAACAGCAAATAAAACCCGCCCGTCGCTGGTTTCAGGGATCATCAACGCTTCGGAGGATGGATAGAATTTCCTGTCCAACACCAGGTGCACACCCTGGCTCACACAAATACTTTTGTTGATGCCGGGCCGGTCCATTTGCAGGATGTCGTCAACAAAAACGCCGGTTGCATTTACAACGGATTTTGCGCGAAAAGTATAAAGCTCACCTGTTTCAGTATCTTTTGCGGTGACGCCGGCTACATTTTTCTGATCATCTTTCAACAGGCCGTTTACCTGCATATAATTAATAGCGGCGCCACCATTTTCCCAAATGCTTTGCACCAGGTTTATGGCCAGCCTCGAATCATCAAATTGTCCGTCGTGATATACTACACCACCTTTCAGATCCTTTGTGCGAATACCAGGAAGTCTTTCAATGGTTTCTTTGCGTGATATAAAAACGGAGCGGCCAAGACTTAGTTTGCCGGATATCCAATCGTATATTTTTAGTCCGACCGTATACTTCAGACGGTCCCATTGCGTGTAGACGGGAACAATAAAAGTTTGATCTTTTACAAGGTGGGGAGCATTGCGGTGCAACAGACCTCTTTCTATACTCGCTTCTCTTACCAGCCGGATATCCCCCTGCGCCAGGTAGCGTACGCCACCATGCACGAGTTTAGTGCTGCGACTGGATGTGCCTTTGGCAAAATCAGCCTGTTCAACCAACAGGGTTTTGTAGCCTCTCACGGTGGCATCTAAGGCAATTCCCAGCCCGGTAGCACCACCGCCGATCACTATGATATCCCAGGTCTTTCCGGGAGATGAGATCTTTCTCAGGGAGCAGTTGCGATCAGCCAGTTTTTCAATAGTCATTTCGGTATGTTACGAAATTGTGTAAACGAAACTAAATAATAATAAAATGAAACTAATCAAAATAATTGTGACAGCAATAAAAAATATATCGAAATTTGTGATCGAAGAATGATTTCGTTTTGTTACGAAATCCTAACAACTGTTGTTAGAGGGATTAAGGTTTTGAAGTTCAGAGACATCTATATAAATTCGGTATGCATATGGCCAAAGTAAGCAATGGGACCAGTTCGCTTCCCGAACGTCATCAGTATATATTATCGCGCCTGAAAAAGGAGGGGAAGGTCAACGTACTGGATCTTTGCGAGCACCTCAACGTTTCGTCGGTGACTATCCGAAAGGACCTGAAACTGCTTGAGGATAAGCATCTCTTATATCGCACCCATGGTGGTGGTACACTCGACAATCCTTATACAGTAGACCGGCCTGTCAACGAAAAGGAAAAGATCAGATCAGAGGAGAAGATGAGTATCGGCGCAGCTGGCGCAGCCCTGGTAGAGCCCAATGACAGTATCATCATTGCTTCGGGTACAACGGTTCATTCACTGGCCAGGAGTATAAGACCCAGGGGACAGTTGACGGTTGTTACTGCAGCTTTGCATGTGGCGGTTGAATTAAATAAGCATCCGGAAATTGAAGTGCTGGTGTTAGGTGGAACATTACGCAAGAGTTCTTCTTCTGCGACGGGCAAGTATGCTGAAACCATCCTTGAAGACTTTTCATGCAGTAAGTTGTTCCTTGGTGTGGATGGTATTGATATCGATTTTGGAATTACGACCACACATGTCCAGGAAGCGCAGTTGAACCGTAAGATGATCGCAGCAGCACAGAAAACCATCGTGCTTGCAGATTCGAGCAAATTTGGCAAACGTGGATTTGGCCGTATCTGCGGGCTGGAAGATGTGGATCATATCATCACCGATAGTGGTATTTCTGATCACACCCTTGATGCATTGAAGGGAATGGGAATAGAAGTGACGATTGTATAGATCCCTTACGACACATTACTTCAAGATTTAAAAAGCCAGCCTGAAACTTCCGAACACTCCAAACCTTTTTGTATTTCCATTCGACAGGGAAGATGGCAAAACACGCCATACAAAGTCAACCCTGAATACCCGCAGAATATTGTCCACTCCCGTACCGATCTCCATATAAGTTTTACCATCGAGGGTTTGAAAGGTATGACCGTCCTTAAAATTTAACGCCCGGTTTTTTTCCGACAAGCTGCCCCACAACGTTTTTACGGTCCAGAGTTGCCTGAACTTTAATTTAGGAAACAGACGAAAGATACCGTTACCTACATTGTGTTCGAAATTGACGCCGGCGAAATTGTCGTGGATGAATTCATACCGGTTCATCATATTAAATGCGTATTTATTATAATAGTAAATCTCATTGCCTGGCGCTATATCCAGCAATACATAAGGGAGTGTGCCGAATGTTTTACCGGCATACACCTGGAAAGAAATACTTCCCAACGGTGGGATCTTGATATAATCAGAAATGCTTCCTGATAATTTGGTGTAATTATAATTGCTTTTGAATACTCCTGAGATCCCACGGGAGAGGTATAATTCCCCGATCGGGTAGGGGCTGCCCAGGCTGGTCCGGAAAAACTGGTTCTCCAGGAACTTTTCAAGATAAGCAAACCTCAGCCTCAGCGAAACTTCAAAACTCGTCATCGGGCTTTGACCCGGTTTGGACGGAAACAGGTCTTTATCGGGAATATTTTTTAATGGAGTATAGTTCTTATGAGTGACGGCGATCATTTCAGAAAGTCCAAACCTGTGTTCATTAAAATATTCAAAACGTTTTTCATCCACTTTGATGAATTTGATCGGGATGTCCTGCTTGCGGATGGCCAGGGCAAATACATTATCTGCAGAGACTTCACCATAATAGTTCTGGCCATAGTCAAGGTCATTGGTATAGGAAGCATACCAGTACCGCCTGGGATGCTTGGTGGGTAAATAAAAGAGTTCAGCCTTCCCCTTCAGCTTTTTATCTTTAAAGCCATAAGCCAGGTACCAGTGCCACCACCATCGTTTATCAAACTTTTTATTGGTGCCAAGATCAAATCTTAACCGCAGTCCTTCCCAGGCGTTAGCGGTTACCCAGTTGTACCAGGGGCCCAGCTGAAAATTGCCCGTATTCAGATAGCCTGTTGCGATAAAGTTGATCTGTCGTGTCAGGCGCTGAAAGGAAGGTGCGGTGAGTAATGTATCGATCATCCTGATGATGCCGGCTTCCGTTTTGGTCAGTTCCTCATGCCGCGAAGTTTCCCAAAAAGATTTATCCTTTTCAGTTGCACCGGTATTTGTGATCACCTCTTCCAGCACCCTGTTTTTGCTGAGTTCCTGGACGACAGATTCATCATTAACTTTAATATTTCGGTAGGTAGTTGTTTTCCTCCCAATAAAACCAGGGTTCCCCCTGCCTACAGGTGAGAGATCCGCGACAAATTTGTCCTTGGTCAGAAACCAGGTGGAGTCATCGAGCAATTTATATTCCTGTATCAGGCTTAGAGTCTCCACGAAATTTATATTCGCATTCTTTCCCAGTCGCAGGTTCATTTTTTGAATGGCGAAAGTTCCGGCGTGAACCCAACAGTCGCCTTCAAACGTATTGGTGCCTTTTCGGCGGGGTACAAAAACAAGGTGGTAGTAACGGTTGTTGTTGACCTGCTGTGTATCGATCACGCGATAATTATAATAGAGATCGCCATTGTCGCTGGCCGGACTTACAAACTGCCGGTCAAAGACAGGGATAAAATTGTTGTAGACATTTACATTCTGATCCATACCGCCGAGATATCGGACAATGCTTTCATTCTTCACGCCGTTTGTGTTGACGGCCTTGATCACTTCCCGGCGTTTGAGCGGTTTTTTCTGGTAATAATAATCAGAGATTGTTTCGGTCAGATAGGTCGGCAGGTATTTTACACCTTCGGAACTGTCCATGTTCTGGTCGATGATCCTTCCTACCGACCGAAGGGGTTTGAATTTTGTGATCTTTTTGAAATTTACATTTTTGATGTCGAGTTCTAGCTTATTATAAAGCTCATAGGAGAAATTAGTGAAGCGGTACCGGTCGTTTTGCGGTTTGTGCTGAACGATCCTGCGCCATACCAACAGTCCCTTGTTGACTTTAGCTTTTACCTTCACACCTTCAGTATATGTACCTCTTTCCAGTACAATATCTACTTGGATCGTGTCAAGATTTTTGTCAACAGGCAAAACAAAAGGCTGGTATCCTACGCAGGTCACCAGCAGGGTATCAGCAGGCCATTGGGAAAATCTTAAAAGAAATTGACCGGATGAATCTGTGAGCTGGCCTATGGTTGTGTTTTGAAAGCTGACAGAAGCAAAGGGAATCGCTTCCTCGCTATGTGAATCCTTTACTTTACCGCTGATAAGCTTTGTTTGCGCGACTGCCTGGTTCATCCATAGGAATAAGGTAAAAACCAGCAATAAGCGATAACGTTTTTCAAGGTTCATGACCTGCAAATCTACTGACTGCTATCCATTTGCAGAAAGGCGTTGGGTATTTGTGAGGATTTTAGGAAATGTATTTGGAAATATAAGGTGGACTTATTTACTTTGTAATTCAAAGTGCTTTTTTTATGAGCGATCAACATCAACAAACAGGAAGCCTGCAGGATGTAAAAGACATCCGGCGCCTGATGGAGCGATCCACACGTTTTATTTCCCTGAGTGGGTTAAGTGGTATAGCTGCGGGTATTTGCGCACTGGCTGGCGCCGCAATTGCGCGGTTTGTGATATTTGAGAAATATTACGTGGAATATAATGATCGGGGCTATTTCACCAGTTCCGATTTTAACGCGTTGCGTATACAATTGATCCTGCTGGCGGTTGGGATTTTCGCCGCAGCCTTTTTATCAGCATTTTATTTTACCTGGAGAAAGTCAAGCCAGCAGGGCGATTCACTTTGGAATCCTGTGTCACGCCGGCTGTTCTGGAACCTTGCGATTCCACTTGCCGCAGGAGCTTTTTTCATTTTGAGCATGTTGCGGTACAATGAGTGGCGTTTTGTGGCGCCTGCCTGCCTGCTTTTCTATGGCCTGGCACTGGTAAATGCGAGTAAGTACACGTTGACCGATATCCGTTACCTGGGATATTGCCAGGTCATCCTGGGTTTGATCAACATGCAATGGATCGGGTATGGCCTGTATTTCTGGGCCTTTGGATTTGGTATCCTTCATATCGTGTATGGTATTGTGATGTGGTGGAAATATGAAAGAAGCGGATCCACGCCTTCCTAGGGTAAGAGCCTGGGTTTGATGTTTCAGATCTCGTTCTTTTAAATATTAGTTATGATTGCGTAGTCAAACGCGTTTATCGGATTAAACTTCGTTGCTCGCATTCTTTAGCTTTTGTTTTTCTTTGCTCAACAGTAAAAAAATAATTCACTTATTGCCCGGCAATGAGTGGCAAGTCCCTTAGGGGATTTAGGGGAGGACATTATGAAGAACCCTATAACAGGATTAAATAAAGTTTTTGACAACCGCATCAGGTTGGGCGTGATGAGCATTCTGATGGTCAACGATGAGATCAGTTTCAATGACCTGAAGCAGATGCTGGAAGTCACCGATGGCAACCTGGCTACACACCTGGTGAGCCTGGAGGAGAATGGCTATATCAAAGTGCACAAGGGCTTTATCGGTCGAAAGACCAATACCACCTATTCGGTCACCAAAAGCGGGGAGAAGGCTTTTACTGATCATATCTCTGCACTGGAGAATATGATCAAAGGGATAAAGTAAATTTTTTTTGTCAACACACTTTGAAAAACAAAGTACTTTTTTTATTTTAAATTATTTGAGATTTTTAAAAATGACAATCATGGAAAAGACACGCAGGCAATTACGTTACTGGATCATGTTTTTTATGATCGTTCTTTTTTTAAGCGGACTGACAGCCATTCCGCTTGAGTCGGAATTGCGATTTCTTTCCCGCTGCTTTCCACTTGATACCCCTGTGGGGGAATGGATCGAGCGCGTAAGACTTGCGATTGTTGATACCAACCGGCAATACCCATTCCTGGCTTATGGTTATGACTGGCTGGCATTTGCCCATTTTATACTAGCCATACTTTTTATAGGCCCCTATAGAGATCCTGTCCGGAACAAATGGGTGATAGAGTTTGGCATGATCGCCTGCCTGCTTATTGTTCCTTATGCCTTGATCGCCGGGCACTACCGGGGTATTCCACTGGGATGGCGTTTTATCGATTGTGCATTTGGTATAATCGGTTTGATCCCTCTTTTTATTTGCCTGCTCAAAATTCAGCTTATTCAAAGATTTGATGCAATCAATATCAGGCAGAACCCCCTGGAATGGGGAAGGTTTGAGGCAATTGGATCCGAACCGGTTTTAAATAAAATGACTGAAAGAATATGAAAAATCAGGATTTCTCGCCAGGCTCCAGGCTTAGCAGCTTTGGTCATGCCTTCAGTGGCATCCAGAAGTTTTTCCAGGAAGAGCCGAATGCACGGATACACCTGCTGGCAACGGTCGTTGTTTTAATCCTCGCTGCCTACTTAAATGCGAGCCGTATCGAATGGATTCTCCTGACCATTGTCATAGGGATGGTATGGGCGGCAGAGATATTCAATACCGCGATCGAAAGGATCATGGATTTTATTTCACCACATATCGACCCAAAGGTGAAGCTGATCAAGGATATGTCGGCCGCTGCAGTTTTGGTCTGCGCGGTCCTGGCAGCTGCAGTAGGCCTCATCATTTTTATACCAAAAATCATCTAAACATGTTGCAAAAGCTATTATTAAACAGGCAGCGAACCGATGACATAAGTATCCGCGATATTCTATTTATCTCCTGCGCATTCAGCTGTATGTTACTCGTTGGCCGCGCCGTATTCACAGGTTTGGTTACTTATGGTTTTTTACTCTGGAATCTTTTCCTGGGCATTGTTCCATGCCTGATCACACAATGGATTTCTCGCAAGCCGGGTATTTACCGGGATAAACGAAAACTTTCCCTGGCTATCCTGGCCTGGTTGCTTTTCATACCCAACTCTTTTTATATCATCACCGACCTCTTTCACCTGGACAAGTTTGATTCAGCCCCTGAATGGTTTGACCTGCTGCTGATCTTTTCATTTGCCTGGAACGGGTTGCTGTTGGGTGTGTTATCCATCAGGTCGGTGGAGAAGATCGTAGAGCGGGTGTGGGGGAGAAGTTTTTCTGTGATCCTGCTATTCATAGTGATGTGGCTTAATGCCCTGGGGATCTATCTCGGTCGCTATTTGCGATTCAATTCCTGGGATGTTTTTATGCAACCAAGGGCATTGCTTAGTGAGATGACTGCTGTGGTATTGCATCCGATTCAGCATAAAGCGGAGTGGGGGATGATCACCGCTTATGCCGCATTCATGCTGATCATTTATATCACCCTAAAGAAGATCAGCGCTTCTTTTCGTACAAGTAATAGATAATTAAACATAAAATCAACCACAATGGACACAACAACCGTTACAAACATCTGGCAAAAAAGCAAGGTTCTCGTTAAGGGGGCTTTGATCGCCATACTCGTCTTGTTTTTGCTTATCCCGGCACATTTCGTCCAGGAACTAGTGATCGAACGTGAAGCACGCCAGCGGGAAGCTTTTGCTGAAGTAAGCAGTAAATGGGCGGGTAAACAGAATATCACCGGCCCGGTACTGGTATTGCCTTATAATGAGGCGGTGACAAAGGTTGATGGTCAGCCGGGATATGTCAGGAAGCAGGCCTATATCCTTCCCGACAGGCTGAACATTAGGTCTACCGTTATACCAGAAGAACGACATCGGGGTATTTTCCAGGTTATGCTTTATACGACCTCGATACATCTCGATGGAAAGTTTGATCCGATTGATTTGCAAAAACTCGATCTTGATCCTTCTATGGTATTGTGGAGCGAGGCATATGTATGCATGGGCCTGGCTGATAGTAAGGGCTTAAAGGAAGAAATTTCGATCAAATGGAATGATTCCACTGTCGTACTAAATCCCTCGGCCGTCGACAATGCCGTGATGAAGGAAGGTTTTGTGGCTCCCGTTAATGTTTCTGCGGGCAATGAGATCAGGTTTTCTGCGGGTATTGCCCTCAACGGTTCGGAACAACTATTATTTACACCCGTAGGAAAAGAAACCACCGTTGTATTATCATCCGCCTGGCCTGATCCGAGTTTTACAGGTGGTGCATTGCCTGATCATAATATTACTGATAGTGGGTTTGTTGCTACCTGGAAAAGCCTGGCTCATACCAGGAATTTTCCACAGGCCTGGAAGGAAACCGCTTATCATCTGGGCTCAGCATCTTTTGGTGCGGATCTTTTCATTCCGGTAAACGGATATCAGAAGACGATGCGTTCGGTTAAGTATGCGGTACTATGTATCCTGCTTACTTTCGCCGCATTTTTTATCATCGAGACGGTCAACAGGAAATCAGTACATCCATTTCAGTATGCACTGATCGGCCTGGCACTCGTGCTTTTTTATACGCTGTTGCTGTCTATTTCAGAATATACCAGTTTTAATGTGGCCTATATCATCGCGTCGCTGGCAACAGTGGGGTTGATTGCATGGTTTGTAAAAGGTGTGCTGCAGTCATCGCGGCTTACCAGCATCCTGGCACTGGTGCTTGTACTGATGTACGGCTATGTTTTCACGATTCTTCAATTGCAGGATTACTCTCTCTTACTGGGCAGTATCGGGTTGTTCCTGACCCTGGCCGTGATCATGCATTTCTCAAAGAAGATACAATGGTAAAATGCTGTTGATGTTGATCAGCCGTACCACTATGGAAACGCAAATCCCCCCGTGAAGTCGGGGGGATTTCATTTTATTGTTGGTTGTTGACCAGAAAATAATTAGGCCTCGGAAAAATGGCGTTAGGGAAGTCGTCTAAGTCATTCCACTATTTTCCAATACGAATCCTTGCGTATCACTTTACCATCACGGAATTCCCAAAGATCACAACCGCGAACTTTTAATTTAACTCCGCCAATGGTTGTTCCTGTCAGGGTCCATTCCGATAAACCATTGTCCCCATCGGCCGAAACCCAGTGACGATCTTCTCCATAGTGAACATCAGGTATTCCTTTAAATCTGCCGGACAGGGCTTCCCTTACTGCTGCTTTGCCGGTGAACCGTTGTCCCCAGGGTTCGGGACCTCTCGGGAAGTCAAAGGAACAGTCTTCGGAAAAATATTCCATGATGGCATCCAGGTCGTGGCGATTGAATGCGTTGAGGATCTGTTGCAGTGTTTCTACGTTCACAGTCATGATTTGCGGATTGACCTGAACCTCTTGCGAATGGTTTTTCGATTTCCCATTGCAACCAAAAATTCCTAACAGGCTTATGGATACAATGATCAAACTTTGTTTTTTCATTGCGTATTTGTTTCCCTGTAGTGGTGGCCATCCTAAAAATCCACACCCATCGCGAAATACCACATCGGTTTACCACGGAACAAACCATTCATTTCCCAGGCCGCATCTACCCTGAGGAAATATCCTAATAGGGTACTGCGTGCACCAAAACCGTAGCCTCCGGCAAATGGACCAATGCCACCTGATTTGATCCGTATAGTAAATGGATTCCCGGGATCATTACTGGAGTAGACGCTTTGTGGCCGACGAATATTCTTAACGCTGCCAGCCCAGGCGGTACCGATATCAAAGAATTGTACCAGCTGGAAATTGCGTAGGAAAGCGTTGTTGATAGGTTTATTAAAGAATGTGCTGAACACAGGTACACGGATCTCACTGTTCACGACAGCCGCATTGTTGCCATGTGCCGCATTTTGTTTGAAGCCACGAAGATTTAATGCCAGGGATTGATAAGTATAATTTTCCGCCGGCCGGTTACCCTCATTGAATTTTGGCGAGAACCAGTTGTCAACACCACCGAGATAGTAGATCACTTTTTGATCGCCAAAGGAGAAATCACCCGCTGCGCGAACTGCCCAGATCAAATTGCGATAAATGGGCAGATAGTGGCGGGCATCTACACCTACGTTGAAAAGGAATTTGCCATCCTGGTCGGATTTTGACATTTGAGTAAACCAGTCTGCAAAGACCTTGTAACGTAAGCCATGCCAGATATTGGTGGCCGGGTTAAGCGTGTTGTCGTGAACATATTCAAGGCTAAACTGGCCATATGTGCGTTTGAGATCGGGTATCTTTATCGTAGCCGCATTGGTAGCACTCATCACGATCCTGTCATAACGTGGACCAATCAGGGCACGTAAGCTTCTTACCCGGTCGATGGGATATTTTAATGTAGCCAGGTAGTAACTGGCGAATTGTTTCGCTTCACCGGTCACCAGGGCATTGTCGTAAACAACGGTTGCCAGTACTTCGGCACTGCTACGGTAATAGATGGCTCCCCAGTCAAATCTTTTTCTCTGGTTGATAAAGGAGAACATTACATCATTATCCCTGAGATTGGGAGCAATACGAATGCCGCCAATGAATTTATAATCTTCCATCAGATCGGAAGTACCCATTCTTATCAATCCATTGAAATCGCCGCTATTGGCCATGTAAACAGGACCACTGCCACCGGAGTAGGGTTGGAATTTATTTACAGCGAGCACGGTATTATTAAAGCCCGTTACCACATAATCTGTAAAATATTTTGGCGGCCGGTATTCATATAATTTGGCCTTGCTTAATATCGGGGTTTCCCTGATCTCCGTGGCATCAACCACCCGTCCCAATTGGGTTGTGTCAGTTCTCTCATCGTCAAACTCAGTCTGGAAAAAGTCATTTTGTTTGGCACTGTCTTTTTTGATTTCTGTCGGTGCCAGCCTGTTCCGGGTGCGGCGTTCTTCATCAATTCTTTGTTTCATGTATTCCGTGGGCCGGGCTGTCAGGTTACGACGACGTAAAGCATTCTCGTCAACGCGCAGGCGATAGAGCAGTTTCACATCACCCAGCTTTACTACTTCGCTCACCTGCTGGTTGTCTCCGGCAGTTCTTGTCTCCAGCATGCTGCTCTGGTAGTTGGTGAGTGGGAAAACATAAGAGGAGTCGTTGGTGATCGACACATATCCAACGGAGTCAATATCTGTTTTTTCCCATTCTCTCAGCAGGCTGTCCACTTCAGCGAGAGGTGGGTTTCGCAGCACTTCATCACCAATAAAAACCAAAGTATCGAGGCCTGCCCGCTCTGTACGGAAAAAGCCGGCATAACGGTTGTTGATTCCATTCTCATCGCTGATAAAGGTGAAATGCGATGAATTGTATTGTGAAGGGTATCTCGCATTTCCAAATTTGAGGGCTGTCAGCTGTGATATCTGTTTGAATTCAGATTTATTCCAGTTGTCGACAAGGAAAATATTAAAGCGTTCGCCAGGTAAAGAGTCTTCACTGGTTGCAGCAACTGCGGAAGGGCGATTACTTGAATAAAGTATCCCTGTTTTATTGGGGAAAGCAACAAAAGAAGGATCCAGGTCATCATACACATCATTGGTGATCTGGTCGTATGACTGATCGCTGATCTTGTAGACATAGATATCTGTTTGACCGCTTCTCACAGCACTCATCACCAGCGTGTTCTCATCCAGCATATATTTCATGTCCTGCACCTGGTTAAACATAGGAAGCTCCTGTTGTACCGTTTTGATCCGTTTCACCACATCATATACAAACATTTTAAGCTTTCCTTTCTCGCTGTATAGCACCGCGAGACGGGTGCCTTTTCCATCCCAGGCAAGAATCGGATAATTGGGGTTGATCTCATCACCTTTGGAACGAGTACCGTATTTCAACAATACTTTACGGTCAACAAAATTTTCCATCAATACAACTGAATATTTGCCCTGGTGAAATTCAACCACCGCATAGGTAAAGCTCCTCAGGTTAGGATGCGCGTTAAACCTTATAAAATCCTTTTTACCGATCACTTCGCTGATTGATAGCTGGCCTTTTGGTACGTTACGCCGGCCACGCAGGTCTTTATAATATTGCTGTGGCACTTCTACCATAAAGTCGCGCAATACTTCTTTGAATTTTTTCTTTGTTACTTTTTGAGAAGCATTGTTGAGATTGCGATAGATACGGCTCAAATAAAGGAAATAAGTAACCCTTGTTTTGCCATATTTATCCGAGATATATTTCCAGAATGAATGCCCGGCAAGCTCAGGCATGTCGAAAGCGAATTGATAAAAATTATTGTATTTCCCTGACAGCATTACCGAACGCAGGTCATCATCCAGTGAAGGCGACCAGTTTTCCGCGGCATATTGGATATACCCATCTGTCAGCCATTTTGGAAGATCGAGCAATGCCTGGTTAGCTGCAAATTCACCCAGGTCGTCACCAAACAAAACATTTTCAACCAATACCCTGGCCAGGCCCTGGCGGATTTGTCGACGCAGGTTATCGTGGTTACCATCAAAATAGACCAGCATTTTATTGTTGACCAGCTTAGTCACACCACCTGTATTTTGCCAGTCAATCCCCAGTCCGATGTTGGACTGCTGCATTTCGTCGAAATTATTGTAGGCAACAATATTCATGCGGCGTTGGAGCCCGTATTCCACGAACTCTTCAATCTCCGGGAGTTCGGTTTCTGCTATTTGGGCAACATATTTACCCAGTCCAAGACCATCCTGGCTGAAATAAGTGTTGAAATTCTCAGTTTGGTAATATTTCCATTTGAATTTTTGGTACTGGACGCGGTTTTTCCCAAACTCCACAGTATTTACCTGGGCATTTGCCCCTGCTCCGGTAAGTATTACAATAAAAAGACAACTGACCAGGCGTGATATTTTACTCATAAAATCGTTGCTGTTTCGTGTACTGATAAGATCGTTGTTTTCCCATTGGGTGTTGCCCTTACCCGCAATTGGTTATCTGGTATCTTTGCCCCGGCTCATTCAATCTGGTGCTTGTCACAAATTTACCGGATTTCGGGGCCATAAATAAAAATACGAATAGGCAATGACAAAATTCTCTTAATTCGCACGCTTTGATGATGAGAAATTTGCCATCCAGCCACTTAAACAAAAAACCCGGAAACTTATATGTTAGTGGTCAAGACATTCACCTTTAATCCAGTACAGGAGAACACCTACCTGCTGTATAACGAACAAAAGCAATGCTGCATTATTGACCCCGGTTGTTATTTTCCTGCCGAAAAGGAGCAGCTGCGGGCCGCGATCGTTGACGAGGGCTTATCCCCTGTGCTGCTGTTGAATACCCATTGTCACCTTGACCATATCTTCGGCAACCGTTTTGTGCATGAGACCTGGCATCTCGACCTCCACATTCACGAAAAGGAAAAGCCGGTGCTGGCATTCGGACCTCAGTCAGGCCGCTCCTGGGGATTGCCTTTTGATAATTACGAGGGAGCCTTGATCGAGATTAAAGAAGGTGTTGATATAAAGATCGGAGAAGATGTGCTCGAGGTATTATTTACACCCGGACATTCGCCCGGCAGTGTTTCTTTTTATCATGAAGCAGGTGGATTTGTTATCGGTGGCGATGTATTATTCAATGGAAGTATTGGCAGAACTGACCTGCCAGGGGGTGATTATGACACGCTTATCAATAGTATTCAAACCAAGCTTTTCACCCTTCCCGATGATACAAAAGTATATTCGGGTCATGGTCCCCTGACAACAATCGGCTTTGAAAAAATGAACAATCCGTTTGTGAAACTTTATTGATCATTAGTTTTGACTTCAATCCGGCCATCGGCATAACCCAGGATCACTTTATCTGCCATGTCTATAAAGAGACCGGTCTCAATCACGCCCGGTATAAGATGCAGCGCAGTATTCAATGCGACGGCGTCGGGTATTGCTCCATAATGGCAATCGATAATATAATGCCCGTTATCGGTACGATAGGGCTCATTGATATTGGAACGAAGTTCGGCCCTGAGGCAGCCTTCGGCGATGATTTTTTTTTGGACATGCTTCCATCCATTAGGTATCACTTCCACCGGAAGAGGAAATTTGCCAAGTCTGGCCACATACTTGCTTTCATCGGCGATGATCACCAGTTTTTCTGACACAGCTGCCACCATTTTTTCCTGCAGCAAAGCGCCACCACCACCTTTTATCAGTTGAAACCCCGGGTCTACTTCATCGGCCCCATCAATGGTGATGGATAGGTTATCTACTTCGTTGAGATCAATGATTTCAATGCCCGCTTCCAGCGCCCTGGTCCGCGTATCGGAAGAAGTGGGAACGGCTTTTATGTGCAATCCCTCCTTTACCCGCAGTGATAACTCCCTGATCAGCCATTCAACCGTAGAGCCCGTGCCCAGGCCAATAATGGATGAGTTCGTGACGAGTCCTGCTGCATATTTACCCAGGGATTTTTTTATTTCTACCTGTGAAAGCATATTTAAAATTTCATGACCAGTTTGCCCAGGATGGGTATTCTCGCCAGTTCTTTTTTCTCAATTTTTCCTACAAAAACAGTAAACAGAATAAGCAGTAGCGTTGCTGTACCAAAATTGAACCACCTGTTATCCCAGGCGGCCACCAGCCCACGATGAATGCCATAAATGATCAGCACAAGGCCCAGGTATGATAAAAGTTTCTTGCGTGCATAAGGAACGGGATAATTTTTCTGCCCGAGAATATAACTGACCACCATCATAAACAGGTAGCAGCAGAATGTCGCGGCAGCGGCACCCAGGTAATGCAATTGTGGGATAAGCAGGACATTCAGCACGATCGTAATGACGGCCCCGCCCAATGTGATCATGGCGCCTATCATGGTTTTATTGGTGAGTTTGTACCAGATGCTCAGATTGTAATAGATACCAAGGAAAATATTTCCAAGCGCCAGGAAAGGAACAATATTGAGCCCCTCTACCCAGGCTGCTTTATCGATGGCTTCGAAAAACCATGCAAATACATCGATATACAAACTGATCAGCAGAAACATAAAGCAACAGGCGATCACGAAAAATTTCATGATGCGTGCGTAGGTACGGGGTGCATTCTCTTCCTTACTCTGGCTAAAGAAAAATGGTTCTGCCGCCATCCGGAAAGCCTGGATCATAATGGTGATCAGTACTGCAAGCCTGTAGATGTTTCCAAAGATCCCCAACTGGTGTTTAGCTTCGGCTTCGGGAAGGTTCACTACATGCTGGTAGATCAAGCGACTTAGCATGTCATTGACCATGCCACCCATGCCCACAATGATCAGAGGGTAAGCATAGACCATCACTTTTTTCCAAAGCTGTATGTCAAATTCAAACCTGATCTGGAAAAACTCCTTTCGCAACAACAAAAAAGTGAGAATGCTGCCGGCCATATTCCCGATCAGGTAATAACCGATGCCGATTTCCGGACGGTAAAATGTGCCCAGGAAAGTATCTGGATTTTTTTCGACATATTTTGGAATAATGGCAAGAAAGAGGATAACTACAAACAGGTTGAGTAATACACCGGCCAGTGTTGCGAAAGCGTAACGCCGAGGCCTGTTTTCCTGTCGTAGTTTGGCAAAAGCAAGGGTGCTGATGGCATCGAAAAAGATGATGACCACCATCCAGGTGATGTATTCGGGATGATTTTCGAGATTGGCCCATCGGGCGATATCACCTTTAAAATAAAATAGAATAGCGGTTAAAAATACCGTGGATACCAGTAGCGAAACGGACAATGTATTATATACCTTGTTCTGGTCAAAATCGCGGGAATAACGAAAGTAGGCGGTCTCTAGTCCGTAAGTAAACAGGATATTTAAAAAAGGAATAATGGCGTAGACCTGCGTCAGGTCGGCCGTGGTTGCCGGTTGGGCAAAGATCAGCGGCAGGCTAAGGTTCATGATATAGCCGAGAAAACGCCGCGCGATGGTGGGCACACCATACCAAAGAGTTTGTCCTGCCAGTTTTTTGATGCCGCTCAAATTGCCGGTTTTAACAACAAATGTAAAGGCTGAAGGGTCAATTACACAATATCCATAAGGCTATCTTCAAATTTGTAAGCGCTTGCAACCCATTTAAGGTTTCTTTTATCTTTGTATAAATTTTTTAATATGAAACGCCTTTCTTTCCTCGCCTGTTTTGTACTGATGTTTACGGTTATATCTTTCTCCCAGGCTTATGAGACCAATATTACTTATGATAAAAAGAAGCAGCGGGCTATTGCCATTGATTATGCTTACCCGCAGGAGGCGGTTCAGAACGCGATAACCACCCGCATCCAGAAGGAAGGACATAATATGAAAGCGGAAAAAGGGTTGTTCAACAAGGATAAGGGATTTATTGTAGTAAAAGATGCATTCGTAACTGAGATCAGTGAAGAGAGACTGGACTATATCCTGAAAGTGGATAGAAAAAGCCGGAAAGACAAAGATGAATCCACGCTTTACCTCGTTGTCAACAAGAATGGCGAGGACCTGATCAATACTATGAGCGCAGAAGAGATAAGACGCATAAAATCATTCATGGTCGACCTGGCTCCCGATATCGAGGAGGCCAACCTTGAACTCCAGATAAAAGCACAGGATGATGCAGTCGTAAAAGCGGAGAAGAAATATAAAGACCTGCAGAATGAAAAAGCAAGCCTGGAGAAAAAACTCCAGAAAAACCTGGAAGAGATCGAAGCCCAGGAAAAGAATATCGAGAGCCAGCGATCTGCCCTGGAACTCCTAAAAAGCAAAAGAAAGATCGCGAATTAAGGATTGGGTTTGCCGAACCTTGGATCAAGTATAAATGTTGAGTCGGTAAGTGTACGAAGAAACAAGGCCAGGTTGATAGCCTCTTCATCTGTCATGGGGATCCCACTTGCAAGCGAAGGATCGAGCGTAGCACTTGTCTGCACCCCATTTCGGTAATGGTTGATGCATTGTGCCAGGGTATTGAAACGGCCATCATGCATGTAGTTAGACGAAATATAGACGTTTCTCAGGGTCGGCACCTTAAACTTAAGCGAATCAGCAGGGTCATTACTGATCCTCATTTTCCCGAAGTCCTGTAAAAAATTATCAACCGGCAGGCCGATATTGCGCAGGCTGTAGTCTGTAAACATCGGTTCTGGATGGCAACTACTGCAATTAGCCTTGAACACCTGGTATCCCTGTTGTTCCTTGACTGTAAATGTAGCCTGTCCCTTTTGTACCCTGTCGTATTTTGAATTAGCGGACACCATGCTGCCGGTAAATTGTGCCAGCGCTTTCAATACATGGTCAGGGCTTATAAAATCTGTTCTGAATACTTTTCTGAACATATCGCGATAGTCCGCATCACCCTGGAGTTTGGCGACCACGCTGCCAAAGTTCTCACCCATTTCCAGGTGACCATTGATCGGTTGTGCGGCCTCGTCAAACAATGAACTGAATTCTGCGTCCCAATGGAATTTGTCCTGCCAGGCCAGGTTGAATAGCACGGGAGCATTGCGCAGGGTGTGAGAGTCAAAAACGCCATGGCTGCGATCGTGTTCATAAGTTCCGAATGCCGCGATCTGCATATGGCAGGATGAGCAGGGATGCGCACCATCAATGGAAAGGCGACCATCATAAAATAATTTTCTACCCAGTTCTATTCCTTCTTTCGACAGGGGATTATCCTGAAAGCGATAGACAGGTTCGGGAAAATCTTCAGGTATTTCGAGTTGGAGATAGGTCAGGTTATTAGGATTTTCAGTTTTACGGCAAGAACCTGCCAGGTATGAAAGGGCTATCATTACTGATGCCAGGCATGCTATGGTGATCACACTTTTTTTCACAGGTCAAAGACTTAATTGGTTCTAATAGTCCCCGGGGCCGAATTTCTTACGGCCCGATTTAATTTCTGATGTCTTTTTTTTCGACTCCAGCCTTCTTTCTTTGGCCGCCCGGCTGATCCGGGTCGCGATCCTGGCTTTCTTTTTTAATAACGCCGTGTTGACGAGTTTATTGATCTTTTCAACCGCATCTTCTTTATTCGCGACCTGGCTGCGGTGGGTTTGTGATTTAACCTGTAAAATGCCCTCAGCATTGATGCGATTGGATAGTTTTTCAAGTACCTGGCTTTTTTGTTGGTCGGAGAGCATTTGTGAGCCGTTGATGCCAAATGAAGCAATCACTGCCGTTTCCACTTTATTTACATGCTGGCCGCCTTTACCGCCGCTCCGGGTTGTCTGGAATGTTATTTCTTTGCTGAAATCGATCATGGGCAGGTGCGCTGAACTATCAACTACATTTGTTGTGATAAAGATACGATTATGAGAGCAGTCATACAGCGGGTTTCAAAAGCTTCCGTTACGATCAACGGTACTGTGTATGCACAGATCGGATCCGGGCTCTTAGTATTGCTGGGCATTGAAGACGCGGATACCGACGATGATGTGGCATGGCTAAGCTTAAAGATTGTGAACCTGCGGGTATTTGATGACGAGGCCGGGGTCATGAATGTCTCAGTAAAAGATACCGGTGGAGAGATACTCCTGGTAAGTCAGTTCACCTTACACGCATCTACCAAAAAAGGCAATCGTCCTTCTTATATCAAAGCGAGCAAGCCCGGTATCGCCGTTCCTCTTTATCAAAAAATGAAAAGCCAGTTGTCTGCAGACCTGGGCCGATCCGTGCAAACTGGTGAATTTGGCGCCGACATGAAGGTTGAATTACTCAATAACGGGCCGGTTACGATTATTATAGACTCGAAGAATAAGGAGTGACTTTTGAGGAATTGGGACCCGATCAATTGGGTTGATAATTTGAATCCGATAACTATCAGGTCAGTGCCTTCAACAATGAGCTCTATAAGGCGGTCGCTGTCGAATGCTATATCCGGAGATGGAATTACTCAATCCCAAATTTTTCAGAATAGACTTTGCCGTCTTCGAGACGAAGCATAACAAAAAAAATCTTTTCCCTGATAGTGATGCGGAACTGGTATTGACTGGCACCGACATTTTTCTCTTCCAGTACACGGTTACCATCCGATGTCCATACCATCAGGCTTTTTATATCTTTTATGCATTTAATGGTGATCTGTTTGCCCGAAGTAAGAATGCGGTAAGGCTTCGCGTTCTTTTCAATTTCTTTAACAGATATCGCGGTTTTTACAGGTTGGGCCTGTGTATTCGCGGCGAAACATATGATCATGTACACAGGGACGATCTTTCGGATAATAATGGGTAGTAACATAGCTCATCAATTGAATATTAGGAACAGTCTGTTTCAGCGGGTGCGGTTTAGCCGGGAGGCTATAACGGCAAGAATCATGCTATATTGCAATTACTCTCTAAAAATAATGTTATGACTATACAGCAGGCGCAGCAACAGGTTGATCATTGGATAAAAACTGTTGGTGTACGTTACTTCAACGAACTTACCAATACCGTGATACTGGCAGAGGAAGTAGGTGAACTATCGAGCCATATGGCAAGGCTGTATGGTGAGCAATCGTATAAATCCAATGATCCCCGTAAACCAGCGCCGGGTAAAGAAACAGAGGTGCTTGCCGATGAAATGGCTGATGTACTTTGGGTATTGATCTGTCTTGCTAATCAAACAGGAGTGGATCTTGAAGCCGCCTTACAAAAAAATTTTGATAAAAAGCAAAACCGGGATGCTTTACGTCATCAACAAAATCAGAAACTGAAAGGAAACAGCGAAATCTGATTTTTGGCACCATTTTTTTAACGACAGCTGTATGCCCTTAAAGCTGATCTGGAAAAGTATAAAGCATGCATTTGTGGCTTTGTTTGAGCTCAAGCTCATGAAACTAAGTGCAGCCCTGGCTTATTATACCGTGTTCTCGTTGCCCGGGCTTATTATAATTATTGTATGGGTAATAGAAGTATTCTATGGCGAACAGGCTGTTCAGGGTTCCGTTTATGGACAGATCTCGGCCCTGGTGGGAGCGGAAGCTGCCAGCCAGATACAGCAAACGATCCGAAATGCCACCTTATCGGGAGAAGGCAACTTCGCAACGATCATCGGCCTGGTCACTGTGATCATTGGCGCTACCAGTGTTTTCGGTGAGATCCAGGACTCGATCAATAGAATATGGTGGTTGAAATCCAAGCCCCGCAAGGGTCGTGGGTTGATGAGACTGATCATCAACCGACTTTTATCTTTTTCGATGATCATCTCCCTGGGATTTTTGTTGTTGGTATCGCTGGTCCTGAATGGCATCATGGATGCATTGCTCCAACGGCTCACGCAACTCTTTCCGGATACGCAGGTCATACTTGCGTATTCAGTAAACCTGCTGGTCACATTCCTGATGACTGCCTTATTGTTTGGATTAATTTTCAAAGTACTTCCTGATGCCCGGATAGAGTGGCGGCATGTAAAAGCGGGTGCTTTTGCAACGGCCATTTTGTTTATGGCCGGTAAATACCTGATCAGCTACTACCTGGGCAACAACCGCATGTCTTCGGCTTATGGGGCTGCGGGTTCGGTAATTGTCATCCTATTGTGGGTATATTATTCTGCTACCATCCTTTATTTTGGCGCGGCATTTACACACGGTTATGCAGTTTGTTCAGGTTCCCGTATATATCCCAGCAAATACGCCGTTTGGATAGAGGAGGTGGAAGTGCCGGCCAATAAAGACCTGCAGGAGACCAGTGTTGCAAAAAGAAATGCGGATAACGCTGCCAGTTAACCCCGTTTAGTAACGGGGCCGGCTATTCATATAGTACAGACTTCTTACTTTTGCGCCCTATGGCAAACGATACCAACAAGTTCCAGGCGATCATTTCGCATTGTAAAGAATACGGCTTTATTTTCCCCAGCAGCGAGATCTATGATGGATTGCAGGCTGTATACGACTATGGCCAGTGGGGTAGTGAATTGAAGAAGAATATTAAGGACTACTGGTGGAAAAGCATGACCCAGCTCCGCGATGATGTGGTCGGTATTGATGCGGCCATTTTCATGCATCCGACTACCTGGAAAGCTTCGGGTCACGTAGACAATTTCAATGATCCCATGATCGATAACAAAGACAGTAAAAAACGTTATCGTGTGGATCACCTGATAGAGGCCCACGCGGAACTGCTCGAGGCGGAAGGCCGGCTCGATGAAGCAAAGGGTATGCTGGAGGAAATGGATCTCTTGCTGTCGAAAGATGATTTCGCGGGTTTGAAACAACTGATCGTTGACCGCAATATAAAATGCGCCATAAGCGGTACCACCAACTGGACCGATATTCGCCAGTTCAACCTGATGTTCTCGACTGAATTTGGTTCTACTTCTTCCTCCGAGGAAGAAGACAACAAAGTGTACCTGCGTCCTGAAACGGCACAGGGCATCTTTGTAAACTTTTTGAATGTGCAGAAAACAGGCAGGATGAAAGTTCCGTTTGGTATTGCGCAGATCGGTAAAGCTTTCCGGAACGAGATCGTCGCCAGGCAGTTTGTGTTCAGGATGCGTGAATTTGAACAAATGGAGATGCAGTTCTTTGTACGCCCGGGTACAGAAGGCGAATGGTATCGTTACTGGAAAGAGGAACGTTTGAAATGGCATCTCAGCCTGGGTTTGCCGGCTGATAAATACCGGTATCATGATCATGTGAAACTGGCGCACTATGCCAAGGAAGCCTGCGATATTGAGTTTGAGTTCCCAATTGGTTTTAAAGAAGTGGAAGGCATACACTCACGCAGTGATTTCGATTTAAAACAACACCAGGAGTATAGCCGTAAGAAACAAAACTATTTTGATAATGATATCGACCCGGCGACGGGCAAACCATATGGTAATTATATCCCTTTTGTGATCGAAACCTCTATTGGCCTGGACCGTATGTTCTTACTTGTAGTCAGTCATGCATACCAGGAGCAGGACCTGAGCACTCCTGATAAGCCGGATAGTCGTGTAGTATTGAAGTTACCAGCGAAGCTTGCACCGGTGAAACTGGCGATCTTCCCATTGGTGAAAAAAGATGGACTGCCTGGTATCGCAAAAAAGATCATGGAAGACTGCCAGCCACATTTCCGCTGCTTCTATGAAGAAAAAGATGCTATAGGTAAACGTTACCGCCGGATGGATGCCCTGGGTACCCCGTTCTGCGTGACGGTTGATCATCAAACCAAAGAAGACAATACTGTTACCATACGTTACCGTGATAGTATGGAACAGGAAAGGGTACCGGTGGAAAAGATCCGGGAGATTGTAAATAGTAAGCTATAAGGTTCTTATGGCCGGGAAGAAAGGAAGACGGGAAGATTAAGAAGTTATAGCACTGAATAGCTTTTATTAAACGTATTATCCATATAGTTCCTGGTGAATGGCTTTTCGGTCGTAGCCCAAAGCTATAATACGTTGCTTGGCTTCATCGATCATGTTTTTCCAACCACACAGAAAAAAGCTGGCATCCTGCTTATTGCAGCAAAGTTCTTCATAGATGGCATGTACATAACCTTTTTTGCCCTCCCATTCTTCCCGGGATAATGTAGGGAGGTAGTGATAATGCTCCAGTGGCAGACTTCTCAACTCATCATAGTATAAAATATCCTGTTTTGTACGACTTCCAAAGATGATATAGATATCCTTGTGTGGTATATTATGCCGGTAGATATGATGTACCATACTACGGAAAGGAGCGATGCCGGTACCGGTACAGATAAGGAACAGATCTTTCTGCAGGTTTTCTTCGCGCAATACAAATACCCCCTGAGGCCCACGAAGGATGAGTTCGCTGCCTACTTTAACATTTTCAAAAATCCAGGGAGTGCCAAGTCCATCTTCCACCAGGACGATCACCAGCTCGAATACATTGGTACCATCTGGCCAGCTAGCGATCGAGTAACTACGCCAACGTTTATTTGGCTTTTCATGAATGGGGAGGTCGAGGGTCACAAACTGACCAGGTTCAAAATCAAAAGAGCTGAGTTCGGGAATTTCGATCCAATAGCGCCGGGTGTTAGGAGTTTCATTTTCAATACGTACTACTTTCCCGGTTCGCCAGGGTTGTATGGCCATTGCAATTAATTTAACGGAAGTTACAAAACAGATGCTGAATCCGGTAAAATACCTCAACCCTGTCTTATCTGTGATTTTGCTTGTTTTCCACAAAAAAGCGTGTTGGCATAGTAGTTGGTTTTTCAGGGACATCCGGCAACCTACGCTATCGGTTTATGAGAATGAACCCGTATCATTTTTATAACCATAAAATCTACTAATCATGAAGAAGAGTATGTTAACATGCGGAATAGTTGCAGCATCCCTTGCCGGTCTGTTTGCATTTACAACCGTCAATCAGTCGTCTATCACAGGTAAAGTAACACCTGCTGACGGAGCGGAAGCTGTGTGGGCTTATGGCGCTTCCGATTCTACAAAAGGAACGGTCAGTGGTGGTGCATTCACCATTGAGGTAAAACCTGGCACCTACAGAGTGGTTGTCGACGCGAAAGATCCATATAAAGATGTAACACTCGAAAACCTTGAAGTAAAGGAAGGTCAGCCCCTGGATGTAGGCGAAGTAGTTTTGCAGCAATAGACATTTAATTTATAAATGTTTAAAACAAGCCCGGTCACAGACGCCCGGGCTTGTTTCATTTTGTTATCATCGGTTTACACGAATTTTAAGACGACGTTTAAATTCAATTGGCTCTCAGCGACAATATTCTGCGGGCTTAGTCGTACTTTTGCAGGGCGGAATTATGATTCAGGAATTGTTGCAAAGGTACCAGGATGATCCCCGCCTTTTTCAACTGGCGAACAGGATCGCTATGCCTTCAACCGCCGAACTGCCTGGAAATCCATCTCAGAAAATACACCTGGAGGGCCTGCTTGGAAGCTCCTCCGTTTTTGTGGCCGCCTCAGTCTTTCTGCATCCGCAATCACAGCAGCTCAATCACCTGATTGTTTTGAATGATGCAGAGGAAGCTGCCTATTTTCACAATACGCTTGAAAATATTACCGGTGCCCTGGACGTATTTTATTTTCCATCCTCATTTAAGAACCGGAAGAATTATCGCCTGTTGAATTCTTCGCATGTGATGTTAAGGACCGAGGCACTGACAAGAATAGCGGCGGGAGGCAATAAGAAAATACTGGTAACCTATCCCGAGGCCTTATTTGAAAAAACCATTGTGCCGGGCGTTCTTGCTTCCAATATCATTCGCATCAAGGCCGGTGATACCCTCGACGTAGAGAAATTGTTGTTGCAGTTAGGGGATCTTGGTTTTGATAGAACCGATTTTGTGTATGAGCCCGGACAGTTTGCGATCCGCGGAGGTATTCTCGATATTTATTCTTACGGGAATGAAAAGCCCTACCGGCTTGAATTGTTTGGAAATGATGTCGATTCCATTCGCATCATTGACCCCGAAACACAATTAAGCGAAAGAAAATTACTCCAGGTTAGCATCATTCCGAATATAAATACCCAATTCGAAGACGGTAACACTATTTCTTTGTTCGAGTTCCTACCCGGCAACACAGTTGTTTGGATGGAAGATTATGAGTTCTGCCGGGAGCGTTTAATCGATTGTGAAGATGAGCTACGCAGCTTTGCTGAGATCGAGCAATTGAGTAGTCAGTCTGCGAAGAACAAAGACCTGGAAGAAGATGAGAAACTGGTGAAAAAGCAGGTGAATACCGACGATTTTATTACAGCGGCGGAATTTGAGAAAGAGCTGTCAGCCAGGCATATCATATCTTTTGGTCACTCAAACACGCTGCCAGATAAAGATTCAGTTTTCGCGATTGGCTTTTCCACCCGGGAACAACCAGCATTCAATCGGCAATTTGAATTATTGATCAGGGATCTGAAATCCTGGGAGTCGAAGGGATTTAATCTTTACCTGTTTGCTGATAATCCAAAACAGCTTGAAAGATTACAGACAATATTTGACGACCTGAAAGCAGAGATCGTATTCAACCCCATTAATACTTCCATTCACGAGGGATTTATAGACCAGGATCTCAAGCTGGTTTGCTATACCGATCACCAGGTTTTCCAGCGATATCATAAGTATCGTGTCAAGCAGGCATACAATAAGAACAAAGCTTTAACCCTGCGGATGCTCCGCGAACTTCAGCCAGGCGATTTCGTTACACATATTGATCATGGAGTGGGTGTGTTTAGCGGTTTGCAAAAGATCGAAGCCAACGGGAAAGTGCAGGAAGCGGTTCGCATTATTTACAAAGACAGTGATATCCTTTATGTAAATATCAACTCACTACATAAAATTGCTAAATACACCGGCAAGGAAGGTAGTGTGCCGAAAGTGAATAAGCTGGGTAGTGATGTATGGAATAAACTGAAAGAAAAGACCAAGACAAAAGTAAAAGAAATTGCCTTCGACCTGATCAAGTTGTATGCGCAACGAAAGGCTCAGCAGGGATTTGCTCATTCACCCGATAACTACTTACAAACCGAACTGGAAGCTTCCTTTATATATGAAGACACGCCCGATCAGAGTAAAGCAACAGCGGATGTAAAAAAAGATATGGAGTCCTCATCACCGATGGACCGGCTGGTTTGCGGCGATGTGGGTTTTGGAAAAACAGAAGTTGCCATCAGGGCGGCTTTCAAAACCTGCGTGGATGGAAAACAGGCCGCGGTATTGGTGCCAACTACAATTCTTGCCTTTCAGCATTTCAAAACCTTTTCTGACCGCCTGAAAGATTTCCCCGTCACGGTTGACTATATCAACCGTTTCAAATCGGCAAAAGAGAAAAAAGACACGCTAAAAAAACTCGCGGAAGGTAAGATCGACATATTAATCGGAACGCATGGTATCCTGGGTAAGGATGTGAAGTTTAAAGACCTTGGATTGCTGATCATTGATGAGGAACAAAAATTCGGAGTTGGGCACAAGGAGAAGATCAAGACGCTGCGAACCACGGTGGATTGTCTCACACTTACTGCAACACCTATTCCGCGCACCCTGCAATTTTCACTGATGGGCGCAAGGGATCTGAGTATAATTAATACACCGCCTCCCAACCGGCAACCGATACAGACCGAAGTGCAGGTCTATAACCAGGATTTTATACGCGATGCGGTATATTTTGAAACGGAACGTGGCGGCCAGGTGTTCGTAATTTACAACCGCATCAGCGGGCTCGCTGAAATGGCTTCGATCATACAGGGTCTTTGTCCGGATCTGAGTATTGGATATGCGCATGGACAAATGGAAGGGCATGACCTGGAAAAAAGAATACTTGATTTCATAGATCGCAAATACGATGTGCTGGTTTGTACCAATATTGTTGAAAGCGGCGTGGACATTCCTAATGTCAATACCATTATCGTCAACAATGCTCACCAGTTTGGCCTGAGCGACCTGCACCAGTTGCGCGGCAGGGTGGGACGTAGTAATAAAAAAGCGTTTTGTTACCTGCTGGCGCCACCCATGAGCACCTTACCCACTGATTCGAGGAAACGCTTGCAAACCCTCGAGCAACACAGTGAACTGGGAAGTGGTTTCCAGATCGCCATGCGCGACCTCGATATTCGCGGCGCCGGAAATATGCTTGGTGGCGAGCAAAGCGGGTTTATGGCAGAAATCGGTTTTGAAATGTACCAAAAAATCCTTGATGAAGCTATCCGTGAACTGAAACGCTCCGAGTTCCGCGACCTGTTCAAGGAGGAAATAACCAGGCAGGATGACTATGTACAGGACTGCACTATTGATACCGATCTTGAGATACTTATCCCCGACGATTATGTGGAAAGTATTGCAGAACGCCTGTCACTATACCAACGGCTGGACAATTGCGAAACCGAAGAAGATCTCCGGAATATGCACCAGGAACTTACTGATCGTTTCGGCCCGGTGCCTGCACAGGTGGAAGATCTGTTTACGACGATCAACTGCAGGAAGCTGGCCATAGACCTGGGTTTTGAGAAGATGTCGCTAAAATCAGGTACGCTGCGTTGTTATTTCATCAACCGGCCAGATTCACATTATTTCGAATCATCTCTGTTTAATAATATCATCAACTTCCTGCAAACCGGTACCAATAAGGCCAGACTGAAGCAAACCGGTAAGTTATTCATGCTCATTGCAGAGCCAATAGAGGGTATGAATGAGATGAAGCGTTTTCTGAACAACCTGCACCAATACTGTTTCGCCGAAAAGGAAATTACAGCCTAAGCTTATTTTAGTTCGCGCTAATTGTTATATTTTTATAACATATTAACTTCTTATGAGATTCAATCCTGTTCCTTTGATGGCTATCCTGTTATGGGCCTGTTTAGTGCCTGTGCAGGGGCAGGCGCAAATGCCAGGCGATGATCGCTATCGTATCTCCTTGAAGAGCGGTTCATTTATCCCGGTTGCAAATATTACCGAAGAGAAAATTGGCGATATGAACCTCGCAAGACGACCCGGAGGCAAATCTTTTGTCATTATTCAATTTGAAAGCATACCTGGTGAAAGAGAAAAAAGAGAGTTAAAACAAGCCGGTATTGAACTCCTCGATTATGTTCCCAACAACGCATATGCTGCAACATTAACAGGATCACTTGACGCAGTTTTATTAAAAAAGCATTCAGCAAGAGCTGTATTCGAATTGCTCCCCGAACAAAAACTCGAACCTGGACTTGCCAGAGGTATACCTACAGGCGCTGAGAGATCCACCAGCACTGCCGAGTATTGGATCAGTTTTCCAAGATCTTTCTCTTATGAGGATGTGAAAAAGGAAATGGGAACCGCTGGTTTTGAAATTGTCTCTTCGGAATTCAAAAGCTATCATATCGTCATAGCCCGGGTAAGTACTGGCAGGCTGCGTGAACTGGCTGCATTACCATTTGTCGAGTATATACAGCCGGCACCCGGGGAAGATCAGCCTCTCAACAATAAAAGCCGGGCCAGTACCAAAGCAAATATTTTAAATACCTCATCGCCCGGTGGTCGCAATCTCATGGGTGAAGGTGTAGTGATTGGTGTGGGCGATGATTCAGATCCTACCCGTCATATGGATTTCAACGGCCGGCTGATCAACAGGGCACCTAATGCAGGCGGCTCGCATGGCCTGCATGTGATGGGGACCTTAGCAGGAGCTGGGATCAGGAATGAATTGTACACTGGTTTCGCACCCCATTCCACAATCATAGCCCAGCGTTTTTCGGGAATACTTTGGAATGCGCCAACTTATGTACAGGACTTTGGGATGACCATCACTAACAATTCTTACGGTGATGTAACAGACTGCAACGGTTTTGGAGACTACGACCTTGCTTCACGTGTCATGGATCAACATGCGTTTCTGATGCCCAATCTGCAACATGTCTTTGCAGTTGGTAATAGCGGGAACGAGATTTGTAGTCCTTTTCCTGCGAAATTTGGTACCGTCCTTGGCGGTTACCAGGCTGCAAAGAATATCATCTGTGTCGGCAATATAGACGCGGATGGCGTGGTGTACAACAATTCGAGTCGCGGACCTGTCCGTGACGGCAGACTCAAACCGGAGATCGTAGCACAGGGCACCCAGGTTTTTTCAACAGCACCAACTAATACTTATGCGGCCAATACAGGTACCAGTATGGCAGCACCCGCTATCAGCGGTGGTCTGGGTCTTTTGTATGAAAGATACCGGCAACTTAATAGTGGAAATAACCCGGATAACGGGTTAATGAAAGCTTTGCTTTGTAACGGTGCAAGCGATATTGGTACGCCTGGCATCGATTTCACCCATGGATTTGGTCAGATGAACCTGTTACGTTCTGTGACGATGCTGGAAAGCAATAATTACTTCAACGGAACTGTGGCAACTGCAGGGAATACCAGTCATTCGATTACGATTCCGGCAGGCTCGTCTATAGCCCATTTGAAAGTTATGCTTTACTGGAACGATTCAGCGGCAGCCGTATTTGCTTCCAATGCCCTGGTGAATGATCTCGACCTGAGTGTGACAGACCCGGCCGCCACGGTGCATTTTCCTCAAATATTAAATTTGAATCCTGCTGCAGTGGCAGATCCTGCTACGACCGGCGCCGATCATATCAATAATATCGAGCAGGTGGTGATCAACAATCCGGTACCAGGCACTTACAATTTTTTGATCAATGGCACAACGATTCCCTTCGGTGGCCAGCATTCGTATTACCTCGTATTCGACACCATACCAGTCTCTACTTTAGTGACCTATCCGTCCGGTGATGAAAAACTTCAGGGCGGTGATGCGGTTTATATTCAATGGGAGTCTTATGGTAATCCGTCCAACGATTTCACCATACAATTTTCAGATGACGATGGTGCCAGCTGGAGCAATGTAACGAATGGTGTAAATGTTTCTGCGGGCCTTCGCCAGCTGGCCTGGACAGTGTCGGCGGTAGCCACAGAACAGGCCAGGATCAAGATCATCCATAACGGAACCGGTATCGAAAGCATCAGCGACGCTTTCACCATTCTCGGCGTACCCACTTTGACGCTTGCACCTTCCGCCAACCAGTGCGAAGGGTATATTAATCTGAACTGGACAGCCGTGACAGGTGCCACTGATTACGAGGTGATGATATTTAATGGGGTTGGAGAAATGACGCCGGTTGCAACCACTACTTCTACCAATTATATTTTCGGCGGGCTATCAAGGGATACAACTTATTGGGTGACCGTCAGGGCCCGCATCAATGGTGAGTCTGGCAGAAGGGCTACGGCGATCTCAAGACTTCCGACAACGGGAACATGCAGCGGAACTGTTTCCGACAATGATCTGAAAGTTGATGCGATCATTTCACCGGTTTCGAATGGCAGAAGGTTTACATCTACTGAATTGCCGAATAATGTTCCCGTTACCGTACGAATTGAAAATCTCGACAACGCAAGTACAAGCGGAAATATCCAGGTGGCTTATATTCTCAACAACAATGCTCCCGTAGTTGAATTGATTGCTCCAGCAAGTATTGGCAATAGGGCTTCTTACAACCATACATTCGCGGCGCCAGTTGATTTGTCGGCCGTAGGTGATTATGATCTGAAAGTTTATGTGTCCTACGCCAGCGATCCATTCCAGCAGAATGATACGATGAGTAAGAAATTCAGACAACTGGATAATCCATTTATTGATCTTACCACAGATTTTATCGACGATATGGAATCGGCCCCGGTATTCGAAATTACTGGTCAGCAAATGGGGCTTCCTGGTCTTGACCGGTATGATTTCAACGCTACTACGGCATTTGGCCAGGTGCGCAGTTTTATCAATACAGGTATCGCATCATCGGGGTCGAAGGCCTTAACGGTGGATGTATCGCATTATACGGCCGCGGGTAATACGGATTCACTTACCGGTACTTTTAATCTGCAGGGTTATAACACGGCCGTGGATGATATCAGGCTTGATTTCCTTTACAAACATCACGGCCAGTTTTCACACCCTGCAAATAAGGTATGGATTCGGGGTAGCGATCAGGATCCCTGGATCGAGGTATATGATCTCTATACCGACCAGGCTGACGCGGGTATATTTAAACGCTCTCCCAGCATTGAGCTCAATAATATTCTCGACGCTGCCGGACCGCCGCAGGCATTCTCATCAAGCTTCCAGGTGCGGTGGGGTCAATGGGGGCAGCTAAACGCAACTGATAATGAAAATGGTTCGGGGTATACATTTGACGATGTAAGGCTTTATCGTGTAGCGAATGATATACAAATGATCAGTATTGACACGCCGACGACCGCCAGTTGCGACCTGAGCAACCTGGTACCTGTGCGGGTGACAGTACGAAATGCCGTTGGTGCTACAATTAATACGATACCCATTAATCTCCAGGTCGATGGTGGTGCGGTTATCACTGAAATAATCCCATCGATACCTGGCAAAACTACGGTGTCCTATACTTTCGCGGCTACCGCGGATCTTTCTGCGCCCGGCTATCATAACGTGAAAGTGTGGGTTGACCTCGGTTCCGATTCCTTCCATGATAATGATACTACGCAAATCACGATCTACAACGCGCCTCTGGTAACAAGTTTCCCTTATTTGCAGGACTTTGAACTGGACGAAGGCGGATGGCATACCGAAGGAAAACGCGTATCATGGCAATACGGCACACCTTCGTCGCCACAAATAAACAAAGCAGCCAGCGGTACACAGGCCTGGAAGACAAGTTTGGGCGGGCATCACAACAATCTTGAAAAGTCATTCCTGGTTTCTCCCTGCTTTGATATTACCGGGTTATCTAACCCCATGCTGAGCTTTAGTGTGGCGCTGGATATCGAAGATTGCGTAACCACGCTTTGCGATGCCGCTTACATAGAATACTCCGCCGACGGCAAAACATGGACAAAACTTGGAACAAATGGTGAGGGCACCAATTGGTACAACCGCAACTTTGCGGGTAATGCAGTATGGAGCGTGGAGGACTACACCCGCTGGCATGTGGCAAGCATTCCATTGCCTTCCGGATTGAACAGGCTCAGGTTAAGATTTGTGATGGAGTCAGATCCTTTTGTTACCCGTGAAGGCATCGCTATCGATGATATCCATATTTATGACAGCGTATACAGTATTTACGATGGACCGCCATTCACCAGCGATGTAGTGAACCAGGCCAACCTGTCAGGAAATAACTGGATCGATTTTGTTGCAGACGGAAAGATCATTGCCTCTGTTCATCCCAATGGCCAGAACATGGGGAATACTGATGTGCAGGCTTTCATACATACTGGTGCCGTACGGACCAATTCAGGGCAATATTATCACAACCGCAATATCACTATCAAACCAGCCAATACCAGCCTGGCCGATTCCGCCATAGTAAGATTCTATTTCCTCGATACAGAAACAGAAGCATTGATCAGTGCGACAGGATGTGGTACCTGTAGCAAACCGGCTTCCGCGTATGAATTGGGTGTCACAAAATACAGTCATACCAATGACGCCCTGGAAAATGGTGAGCTGGCTGACAATACAGGAGGCGGCTATTCATTTATCCTGCCAGCCAACGTGAAAAAGGTTCCATTCGATAAGGGTTATTATGCGGAGTTCAGGGTGCTTGATTTTTCTGAGTTTTGGTTAAATAATGGAGGTCCAACGCTTGACCAACCGCTACCCGTAGAGCTAATAAATTTTGTTGTGAGAAAAAACGACCAGGGTGATGCGCTTCTCAATTGGTCAACAGCATCTGAAATCAATACAGACCGGTTTGAAATTGAGCTGGCACGTGGAAATGATGCCTTTAATCAAAATAATTTTGTGAGGATAGGTTCTGTAAATAGTAGCGGGACTACTACTGCCGAACAGCATTATAGCTTTACGGACGCAGAAGCCCTTAAGCAGGGTGTACGTTATTATCGCCTGAAGATTATTGACCTGGATGGTCAGTTTACCTATTCGCCGGTTCGTTCCGTTGTGTTTGATGATGAGATCAGATGGCAGGTATACCCTAATCCATCCGGTGGGGTGTTCAATTTTGTATTCCAGGCCAACCAGGGTGAACCTGTGCAGTTGAAAGTATATGATATCAATGGACGCATGGTGAAACATATCCAGTCAGTTGCCAGTGCTTTTGTTCAGAAACTGGTGGTGGAACTGGAAGGCCCACAATATGCATCGGGTCTTTACCTGCTGGAAGTTACGGTAAATGAAAAAAGACAATTATTCAGGCTTTTAAAGCAGTAAAGGCTTAATGAGGCGGGGAAATAGTAGGAAATGCGTTTTACCGTGTTGAGCGGTGCAGCATTTTTATTGTTTATTCTCTCCTCTATAAGTAGCTGTCTGTTATCGATATGTGTAATGAAGAAAAGAAAACTGACAATATAATATCAAAACTAAAAGTTGGGTATGACAAAAAAAGCGATGAGACGCCCGGGTGTTCAGGGTAGAAACTTCAGGTTAACATTCCTATTGATGAACTGCCTTATTCTTTTTATTTTCTCATCAACAACAGTGCACGCACAAACCAACACTATACGTGGAAAGGTTGTCGACAGCCTTGGTGCGCCCCTGTCGGGTGTTTCTGTAACATTGAAAAACTCTGCCACGGGCACGACCACCAACCAGGTGGGAGAATTTTCGTTAAGTGGCGTTCCGTCAGCAGCCACCCTGGTTTTTAGCAATATCGGTTTACTAACAGAAGAATTAACGCTCAATTCGGGACAAACCTTCATCAACCTCACCATGCGGGTAGACGTGACCAGTCTGCAGGATGTGGTCGTAACGGGGTTTCAGCGAATAGATAAAAAGAAGTTTACCGGTGCAGCCGTCACACTTAGAGCTGAGGATGTTAAGATCGACGGTGTGGCTGACGTGAGCCGCATGTTGGAAGGCCGCGCCGCCGGTGTATCTGTACAAAACGTATCCAGTACATTTGGAAGTGCGCCTAAAGTAAGAATCCGCGGCGCTACCTCTATTAATGGCGATAATAAACCCCTTTGGGTGGTGGATGGTGTAGTGCTGGAGGACATCATCAATATATCAAACGACCAGTTGTCGAGCGGTGACCCCACAACCCTGCTGGGCTCTTCTGTTGCAGGTATCAATGCCAACGATATCGAATCTTTTGATATTCTTAAAGACGCTGCAGCAACAGCCTTATATGGAGCAAGAGCAATGAATGGCGTGGTGGTGATCACCACCAAGAAGGGGCGTTCAGGACGTCTGGCGATTTCCTATACCGGGAATTTCAGCACACAATTGAAACCGCGTTATCCCGAATACAATATCATGAACTCAGCGCATCAAATGTCAGTGTTGGGTGAACTGGAAAGAAAGGGTATCCTGAATTCAGATATTTTAAGCGGTCCGGATTATGGAGTGTATGGGAAAATGTTTGACCTTATCAATACACCCGATGCCAACGGCAATTTTGCCCTGGCCAATACGCCGGAAGCTAAAGCGGCATACCTGAAGAAATATGCACTGGCCAATACCGACTGGTTTGATATCTTATTCCGTAATTCGCTGGTGCAGGAACATTCGCTTAGCATTTCCAGTGGTACCGAGAAATCACAAACCTTTTTTTCTACCAGTTTTTATAGCGATAACGGATGGACCATTGCAGACAATGTAAAACGTTATACACTAAACTTCAGGAATACCTATAATTTTTCTGATAAACTAACTGGGGGTTTTCTGACCGTAGGTTCGGTACGCCAGCAAAAAGCACCCGGCGCACTGGGCCGTGTAAGTAATCCCGTGTCGGGACAGTTTGACCGCGATTTCGATATCAATCCTTTCAGCTATGCTTTAAATACCAGCCGCACCTTAACGGCATACGACGAGAATAATAACCTGGAATATTTCCGGAGAAACTTTGCTCCTTTTAATATCATTGATGAACTCGACAACAATACCCTGGATATTGATGTGATGGATTTGAAACTGCAGGGTGAACTGGGATATCGATTTAATAAAAACCTGCGCTATGAGTTTATCGGTGCGGTGCGTTATGTAAAATCCACCCGTGAACACCAGATCACTGAAAACGCAAATATGGCCAATGCTTATCGTGCCAACGATAATGCGACAATTGCTTCGAACAACAAGTTCCTGTACACTGATCCCGACAATCCTGCGGCGCCACCCGTGGTGGTATTGCCCTATGGTGGTTTTTATAACCGGACCGAAGACAAACTGCTTTCCTTTGATATCAGGAACAGTCTGAACTATGTCAATACTTTCGCTGACCGGCATACCGTCAATATTCTTTTGGGTCAGCAGGTGAAATCTGCCGACCGGCAAAATTTTACCAACACCGGGTACGGTTATCAGTATGAGAATGGTGGAATACCATTTGTGGACTACCGAATACTCAAACAAACCATCGAGTCCAACTTCGTATATTATGGTATGGGCAAAGAATTTGATCGCTTTGCCGCTTTCTATCTCAACGGTCAGTACACGTTTGACAAAAAATATAATTTTTATGGCACCGTGCGTTATGATGGATCTAACCGCCTGGGGTCTTCACCCGATGCAAGATGGCTTCCGACCTGGAGCTTTGGTGGTGCCTGGAATATGGAAGAGGAAAATTTCCTGTATGATGTGAACTGGATCGACTACCTGAAACTAAGAGCGAGCTACGGTCTTACGGCAAGCCTTGGTCCCGCTACCAATTCGGGTGTGGTATTGAGAAGTCTGACCACCAATCGCACTTTCCCTACAGAGCGGGAATCTGTGATCCAGATCGCCAACCTGGAAAACTCCGACCTTACCTGGGAGAAAAATTACCAGACCAACCTGGGTGTGGATGCCGGTCTGTTTAAAGGACGGCTGAACCTGAGTATCGATGTCTACCAGCGTAAAAGCTTTGACCTGATCAGTCTGATCAAGACAGGAGGTATTGGCGGTGAAGCGATAAAAGCGGCCAACTATGCCGACATGGAAGCACAGGGCGCAGAAGCCGTTATCGGTGGAACGATAATCCGCAAAACTGATTGGTCATGGAGAAGCAATATGACCTTTGGATATAATACTACCAAGATCACCAATGCCAGGAATGAGCCGATCATATTTGATCTGGTAAAAGCCGAAGGCGGCAATACAGTAGGTTACCCGGTCAACAGTTTGTTTTCGATAAAATATAGTGGTTTGAGTCATGAAACTGGTATCCCCACTTTTATCAATGAAAAGGGAGAGGTGAGCCCGGATGTATACCTGCAGGATGAAGGCATTTCTAACCTTGTATTTGAAGGGCCTGTTGATCCGAAGTTTACAGGTGGATTTTCCAACACGTTTAACTACAGGTCGTTTTCATTAAATATTTTCCTCACCTACCAGGCGGGCAACAAGATCAGGTTGTATCCTGCATTCAAAACCGCTTATTCCGATTTCGATGCCATGCCTAAGGAATTTCTGGACCGCTGGGAGATGCCGGGCGATGAATTAATTACGAATGTGCCTTCCATTTTAGATGCGTATCAACGTTACCTTGTGGCGGGTACCGGCGCTTCACCCTACAATAATTACAATTATTCCACCGAACGTGTCGCCGATGGCGGTTTTGTCAGGTTGAAGACAGTGTCGCTTACTTATAATTTCGACCGTAGGCTGCTGGATAAGATCGGTTTGAACTCACTTTCGTTAACCGCGGTATCAACCAACCCCTGGCTGATTTATTCCGATCCGAAATTAAAAGGTCAGGACCCGGAATTTTTCAATACAGGCGGTGTGGCTCAGCCCATCCAGAAACAATTTACTTTATCAATAAAAGCCGGATTATAAATTGTACAATATGAAACAATCTCTTTTATATATTGGGTGCTGCCTGTTGATCGCAGCAACACCGGGGTGTAAAAAATATCTGGAAAAAGAACCTGACAACCGCGCCAGTATCAATACACCGGAAAAAGTTTCGCAACTTTTGGGTACCGCATATCCGCAGGGTAATTACCAGGCGTTTGCAGAAACGATGTCGGATAATGTGGCAGACCTGGGTGTCGGCGGGAGTGACAACGTGATCCACGATCCGTTCTATTTCGAAGACAGCAGGGAAAACCAGCAGGATTCACCAGAGTTTTACTGGTATGCATGTTATGCGGCCATCGCATCAGCCAACCAGGCTCTGGAGGCGATCAGCAAAGCCGGGAATCCCAATGATTATATTCCCCAGCGTGGAGAGGCCCTGGTGGCAAGGGCTTATGCGCATTTTATGCTGGTAAACTTCTTCTCCAAATTTTATGACCCTACTACAGCGGCGTCTTCACCGGGCATTCCGTATGTAACAGAACCTGAAAATGTTTTTATCAGGCAATACGAAAGAAATACGGTGCAGTACACATACGATATGATCGAAAAGGATCTGCTGGAAGGTATACCGTTGATAGAAGACAAGGTATACAAAGTGCCGAAGTATCATTTTAATAAGTCTGCCGCCTATGCATTTGCCACCCGTTTTTATCTTTTCAAAAGAGATTACGAGAAAGTGATACAATACGCCAACCTCGCGGTGCCTGGCAATAATTTCGCGGCAAACCTGAGGCAGTGGAACACGACCTACCGCGACATTACCGATGTATTTGAATTATTTAAGATCTATGCCAGGTCAACCGAAACTGCTAACCTGCTTTTGGTCGAAACACCATCAGTATGGTCGCGCTACTATTATACCAATCGATATGGGGTTGATGCTAATAAGATAAGCCAGATCATTCCGAGGCCTGATCCTTTGACCGGAGGCAACCTAGCGTTTTCTCTATACTCGCTTGGTGAGAACCAATTGATACCAAAGATCGATGAGTATTTTGTCAGGGCTTCTGTAAACGCCGATATTGGATTTCCATATGTAATGGTTCCACTATTTACGGTAGAGGAAGTTTTGTTTAACCGCGCTGAGGCTTACACCTATACCAATAATTTCACCGCAGCTATTGCGGATCTAAATACCTATGCCAGCAAAAGGGTCATCAATTATTCACCTGCGACACATACGATTACACAGGGCCGGATCAATACCGTTTTTGGCACTGCCAATATCAGGGATGGACTAATACAGGCGATCCTGTATTATAAGCGGGCCGAGTTTATTCATGAAGGAATGCGCTGGTTTGATATCCTGCGGTATAAGATGCCGGTGGTGCATGCCACTTCACCGGATCTCGCCGGAAATGTGACAGAACTTGCCCGACTTGAGCCTGATGACCCGAGAAAAGTATTACAGATACCAGCCTCTACATCACTTGCCGGACTGGAACCAAACCCAAGATAAAAACTACTAAACAGTAAGACTGACATGAAATCGTTAAGAATAATCATAACCGCAGTATCCCTTGCCCTGGTCCTGGTTTCCTGTGAAAGGGAAGAAGAACTGGGCAACGTGGATAATATTCCCGGCCTCGGGGGTGATACCTGGACGCCTACTGCCATTGATAAATGGATAGTAGACTCGCTGACGACACCTTATAATATTACTGCCAAGTATAAATGGGACCAGTCCGAGCTTCCTTTAAACAGGATACTGGTACCACCAAAGGAAGAAAAAGTGATACCCACCTTAAGTTCAATTAGGCGCGGTTGGATACAGCCCTATGTAGATGAAGCAGGGCTGCTTTTCTTTAAACAGATCAGCCCAAAGTTTTTTACACTCGTGGGCAGTCCTTCGTATAACAGCGATGGTTCAATTACTCTTGGTACCGCTGAAGGTGGACGCAAAGTTGTCTTATATGAACTCAATGAATTCCGCGTGAAAGGAATGCCCGGTTATGTGTTGGCAGATACCACCCGCGTGTTGCGTATGTTTTGGGTGATCCACCACGAGTTTGCGCATATCCTGGATCAAAATGTAAAATTCCCCCTGGAGTTTAGCGAGTCCAGTGCAAGTTCCTATACTTCCGACTGGACAAATGTGACGCCTCAGGAAGCGCTTAACGAAGGTTTTGTTTCCCAATATGCGATCTCCGGCAAAGAAGACGACTGGGCCGAGATGGTCTCTTTTATGCTCGTGTATGGACGGGAGTGGTTCGATAACAGGGTGAATAGCATTAACTATACCGGTACCACTGCCAATGGAACGACAGCCGCCGAAGCCAGGGCCAGGCTCAGGCAAAAAGAAGCTGCAGTGGTAAGCTATTTTAAACAGGCATGGAATATTGAGTTCTATAATTTACAGTTGAGAAGCCGGTACGCCATCAACAGTCTGCTTTATTAACAGGCGAGGATCTATTAAAAAATCAGAAATGAAAAATTATATAATATTTGTTTTTGTCATTGCTGCGGTGTTTTCATCGTGTAAAAAGGACGATAAAACTGTTTTTGATAAATCACCCGACGAACGGTTAAAAGAACAACTGGATGCTTACCAGTCTCAGCTTTCGGGAGCATCCAACGGCTGGAAAGGTTTGTTGAGAACCAATAATGGCAACGGCTCAACGTTTGGTTTGTTCTTCAAGTTCAATGACGCCAACCGTGTGTCGATGCTTTCGGATTTTGACCTGGAATCAGCAGTTACTTTAAAGGAGAGCAGTTACCGTTTAAAAGCTTTACAACAACCCAGCCTCTTATTCGACACCTATTCTTACCTGCATGTACTATCCGATCCTGATGCCACGGTAAACGGTGGAAGTTTCGGCGCGGGTCTTCTATCAGATTTCGAGTTTTATTTTGATTCTGCATCTGCAGATACCGTACGGCTTGTTGGCCGGGTAAACGGCAGCAGGCTGACTTTGATAAGAGCGACAGCCGCGGAGGAGAATGCATATCTCAATGGTCAGCTGGTCGCAGGCTTAAGCATTAATAATATTCTGACTTATTTTAAACGTCTTACCATCGGATCGCAATTGTTTGATGTCAAGATCGATCCCATAAACCGGCAATTTGTTTTTAGCTGGCTCGATGGTAGTGGCAATCTTCAATCATTTACTACGGGGTATTATAATGTGGCCGGAGGTGTCGTATTTACAACCCCTCTCACCGTTGGCTCGCAAACCATCACGGGATTTGAAAATATAAGCTGGGATGCTGGCACCCAGACGATCGGCCTTACCGTCAATGGGGTGGCCGCAACGATCACCGGGGTGGTGGTACCACTTAAAGTTGATATTGGTGCGCCCCGGAGATGGCATGACTACGCGGTCAATAACAATAACACTTATTGGTTCTCCCAAAGAGGCTTTCATGTAAATGGGGTGGATGATGCTTTTGGAATTCAAACCCTGCCAAGATACTTTTACCTGATCTACTGGCCTGAGTATGATCCGGGCAATGGATTGTTTGCCCCTGTTTTTATCAATGCAGCTGGTACCAGCCTGGAATTGCTGTACGGTACAGCACCTGTTCCCAATTTTACAGCCGACGGGCGTGCGATATTCCTGCAATTGGGCAATTATGGCTCTTACCCGGCAACAGGTCCCGCAGGTCAAAGCAGGACATTACTGTATCACCCAAGCGGCTATTATTTTGTACAAACAAGTGCTACGACTTATGATATGGTTAGTGCAAACGATGGCAAATCATGGATCACGTGGGAATTCTAATACAGATCAAAATTGATGTGGTTTTATCGCTTTATTATTTTATGAACTGAATTGAATATTTCAAAAGTTTGCATAAATTGATTGATAGATAGGCAAATTGTTTACCTATATCATTAACCCCGGCTAACATCTAACTTAATCAATACAAAATTTAACGCTATGAGATTAAAATTCGCATCGATACCTTTTATCTTTTTTCTGTCCATAACCGTAATACTGAGTTCCTGTGCTAAGGATGGCGACACGGGGCCCCAGGGTCCTGCAGGGCCACAGGGTCCTGCTGGTAGTCCAGGCGCACCTGGTGTGCCCGGTGCTCCCGGTCCCGCTGGTGCTCCGGGCACAGCCAATGTGATCTATTCCGCGTGGCTGGATGTGGCTTATGGCTGGAATATCAATTCAAATGGTGATACGCTCGGCCTGGCGGCTGAAATTGACGCGCCCAAGCTCGTTGATTCCATTTTATCGAAAGGCGAGATAAAAGTGTTTTTTAACCTTGGCTCGGCCGACAATCCTGATGTAGTTCCGCTTCCGTTCTTTGATCCGATCTACTTCCAACCAGCGGTGATCATCAATCCGGATTATTTTGTAGGAACGATCTTACTGTCGTCCAATTTCAATATGGGTACATTTGAAAATGCCGGGGTGAAGTATTTTCAATACCGCTATATCCTCATACCAGGAGGTACGGCCGGTCGTCCCGCAGCCGGAGGGAAGACCATCGACTGGAACGATTATAAACAGGTGCAACAACACCTGGGGTTGACCGACTGACCTGTACTCCAACTGATCCAAATAATAAGTCCGGCCGTTTGGAAAAGCGGCCGGACTTATTTTTAATGTGTTACAGGTATAATTAGTCTTCCCATCCTTTTTTGGCGATCCCCGCTTCTATAGCTGCCAGTGCTTTTTCAGCGCCAAGAAGGGTCGTCAGTTTGTTGCCTTTCCCGTCATTGCCCTGGGCCATATAGGCGCCTTTCGCTGTTTTGGTGATAACAGCATCCTGAATGGGTACGCCCTTCTCTTTGGTTTTTACATTATAAGCTGTAAGTGTTACTTCAGACATGGTATTGTTTTTTGAATTAGTAATATTTGAAATTAAGCCTTTTGAGCCTTTTAGAGCCGTAAAAAATCCTAAAAGAACGTAAAAAGCCCCGGGATTTCGGGGCTAATGTATTTACAATGAATAGGTTAAGTTTGAGGAGGGGTAGTTTTCCACCTTGTCTTCACCCTTACACATCCAATTTGGCGTATTTGGCGTGAGTTTCAATGAAATCGCGGCGTGGAGCTACCTCATCACCCATCAGCATGCTAAAGATGCGATCAGCCTCAGCGGCGCTTTCGATGGTCACTTTTTTCAGGGTTCGGGTTTCGGGATTCATGGTTGTTTCCCAAAGTTGTTCTGCGTTCATTTCACCCAAACCTTTGTATCGCTGAATTGTCACGGCATCTTCCCTGCCACCACCCAGTTTTTCAACCAGCGCTTTTCGCTGCTCTTCGTTATATGCGTAAGCCTGTTCCTTTCCTCTTTTTACCAGGTAAAGCGGTGGCTGGGCGATATAGACATAGCCTTGTTCCACCAGGGCCTTCATATACCGGAACACAAAGGTCAGGATCAGCGTAGCGATATGCGAGCCATCCACGTCGGCATCGGTCATGATGATCAGCTTATGATAGCGAAGCTTTGAAAGATTGAGTTCCTTGGGATCTTCCGGTGTACCAACGGTAACTCCAAGCGCGGTGTACATATTGCGGATCTCTTCGTTCTCGTAGATCTTATGCTCCATTGCTTTTTCTACGTTGAGGATCTTACCGCGCAGAGGCAAAATAGCCTGGTAACTCCGGTCGCGGCCCTGCTTGGCCGTACCACCCGCCGAATCACCCTCAACCAGGTAAAGTTCACAACGTTCAGGATCGCGGTCCGAACAATCGGCGAGTTTGCCTGGCAATCCACCGCCTGTCAATACGGATTTACGCTGTACGAGCTCACGGGCTTTACGTGCAGCTGCCCTTGCCTGTGCGGCCAATATCACCTTATTGATGATGTTACGGGCATCCCTGGGATTTTCTTCGAGGTATATCTCCAAAGACCTGGATACGGTAGTATCCACAACACCCATCACTTCATTATTCCCCAGTTTGGTTTTTGTCTGACCTTCAAACTGCGGCTCCGGTACTTTTACAGAAATAATCGCGCTAAGACCTTCCCGGAAATCATCACCTTCAATTTCCACTTTAGCTTTTTCAAACAGGTTGTTCTTATCGCCATAGCTTTTGAACACGCGGGTCAGGGCTCTTCTAAAACCCGATACATGTGTACCACCTTCAATGGTATTGATGTTATTTACATAAGAGTAAATATGCTCACTATAGCTATTGTTATAGCTCAGCGCAACTTCAACCGTTACATTGGTGTTTTCATCTATACCTTCTACAAACAATACTTTTGGTATCAGTGAAGCACGTCCCGCATTGGTGTCGAGCATTTCTACAAACTCCACGATACCACCTTCGCTATAAAATTCTTTAGTGTAGTTTGAACCGTCTTCTTCTTTTTCGCGCAGATCGGTGAGACTGATACGAACACCGCGGTTCAAAAATGCGAGTTCACGTAAACGTCCTTCCAGGATCTCTTTGTTGTAAATGGTTGTAATAAAGATGCTGGCGTCGGGCCAGAAATGAACCCGGGTACCGGTTGTGTCAATGGTACCGGTTTCGCGAACCGGATACTGGGGTACACCAATATGGTATTCCTGTTCGAATATTTTTCCTTCGCGATGAACGGTTACATGCATTTTAGAGCTCAGTGCATTCACGCAACTCACACCCACTCCATGCAGACCACCCGAAACCTTATAGGATCCTTTGTCGAATTTACCGCCCGCGTGCAACACGGTCATAACTACTTCGAGTGCCGAACGTTTTTCTTTGCTGTGCATGGCGGTAGGAATACCCCTTCCGTCATCCTGCACTGAGATCGAATTATCTTCGTGAATGGTGACCGCGATATTTTTACAATAACCCGCGAGTGCTTCGTCGATCGAGTTATCAACTACTTCATAGACGAGATGATGAAGACCTTTCACTCCAATATCACCGATATACATCGCAGGCCTTTTTCGCACTGCTTCCAAACCTTCCAGCACCTGGATACTATCGGCACTATATCCCCCTGTGGCCAGTGGGATCGATTCTGCTATTTCTGCACTCATATAAGGCTGATTCCTTTCTTTTTATGGATAATTTGAAATACTGACAAATGTACGAAAAATAAGGCGTAGAAACGGGTTTTTTCACTTAAAGAATGGGTTGTTTTTTTAACAAATTACCACCCTTTTTGAGGCCAAAATCCGGGGTAAAACTTAAAAGCAGAAGGCTCGCGGAATGGTAAACCGGATCCTGTTTACAGGTCAGCATTTAATCCGAAATCCGGCTACCTTTTCACGATCTGTGCGACCAGGTCAGCTTCGGTGCAGACTTTATTGCCGACGTACACGGTGCCTTTCATTTCGCAGATGCCGCGGCGTATAGGGGCGGCGAGTTCCATTTTCAGCAGCATGGTATCACCCGGTTTTACCATCTGTTTGAATTTGCAATTATCAATTTTCAGGAAATAAGTGTCGTACTGTCCTTCTCCGCTCAGGTTGATCGCCAGGATGCCGCCGCACTGGGCCAAGGCCTCGATCTGGAGTACACCCGGCATCACCGGGTTTCCCGGGAAATGCCCGACAAAAAACCACTCGTTAAAAGTCACATTCTTTACACCTACGATCTGCGAATCGCTAAGTTCAATGATCTTGTCGACCAGCAGGAAAGGGAAGCGGTGTGGTAGTTTTTTTTCTATATAACTTAGATCATATACGGGAGGAAGCGTGGGATCATAGGTGGGAACTCCCTTAATATGCTTGTTTTTCTTGATGTACTGCTTGATCTTTTTTGCAAATTCCACATTGGAGCTATGACCGGGTCGGTTGGCGATCACACGACCTTTTATCGGATAACCGATCAGGGCAAGATCACCTACCACGTCCAGTAATTTATGGCGGGCCGGTTCATTGGGGAAACGCAGTTCCAGGTTATTGAGGTATCCCTCGCTCTTAACCTCAATCTTATCCTTTTTGAATATTTTCTTCAACCGTTCCATCTCTACATCATCCACCGGCTTGTCAACGATAACGATCGCGTTGTTGACATCACCGCCTTTGATCAGGTTGTGATCCAGCAGCATCTCCAGTTCGTGTAAAAAACAAAACGTACGGCAGGGAGCGATCTTTTCATTAAAGTCTTCCATCTTCTTCAATTCAGCATGCTGCGTACCCAGCACAGGTGAGTTGAAGTCGATCAGGGTAGTGATCTGGTATTCCATAGAAGGCATCACCACCATTTCCACCCTTTTTTCTTCGTCGTGGTGGTAAATATTTTCATCAATGCTGTACCAAACCTTGGCCGCATCCTGTTCGGCAACACCGGCCTCTTCAATGAGCTCCACAAAAGGACTGGAACTTCCATCCATAATGGGCATTTCAGGACCATTGATCTCGATCAGGCAGTTGTCGACACCCATGCCAACCAGGGCTGCCAGCACATGTTCGACGGTGCTCACTTTTGCGCCATTGGCTTCCAGGGTAGTCCCCCGGCTTGTATCCGTTACCAGGTCGCAATCGGCTTTGATCACAGGTTGTTCGGGGAGGTCGATCCTCTTGAATTGCAGGCCGAAACCCGGGCTGGCAGGTTTAAGTGTAAGGTCAGCCAGGATACCCGTATGCAAGCCAGTTCCTGAGATAGTGACCGCGGTCTTTAAAGTATGTTGTTTATCAGGATTGAAATTTGATCTCATGCGTTTACTCTTAAGCGGGGCAAAGATAACGTTTCGGCATGGGGAATCCGGAATTAGGAAGTATGGATTGCTTATTCCAGGATTTGCTCTACGTGCGCGAGTTTGCCATCGCTGGTCATCCCTTCGATAATCACCCGGAAGGCCTCACTTACATCATTATTGTAAAATGTGACGATTACTTCCCCGTTTTTAGGTGAGGTGATGACGGAAGGATTCCAGTAAAGCGTGGTCCTAAGATCACGGTCCTCGTTGCGCTGGCTAAAACTTGCATAATTAGGCGCATAGAATTCGCGGATAGCAGTATATCCAAAAACTTTATTGTTTGCCAATCCTTTGCCCGGCTCGGATTTCATATCACCGCCCTTGCGGGTATAAATGGCGATCGCTCCGTTGGCACCATTAAAACCACCCATGAACGGTGGACGAAATACTTTGATATAGGCTACATCATTGGGATTGATGGAAGACACAAAACTTGGGTCGGCCGGTATCTCATCGAGGTAGAGCTGCGGCGATCCACCACGCCATTGCATGGTAGGGTTGGGGCCGTTGGCGTTTATCTGCAAGCCGGGGACTTTCCCCTGCAGGTAAGTAAATATATTGATTGCACTGGTGGCAAATGGATCGTTCGTAAGGTCGAACTGGTAACCATCACCACCGGCAAACATGCCCGATGCATATTTCTCGTCTATCAGTTCCTTTTGAGATTTTGTTTTACTTTTTACGATGACATTCTCCAGGGTTTTGACCCTTGCCATTTCGGCAATGCTATTGGCTTCATCAACGAGAGTAAATTGACGGTAACTTCCGGTTGTATCGGGAAATAAGCCCTGTGGTTTTATGATCGAGGATGGTTTGAACGGCGGAGCAGGGAGACGGTCGGTCATGAACTGGACTGTAGCGCCCTTTAGTTCATTTGCTTTTTGAAAACTATAGTACACCTGTGCTGTATCAAACAGGATGGTAGATGGGTCGTTGAAACTGCCATTACTTTGTATCGGTGCCAGGATCATCTGCCCTTCCTGGTCTTTTTGTTTTACCATGAGTATCACGGATGCATCACGACCGATCTGGCCGGGCAATACACCTATTACTTTTCCTGATAAGGTTATATAGTTAGTATCTCTGGCAAATTGTGGCGGATCAAATTTTCCTTTCACAATATTATCCCAGTTGAAACGACGCCAGCCATGTGTCAACATCACCAGGTCCAGGTGATGGCTTACAGAGTCTGACCGGGACGAAAAATAGTAAGATGGGTTGTACACTTCGCCCCTTAGTTCGCTGCTCAACAAAAAATGCGAGATAATATTGTTACTGCTGTCTGAACCGATCGCCGCGTCGGTCACGGAGATCGACAGATTAGAGCGAAGACTATCCGGAACTTTTATGATCAGTTCGTTCCTTGCTCTTTTATTCAGACCCCAGCGTTGCACCTCCAGTTCGGGCTGAAAAGCATATTCATTGTTGTTGATATGGGTTATGCGCTCGGCCAGAGGGTTCCAGTTTTTGTCAAACAGGGTGATCGTAAGTATGCCGCTCGGCAGAGCAGAAGTGGGTATCGTTCCTTTGATCGGCGCATTGGTAGGGCGTGAGATCTTGAAAGCCAGGTGCTGGAAAATAGTGCCCACCAGGTGGACGGTATCCATCTGGCTAACAAAACCGGGAGAACAATTGACATTAAAAATGCGATTGGTACCGGACAAAGTCACTTGCAGGGCTGCGCCACCAGGTTTCAAGACCGGTAAGTCAGTAATATGTTCTGCGCCTTTTTCATCCTTCCATTTCGCCGTGTATTTCACTCCTGCTTTTGGTGTTAGAAAAAAATAACCCATGCCATCATGCATAGCCTCGAGTTTGCCCTCGGTTTTTCCCTGGCTGTTTATCACAGTTCCCTTCACCTTCACTGGCTTGCCCCATTGGTCGTGAGCCTTAAACGCGATTTTGTTGACAACACCAGCTATCATCTCACCTCCTTCGGGGAAAAAACTGAGGGAAGGAATTGGTTTGAGCTTGCTCAGGCCTGCACCAAGATCCCTGGTGAGCATGGGGATGGCTTTATAGTAAAGAAAGGACGAGTCAAAGTTTAGCATCCACTTCGTGTAAGCTTTTACATAAAGGATCTTTCCCTTATAGTCGAGCGGGATGTCGAATTGTCCATTGGTGACAGCGTCTACAATCGGGCTAACCGAATGTTGAAGCACCAGGCCTTTTTCGTCGATCCAGTCTACGTAAAGTGTTTTACTATTATCTGCCGGTGCTACTTCGTTCATCATGTATACCTTAAACCAAATCGTTTCACCAGCGGAATAGGCAGATTTATCATAATGAAGATAGATACGTTCCGGGCTGTACTGGCTGGCAAAGGTTTCGATATTGTCTTCAATACGCTGCGCCATCGAAGTTGATAGCAAACCTGTCATTATAGCCAGCAAAAGCAATAAAGGCCGATGTAACATAGTGTAGCTCCGGTTGTTGTTGATCATGGCTGTAAATTACAGTAGTAAGCTAAAAGATGATGCATGTTAACAGTTTCCCAACAAAAATGAAGGCAGCTTGTTGATGAATTTTTACAAAAAAATGAAACCAGGACCAATAAATATAAATAGACCCTTATGTAAAAGGGTCAGAGGCTAATCTTTTCCGCCAGCAGTTGCTTTACCAGGGCTTCCAGTTCCTTGACCCGCTTTTCCAGTTCAGGGAGCCGGCGATTGACGGCCTGGCTTCTCAAAGCAGAGGTATAGTCGTATGCCGGGGAGCCTGTTACTGCTTTCCCGGGTTCAATCGACTTACTCACACCACTTTGCGCATTCACTTTCGAACCATCGCCCAGTTGAATATGACCTACAATACCCGCCTGTCCACCGATCATTACGCCATTGCCGATCTTGGTGCTGCCACTGATACCTGCCTGTGCTGCGATCACCGAACTGTTTCCAATTTCCACATTGTGCGCCACCTGGATCAGGTTGTCCAATTTAGCCCCACGTTTTATCAGGGTCGAACCAATAGTTGCACGGTCGATGGTAGTATTTGCGCCAATCTCAACCTGATCTTCAATCTTCACATTCCCAATCTGCGGCACTTTGGTAAAACTTCCATCAGCCTGCGGCGCAAAACCAAACCCATCACTGCCGATAATAGTGCCACCATGGATCGTTACGTTGTTACCTATCACACAATCGTGATAGATCTTCACACCAGGATGGATAATACAATTGTCACCGATGGTCACATTGTCGCCGATATAAGCGTTGGGGTATATCTTGGTATTATTTCCAACCTTCACCTTTTCACCCAGGTATGCAAAGGCGCCGATAAAAACATTGTCACCATATACAGCCGTTTTGGCAATATAGCTGGGCTGCTGTATGCCGGTCAGTTGTTGCTGCATGATCTCCTGGTACTTGCTCAGCAAGATAGCAAAGGCAGAATAGGCGTCGGGCACCCTGATCAGCGTGGCCTTAACCGGCTGCTTCAGTTCATATGCTTCGTTCAGGATGATAACTGATGCCTTTGTGCTATATAGAAAATCTTCGTATTTGGGATTGGCAAAAAAGGTGAGTTGCTGTTCTTTTGCTTCCTCGATCTTTCCAAACGAATTCACGACGACATTGGGGTCGCCTTCGATTTTTCCATTGACGAGGAGACTGATCTGGGAAGCGGGAAAATTCATAGTTATAAAGCTTTAAACCCAATGCTATTTTAGAAAACAAAAATAATGTTTTTTGACCGTGCTACCCAAGTGGTGGTGTATGAGGGCATTGTCCACTTTAGAAATATCTTTTACCGATCCGTCTTTAAATAGGATATAGATACGTTCGTCTTTAGGATCATAAGTGGTATTGCTGGCTTCGCCGGTAAATACAAAATACCCGGCCTCTTCTTTTGACACGGACAATCTTGCCATGGCTTCCTCCAGCTTTTTGTCGACCATTTCAGGTTCAAATGGATTACCCTGCAGCCTGATCCGGACCAGTTTTCTTTCCACTAAAGAACGGGACAGCAGGGATAATATTTTATCAGGATGGTGACACCAGTTTTTGATCGTTGCCATTACATCATGGTCGTCGAGCCTGCAAAAAGTACCGAGATGCTGCCTGATGTCCTTGTGAGCATCAGCGTTTTGTAAAAAGAAATTCAACTCGGGGGTGGCGGCTTCTGTTTTTTGTCCTGATGATGCCAGCCACTTGGCACGCTGTATTAGCCTGACCAGCATCATCTCTGCCGCCAGGACGGTTTTATGAAGGTAGACCTGCCAGTACATCAATCGTCTTGACACCAGGAATTTCTCGATGGAATAGATAGCTTTTTCTTCCACCATCAGCTCGCCGTCTTTTACGGTCAGCATTTTGATGATGCGATCATAACCTACGACACCTTCGGCTACACCGGTGAAAAAGCTGTCACGAACCAGGTAATCAAGCCGGTCAACATCCAGTTGTCCCGACACCAATTGATGAAGAAATCGTTTGGAATGTTTGTTGGTAAATATGTCTATCGCGATGCTGAGTTTTCCATCCAGTTCCTCGTTGAGGTATTGCATGATCAGGATCGAAATTGTTTCGTGGTGTACACCAGAAATGAGTTCCTGCTCCAGCGCATGTGAGAATGGCCCGTGACCGACATCATGCAGCAGGATCGCCACTTTAGCACCCAGTTCTTCTTCGGCCGTAATTTCAAACCCTTTGCCTTTCAACTCCTGTAGTGCATTGCACATCAGGTGGTACGCTCCAAGGGAGTGATGAAGCCTTGAATGTACTGCACCCGGGTAGACCAGGTGTGCAAAGGCCATTTGATTGATATTGCGCAATCGCTGGTAGAATGGATGGGAAATGATCTGCAATATCAGGGGATGATCTATAGTAATAAAACCATATACCGGGTCGTTGATGATCTTACGAACTGTCGACATTGTTGGGTTTTTGTTAAAGGCCGGTAAAGCGCTGTGCGCAAAAGTACAAAGGCAGCTTTTAAAAAGCTATTTTTGAAAATCTGGCTGGGTGTAAGTTTTGATAGTTGCCGGTGAGACGGTAAGACAGGGAGGAAGGTTTGATAACGTAAATTTCGTCCCAGCTCTCCGCCTTCCCGGCATAGCAAATACGATTCATTACTAATAATAAAAATAATGGCCATCGCAAAAATCATTTGGATCGACGACGAAATTGAGAGCCTGCAATCGCAAAAATTTTTTCTTGAAAATAAAGGATACGAAGTACAAACATTTACCAACGGGTTTGATGCCATCGACTATGTGCGTGACAACCTTGTGGATGTGGTATTGATCGATGAGACCATGCCCGGGATCACAGGGCTTGAAACACTGGCAAAAATTAAAGAGATCAACCAGTCGCTGCCCGTGGTGTTGATCACAAAAAATGAAACGGAGAACCTGATGGATGAAGCCATCGGGTCACAGATCACCGATTACCTGATCAAGCCGGTGAACCCCAACCAGGTCTGGCTAAGCCTGAAAAAGATCATCGACAATAAAAGGCTGGTGGCAGAACGAACAACAACTGCCTACCAGCAGCAGTTCCGTAACTTATTCATGGCGCTCAACAGCAATCCCGACTATAACGAATGGATGGATATCTACAAAAAGCTCGTGTACTGGGAACTGGAAATGCAAAAAAGTGATAGCCCCGAAATGCAGGAGATCCTGCAAAGCCAGAAGAGTGAGGCAAATACGGAGTTTTTCAAGTTTGTTTCCCGCAACTACGCAGGGTGGGTGAAACCTAAAAGCACAGATGGTCCTGTGATGAGCCATTCGCTGGTACAGTTTAAAGTATTACCCCATGTTGAAAAAGGCACACCATTGTTTTTTGTACTGATCGATAATCTTCGTTTCGACCAGTGGAAAGCCATACAACCCATTTTTGCGGAAAGCTTCCGGATCCTGGAGGAAGATAGTTTCTACAGCATTTTGCCAACGGCTACGCAATATTGCCGGAATGCCATTTTCGCCGGACTGATGCCGGTTGATATTGAAAAGCAGTTTCCCAATCAGTGGAAGAATGATGAAGAGGAGGGAGGAAAGAATTTATATGAAGAAGAATTCTTCCGGGCACAGTTAAAAAGGTTGGGAAAAGCAGATCTAAAAGTGTCATATACCAAGGTTTTGAATAATAACGCGGGTCTCGACCTGGTCAATAATATTCACAACCTGATGAATAACGATATCAATGTGATCGTGTACAATTTCGTTGATATGCTCAGTCATGCCCGTACGGAAATGGAAGTACTGAAAGAGTTAGCAGGTGATGAAATGAGTTACCGGAGTATCACTGCATCATGGTTTGAGCACTCGCCGCTACACCAGGCTCTGAAAAAGATCGCAGATAAGCAGATCAAGATCGTATTGGCGACAGATCACGGCAGTGTGAGGGTGAAAACGCCATATAAAGTAATAGGTGACAAACAAACGACCACCAACCTGAGGTACAAACACGGGCGGAATCTTAATTACGAACCAAAGGAAGTACTTGCTTTCCGCGAGCCCAGGGAGATTGGATTACCCTCGCCAACGATCAACTCTTCGTTCATCTTTGCTAAGGAAGATAGTTTTCTATGTTACCCCAACAATTATAACCATTACGTAAACTATTATCGTAATACATTTCAGCACGGCGGTGTAAGCCTCGAAGAAATGATCGTACCGGTGATCAAGATGCAAAGCAAGTAGCCCAAAACTGCGCAGGGAATGTGGAAAAGTATTGATATCGAAAGCAGGTGAAGCAGTAGCTTCGCAATGGTAAGTATTTGCATTTGGAACACTAAAATTTTTGAACCTCGGAATGAGATATACGCAAACTACTTTAGATAAACTGGAAGCTATTACAGAGCAGGCAGGTTATGTTATACGCTATGAAAGAGGCACTTTCCAAAGTGGTTATTGTATCCTGGAACAAAAGAAAGTGGTGGTGCTGAATAAATTCCTGCAGCTCGAAGGACGCATCAATACCCTGGCTGAACTTATACCCCAGCTCGAGATCAATACGGATTTGCTGACTGATGAATCCAAAAAAATATATCTTGAAGTCATCTCGCGGGTCGAGACAGAAGAAAACGGGTCTGAGCTACTCAAAAATGACAAGTAATTCTGCAGTCTAATATGTTTTAACGCGTCATGCGTTAACTTTATGCTGTGTCTTGTCCCCCCCTCAAAATAACTTTTCTTGGTACCGGCACCAGTAGTGGTGTGCCTATGATCGGATGCGATTGTGAAGTATGTACTTCCACCGACAAAAAAGATAAACGACTTCGTTCGAGTATACTGGTGGAGTCGCCGCATACGCGGCTGGTAGTAGATACAGGGCCCGATTTCCGGTACCAAATGCTGCGCCAAAACGTGAAAAAGCTTGATGCGGTAGTTTTCACCCATCCGCACAAAGATCACCTGGCGGGACTGGATGATATCAGGGCGTTTAATTTTTTCCAACGCAGGCCTATTGATGTGTACGCCGATTCGTTGACAGAAGAAGCAGTACGCCGCGATTTTTATTATGCGTTCAGTGATACAAAGTATCCCGGGCTACCGGAACTAAACCTTAGCACCATATCCGAAGAGCCGTTTATGGTAGGCGATATTCCCGTGACGCCTGTCCCGGTTTGGCACCTGAAAATGCCGGTGATGGGATTTCGCTTTGGCAGGTTTACGTATATTACTGATGCTAACCGGATCGAAGAGGAGTCAAAAGATCTGATCAGGGGCAGCGAAGTGCTGGTACTGAATGCCCTTAGAAAAGCGAAACATATTTCGCATTTCAATCTTGAAGAGGCCATCGCCCTGGCAGGTGAGGTAAAGGCGGACACCACTTACTTCACACATATCTCACATCAGCTGGGCAGGCATGCCGATATTGAGAACGAACTACCCGTGGGTATGCACCTGGGTTATGACGGGCTGGTACTTGAGTTTACAGGAGTTAATTGATACATATTTCTGGAGCTAACGCTTGTTAGTTTCAGATAATTTTACTTACTTGCATTGCCTTTAACGATTTGCGTGCTGTTAAGAATTAGAAACAGTTAATGTAATGTGCCATCACAATTTTATGTGGTGGCACATCTTTTAAACCTTAAACTTATTGTCGGATGGATTTTGCAGTTTCTGAAATAACCCAGCAAGTGGCACAAACCGCAAGGGATTTCGCACAACAACATATCAGGCCGGGTGTGATGGACTGGGATGAGAGCCAGGAGTTTCCCTTACGGGTATTTAAGGAAATGGGTAAGCTGGGTCTGATGGGCGTATTGGTGCCCGAGGAATATGGTGGTGCTGGTCTTGGTTATTTTGAATACAAGACGGTGATCGAAGAAGTGGCCAAAGTCTGTGGCTCGATCGGGCTCAGTCTTGCAGCTCACAATTCGCTTTGCACGGGACATATACTGGCATTTGCTAACGAAGAGCAGAAAAAAAAGTATCTCCCTAAACTTGCTTCTGCTGAATGGCTGGGGGCATGGGGACTTACAGAAGCTAATACCGGCAGCGATGCAGGTAATATGAAATGTACAGCGGTAAAAGATGGCAACGACTGGGTTATCAATGGCACAAAAAACTGGATCACCCATGGGAAGAGTGGAGACCTGGCAGTAGTTATTTGCCGAACGGGTGAACCCAGAACAAAAAATAATTCTACAGCATTTGTGGTTGAAAGAGGTACACCAGGTTTTAGTGCGGGTAAAAAAGAAAATAAGCTAGGCATGCGGGCCAGCGAAACTGCGGAGATGATCTTTGATAATTGCCGCATACCCGATACCAATCGTCTGGGTGATGTAGGTGATGGTTTTCGACAGGCCATGGTTGTGCTCGATGGAGGACGTATATCGATAGCCTCGCTCGCCCTCGGTATCGCTAAAGGCGCTTACCAGGCTGCCTTACAATATTCACAGGAGCGCCATCAGTTTGACAAACCTATTTCAAGTTTCCAGGGAATTTCTTTCAAATTAGCCGATATGGCGACAGAGATTGAAGCGGCCGATCTGCTCACGTTGCAGGCTTGTGATCTGAAGAACAGGAAAAAGTCAGTGACCAAAGAGGCTGCAATGGCCAAATACTATTCCAGCGAAATTGCGGTGAAAGTGGCCAACGACGCGGTACAGGTTTTTGGTGGTTATGGATATACAAAGGATTTTCCGGTAGAGAAATTTTATCGGGATGCCAAGCTCTGCACTATTGGCGAAGGCACCAGCGAGATACAAAAGATCGTGATCGCCCGGGAAGTGTTTCGCAGCTGAGTTCATTAATTAATGGCGTTCTAAAATGTGAAAGCCACACAGGGTTATTTAAACTCCTGCATCTCCACCAGCTTTTTATAAAAACCATTTTGCCGGATCAGGTCATCATGCGTACCACGTTCGACGATCTGTCCTTTTTGCAACACGATGATCTCATCGGCGTGGCGAATAGTAGACAGCCTGTGTGCGATGACGATACTCGTGCGGTTCTGCATCATATTATTGATGGCATCCTGTACCAGGCGCTCGCTTTCTGTATCCAGGGATGAAGTGGCTTCATCAAGAATAAGTATGGGTGGATTTTTAACAAGCGCCCGCGCAATGGTGAGTCGCTGACGCTCCCCGCCACTCAGTTTGGTTCCCCTGTCACCGATATTCGAATCATAGCCATCTTCTTTTTGCATGATAAAGTTGTGTGCATTGGCCACTTTGGCTGCTTCAATGATCTGTTCTTCTGTGGCGTCTTCCTTTCCAAAGCGGATATTGTTGGCAATGGTATCGTTAAACAGGATCGGTTCCTGCGTAACTATGCTCATGAGTCCACGAACGGAGTGTAAAGAGTATTCCCTGATGTTTACACCATCGATCAGCACTTCTCCACTGGTGACATCATGAAACCTGGGAACCAGATCGGCTAAGGTAGACTTGCCCGCTCCTGAAGAACCAACAAGGGCTACCGTTTTACCTTTTTCAATTACCAGGTTAATTTTATCGAGGATGATCGTGTCGCCGTACATGAATGATGCATCGCGGAATTCGATTTTTGAATTGAAGGAATGCAACTGTTTACCAGCTGTATTCTCATCCACTACCACTTGTGCTTTCAGCACTTCTTCCACCCGGTCGATCGCCGCCGCGCCACGCTGGATATTGAAAAAAGCCGAAGAAATATTTTTAGCAGGATTGATCAGCATGGCAAATGAAGCGATATAGGCTATCAGTTCCTTTGCTTCCAGTCCGTCGCCACCCAGCACCAGCCGGCCACCGAAATAAAGTATAGTACTAAGGACTACAACGCCCAATAATTCGGTAAGCGGACCCGCCAGGTCTCTCCGCGCCCCCATCTTTTTCCTGACTTCGTACAGTTCCGCGTTCACTTTATGAAATCTCGAACTCAGCAACTTTTCCAGCAAAAAAGCTTTGATCACCCGCAAACCTCCGAGCGTTTCATCCAGGATAGAAAGACCTTCTCCAAGTTTGATGGCCGCATCCTGCGACTGTCTTTTTAGAGTACGGCTAACCCGCCCGATCAGGATACCGGTGACCGGCAAAAGCACCAACAGGAACAAAGAAAGTTGTGGTGAAATGATAAGCAGGAAAAGCAGGTACCCTAATACGGTCAGCGGATCTTTAATGAGGCCATCGAATGTACCCACCACGGAATTTTCGATCTCGGCGATATCGTTTGTCATTCTTGAGATCACATCCCCTTTTCTTTTTTCAGTGAAATAACCCACCGGCAAACGAAGTATCTTATCATAAAGTTCACCCCGCAGCTGGGTGATGATCGCCGCACGAACAGGTACAGAGATGCGGTTTGAAAGATATATAAAGAGATTTTTAAAAAAAGTGGCGGTAATGATGAAAACGCAGATGGCTGTCAATCCCGCGACATTCCCTCCTTTCTCGATAATGCCAACCAGAGTATCTGTAATAAAAGACCCAAGTGCATTGGTCCTGACCATATCGCTGCCAGGCGCACCGGTTTCAAAGATCAGCCCGAAAAAGGGGATCAGCATCCCGATAGAGATAACGCCAAAAAATGTGGCGAGAACAGTGCATAGTAAGTAAAGCGCAATCTTGCCGCTATGATTCTTCAGATAGCCAAAAATCCTTGAAAATTTCTTCATTGACTCGTGTAAAACGCTTAAACGGTGCAAAGTAAGTAATTTTGCAGTGTCTTTATTTTTGAAATAGCCAGCCAGACAATGAAAACGGAAGTAGTATGGATGATATATCTTCCCCCTTCCCGTCACCCTGGCTGGGGAATGAGATATAAATGATATTTTATGGAAGAAGGAAAGAGACAAAAACAGATCGCGGGCCTGCTGCATGAAGAGATGAGCAAGATTTTTCAACGCCTGGGCTTAAATATGATTGATGGTGGCATGGTGTCCATATCCTCCGTGAAAGTGACACCCGACCTGCTGGAAGCCCGGTTTTACCTGAGTCTGTTCCAGGTGAAGGATGTAGAGGCAGCCCTGAAAAAGATAGAGGAAAAGCATCATGAAATAAAAAAGGAGCTGGCCACGAAAGTGCGTCACCAGCTGCGCAGTATTCCGGTGCTGAAATTTTTCCAGGATGATACGCTCGATCATGTCTTCAAACTGGAAGAGTTATTTAAAAAAATAAAGGAGGAAAATCCACCTTCCCCGGAAGATTAACAAGATACACCACAGCTACATGATCCGGAATAAACACCAACACGATAAGGCATGATCAAACCAGGTTCTTCGGAAGGGGGCAAGGGTTATACATTTCTTTTTGCCTGGCGATATTTCAAGGCCAAAAAATCCATCAACGCCATCAATGTGATAGCAAGGATCAGCATTGCGGCTATTGTGATCGGTACGGCGGCTTTGATACTGGTGTTGAGCGTTTTTAACGGTTTTGAAGGTTTGGTAAAATCGTTATACTCTTCTTTTTATACCGACCTGAAAGTGTTACCCGCAACAGGTAAAACGATCAGAGTCAGTCCCGAACAGATCAGTCAGCTCAAAAATATCCGAGGTATCAGGAATCATGCCCTGGTCCTGGAAGAGAAAGCCCTGTTGCAAAATGGCGACTACCAGTCTATCATTTACCTGAAAGGTGTGGACGACAACTATCGCTATGTGACCGGTGTGGCTGATCATATTGTCAAAGGGGAGTATGACCTGGGTTCCGCGGATGAACCGAAACTCATTCTCGGCGCTGGTGTGGAGGGTGCATTGGGTATCAGGGCAGATATGGATATGTTTTTCCTAAAAATTTATTTGCCCCGTAAAAGTAGTTCCGAGCGGATCGATCCTTTGAGTGATATCAGTAATGATTCGATCCGAACTTCTTCGGCTTTCCAGATTCAGCAGGATTTTGACAATAAATATGGTATCACCAATATTGATTTTGTAAGGCAGGCGCTAAAGTCCGCGCCGGACGAATATAGTGGTGTTGAGATCAGCCTGGTCGATCCCTCGGATGCTAACAAGCTAAAGCGGGAAGTAAGGAAGGTGTTTGGAGAAAATTACCTTGTTCAAACGATCTATGAACAGAATCAAAGTCTGTATGCAGTGATGAACCTGGAACGCTGGATCATCTATGGTGTACTTTGCCTGATACTAGTGGTGGCAGCTTTTAATATGATAGGGGCACTCACCATGCTGGTCCTGGAAAAGCAAAAAGACATTAGTATTCTCCATGCCCTGGGTGCCAATAAACATTTTATTCAAAGGATCTTCCTGGGTGAAGGTTTGTTACTGGCATTGATCGGCACAGCGGGAGGGATGTTACTGGCTGTGACCATCGTCCTGCTCCAGATCAATTTTCATCTTATCCCCCTGCAGGGTGGTTCTTTCCTGATCGATTACTTCCCGGTAAAACTGCGTTTGATGGATTTAATACTGGTAACCGCTACAGTATTTGTAATAGCCCTCCTGGCCTCCTGGATCCCTTCGCGAAAAGCCGCGAGGCAGGAATTCTCCCTTCGAACCGAATGATCCGGTATCCAGCATCTAGTATCTAGTATCGTGTCAGGCTAAAATGCTACTTCAAAAAGCTACGAGCGATGAGCTACGAGCTTCGAGCTTCGAGAACGATCGTTTGACCGCGAAATTTGAAGCCTTTAGCCTCCCAGCTCACAGCTCGCGGCTCGGGGCTCGCGGCTAAAATAAAAGGAACGGTCAAAATAAGGTCGACTCAACACTAGTAGTCCCCCAACGTTTCCTCCAACTGCGCCAGCGCCTTCGCCAGTTGTTCATCATTAGGCGCTATACCATGCCATTCGTGTGAGCCTTCCATAAAGTCAACCCCTTTGCCCATCTCTGTATGCATCATGATACCGATTGGTTTACCCTTGCCGGTAAGCGTTTTTGCTTTTTCAAGTGTGGCCACCACATCATCCATATCGTTGCCGTTCATTTCGAGGGTGGTCCAGCCAAAGGCTTCGAACTTTTCTTTGATATTACCCAGACTCATTACTTTGTCTGTAGGGCCGTCGATCTGCTGACCGTTCCAGTCCACGGTAGAGATCAGGTTGTCTACTTTATGATGAGCCGCGAACATGATTGCTTCCCATACCTGTCCTTCGTCCAGTTCGCCATCGCCATGGAGCGAAAACACGAGGTTATTATCACTGTTTAGCTTTTTTGCCAAAGCCGCACCAATTGCTACGCTCATGCCCTGGCCCAGGGAACCGCTGGCAATCCGGATACCCGGCAGGTGCTCGTGGGTGGCCGGGTGGCCCTGCAGCCTCGAGTTCAGTTTACGGAAAGTGGCCAGCTCCTTTATGTCAAAATAGCCCGACCTTGCCAGGGTAGCATAGTAAACGGGTGAAATATGACCATTGGACAACACGAACACATCTTCGTTAGTGGCATCCATGTTGAAAGCCGGATCGTGCTTCATTACCTTGAAGTACAGGGCGGTAAAATACTCAGTACATCCCAGTGAGCCACCGGGGTGTCCACTGCTGCTTCCATGTACCATTCTGACGATATCTCGCCTTATTTGTGATGCAATTGCCTTGAGCTCAGCCATAAAAATTAGGAACTTTTTAAACTTTTTGTATCTTGCCGCCTCAAATATCCTGAGAGTGCTGCAAAAATGCGCATTTTTTATTGATTAAAGTCCATCCGGTGATAAAAGTCTGTTTTTAAGCCAAACGGTCCTGGTGGGGTTGATGTTTAATGTTTGACTGATATTAAATAGATCAAAACCAATGAAAATCTGAATGGGTTAATCCTATTTTTGAAACCGTAAATCCCTGCTTGATGCTAGATGTATTGTTAACAGCTTCTGTTTCTTTCATAATATCTTTCCTGGCTATACCAGTTGTTTTGCAAATTGCAGAACAGAAAAAATTATACGACGTTCCGGATGAAAGAAAAGTTCATACACATGCTGTCACTTCGCTGGGTGGCGTCGGGATTTTCGGAGGCTTTCTTTTAGCTGCATTATTATCCATCCAGGGTTACCTGAATCCTGAGTTTCAATACTTTTTTGCTGCGGCACTTGTAATTTTCTTTTTGGGATTAAAAGACGACCTGGTAGTGTTGTCGGCCAGCAAGAAGTTTATCGGCCAGGTAGTAGCAGCTTCCATCATTATTCATCTGGGTGGTATCCGCCTCGATAGTATGTATGGCCTTTTTGGGTTTGATGATGTACCCGAGGCCTTTTCACTGGCGATGACCTACCTGACTATCATCGTGGTTATCAACTCATTCAACCTAATTGATGGTATTGACGGGCTGGCGGCCAGCCTTGGCATCATGACTATGCTGGTGTTTGGAACCTATTTCTTTATGGCGGGTTACCAGGCCTATGCATTGCTGGCATATTCATTATGCGGAAGCCTTGTTGCTTTTCTTATTTTCAATCATCATCCAGCCAAAATATTCATGGGCGACTCAGGATCACTGATGATCGGCCTTATCAATTCTATTCTCGTTATTAAATTTATCAACATTGCCAGCGATCCTGCCGGTCTTATACCCATTGAGTCGGCTGTGGCGATTGGTTTCTCAATATTGATCGTACCCCTGCTGGATACACTGCGAGTTTTTGCTGTTCGTATCTATAAGGGCAAATCTCCATTCACACCCGACCGTAACCATATTCATCACCTGCTGATGAACTGGGGGCTGGGCCATGCTGCCATCACACTGCTTAGTGTAGGTATTAATGTTGCTTTTGTTGTCATGGCTTATACTTCACGTTCGATCGGGCCTACTTACCTGCTGCTGAGTATGCTTTGCATATCGTTTATGGGTTTCGGTTTCCTGTATTACCGCAGACCCAGACGTACCACTATTACAATTGCAAAGCGCATGGGTACTACCGAACTCAAGCCTGCTTCGAAAGTGGTAACGTTCAGCCAGGAAGCTGCAACGGCTGATCATAATTGAGTTTGAATCTCCTTTACACCAGTCAATAATTTTTTAAACAGGACCTTGTTGGTCCCGTAATTTTTCATGACATTTTTAATGTGCATATTTTATTAGCTTTGCCTCTCAATTTTTGAATCTTATGACAGACGATACCTCAAAAATTATCCAGGGCGCCGAGGAATTGATGAAAAAAGCGATCAATCACCTGGAAGCAGAACTTGTCAAGATACGTGCGGGTAAGGCAAATCCCCAAATGCTGGATGGTGTTGTGGTGGATTATTACGGTTCGCCGATGCCGATCAACCAGGTAGCAAATATCAGTGTTTCAGATGCCCGTACACTGACCATTCAGCCCTGGGAAAAAAATATGTTGCAGCCGATCGAAAGGGCGATTATTAATGCAAACCTGGGTGTAACGCCGCAGAATGATGGCGCGCTGATCAGGTTGTTTATGCCTCCCCTTACAGAAGAAAGAAGAAAAGAACTTGTAAAAAGATGCCAGGCGGAAGGAGAACACTCCAAAGTTGCCGTTCGTAATATTCGTCGCGACGCGATCGAAGGCATTAAAAAGCTGCAGAAAAATGGACTCAGTGAAGATGCTGCCAAGGATTCTGAAGCTGAAGTGCAGGGTGTTACGGATAAATTTATCAGCCAGATAGATAAGCACCTTTCTTCGAAGGAAAAAGAAATTATGGCAGTTTGATCTCTTCGTGATCATTCCGACAATAGTTTGGCGGCGCATTGCGCCGCTATTTTTTTAAATTGTAGAAAAGTAATTCTAAACATGAGTATTGTCTTACGTGATATCGGCACAAGGGCGCCGCAGGAATTGAATAAAAATGAGATCAAAGAGAAAACCCTGGCCATACTGGAGGAGCTGGATGAATTACAGAACCTCCTCTATGCGGAGGGTAAACATGCAATCCTGGTGGTGATACAGGGCATGGATGCAAGCGGTAAGGACGGATTGATCCGGGATGTTCTCGGCAATATGAATCCCCAGGGCGTGAAAGTCGTTTCTTTCAAAGCGCCGACAGAGGAGGAACTAAGCCACGACTTTCTTTGGCGCATCCACCGGCATACGCCAGCCAAAGGAATGATCCAGGTTTTTAACCGTTCGCACTACGAAGATATCATCGTCACTCGTGTACACCAATGGTGTGATGATGCCACCGCGGCCAAAAGAATAAAGGCGATCAATGATTTTGAGGAATTATTGCAGGAGCATAATTCCACAAAGATTCTGAAGATATATCTCCATATCTCCCCGGAAGAACAACAGGAAAGACTGGCAGAACGAATGAAGGATCCCGCAAAAATGTGGAAATACAATGAAAAGGATTTGGAAGAAGCCAAACTTTGGGACAATTATATGCAGATGTACCAGGATTGCTTTGAGAAATGCAATAAACCCGAATGGATGATCGTACCGGCTGATCAAAACTGGTATAAAGAATATGTAGTCGCCCTGGCGCTGCGGGATACACTAAAAAATCTGGACATGAAGTTTCCTGGTTTGAAAAAATAGATAACAAACGTTCTTAATAAGTTTTTTTTGTAGTTTGATGGTTTCGTAGAACCTTCACTATTATTTTATCATATCACCAAAAATTGTAATTATGGGAATGCTAAAAGAATTCAGAGATTTTGCAATGAAGGGGAATGTTGTTGACCTGGCCGTTGCAGTCATCATTGGCGGCGCTTTTGGAGCCATCATCTCTTCTTTGGTTGATGATGTGATCACACCGTTGCTGCTGACCCCTGCACTTGACGCTGTAGGCGCCAAGGATATCAACCAATTGGCCTGGGGAACAGTGAAGTATGGTAATTTCCTGTCGGCAATAATCAAGTTCCTCGTGATTGCTTTTGTACTGTTCCTGTTATTGAAGGGTATGAATAAAATAATTAAAAAGAAGGAAGCGGCTTCAGCGCCTACACCGGAGGACATACTTTTGTTGCGTGAAATAAGAGATTCCCTAAAAAAATAAACCTGGGTAAAACATGCTGCAGCGCGATCCGCCGGACCTGCGCTGCAGCATATTTCCCTTACTTTTGCAGGGGCGGATTTATTACGACCTGCCTGCAGCCATTTGAATATTGAACTTTGAAAACAGAGCATTCAATTTGCATGGGATTGTAGTGAAATGCTCAAAGATTTTTTCAAAGATCAATAGCGATGGCCGCTTTATCTAAACATAAGCTGAACGTGAACAATACTTCTTACCAGATCAAGCTCGCACAGTTTGAAGGCCCGTTTGATCTGCTTTTATTCTTTATTGAAAGGGACGAGCTGGATATTTATAATATTCCCATCACTCGGATCACAAATGATTTCCTGGATTATATACACCAGCAGGAAGCAGTGAACATCGAATTATCAAGCGAGTTCATCCTGTTTGTATCCACCCTGATGCGCATAAAAGCCAAAATGCTCCTTCCACGCAAGGAACTGGATGCGCAGGGTAACGAGATTGATCCGCGCGAAGAACTGGTAAACAAGATCCTTGAATACAAAAAATTTAAGGAAGCATCCGCACAAATGGCGGAGATGGAAGCCATGCGTATGTTGATGGTAAAACGTGGGAATATCCATAAAGAATTGTCGCACATCGGAGAAGAAGCAGGAGAGGGCACCGAGATCCAAAATATTACCATCTTCAAATTGATGAAGGCCTTTGAAAAGGCCATGCAGAAATATTCCGACAGGATCAACAAACCTGTTCACACAGTAGTGCAGTACAGGTACACGATGGAAACCAGTCGACAGGAAATGCTTTCACTGGCCCGTGAGGAAAAGACGCTGGCATTTGAAAAAATATTTGAAAAGACCGAGAACCGGGTACATGCGATTTTTTTGTTCCTTTCACTGCTCGAACTGGTGCAGGGCAAGTTTTTGAAGATCATGATAGGTGAAGGGCGGAATAATTTTATCATTGAATACAATGAGCCGGAACAAAGACTGGCAGAACTGGAAGAAGAAAATCCCACCGCTCCCGATGAGCCGGTTGGGGAATCCTAATACATTTAAAAAACTTTAATCATGAAAAGATTTGCAACTGCAAACTGGAAAGGTTCAGGAAAAGAAGGAAAGGGCACTAATTCTACCCAATCTGGCATTCTAAACAACACACAGTATTCTTTTAAAAGCCGTTTTGAAGAAGGAACCGGTACCAACCCCGAGGAACTGGTGGCTGCGGCACATGCAGGCTGCTTTTCGATGAAACTAAGTTTTGTACTCAACGCTGCCGGCTTTACTGCCGATAATATTGATACCCGGTGCACCATCGATCTCGACCCGGCCGCTGGCGCCATCGTGGGCAGCCATTTGGAAGTAAAAGCCACGGTGCCTGGTATAGATGCAGCTAAATTTGCTGAATGCGCAGCTGAGGCAAAAGCCAACTGCCCGATCAGCAAATTGCTCAACACAAATATCACCATGGACGCAAGCCTGGTCTAGTTTTCTAAATTTTTTAGGGCATATAAGTCTTAGTGACGCTGGTTTTACCTAATCGTAGACCCAAAGCAGTATCGGTTTTTTAGAAGCATCGATTAGTTGCCTGAGGTATCGCAGGAAACCTGGCGACACCGTGGGACAGCCATCGCTTTGACAGATCTCATCCGCTACGACTGTTTCAGGAACACATTCGTGCGCGTGCAGGACAACATAGCGTTTAAATGCGTTGTTGTTGGTCTTATCCAGGCCATACAATTTGTAAGCAATACCAAAACGGCCATGGTATGAATGGCCGATCTTGTATTTCCCCAGAGATGTGCATCCCGAGCCGATCGTGTTGCTGTACTTACGTCCTTCCAGCCAGTCCTGGTAACAGCGCCCATGGGTAACCAGTCCGGCATTCACCAGGCTGTCTTTTTTAAGATCAAAAACAAAAAATCTGGCCTGTCCTGAAGGGAGGCTCATGTCTAAAAGAAAACAGATCTTATCATTGTAATCTTTCTGTTTTACAAATTCTCGTGCAGCGACTGCTTTGTTTCTTGCCTTTCCAAGGTTTCCGATGTTGACGACGGAGATATCTTCAGGTTTGGGATCCCTAGCCTCTGATGATAGTTGCACCCGTGGACCGGAAGAGTATAGCCAGGCAGTGGCGATGAGAAGAATAGAAGCCAGCAGCAGGAAACGTGTTCTCAGCATAAGTTATCTATAAATAACAGATGCTTTATTAACGAAAATCCATAAAATAAATTTTGGCTGCCAGGCGACTAAGGCCATCGTTGGCTTATACTTAAAAAATATTAAATCGCTAAAATCGACTGCATAATCCCAACGTTTTACATACTTCGTGGTATCAGTACCGATGGAGCATATAGCAATTATCTGATAGACGGTTGGGAGTTTGCATGAAAAATCCCCATCGTCAGAAATATGCCTACCTGCTATTCACCCTTTATTGAAGCATTTCTTCAATCTTCACCGTAGTATTCATCATATCCCTTATCGCTTCCGCGATCGCACGGGCATCATAGCCACATTCCCGCTGCAGTTCTTTTGGAGTGCCGTGTTCAACAATAGTGTCGGGAATACCCAGTATGCGAACATTGTTTTTGTAATTATGCTGCGCCATGAATTCAAGTATGGCGGAACCAAAACCACCTTCTATACAGCCATCTTCCACCGTGATGATCTTCTCAAATTTCTGCAGCACCTCGTGCAACAGTTCTTCATCCAGCGGTTTTGCGAAACGCATATCGTAATGTGCCGGATTGAGGCCATCATTTTTTGACTCACGGATAGCAGCCGCGGCGAAATTGCCGGGATGACCAATGCTTAAAATGGCAATCTCACTACCATCTTTTATTTTTCGTCCTTTTCCGATCGGTATCTCCTTCATTTCCGTTTTCCATCCGCCCTGTTCAGGTGGCAGGTCGGGCATAACGCCTTCACCGCGGGGATATCTTATCACAAAAGGAAGTTTGGTGCTTTCCAGTTGCGCTGTGTACATCAGGTTGCGTAACTCGCTTTCATTCATCGGCGCACTCACGATCATATTGGGGATGCAGCGCATGTAGGCAATATCATAAGCCCCGTGGTGGGTGGGACCATCGTCACCAACCAGCCCCGCACGATCGAGACAGAAGATGACCGGCAGTTTCTGAATAGCCACATCATGTATCACCTGGTCGTAGGCGCGCTGCATAAATGAAGAGTAGATATTGCAAAACACTTTCATGCCTTGCGTAGCCATACCGGCACTTACTGTTACCGCATGCTGTTCAGCGATACCGACATCAAATGCGCGGTCCGGCATTTTTTCCATCATATATTTTAGAGAACAGCCGGAAGGCATGGCCGGTGTGATACCAAAAATGCGATTATTCTTTTCAGCCAGCTCAATGATGGTATACCCAAATACGTCTTGGTACTTAGGCGGCTGAGGAAGATCAAATTTCTTTTTTTGGATTTCTCCGGTGATCTTATCAAACAGGCCGGGTGCATGCCATTTGGTCTGGTCTTTTTCGGCCAGGGCATAACCTTTGCCTTTTACCGTTACCACATGCAACAACTTGGGACCGGGTATTTCGCGAAGATCTTTTAAGGTATCGACCAGCTTGGCTACGTTGTGGCCGTCGATAGGACCGAAGTAGCGAAGCTTAAGAGCTTCAAACAGGTTGGCACTGCTGCTCACCATGCCTTTTAAACCCTCAGCGAGCTTATGGCCCATGGCACGACTGAAATTTTTTCCCACCGGTAATTTTCCCAGCAATTTCCAGACATCGTCTTTTACCTTGTTATAGGTGGGGGAAGTGGTGATGTCGGTAAGATATTCTTTTAAGGCGCCAACATTGGGGTCGATGCCCATATTATTATCGTTCAATATAATCAACAGGTCGGTATCGGCCACACCAGCGTGGTTCATGCCTTCAAAAGCAAGGCCTGCCGTCATGGCCCCATCGCCTATCACGGCCACACATTTCCGGTCGGTTTCACCCTTGTATTTAGCCGCCATGGCCATTCCCAGTGCGGCGGAGATAGAAGTGGAGGAGTGACCTACACCAAATGTATCATATTCACTTTCACTGCGCTTGGGGAAGCCGCTTATGCCATTGAATTTGCGGTTGCTGACAAAGCTTTCCCGGCGGCCGGTCAGGATCTTATGTCCGTAAGCCTGGTGGCCAACGTCCCAAACCAACTGATCGTAAGGAGTATTATAAACATAATGAAGGGCTGTGGTCAGCTCCACTACACCCAGGCTGGCTCCAAAATGGCCGCCATGTACGCTTACCACATCAATAATATACTGGCGAAGCTCATCACATACCTGGTGAAGTTTTTCACGCGGCAATTTTTTGAGGTCGGCGGGCGAATCGATGGTTTTTAACAAAGGTCCGGGTATAATTTCCATTTGAGTGGTTTAGCGGCTGTAAAAGTAATATATTAATGGGGTTAATAATAAAGGTTTTGATAGTGCAAACGAAATGCCGGGAGCGGAATGCAGCGATAAGTAAGCGATTTATTTTTACTGGCGAATGACTCCAGGGATAATCCAAAAATGCAAATTGTTTCACTCGAATTCTTAAGGTCTTTAACAAGTTATTGAGTCAAATCAATTAAAAATCAAGTGATTCCAGCCGTCAAACATCCCATTTGTAAAACTTATTTTCCATTGATACATTTACAACTTCAGGCAGAGATCAAATTGGTTAGCTTTGTTAACTATGCGTATTGGTAATTCAAAATACTGGCTTTTCCAGGCTATTGGTTGGGGTTCATTTGCGCTTATTAACGCATTTTTTGCCTTCTCTTTCGACCGGCTTACACCCGATTTTTTTAAGAGACTGGGTGTTTTCCTGGTGCTGGGCCTGATCTTTTCCCACCTGATGCGCATGGCAATTATTCGTTTTGGCCTGTTGCAGAAAAGCCTCAACAAACAAATTTTCCAGTTTTTTATTATAACGTTTTGTCTCGCGATTTTGGTGTCTTATCTGAGCGTCGAAGCTTTGATTTATTTTGACCTGATCAAGCAGGACGAAGTGTTATTGCTCGAAAGAACGGATGTAAGTTATTGGGTCAGCAAATTATTGCTCGTGTTGAGCAGTGCTTTTTCATATTTCATCCTGTTCTTTATCTGGAGCCTGATCTACTTTGTGTATCATTATGTAGCCAAAAGCCGCAAGCAGCAGCTGGATACACTGCAACTTGAGTCACTGGTTAAAGAACTGGAATTGAAGACCATTAAGGCACATATCAATCCGCATTTTATTTTCAACTCGCTAAATAGTATTCGCGCCCTGGTGGATGAAAATCCCGAGCGGGCACGTAAGGCTATCACCGAGCTCAGTAATATCCTGCGCAGCAGTATGCAGGCTGATAAATCCGAGGCGGTGCCGTTTCAAAAAGAGCTATTTATTGTAAAGGATTATCTCGCGCTCGAGAATATGCGGTTTGAGGACAGGTTGAAAATTGAATACAATGTTGATGAGGATACGCTTTCTCTTCCGGTGCCACCGATGATGCTGCAGACACTGGTGGAAAATGCCATCAAGCATGGGATCAGCAAGCAGATCCTGGGTGGTGTGGTAAGGGTTATTTCAACTATCAAAGACAACTTTCATGAACTCTCTGTGCAGAATACCGGGTACCTGAATGGCCATGTGACGGGTGAAGGCTTTGGCCTGTCCAGCACCACCAACAGGCTGAATCTTTTATACGGAAATAAAGCTAAATTTGAAATCAGGCAGGCATCTCCCGGATTGGTAGAAGCTACCGTTATGATTCCTGTCGGCGACGATTATTAAAACAATTCACATGAGAGCAATTATCATTGATGATGAACGCCTGGCCAGGACGGAATTAAAAAAGCTGCTACAGGACTTTCCTGAGGTAGAAGTGATCGACGAAGCGGCCAATGCGCAGGAAGGTATTTCAAAAATAGAAAGCCAGCAACCCGACCTGATTTTCCTGGATATCCAGATGCCGGGAAAGACCGGTTTTGATATGCTGGCAGAATTGGAGCGTGCGCCGCAGGTGATCTTTACCACCGCGTATGATGAGTTCGCACTGAAAGCATTCGAAGTAAATGCCCTGGATTATTTGCTAAAGCCCGTGGAGCCTAAGCGGCTTGCTGATGCGATACACAAACTGCAACAGTCAGAAAACAAAGAGTCACGTACGGTAGAAGAATATACCAACAACAGTATCCTGGGTGAGAATGACCAGGTATTTGTAAAGGATGGAGAACGCTGCTGGTTTGTCAAACTTAGCGATATCCGCCTGTTCGAAAGTGTTGGCAACTATGCCAAGGTATTTTTTGGCGCCAATAAACCACTCATATTAAAATCACTCAATGCGCTGGAAGAAAGGCTGGATGAAAAATTTTTCTTCCGTGCCAATCGCAAGCATATCGTAAACCTCCGCATGATCGATAAGATCGAACCCTATTTCAATGGCGGCCTCCTGCTGGAGTTGAAAGGTGGTGAAAAGATCGAAGTAAGCCGGAGACAGACGGTGAAGTTTAAGGAGATGATGAGTCTATAATTTGAAAATTTGAAAATGTGGAAATTTGAAAAGGTGAGATGACCAAATTCCAAATTCTCAATCCCTTTTCCCGTATCACCACTCACCACTCACGATTCACGATTCAAACCTCACGAAAAAAAACAGCAACATTAAATGAAGACACTTACACTGACGGGGTTATTGGTTTCAATGACCTCTTTTTTATGGGCGCAAAAAGCAGATGAGATCATTAATGCAAAAGATGCACTCCGGATCGAAAGCATACTGGCTTCTGATGAAATGCGTGGAAGAAGGGTGAACTCACCGGAAATCGAGAAAGCAGCGGATTTTATTGCAGAGGAGTTTAAAGCGGCAGGCCTGAAGACATGGGATGGTGGTGACAGCTATCGCCAGGAATTTGCCATGGTCAGCCCCCGCCAGGTAAGCCTTACTGCACGGTTTGATAACCAGGAAGCCGATTCCAGGAATATCATTGTGGTAACCTCTCAGGCGGATTTCAATATCAACCAGTCGTCGGGTTATGAGACAGTAGTGATGAAAAAAGGCGGTAACCTGTTTCAACAGGCGGCAGATTTTGCGGCGGAGCAAAAAAACCTGCTGGTGCTGGTTGATTCCAGCTATGCAAAAAATTTCCCCCGTCTTACTTTCCTGAAACGCAGCCTGTTCAAAACCGATAAGAATGTCGTCTTTATACTCGGTACTGAATTACCTAAGAGCTTTAATATACAGGCGAAGCATGAGGTGGCAGAACAGAAACTGGCAAATGTAGTGGGAGTGATACCCGGAAAAAAAAGAAAGGGTGAGTATGTTATTTTCTCCGGGCACTACGACCATGTTGGAGTAGGCAAACCAGTTGATGGCGATTCCATTTATAACGGTGCCAATGACGATGCAGCCGGTATCACCGCTGTGATACTGCTGGCAAAATATTTCGCGGCCACCAAAGACAATGAGCGCACCCTGGTCTTCGCCGCGTTTACAGCAGAGGAATCGGGTGGCTTTGGATCCCAGTACTTTTCAAAACAGTTTCCGCCCGAGAAGGTCATGGCCATGTTCAATATTGAAATGATCGGTACCGAAAGTAAATGGGGTAAGAATACCGCATTTATCACCGGCTATGATAAAACCGATATGGGTGCGATCCTGCAGAAAAACCTGAAAGGAACCGGTTTTACTTTTCATCCGGATCCTTATCCTGATCAACAGTTATTTTATCGCTCCGACAATGCTACCCTCGCCAGGCTGGGTGTGCCTGCACATACGATCTCCACGGCAAAAATGGATGCGGAACCACACTATCACAAACCATCAGATCATGTCGAAACCCTGGACATTGAGAATATGACAATGATCATCCGTTCGATAGCCCTGAGTTCAAGATCGATTGTAGCTGGTAAAGAGACACCTACACGGGTTAAGAAAGAAGATCTCCGATAACAGTGTATGAGTCCGCCATGATCGCTGCGAACGCCGGGTTAGTAAAATAACACCGCCATAACAGCATGCGTATATGAGGAAGCAATTCAAAATGCCACTATGCACCGATGTTTAATAGTAATAGTAGTTGCGCTGATGTTATTGCAGCTACCAGTATCCGGTCAGTATCATCCCGACCCAATTAATGAAAACGAAGTAAGTCGCATTATGAATGTGCTGGCATCCGATTCGTTAAAAGGCCGCGGTAATGGGCGGCCGGAACTATTGAAGGCCGGCCTGTTTATCGGTGAAGCATTTAAAAAAAGCGGTTTACAGCCGTTGCCGGGCAGGGAAGGGTATTTTCTTCCGTTCCGTCCATTTGGGGGAAGTAAAAAAGTGGTGAGCGATATCCTGGAATGGAACGGCAAAAAATTATCGCAGGATGTCTTTATGTACCTGCATCCGGCGCCGGGCAATTATTTACCCAAAACACTTGCTGATTTTACCGTCATAAAAATCGATTCTTTTTTTACTGAAAATATACTCGAGAAATACAGGCACATCAGCGGCGATCTTTTGTTGTGGAGCAACCTGCCGCAACCTGATAAAGAGAATTATTTTCCTACACAATTCCAGTTTCCGCAGGGAGGCTTGACAAATAACGTGTTGTTTGTATGCGCCAGCACAGCACCTACATCACTTGCACTTTCCGGCGTGAATAATTATTATGAAAATCTGGGTTATAATGTTGCAGCTATATTGCCAGGGAAATCCAGGCCTGAAGAGATCGTACTATTCTCCGCACACTATGATCACGAAGGTGTATTCCGCCGTGGCAGAAAAAAGGACAGCATCTTAAACGGTGCCAACGATAACGCATCAGGAACTACCGCCCTTATCCTGCTGGCTGAACATTTTGCCAAAAAAGCAGATAACGAAAGAACATTGATGTTTTGTGCTTTTTCGGGTGAAGAACTGGGCCTGCTCGGCTCAAAGGATTTTGTCGATCTTTTCGATACCCGTGCCATCGTAGCCGGCATCAATATCGAAATGATCGGTATACCACAGTATGGCGATAACAATGTTTTTATTACAGGTTTTGATGAGTCGCCGCTACCCGCTTTGCTGAAAAGGAATTTTGAAACCACGGCCGTAAAAGTAAAACCTGGTCCCTCGGAGGAGAAAGAACTTTACAAACGCAGCGACAACTACTCGTTTGTAAAAAAGGGGATACCCGCACATAGTATCATGAGTAGTGATGATGATGATAAATGTTATCACCAGCCCTGCGACGAATTAAAACGTATCGATATCCCGCACATGACCACGGTAATACGGGCGATCGCAGAGGCGGCGGGCAGTTTGATAAACGGGGAGAATTTGAAAATTTGAGAATTTGAAAATTTGAAAATGTGGAAATTGAGAATTTGAAAATGAGAAATCGGCGTGACTCCCGACTAATGACTACCGACTAACGACTAGTTACTACTGACTCCCGACTCCAGACTTACTGAATGTATTGCTTTACTCATTTCCATGATCAGTGATGCATCTTTTTCAATGGCATTGCCAACTACGATCAGATCCGCGCCGGCCTTACAATCGAGGTAGGCTTTTTCGGGATCGGTGATGCCACCGCCGATGATCAGTGGAACATCGATATTTTTAGCGACGGCTTCAATCATGTTTTCTGTGATGGGTCGGCGGGCACCGCTGCCGGCATCCATATAGATCAGTTTCATGCCCAGCATTTCCCCTGCCATGGCCGTACACATCGCGATCTCGTTCTTGTCGGCAGGGATAGGGAGTGCATTACTGATATAAGAAACCGTGGTGGGAGCGCCACCGTCAATGACAATATATCCTGTAGGCATGATCTCCAGCCCGCTCTGGCGAACAAAAGGTGCCGATACCACATGCTGACCGATCAGTAATTCAGGATTCCGGCCCGAAATAAGCGAAAGATATAACAGTGCATCAGCGTATTTACTAACCTGTTGCGGGCTGCCGGGAAAAAGAACAACCGGGATGGAGCAGTTCTTTTTGATCTGTTGCAAACACTCGTCAAGGTGATTGGATATGACCAGGCTGCCACCTACCAGCAGGTAGTCCACTTTAGCCGCAACAGCCAGGCCGGTCAGTTCATCCAGCATGGGCTTATCCACTTTGTCCGGATCAATAAGTACGGCAAAGGATTTCCTGCCCTGGTTCTTTTTTTCTGTAAGTGAATGATAAATTGCTGACTTCATCCGGTACCGGTTGGTTAACTGCAAAAATGCAAAAAAATGTTGGGTTTTAAGGGGTTAATTTAGTCGGGACCCGATAGCAATTGGGTCGTTAGCCAGGAGTCGTTTGTCGGGAGCCGGCGATCCTGCGTCTGACGTCCGCGTCTGACGCATGGAGAGTCGCGGGACTGTTTTTGCGGGTTCTGTAGTTGAAAAGCATCACAGTCTTAAATACCCCGCTACCTGGATCACATGATTATTAGTAAAGGAACTGCTGCCCTGTGTATAATGATTAAAATATCCGGCCTCCAGGTCGAATGAGGGTGACAGCCGGTAACCCATTGCCAGATAAAGCCTGTTCTGGTCGAAAAGCTTACCATTCACCTGGCGGGTATTGCCAATATTCAGAAACACTTCATTTTGCAAAGCTGCGAAAACACCTTTGGAAAACTCAGGTCCCCTGGAAAGGGGATATACATTGCGTATAAAATACCGGACCCGACTGGCGTACCCGGTGCCTTCTTTCTCAACACGATCATCCACTACAAGGGCCTTTGGAAGAAATCGCTGCTCGAGGCGCAGGCGATGTGCTATTGACAACCGGTTTAGCTTATGATTATATAAGAGTTGCTCCCAGGCGCGGTGTTCGGTAAGATAACCTGTTGCTGCTCCAATCACCCGGCGATTGGATATAAAAGCATAACCGGCGGAAAAGATAAAGCCTTTTTTCATGTGCAGGTTCAGACCCGGTCGCAGGAGTAATGTTTGCGTATGAGCCCATCTGTCAGAACTTCTCCACTGAATATCCGTATGCAGGCTGGTTTTTTTGCCGGTTTTAATGGTATTGAACGAGGCCAGCCATCCCGAAAACTGGGTCTGGCCCTGCAGGACTGGCAGGCCGAAGCCTATCAGAAATAGTGCGGTGGTAAAAATTGTTTTCTTCATGCCTTTTGTAAGGGCAAAATTAAGGTTACGAGACGGGAAAGGTTGCTGTTAATGACAGATTGCTGCCTCTGTTTTCGAGAAAGGAAAAATTTGAGAAAAAAATATCCGCAACAAACGGTGCCGGTTGTGCAAAATTCGCCTAATCCCCTACAGTAAAGCATTACGGGATTTTGTGATTCTCTTTTCCACATATTGGGGATATTTGCAGCACGGGAAATAGGGCAGTTAAAAATATATTCGTAAACGCCTCCCACCTAAGGCAGCAATCCAAATCTTAACCCGTTAAATAGTTATTGTTATGGCTGGTAAAAAGCAAGCATCCCGCGGGGCGGGATTGAAATTCCATCGTCGCTATACACGCGAGGATATTAGTGTGTTCGATCAGTTTGAATACGACTACCGTACTTCTGTGATCAAAAATCCGTCGGGCGAGAAAGTGTTTGAGATGACAAACGTTGAAGTGCCCAAACAATGGAGCCAGATCGCAACGGATATTTTAGCACAAAAATATTTTCGTAAAGCCGGCGTGCCACAACCTGATGGCAGCCTGGGCCGCGAAACTTCGGCCAAGCAGGTAGCCCACCGACTGGCCAATTGCTGGAAAGTATGGGGTGAGCGCTACGGGTATTTTGCATCGGAGAAAGATGCACAGGTATTTTATGAGGAACTGGTCTACAGCATACTCAACCAGATGTGCGTTCCTAACTCACCGCAATGGTTCAATACGGGTTTACACGAAAGTTATGGTATCACCGGCAAACCGCAGGGTCACTATTATGTAGACCAGGCTGATGGCCAGTTGAAAAAGTCTACCTCAGCATACGAGCGTCCCCAGCCACACGCCTGTTTTATATTGAGTGTAGATGATGATCTTGTTGGCGACGGCGGTATCATGGATCTCTGGGTAAGAGAGGCACGGATATTTAAATATGGTTCGGGTGTAGGGACCAACTACTCCAACCTGAGAGGCGAAGGTGAGAAACTAAGTGGCGGCGGTACTTCCAGCGGGTTAATGAGTTTTCTGAAAATCGGTGACCGGGCCGCGGGCGCCATTAAAAGTGGGGGCACTACCCGCAGGGCTGCCAAAATGGTTTGCCTTGATCTCGACCATCCCGAGATCGTTGAATTTATCAACTGGAAAGTAGAGGAAGAGAAAAAAGTAGCTGCGTTGATTGATGCGGGTTATTCTTCCGACTATGAAGGTGAAGCCTATAGAACTGTCAGCGGGCAAAACTCCAACAACTCTGTTCGCATACCTAATTCATTTTTTGAAAGATTAAAACACAATGATGATTGGGAACTAACAGCACGTACCGACGGACGCGTGATGAAAAAAGTCCCATCGAGGGAATTGTGGAATCAGATAGCTTATGCCGCATGGCGCTGCGCTGATCCCGGCACACAATATAATACCACAATCAACGAATGGCATACCTGCCCCGAAGGTGGTGAGATCAGGGCATCGAATCCATGCAGTGAGTATATGTTCCTAGATAATACCGCCTGCAACCTCGCGTCGGCCAACCTGATGAAGTTTTATGATGCCGACAAAAATCATTTTGATGTTGAAGGTTATGAGTACAACTGCCGCCTGTGGACTGTTGTGCTGGAAGTATCAGTATTGATGGCCCAGTTTCCTTCCAAAGAAGTAGCACAACTTAGCTATGAATATCGTACACTCGGTCTTGGATATGCTAATCTTGGAACGATGCTGATGGTAAGTGGTATTCCCTACGATAGTGAGGAGGCGAGAGCTATTGCCGGAGCGATCACTGCTATTATGACGGGTACCGCTTATAAAACTTCCGCGGAAATGGCTGCCACCCTTGGCGCTTTCCCACGGTTTGAAGAAAACAGGGAGCATATGTTGCGTGTGATGCGTAATCACCGCCTGGCGGCTTATGATGCTGATGAGTATGAAGGACTGAGCGTAAAACCACAGGGTTTGAAAGCAGAACATTGCCCCGATTACTTATTGAAAGCGGCATGCAAGGCCTGGGATGACGCGGTAGAACTGGGCGAACAATACGGTTACCGCAATGCGCAGGCTACTGTGATCGCGCCTACGGGCACGATCGGCCTGGTGATGGATTGTGACACTACAGGTGTTGAGCCTGATTTTGCGTTAGTGAAGTTTAAAAAATTATCCGGCGGTGGATATTTCAAGATCATCAACCAGTCGGTACCTGCGGCATTAAAGAACCTCGGATATTCCCAAAAGGAAATTGACAGCATCATCAAATATGCCGTCGGTTCCAAATCATTCGCTGGAGCGCCTTTTATCAATCACCAGACCCTGAGCGAAAAAGGATTTATCGCCAGTGAGATCAAAAAACTGGATGAAGCAGTCAACACAGCATTTGAGATCGGTTTTGTATTCAATAAGTACATGTTGGGTGAAGAATGCCTGCAAAGACTTGGATTCACGCCTGATCAGTACAACGATATGGAATGGAGCCTGCTGGAAGCACTGGGCTTTACCGACGAGGAAATAGAAGCAGCTAATGATTATGTATGTGGCACGATGATGCTGGAAGGTGCACCTTTGCTGAAAGATGAACATCTGCCGGTATTTGATTGCGCCAACAAGAATGGTAAAAAAGGAAAACGCTTTATCCATGCGCACGGGCACATTCGTATGATGGGAGCTACGCAGCCTTTTATCAGCGGCGCTATCTCAAAGACAATTAATCTCCCCAACGAGGCAACGGTAAGCGAGATCGCTGATGCGTACCTGTTGAGCTGGGAACAGGGACTGAAGGCATGCGCCTTGTACCGCGATGGATCCAAACTTTCACAACCGCTGAGCACTAAATCGGATAAAAAGAAAAAATCAGTCACCGGTAGTACAGAGACAGCAGCAGTAAGTACGGAACAGATTGCTGATTCAAATATTGTTGATCTCGGCAAACTGACTGTGGAAGAATTGCTGGAAGAAGTACAGAAAAGAGTGCAGTCATCGCCCGATACTAAACTGAAAAGAAAACTGGCGAGCATTGTCGAACGTCGTTCACTGCCGGCCAAACGCCGCGGGTTTACACAGAAAGCAAAGATCAACGGACAGGCGATCTTCCTGCGTACCGGCGAATACGGTGATGGTACACTGGGTGAGATTTTTATTGATATGGCGAAGGAAGGTGCAACCATGCGCAGCATGATGAACTGCTTTGCCATTTCGATCTCAATCGGCCTGCAATACGGCGTTCCACTTGAAGAGTTTGTTGACAAATTTGCCTTTACAAAATTTGATCCTTCAGGATTTGTGGAGCACCCCAATATTAAATCAACAACATCGATCGTCGACTTTATTTTCCGCGTACTGGGGTATGAATACCTGGGACGGACTGACCTGGTTCACGTATTGGACAAACCTGAAGTGCTTAATACAGGCGCAGATGATTGGGATGATGTACCCTCGGGCCTGGAGTATGAAAAGGAACCGGAATTATCGAGCGTGCGGATTACTCCCACACCAGTTGGTGTAACAGGTGGAAATGCAAAGGGTCAAAAAAAAACGGATAGCGGAATAGACGCGGTAAATGCGGCAGCAAGAAATATGCAAAGTGATGCGCCGGCTTGTAATGTATGTGGTCATATTATGATGCGCAGCGGTACCTGCTACAAGTGCCTCAATTGTGGCAACCAGGGTGGTTGCAGTTAACAAGCCGGATAGAAAAACCACTATAAAGAAAGTACCCGCTAACACATCCCATCACCTGACGGTGGTGGGATTTTTTCATGATAAACTGGTAAGTTATAATGGCGACAAGGTTGCGTCAGCACTGTCGACTTCCGACCCGATTGCTATCGGGTCCGGACTCCCGACTATCGACCCGATTGCTATCGGGTCCCGACTATATAAACACCCTGCTTCTATAACTATAATTCTCCCTAAACTCCTTTGACGTGCAGCCTTTTTTCTTTTTAAACAGCCGGTTGAAACTGGAAATATTATTGAAGCTGTAATTATAAGCCACAATGGCGACAAGGCTGCGTCAGGACTGTCGACTATCGACTATCGACTCCCGACTATATAAACACCCTGCTTCCATAACTATAATTCTCCCTAAACTCCTTTGGCGTACAGCCCTTTTTCTTTTTAAACAGCCGGTTGAAATTGGAAATATTGTTGAAGCCGCAATTGTAAGCCACTTCAGCAATAGATTGCGTGGTGTCGATCAATAGCCTGGAAGCGTGGCCCAACCGCATTTCCAGGAGACTGTCCATAAACGTGATGCCTGTGCGTGCTTTAAAGAACCGACTGAAGGAAGCATCCGTCATATTGGCCAGCTTCGATACCTCGGTAAGCGTGATCTGTTTGTGAAAACTCTGGTTCATGTATTCAATGGCACGCTCAATGCGCCGGCTGTTGTAGGAGAGTTCGGCGTTGCTAAAAGTGGCGTCAGAAAGCGTGTGCATATTCCGGGAGATCGAAAGATCGTGTAGTATCGACAGCAGTTCCAGCACCGAATCGAATCCCTGTTTTTGACTAAGAATAGTCAGGCGGGGTGTAATGAGCTCGATGGTTTGGCGGGAAAATAAAATCCCCCGCGCTGATTTTTCCAGCATGGTCCGGATAAAACTAAGCTGGTTGCGACGCAGGAATTTGTCATCAAAAAGATCCTTGTGAAACTGGATGGTGATCTCGCGTATTTCTTTGCTGGTGCATTTGTAGGTTTGCCAGACATGTGGAAGATTGGAGCCTACCAGTACCAGTTCCAGGTCGTCGATCTCACTGATATGATCACCCACCACTCTCCGGGCACCTTTGGCATTCATGATAAAATTCAATTCCAGTTCTTCATGGCTATGCAGGGGGAAGTCGAACTCCGATTTTACCCGGGTAAAAATGGTGAAGCAGTCCGCATTGGTGAGGGGAGTGATCTCCCGCAGGATATTTTTATGCATGTGAGCTGAATGAACAAATATTATCGACCTAAAGATAAAATAGTATTAATTAATACAAAATGAAATTTTGCCAGAATTTGCGGATAATGACTGATTAGTGCAGGTTTTCATCGCTTTGACTTTTGATCAAGTCGTGATAGCATCAATATTTGATAAAATAGTATTAGTTCTGGGATTAAGACCAGGGTTAAATTTGGATTAGGAAAAAAAGAAATGCAATCGGTTGCATTATCAAAAATCCTCGTTACATTAGTACAATAAAACTTGCTGTATGAGAAAAAAATCCCCCCGGATATTTGCCGCGGTGGCAGCTATCCTGCTTTCCACATTTTCCCTATTTGCACAGGATCGAACGATTACTGGTGTGGTTGCTGACCGTGAGGGCACTCCATTACCCAATGCAACCATTACGATCAAAGGCAGAGCAGCTTCTGTTGTAAGCCGCGCCAATGGCACATTCACGATCAGTGTTCCTCCCGATGCAAAAGTGCTGGTGGTTTCCTATGTCGGTGCACAGCCTGTAGAGGTCACGCTTGATGGCAAAACCCATTTCCCGGTTTCCCTCGACATGACCGATAACAAACTCAGTGAGGTGGTGGTGATCGGTTATGGTAATACTAAACGGGTCAACCTCACTTCTGCACAAACTTCTGTTTCCGCAAAGGAGATTGAAAAGACGATCAATACCACCGTAGAGCAGGCTATCCAGGGTCGTGCCGCCGGTGTGTATGTTACTCAGAACTCAGGCCAGCCGGGTGGAGGTATCTCTGTAAACATTAGGGGGATCAATTCCATCACCGGCAATACCGAACCTTTATATGTAATTGACGGTGTGCAACTCCAGGGCGGAGGTACCACCAATTCTTCCAATCCGCTTGCATCCCTCAACCCCTCAGACATAGATGATATACAAATCCTGCAGGGGCCTTCGGCCACGGCTATTTACGGTTCGAGGGCAACGAACGGGGTGGTACTCATCACTACCAAGCGCGGAAAAGCCGGGCAGGCAACTTTCAATTATAATATGCAATACAATGTCCAGGCTCCGCCCGAATCGTTGCCTGTGATGAATCTCAGGGAGTATGCCCAAATGCGTAACGAGTTTCATGCCCTGGCAGGTGGTAACTCACCCGATGAATTCCTGGATCCATCGATACTCGGTGAAGGCACCGACTGGCAGGACGAGCTGTTCAACTCAGCCGACATGCAGAAACATCAACTGAGTGTTAGCGGTGGCAGTAACAATACTACCTATTATATGTCTGGCGAATACCTGAAGCAGGCTGGTGTGGCCACCGGCTCTGGCTTTAGAAGATATGGTGTTAGGGTCAACCTCGAAAACAAACCAAAAGACTGGGTCACCATCGGTGCGAATCTCAGTTTTAACCAGACCAAGGAAAAACTTACCACCAGTTCCGAAGGTGTGATTGCCGATGCGCTACAGATCACACCACAGATACCTGTTAAAAACCTGAACGGCGATTGGGGCGGTGGTGATGACATAAACGGTGCCAACCAGTTTACACCGGTCAACCCGCTGGCTATCGCGAGCCTGAGAACAAATGAAAGCAGGAGAAGGCAATTCTGGGGCGGCCTGAACGTGGCATTCAAACTGGCAAAAGGGCTAACCCTTAGAACTACTTTCAATACCGATATCAATTATTCCAACTCCCTGTTTTTTAACCCCACCTATCGTATTGGCTGGGCGCAAAACACTTCCGCGTCATTGAGCAATAACATAAGCATGAGTACATACTGGAACTGGAACCAGCTCCTGGAGTATACCCGTCAAATCGGTAAACACAACTTCACACTGATGGCGAGCCATGAGTCGCAGGAATCAGAATGGCAAAATATAAGTGCGGCACGTTCTGGTTTTCTTACCAATGATGTATTTGACCTGAACGCAGGTGCCCAGTCATCAGCGACAAATGGTGGTGGTTCCGGTCCCTGGGCGATGGAATCCTATCTTGGACGTATAAGCTATAACTACGATAACCGTTACCTGCTGACAGGTACATACAGGCGGGATGGCTCCTCCAATTTCGGTGCTGAAAATCGCTGGGGTGATTTTCCTTCGCTTTCTGCAGCATGGAGAGTTTCACAGGAGAAGTTTTTTAATGTTCCTTTCATCAGTGAGTTGAAATTGCGGTTAGAAACCGGGTTGACAGGAAACCAGGGGGGAGGAACCGGCATATTTTCACCATTGGGTTCAGGTACCTCGGATGTGGGCAGTGGATTCTTACCCAACCGGTATGGCAACCCCGGGATACAATGGGAAGAAACAAGAACTGATAATGTCGGGCTAAATGTTGGGGTATTGAAAAACAGGATCTCACTTGAATTTGATTACTATATAAAAAATACCAGCAACCTGTTGATGGAAAACCCGCTTCCTTTTTACATGGGAACATTGGGGCAGGGTGCCGTATCCAACCCGAGAGTCAATATTGGTGAATTAAAAACAAAGGGTTGGAGTTTTTCAATCAACACAGTAAATATTAATAAAAAAGATTTCCGTTGGGAATCCAACCTGAACCTTTCACACTTTGACACCGAAATTGAAAGGTTTTATAATGATGCCGCTGTCGTAGACCGCGTATCCACATGGTACGACGGTTGGGGTCAAACCTGGACACAAAGGGCGGCTGTAGGCATGACACCCTGGTTGTTCCGCGGATATATTTTCGAGGGATTATTCCAGTCTGTAGAAGAAATAAACAGCAGCGCTGTAAGAGTAGATGGAAACGGTAACAGGTATCCAACAGATCCCACCGGTGTTTGGATCGGTGATGCCAAATACCGGGACCTCAATGGCGATAATAAAATAACCGCCGAAGATGAAACATTTATTGGCAATCCCTGGCCCAAATTGTTTGGCGGTTTTACCAACAACTTCTCCTACAAAGGTTTTGACCTGAGCATACTTGTTACTGCCACATTTGGAAATGATATCTATAATATGCTTTCCATGGTCAACTCAAAACTCGGCAGGTTTTATACCAGCAGGAATGTAATGGCGGAAGTAACAAACTATGCACGTTTGGAAGACCAGGGTGGAAAAGTGGTTATTCTCAACCCCGGAACAAATGTGCCCCGCATTACCGGCAACCAGATCCCCAATGATAACAACTATAATGTGATCAGCAGCAAGTGGGTGGAAAATGGTTCTTTCGTACGCGTGAAAAATATTTCATTGGGCTACAATGTTCCGGCTTCTATCATTGCAAAACAAAAATTGGTACGCGGTATCAAAGCGGCAATCAGTGTACAAAACCTTTTGACTTTTACCGACTACAAAGGATATGACCCCGAGGTAGGAGCATCGGTTGGCGGAAACGTAAACGCACAAAACCAGGCTATCGGTTTGGATTATGGACGTTATCCATTAACGCCGATCTATTCATTAAGTGTTGGTATTAACTTTTAAAAACAAGCAAATGAATAAGCTTTCAATAAAGAACTCGCAATTTATATTTTACCTGTTGGTTGTTGTGGCCGCCTTGCAGGCATGCAAAAAGTCTTTCCTTGAAAGACCTCCAACGGATTCCATTGTGGATGCAAACTTTTACAAGACAGATGAACAGCTGGAAGCGGCTACAGCACTACTGTACAATCGGGTATGGTTCGATTACAATGAAAACCCCGCATTCAGTTTTGGTGATATACGCGCTGGTACCGCATTCAGGGGTTATAATGAAAGAGGTAATGTTGAGTTCAATACCAACGATCTTACACCTGAGAATCGCCGGGCCTGGGCTTCATTGTATGTCGTAGTAGGCCAGTCAAACCTGCTCATCTCCAATGTCAACCGATATGCTGGTGATGGTACTACGGAGGCGGGCAGGAGAACCGCGATTGCTGAAGCCCGGTTTATGAGGGCTGCAGCCTACCGCATCCTGGTTATGAACTGGGGGGAAGTTCCTATCATTGAAAATAATCTCGAACTGTTAAATGATCCCACTACTAAAAAGCATACGGTAAAAAGCATTTGGAATTTCCTGACCAGGGAAATGCGTGCGGTAGCAGAAGACCTTCCTGCGCAAACTGAACCGGGAAGGGTCAATAAATGGTCGGCTGAAGCCATGCTGGCCCGCTTTTATTTAACACGTGCGGGAGTTGAGGGAAGTGGCGCTAGCAGGAACCAGGCATTTCTTGACAGCGCTAAATATTATTCTCAAAGGGTCATCACGCAGAGTGGTAAAAAGCTGAAGACCAATTATGCTGATTTATTCAAATTCCCATACGATAATAACGAGGAGTCACTGTTTGAATTGCAATGGGTATTTATACCTGGCAACCCGGGATATGGTTTTGGCAATGCCGCTGTTTCGCATTTCAACCCAAGTGGTGAGATCAGTGCGGAAGGATGGGGTGGCGACAAAGCTGCCACCTGGTGGATGTTAAGTTTATATGAAGGAATTGTTCCTTCAGGCGATACTATGTTGTCGGGTCGTACACTGGACCAGCGACTGGCCGCCACTTTTATGATGCCAGGGTTTGTATATCCCGAGATCACCCGCACGGTAGGAGGTGTTGATTCAAAACCTTATATCGTTCCTTACACAAATGATGCACAGCGCAATTTTGCCAATATTAAAAAATATGTAGTTGGACAAGGCAAGGATATCGGTCTGCCAACGATCGAGCCGCAGCGCTATCCGCATAATACATACATGTTGCGTCTGGCCGAAATGTACCTGAATTATGTAGAAGCTTCTATCGGAAACAATGCATCCACTTCAGACCCGGTTGCCATTGAATATTTCAATATTATCAGGAACAGGGCCGGACTGCCGGATCTGACTGATCAGAATAATGTTCCTCTGCCTATTACGATTGACGATGTAATATTTGAAAGATTCAGGGAGTTTGCCATGGAATCGATGGCCTGGTATGACCTGGTGAGTCTTCATTACTGGAATCCACAGAAGGCTTATGATATCCTGAATTCCCAGGACCGCGGTTTTTACTGGATTGAACCGGATGTAAGAAATGCTCCTGCTTCAAACTGGGTCATCAAAAAAACGCCATGGGCAAATCCACCGGCAAATCCAAGGTATATCAACGCGCATTCGGGCAATTTCCGGATCCCGATACCTTCATCTGAGGTGGCACAGGCGCCATGGCTTAATGAACCAGCTGTTGATTACCCATAAATTTTATGCAGTTAGCAAATAAACGAAACGCAAACATCATGAAATCGAAAAATAAAATATTGATATTGCTGCTTGCTGCAATCAGCACCAGCTTCCTGTTTTCAGCATGTGAGAAAGACGATTCGGATGGTGTACCGAGTGTCAGTTATGTAAGGATCACTGATCCGGCATCATCGGATTCCCTGCTTATTGGCGCAGGCCAGGGTCAACTGATCGTAATTATGGGCGACAACCTGCAAAATGCCGTCGAGGTCTGGTTTAATGACCGGCAGGCAGTGCTTACACCCACTTATATCACGCGGCAATCCATCATCGTCAGGATACCCAGTGAGATACCGATCGATGTGACCAATATACTGAAGATCGTGTTTAGCAACGGGCACGAACTCTTACACAATTTCGAAGTGCAGATCAGTAAGCCTGCCATAAGCAGTATGGCCTGTGAATTTGTAAATGAAGGTGATGTGGCAATCATAAGAGGTAATTATTTTTATATGCCACTTACCGTCAAATTCACAGGTGGAGTCGATGGTGATATTGTAGATGTTACCGATACTGAGATAAAAGTACGTGTACCTGCCGGTGCTTTACCAGGACAGATCACGGTGAAATCAAACTTTGGGGAAACTCAATCAGATTTTCTTTTCCGCGATGACCGTCCAAAAGTGATCGATGGTGATCCGCATGAAGGTTGGTGGGGTACCTATCTTGTTACAAATGTTACGCCATCTGATCCCCCAAAAATCAGCGGCAACTATTACCGTATGACCAAACAGGTAAAAGCCTGGACCTGGGATTCGCCTGAAGTGGCCGGTGGTCCTGCCAACTCAATGCCAAATCACGCTACCAATGTTCCGGATCTGGCTCTTTTAAAACCTTCTGATTTTAACCTCAAGTTTGAAGTAAATACGGTCAAACCTTATAACGGTAACCGCGTCATGTTCAATGTAGGATTGAATGGCGAAGACAATAATGCCTATACATGGCCAGCACCTTACGATTCAAAAGGTGAATGGCATACGATAGTTATACCCTTCGAAGATGTTTACAACAGCTATTCCGTAAAACCCAACCCGGACCCGAACGGCTACTGGAGCAGGATACTGATTTTTGGTCCTGGCGAACTGGATGCCGACATCTGCTTTGATAATGTAAGAGTAGTGCCGAAGAAACCTTAAAAATCTTTTTAAAAAGAAAATCATTATAAGATGATAAAGCTGTTTTATAAATATGGTTACGCTGCCATGGCGCTGTTTGCGATTGCCTTCCTGGCGGGCTCCTGCAGTAAGGATGATGATAATAAAACCACTGCGGTTGTGTTGCTGAGCTTTGGACCCACCGGTGCCTACCATGGTGATACGATCAAGTTTATCGGTCACAACCTCGACAGGGTAACGGCCATCGAGTTTACAGGCGATGGCGCGGTAGTGAGCAAACAGGATTTTAAACAACAAACATCCGGGCAGATCCTTTTGCTTGTGCCCACCGCCGCTGAAAGAGGCTTTGTAACATTGAAAACCCCACAAGGCGATATCGTTTCCAAAACCCAATTCGATCTCGGTGTTACACCCACTGTTACAGAAATTTCACAACAGGCTCGTATTGCTTCTAATATCTCCATTAAAGGAGCATACCTCAACTGGGTTTCGAGCGTAACATTTGGTAACAATAAGGTAGTGGAGAATTTTGTCTCTAAAACTTTTAGCGAGTTGGTCGTAACAGTTCCGGAGGATGCGCAAACCGGTCCATTGATCCTTACTTATAGTGGTACAGAACCTGATTTTTTTGAGACCACCGATACACTCCGTATTACTTTGCCAGCCATCGCATCCTTTTCTCCCAACCCGGTTGATCCGGAAACAGACCTGACGATCACCGGCACCGATCTTGACCTGGTATCGGCAGTAGTATTGGAAAATGTACCACCGATTACCGACTTTGTAAGCCAGTCGACCGATGAGCTTGTGTTGACCGTTCCCGAAGGCACTGCAAGAGGAGCCATCAAACTCCATGTCGTGAATTCATCTGCTATTATTCAGTCAACGGATATCCTGGAAATTGCCGGTGCGGCGCCGCCACCCGCTATCACGCTTCCATTTTATGATGACGCCGTTACCAGCAACTGGAACGGTTGGATTGGTGGCGGATGGGGAGGTGTTTCCGACCGGGATAATACATCACCTGTAAGAGAGGGTACCAAGTCGGTAAAAATTGATTATGTAGGTGGCTGGGGCTCCCCATTCCAGTTGGGTGGTGCCAATATTGACGTATCACCATATACCACCTTTAAAATTTCCGTTTTTGGTGCACCTGGAAGTGCTGGAAAGAAGATCAATATAGGCATTAATGCTTCTGATAAATTCACCATTGATGTAGTAGAAGGTGAATGGACAGATTATGCGATCCCGCTGCCGAGCCTTACAACCGGACCTCTTAACGAAATATGGGTAAAAGAGTTCAGCGGATCCGGCGGCTTTACAGTTTATATAGACGCGGTTGGTCTGTTTTAAGATGATCTAACTCACGAAAAGAGATTGATGATCTGTATTACTTGTTCCAATAAGCAGTGATTGTTTGAAGTAAAGAAGAAGGTTGTGGGTCGATTCTTCCTCCCGCAACCTCTTTTTTAACGCGAAAATGATCATCTTGTCCGGAAATAAAACTATAAGATGAGATTAGGCTGGATCGACATCAGCATGGTGCTGGCATACCTTGTAACAATGATACTGGTAGGCTGGTACTATAGGAAGAAAGCAAGACAAAATAAAGAAAGCTACCTGTTGGGAAGTAAAAGCCTCCCCTGGTACAAACTCGGTCTGAGCGATGCCAGCGACATGTTTGATATCAGCGGAACGATGTGGATGGTAGCGTTGTGTTTTGTGTATGGACTGAAAAGCATCTGGATCCCCTGGCTATGGCCGGTGTTCAACCAGGTGTTTATGATGATGTTTCTGAGTAAATGGTTACGACGAAGCAATGCCAACACTGGCGCGGAATGGCTGCAGACCAGGTTTGGATTAAAAGGCAAAGGCGTCAGGGGTTCACATATCATCGTTATCGCTTTTGCGTTGATCAGTTGCCTGGGTTTTCTGGCTTATGGTTTCGTGGGCCTTGGGAAGTTTATACAGGTCTTTATTCCCTGGGAAGTGGTCAAAGATTATGTTCCGTTTGCGATCACTGAAAAATATGTACCTCATTTTTATGGCATCGTGTTCACGCTCTTTGCAATGTTTTATTCCATCATAGGGGGTATGCATAGTATCGTAACTGGCGATGTTATAAAATATATGATCATGACCCTGGCGTGTTTTGCCATCGCGGTCATTGCGATGATCCATTTGCAGGGACAGTCATTGAATGTACCGAACGGCTGGGGCAATCCATTTTTCGGATGGAAGCTGGACCTCGACTGGACTGGAATAGTAGAAGATGCAAACAAAAAAATCGCGTCCGATCGATTCAGCATATTCGGTGCCTTTTTTATGATGATGTTGCTGAAAGGAGTATTCGCTTCCCTGGCGGGCCCGGCCCCCAACTATGATATGCAAAAGGTACTTAGTACAAGAAGTCCAAGTGAAGCAAGCAAGATGTCCGGTTTTGTAAGCATCATCCTGCTGCCCATCCGGTACTCCATGGTGATAGGACTTACCGTATTGGCCCTTTTGTATTACGATCAGCTGGCGATCAAAGGTCCTGATGGTATTGATGACTTTGAAAGAGTGCTGCCGGCGGCCATTCATTCGTTTTTGCCGGTGGGTATCCTGGGTCTCGTGCTCACTGGATTGCTCGGTGCCTTCATGGGTACCTTCAGCGGCACACTGAATGCAGCACAGGCTTATATCATTAACGATATCTATCTCAAATATGTGAATCCAAATGCCAGTACCCGGAATGTCATTACGATGAATTATATCGTAGGCGTACTGGTCGTGGCAGTGGGAGTGTTCTTTGGTTTTATGGCCGATGATGTCAATGCCATACTGCAATGGCTCGTCGGAGGATTATATGGCGGATATGTGGCCGCGAATTGCCTGAAATGGTACTGGTGGCGCTTTAACGCGAACGGATTTTTCTGGGGCATGGCAGCAGGGATTGTTGGTGCATTAGCCATGCCTTCACTGATCGATTGGGGGATCAGCCAGGGTTATATCACAGAGTCGCTGCCGTTGTACTGGTGGCCGGTACTTTTCCTGTTGTCACTGGCAGGCTGCTTTGTCGGTACCTATACGGCTGCACCCACCGAGATCAATGTATTGAAACATTTCTATCAGTCGGTGAGACCCTGGGGTTTCTGGAAGCCGGTCCAAAAACTGGTGCAGGCCGAAAACCCGGATTTTCAACCCAACCGGCGTTTCAAACTCGATATGTTTAACGTCGTATTGGGTATCATCGGGCAGTGTTGCCTCACGATTCTGCCGATGTATTTCGTGTTATGGATGAAATTGCCTTTACTGGTAACTGTTATCATCCTGGCACTCATCATTATTATTTTGAAAAAAACCTGGTGGAATAAACTGGAGGATTAAAGGATATAAAAATTAGTGTGATGCAAAAGATTTTTGATAAACGACTGCAGGAACTGGAATCTGCACACCGGAAGCTTATTGTTGCTCCCAACGAACCGGTCGGGGAAAGCAACGGGATTATACAACGATATAAGAATCCCATACTCACGGCAAAACACACGCCGCTGTTTTGGCGCTATGATTTGCATAAGGCCGCTAATCCATATCTGATGGAGAGAATTGGCATAAACGCGGTACTGAATGCTGGTGCGATAAAGTTTGACAATAAATATGTGGTGGTAGCAAGGGTGGAAGGCAGCGACAGGAAATCTTTCTTTGCTGTGGCAGAAAGTAATAATGGCATTGATAATTTCAGATTTTGGGACTATCCTATTATTATGCCTGAGACTGCTGAGCCAGATACCAATGTGTACGACATGCGCCTGGTACAACACGAAGACGGCTGGATCTATGGTTTGTTTTGTACCGAACGCCGTGACCCCGCAGCGAGTCCCGCCGACCAGGCCGCAGCCATTGCGCAATGTGGTATCGCCCGCACAAAGGATCTGAAGAGCTGGGAAAGGCTGTCCGATCTGAAAACAAATTCTCCACAACAGCGTAATGTAGTGCTGCACCCGGAATTTGTGAAGGGTAAATACGGTTTTTACACCCGGCCACAGGATGGATTTATTGATGCCGGCACCGGTGGTGGCATTGGTTTTGGCCTGAGTAAGTCTGTTACCAATGCGGTAATCGAGGAAGAAGTGGTGATTGACAGGAAAATATATCATACCGTGTATGAGCTCAAAAACGGCCTGGGCCCGGCGCCTATAAAAACAAGTCGTGGCTGGCTGCACCTGGCGCATGGTGTACGAAGCACGGCCGCGGGTCTTCGGTATGTATTATATTTATTCATGACCGACCTTGCGGACATTACAAAAGTAATCTACCAGCCGGCAGGTTATTTTATGGCACCGGAAGGGGAGGAGCGGGTAGGTGATGTGTCGAACGTACTTTTCAGCAACGGCTGGATTATGGACGATGATGGAAAAATATTTATTTATTATGCATCCTCAGATACACGTTTACATGTGGCTTCTACCACACTTGATCAATTGCTCGATTATGTGATAAATACTCCAGCGGATGGTTTTCGCTCCGCTGCGTCCGTGGAAACACTTGTTGCCATGATCGACAGGAATAAGGATATCCGGGTGAAGGCACCAGTGATCGAGCAATATTGATCCGGATACATTAACCTCTCATGCTCCAGGGCATTGCATTTTGGGTAAATGGTATGAACGAGATAACTAGTCAATTAAGAAGACTACAGGCAGAACTAAAGCAGGAGTTGGCAAGTATCCTTGACTATTGGATGCGATACACCATCGACGATGTGAACGGCGGATTTTATGGCCGCATCAGTAATGAAAACCTTGCAGATAATGATGCTGAAAAGGGTTTGGTATTACATGCACGTATACTCTGGACATTTTCCGCGGCTTTCCTTTATTCAAAGGATCAACGTTATTTAGATATAGCCACCAGGGCTTTTCACTATCTCATCCATTATTTTCATGATCAGCAATTTGGTGGCTTTTACTGGGCGGTTAATAAGCAGGGGCAACCAGTCGAAACAAAAAAACAGGTATATGGCATTGCTTTTTGCTGTTATGGCTTTTCTGAATACTATAGAGCAAGTGGTGACCATAGCTCACTGGATTTCGCGAAGGACTGTTATGCCCAGATAGAGCAACATGCTTTCGATCCTGTTCAGACCGGTTACCTTGAAGCCTTTACGAGGGATTGGCAAACAGTTGCTGACCTTCGGTTAAGTGCAAAAGATGCCAATGAAAAGAAGACCATGAATACGCATCTCCATATCCTGGAAGCGTATTCAAACCTGTATAAATCATTTCCGGATGAAATACTGAGGAACAAGATTGGCCAGCTACTCTCCAATTTTTCGGAAAAGATTATCGATAGATCAACGGGGCATATGCGATTGTACTTTGACGAGAACTGGAAAGTGAAATCAACAACTATTTCTTTTGGACATGAAATCGAAGCTTCGTGGTTATTGCCCGAGGCCGCGGCTACTATTGGGGACAATTATTGGATCAGGACTACCGGTGAACTGGCATTGGTTTTAGCCGAAGCTGCTCAGGCCGGGTTAGATCAGGACGGTGGCTTATGGTACGAACTGGAAGCTGGCTCGCTGATTAAACAAAAGCACTGGTGGCCACAGGCAGAAGCGATGGTTGGTTTTTTCAATGCATGGCAATTAAGTGGGAACAAAAAATATTTAGGATATTCAATAAGAGGCTGGGAGTTTATACAACAGCAGTTGCTCGACAAGAAGCATGGGGAGTGGTTCTGGGGTGTCGGGGAAGACGGAAAGCCAATGCATGACCAGGATAAGATCGGGTTCTGGAAGTGCCCCTATCACAACTCAAGGGCCTGCCTGGAAATAATCAATCGTGTAAATGCTGTTAATGGCAACGCCTATAATGGAATAACACAAACAGTGTAAATTTGAGAATATGATCCAGAAACTCTTATTATTGACCTTCGTACTAACAGCAATAGCGATGACACCCGTGCAAAATACAAGGATCGTATTTTTTGGCGATTCCATTACGCAGGCAGGCGTGGAACGTGGTGGCTATATTGATTTGATCCGACAGGAGGTACAGCAAAGATCTGCCGGGGACAAGTATGAACTGATCGGTGCGGGGATTGGTGGCAATAAAGTATATGATCTTTACCTGCGGCTTGATGAAGATGTGCTGGCCCGCAAACCTGACCTGGTTGTGATCTACGTGGGTATTAATGATGTCTGGCACAAGACTTCAGGTACCGGTACCGATCTTGATAAGTATGAAAAGTTTTATGTTGCAATCATAAAGAAATTGCAGGCCGGCAATATAAAGGTTGCAGTTTGCACACCAACTGTTATCGGTGAGTTGAAGAATGATGCCAATCCCCAGGATAAAGACCTCAATGCCTACTCAGAAGTAGTTCGGCGGCTGGCTACGACCTATCAGTGTACTCTTATAGATCTGCGCAAGGCATTTACCGATTATATTCAACAATATAATAAGGATAATAAAGAGTCGGGGTTACTTACCACTGACCGGGTACACCTGACGCCAGCAGGAAACAAGCTGGTAGCTGAGGAAATGGTGAAAGCACTTTCATTGAAATAATTAAACTTTGAGGCACTCTCAACATCCAGTATCCAGTATCCAGTATCTAGTATCCAGTTTATTTTTTTATTTACCCTTAAGCCGAAACTATGTATACACCAGCCAGCTCCCGATATGACAACATGATGTACAATCGTTGTGGTAAAAGTGGTTTGAAGCTACCTGCAATCTCTTTAGGACTATGGCACAATTTCGGTTCTGTCGATGTGTTTGAAAATGGCCGCAGCATTATTCGCCGGGCATTTGACCGGGGCGTCACACATTTTGATCTCGCCAATAACTACGGGCCCAAGCCTGGTTCGGCGGAAGAAAATTTTGGGCGTATTTTAAAAAAGGATTTCGGAGGCTACCTGCGTGATGAACTGATCATATCCACCAAAGCCGGTTACCTGATGTGGCCGGGACCTTATGGTGAATGGGGATCGAGGAAATATTTATTGTCGAGCCTTGATCAAAGTCTTAAGCGCATGCAGCTCGACTATGTCGACATCTTTTATTCTCACCGACCAGACCCGGACACGCCCCTGGAGGAAACCATGATGGCACTCGACACCGCAGTTCGATCGGGCAAGGCGCTGTATGCAGGCATATCGAATTACCAGGCCGATGAAGCAAGGAGAGCTATTGAGATTCTTCAACAATTAGGCACCCCCTGCCTGATACACCAGCCCAAATATTCCATGTTCGAAAGATGGGTGGAAGATGGTTTGCTGGATATACTCGAACAAAAAGGTGTTGGCTGTATCCCATTTTCACCACTGGCCCAGGGTCTGCTTACTGATCGCTATTTGAAAGGTATTCCTGCTGATTCGAGGGCTGCGAAGGCGCATGGTTTTTTGAAACCTGCGGAGATTACTACTGAAAGACTGGAGCAGATAAAATCACTTAATGATATCGCTGGACAGCGTAATCAGTCGCTGGCGCAAATGGCCATTGCCTGGCTGTTGAAAGATAAACGGGTGACTACAGTTTTAATTGGGGCAAGTTCAGTAACCCAATTGGACAATAACCTTGATGCGCTTCAAAAAACCGATTTCAATCCCGATGAGTTGAAACAGATCGAAGTTGTGCTGAGGAGAAATGCATAACCAATCGACCCGTTTGTCAACATGAATAATAAACTACTGCCATGAAAGCTTTCTTTGTTTCCACACTATGTTTGATGGGTTTGGCCGATCAATTATGGGCACAGCCTGCTCCCAGCCTGGTGGACATGAAAGCGACAGCTGAAACCAAAGCCTTGTTTGTTAATTTAAAGAAACTATCGGCTACAAATATTCTTTTTGGTCACCAGCATGCCACCGAATACGGACATGGCTGGTCGGGCGACGAAGATCGTTCGGATGTAAAATCAGTCACAGGATCACATCCAGCGGTCATCGGGGTGGATTTTATGGGGCTTTCGGGAAGACCCGCTAACGAGATAGAATATAATAGAACATTGTTGCGAAAGAATATTGCTGATACCTACAACAGGGGAGGTGTTACTACAATTTCATGGCATTTTTCCAATCCGGTATCGGCCGGTGATTTCTACTGGAAAGATTCTATATCCGCACCGGCGGTGAAGTACATTATTCCGGGTGGTTCGCACCACGAAAAGTATAAAGATATCCTGCGCGTGATCGCGAATCTTGTCAAATCCATCAAAGGAAGGGATGGCAAGCTGGTGCCTATGATCTTCAGGCCTTATCATGAGTTTGATGGTGACTGGTTTTGGTGGGGCAGGAGTCATTGTACGGTGGACGAATTTGTGAGACTCTGGCGATTTACCGTTTCCTATTTGCGTGATTCCATGCAGGTGCATAATTTTCTATACGCGTTTTCGCCCGACAACAGGTTTAGTACTGAAGCTGAATTCCTGGAACGTTACCCAGGTGATGAGTGGGTGGACATGATCGGAATGGACAACTATGGCGATTTTGGCCGTGAGGGGAGATATGATGTGGAAGCGGGATATAAAAAGCTGAAGATCGTTTCTGATCTTGCTTTGAAAAAATGCAAGCTGGCAGCTTTTACCGAAACAGGCCTGGAATCTATTCCTAACAGCGAGTGGTGGACAGGTGTTCTGTTAAAGACTTTGAAAAGGGGACTGCAACTGAGTTACGTGCTTGTCTGGAGAAACGATACACAGAGTACCACACATTACTACGCACCCTTTCCGGGACATATCAGCGAAAAGGATTTTTTAAAATTTTATCATGACCCTTTCACCCTTTTTGAAACCGACCTGAAAAGCATCTATTCGCCTGATTAGTGATTATACGGGTAAACTTTCTATGCATTTGTAGGGAAAAATCACATTTAATAGCCGCGCATAATTCAGGCGTGAAATATCCTTTTGTAACCAGTCCAAAACGACTATCATTGTTGTATAATCAATCCAAAACTTATGAAGCTAAAGCATTTATTCTGGATCATGATCCTGATCGTCACTTTACAGGCGTGCAGCAGGGCGATGTCGCCGTATGAGGCAGCTAATTATCCCAAAGGAAAAAAATGCAGGAATATCAGGTAATCAGTCCTGGCCGAAAAGGTTGCCTACAGCGCCTTCCAGCATAGGGAATTTTTCCACGACAAAGTCTTTGATTGCAGCGATTGCTTTTTTAGCCTGGTCGTCGGTCAGTCCTGCTTCGGCTTTCAGTTTATCGATAAGTTCCTGCATGGTGATATAGTTTAGTAGTTAAAATTAAACAGGCCCTAAGTTAAGAAACCGGGCCTGTTTTTTTATGTTTAAAGCTGTTGTCTTCAGAATTGATTATGCCACCTTGAGAAGACTGAGTTTACTTTTATCAAATTTACGCTTGGCGTAATCGAGGTCCAGGGTGAAATGCGTTTCCTTTGATGAGGGCAGCTCAAACATAGCATCGGTCAGGATACCTTCGCAGATGCTACGCAAGCCTCTGGCTCCCAGTTTATATTCCATAGCCTTGTCCACCATGAAATCCAGTACATCATCTTCGATTTGTAGTTTAATGCCTTCCAGCTCAAATAGCCTCGTGTATTGTTTTACCAAAGCATTTTTTGGCTGGGTAAGGATGGCACGCAGTGTCGTAGCGTCCAGCGGATCGAGGTGAGTGGCTACCGGCAAACGGCCAAGCAGTTCCGGGATCAATCCGAATGCTTTTAGGTCCTGTGCGTTTACATAACGCAACAGGTTTTTCTTCATATTCTCCTGTTGCTCCTTGTCTACATTGAAACCGATTGTATTGGTCTGCACCCGGCGCGCGATGATCTTATCGATACCACCAAATGCACCACCACATATAAAGAGAATATTTTGCGTATTGATCTTGATAAGCTTTTGCTCCGGATGCTTACGTCCACCCTGCGGTGGCACCAGTACATCGGTACCTTCCAGCAGTTTTAGCATACCCTGTTGCACACCTTCACCACTTACATCACGGGTAATGGAAGGGTTATCGCCTTTCCTGGCTATCTTATCAATTTCATCGATGTATACAATACCACGCTCCGCAGCCGCCACATCGTAATTGCATACCTGCAGCAGGCGGGTTAGAATGCTTTCCACGTCTTCACCCACATAACCTGCTTCGGTAAATACCGTTGCATCCACGATAGCGAAGGGAACGTTCAGCATTCTGGCGATGCTTTTGGCAAGTAATGTCTTGCCGGTCCCGGTTTCGCCAACCATAATGATATTGCTTTTTTCAATCTCCACATCATTACTACCAACCGAACTGTCTGCGCCTTTTTGTTGCAGGCGTTTGTAGTGGTTGTAGACGGCTACTGCCAGTACTTTCTTGGCTTCGTCCTGGCCAATCACGTATTCGTCGAGGAATTTTTTAATTTCAAGAGGTTTCTTGATGGTCAGCTTAAACGATGCAGCTGAACTCTTATCGTCCTTTACCATCAATTCCTGTTCTATAATCTCACGTGCGTGTTCAACGCAGTTCTCACAGATATGCCCCTCCTGCCCGGCAATCAGGATTTTTACTTCATCCCTGCTACGGCCACAAAAAGAACAGTGTAAAATGTTTTTAGCCATTTTTATTGGATCCGGGCATCAGCCCATTTATGCTTAACCAGCGGGTACAAAAATAGAAAACCGTCCCGAAAAAGACGATTTTCTAGCCAAATGAAATATAATTAATTGATAAATAGCTTATTACAACTTGTTGATAAGTTTATCAACGATACCATACTGGATTGCCTCCTCGGCATTCATCCAGTAATCACGATCGAAATCAATCAGTATCTGTTCGATGGATTTGCCGGTATTTTCAGCCAGGATGCGTGCGCCCATTTCCTTAACGCGTTTGGTCTGACGGGCCTGGATCTCAAGATCTGTGCTTACACCCCTGATAAAACCACCCAGGGAAGGCTGGTGAATCATTACTTCTCCACTGGGAAAAATAAAGCGTTTTCCTTTCTTGCCACCACTGAGCAGGATACTGCCCATGGAAGCTGCCAGTCCCATGCATATAGTGCTGACGGGGCTTTTCAGCAATTGCATGGTATCATAAATGACCATGCCGCTCGTGACCACACCACCAGGACTATTGATATAAAATTTTATTTCTTCCCCGGTTTTGTCATTATCGAGCAACAGCATTTTACTGACCACATCCTTCGCGCTTTTATCATCTACCACACCCCAGAGGTAAATACTCCTGCTTTCAAAAAAATACTTTTCCAGTTTTTTGTGGAACATCATCAAATCCGATTTTGGCCTTTCTTCCTGCTCCTCTTCATCGGGTTCGCCTTCTGCTTTCCAGTCGGTGTATAAAAAATGATTGCGGTTCATATGCTTTTTTTAAAGGTCTTAAATATTATGTTTTCGCGGTTCTGCCCCCTGTTTTAATCTTTCTTTTCCTTGCGGTGGTTGACCAGCAACACTTCGTCGATCAATCCATATTCTTTGGCTTCCTCGGAGGTCATCCATTTATCGCGATCAAAATCTTTCTCGATCTGCTCTACAGGTTTGCCAGTGTGAGCATTGACCACGTCGTACAATTCTTTCTTCAATTTCCTGATCTCGTTGACGGTGATCTCGATATCACTGGCCTGGCCACCGATAGCGCCGCTGGGCTGGTGCATCATGATCCGGGAATGTTTGAGCGCCGCTCGTTTCCCTTTTGTACCCGCTCCCAACAATACGCATGACATTGAAGCTGCCATGCCGATACATATAGTTGCCACATCTGGGCTCACATACTGCATGGTGTCGTATACACCGAGGCCGGCATATACACTACCGCCCGGGCTGTTGATGTACATATTGATATCCCTGCCCCTGTCGGCCGAGTCGAGAAACAGCAGCTGGGCAGTAATGATATTCGCGATCTCATCATTGACGGGGTAGCCCAGGAAAATGATTCGGTCCATCATCAAACGGCTGTAAACATCCATGACGGCAACATTCATAGGGCGCTCTTCAATAATATTTGGCGTCATGGCAGTGACAAGATGTGAGGCATAGCTATGCAATGTATTGCTGGAAATATTGCGGTGTTTGACCGCGTATTTTTCAAATTCAGAATTAAAACTCATATATCGTTATGATTTGTAATGATTAATAGATCCGACCCTGCCTTCGCTAAGATAGTCAGATTATAATATATCCGTTCAAATGAAGACCACGTTACGCGGGCCTCATTATGAAAACATCTCTCTTATCTTGTCAAAAAAACCCTTCTCACTCTTGTCTGGCTGTGGTTTGAAATTGGGAGACTGATTCATTTTCTCCAGCGCGGTTTTTTCCTCTGCCGAAACATATTGCGGAGTCCACACATTTACCTGAATCAGTTGATCACCTTTTTCATAGGAGTTGACGGCCGGGAATCCTTTCCCTTTCAACCGGAATACTTTCCCGCTCTGAGTACCTGCCGGTATTTTTATTTTCGCCCGGCCATCAATGGTTGGCACCTCCACCTGTACGCCGGCAACAGCATCGGGAAAAGAAATATGCAGATCGTACGCCACATTCAACCCCTCGCGCTGCAGATCCTTATGCGGTTCTTCTTCGATCAGTACGATCAGGTCACCGGTAGAGCCTCCTCTTTCACCTGCATTGCCTTTACCGGTTACGTTTAATTGCATGCCTTCCTGCACTCCAGCAGGTATATCGATAGTAACTGTTTCTTCTCCAAACACCCGGCCTTCACCTTTACAGGTTCCGCATTTCGCAGTAATGGTGGTGCCTTCACCATTGCAGGACGGACAGGTGGTAACGGTTTGCATCTGACCAAGAAATGTATTTTGCACTTTTCTCACCTGGCCACTTCCACCACAGGTCTTACAGGTTTGTACGCTGCCTTTGTCCTTGGCTCCCGAGCCTGAACAGGTACTGCAGTGCACGTATTTTTTCACTTTGATATTTTTCCTGACGCCCTTAGCGATCTCTTCAAATGTAAGCTTGAGCTTAACACGCAAATTGCTACCTCTTACTCCCTGGCCACGCTGACTACGACGCTGGCCGCCAAAAAAACTACCGAAAACATCATCGCCGAAAATATCACCAAACTGGCTGAAGATATCGTCCATGTTCATACCTCCTCCGCCAAAACCACCCGGGCCACGGCCATTGCCGCTTACACCAGCATGTCCATAGCGATCATACTGGGCCTTCTTATCAGCATCACTCAATACTTCATAGGCTTCGGCGGCCTCCTTAAATTTCTCCTCGGCAGCTTTATCACCAGGGTTTCTGTCGGGGTGATATTGCATCGCCACTTTGCGATACGCTTTCTTTATCTCGTCCGCACCAGCGCCTTTAGAAATACCTAAAATTTCGTAGTAATCTCTTTTTGACATATAATTAAGCTATGAACATTTTGCCACAGGTTGGAACACATCTATCCTCAATCCGCCTGTAGCACCGGTTGAGCTAATGCGTTACTTCCCCACCACTACCTTCGCATGCCGGATAATCTTATCATTGAGGTAATAACCTTTGGTTAGCTCATCTATCACTTTTCCCTGCAGTTCGGGTTTTGGTGCAGGAATTTCCGTGATAGCTTCGTGAAGATCGGCGTTGAAATCCGTACCGATGGATTCCATCGGTTTCAATCCTTTTTGCTGGAGCACATGTTTCAATTTATTTAGGATCAGGATGGCGCCTTTTTTCACGTTATCAATATCTTCATCGGTTTCGAAAAGTTTCTCAGCCCGTTCAAAATCATCAAGCACCTCCAGCAGGTCGTAAATCACGTCCTTACCGGCGGTCTGAATGAGTTCCACTTTCTCCCTGGCATTTCTTCTCTTGAAATTGTCAAACTCGGCAGCAAGGCGAAGGTATTTATCGCGGGCTTCCTTCAGCTCTTCGGTCGCTTTTTCCAGGGCCGACTCTTCTTCTATGGGCTCATTCAGGTGGGTAGACCCGCTTAATGATTCGTCTGAATTGATATCCAAACTGTTATCAGTTTTCTCGGGCTTTTTCTCTTTCAATTCTTTTTCTGTCATTTCTGTACAAATTGATTGCAAAAGTAAGGTTGTCAATAATACTGCCAAGGCATGCCTTCGGGACAAAATGGCTTAATAAGGCATGTTTCCCCGAAAGAAGGTGACAGTATACACAGGAATTGCCTTTTCTGGATTGAAACCAACGGTAAATACCAGCTAAAAATTTCCTGCTGACTGGCTTCAACGCCGTGTAGGTCAATGCCGGTAAAAACTAATTCCCGGTTTCATTTACCTTGCAACATTTATATGATGGCAAAAGTTTACCTAAAGAAGAGAATCGCGCAGCGTATTGCAAATGGACACCCCTGGATCTTTAATAATGAAGTAGAAAGAGTAGAAGGTGAAATCGCTGGCGGTGAAACAGTGGAAGTCCTGACCCATGATAGCAAATTTGTAGGCAAAGGATATATCAACCCAAAATCACAGATATTAGTTCGCCTGCTGACCCGGCAAAAAACAGATGAAATCAATGAGCGATTTTTCCTCGACCGTCTAACGGATTGCTGGAACTACCGAAAAAAAATTGGTTATACCGAAAACTGTCGTCTTGTATTTGGTGAAGCGGACGGCCTGCCGCAACTGATCATTGATAAATTCAATGATTACTTCGTTATTCAAACCCTCGCACTGGGCATCGATATCTGGAAGCCCGCGATCGTTAAAGCGTTGGAGCAAATATTTAATCCCAGGGGAATTTATGAACGCAATGATGTGCCTGTTCGTGAACTGGAAGGGCTGCCCCAGCAAAAGGGTTTCCTCTCGGCGCCTTTCGACACCAATATTATCATCAACGAAAACGGCCTGAAGTTTCATGTTGATATTGCCAACGGTCAGAAAACAGGATATTTTCTTGATCAACGCGATAATCGAAGGGCTATTCAGCATATAGTGAAAGATGCTGAAGTGCTAGGCGCCTTTACCTATACCGGTACTTTTGAAATTCATGCGGCGAATTATGGCGCTAAATCCGTGCTGGGACTTGATATTTCTGAGAACGCGGTGCAACAGGCTACACGCAACGCAGCTTTGAATGGCCTGGAAAAGATATGTCATTTTGAAACTGTCAATGCTTTCGACGCGTTGAAGCAATGGTCGAAAGACGGACGGCAATATGATGTGGTAATGCTGGACCCGCCTGCGTTTACGAAAAGCAGGGAAACGATTCAAAAAGCAATAACAGGATACAAAGAAATCAACCTTCGTGGAATGAAACTGGTTCGGCCGGGTGGGTTCCTTGTTACTTCCTCCTGCACCAACCTTGTTGATCCTGATCTTTTCATGCAGATCATAGATATGGCTGCAAAAGATGCAAGAAGAAAGTTGAGGCAGGTTACTTTCCAGGCACAGGCGTCAGATCACCCAATCATCAGGGGCATGGACAATACACAATACCTCAAGTTCCTGATCGTGCAGGTGCTTTGAGAAAATGTTTGAAATAAAAAATTAGAGATTACTTGGCTACCTGGAATTTTCCTGTGTCAATCACCTTACCACCACGATCAACCAGGTGATAAATATAAGTGCCACGACTAAAGTCGGTCAGGGAGAGAACAGTCTTCGCATTGACAGCCTGGGTTTCCGACATCTTCTTACCCATAAAATTGAATACAGTCAGTGTAAGACCCTGTTGAAAGTTGTCCTGCAAGTCAAATGTGATAAATGAAGTAGCAGGGTTGGGATAAAAACTTATCTTCTTGGCAGGCGGTGCCGGGTTGCGTGTATCCTGTGCGGACACATGCAAAACGGAAACCAAAACAAGTAGTATGAGTAGAAGTCTTTTCAACGAAACAAAATTACTTTTATTTCTCAATAATATACCCTTTTTCTTGATTGTGCAACGTAAAATCCCCAGAAAATAAACGGTATTGATAACCATTTGATTAACAATAGGGAAGCAATTTTTTAACGGATATTTAAATGTCCAGGGGATACTTGGAAACGGGGCTAGAATCTGGGGCAACGAACGGCGTTCAGGCTCGAATTGTCGCGATTGGTAAAACCGATATAGGATACCGACAATTCATAACCGCCGCGGCCATAACTATAGGGCTTCAATTTAGAGATATTGGCATCATAGCTAAAAGCAAATGAGAAACCGGAATAGTCAAGTTTGACTACGGGGATAATAGCATCGGACCACCTGATAAATGCACCTGCGTGAATCGTGTATTTCGGATTTTCAACTTCGGGTCCGATCTTTAGGCCATACAATGCACCGACGATCGTCTCCTGGTATTTTTCCTGCATCGAATAGTCGCCCAATAAAGACACATAAGCAAACTCGGCTACACTAAATCGAAAACCTGCCGATGCGGTCCATTTTGGATTTAATTTGATGGAAGGATCGCGGAAGAAAGAATTTTTGGGTTTTGTAAAATGATGATACGCGACGCCCAGGTAATAATTATTGTCGGGGTTTGCATTAAGGTCGGAATTATAACTGAGACCAACGCTGCCATCCATATATGTATAACTGGGAATAGCAGTAGGCTCACCGTTTGGATCATCGGTGATCATTTTAGAACGGTCAATACTCCTGTTCACCACACCACCCATAAAACCTACCGATAGATAGCGGTTGCGTTCCGTGCTGAGTGATTTATGATAATTGATCACCGGTAAAAAACTGGTTTGTGTCAACGCGGCAGTGCCTGCCCTGTCGAACAGGATCTGTCCCCCGAGCGTGAGAAAATCATCAGCTTTTCCAATGGGTAATTTATATTCTCCATTGAGTGAGCCGGTCCTGTATCCATCCGTTACACTGCCCCACTGATCACGATACACCATCTGAACGCGATAGTCACCGGTGAATATACCCGCGAGCGAAGGATTTCTTAATAGCGGGGTTTCAAAAAACTGCGAGAAATGAATATCCTGTGCCAATAAAAATCCGGGGAGATTTATAGCCAGCAACAGCAGCGACAGCTTTATTTGGTTTCGTACTTTTTTCATTACCTCGTTATCTTAATAGTGTCACGTTTCCTTTGACCGGAATAATAGCGTTGTTCTCACAAAGTATTTCCATTGTATAGATATAGGTATCCGGGCTTGCGATCTTACCTTTATAGGTACCATTCCACCCGGCCGACGGATCATTGGCAGTAAATTCACTCTTCTCAAATACAATTTCACCCCAGCGGTTAAACACACGCATCGATTTTATCCTGAACAGGCCCGTGCCTTTTGGATAAAATACTTCGTTGCGCCCATCACCATTTGGTGAAAAAGTATTCGGGATGGTTACGTTTTCCTTGCCACATACCACGATTACAGTGATCTCTCCTGAATTTATACAACCATATCTGTCTTCCACATCCACTTTATAAGTGGTTGTGTTTTGCGGGTTGGCAAATGGCGTCGGACAATCCGTACAATTAAGCCTTGTGGTAGGCAGCCAGTTGTAGGTTACAATATTGCCGGTATACGTCATCGCAAGGTTGGTTCCTGTTCCAACCGGGATCGTAAGTGGATTCTGCACCGGTGTTACGGTTGGTAAAGGCGGAACGTTGATCGACTTTGTTGTCGTCGCCGAGCAATTGATCTTGTTGGTAGTTGTTAAGCTTACTGTATAGTTGCCAGGGGCAGTATAGGTTGCGTTGCCGCTTTGCGCGTTAGATGATTGGCCATTTGCAAAACTCCATTGCCAGTTGGTCAGCGTATCTGGTACAGCCAGCAGGCCCTGGAACAGTTCAGCGGTGTTAAGGCAAATCGTATCACGGCTCTCGATGGTTGGTGCCGGCGTGCGGTAAACTAATACCGTATCCATAAACGAGCTCGTACAATTATTTTGAGTAGTAACCTCCAGCTTTATCGGGTAGAAGCCCGGCTGGGTATAGTTGTGCGTCGGGTTTTCCGCGTTGGAAGTTCCCCCATCTCCAAAAGTCCAGACGGTATTAATGATAGGTTCGTTCTTGGTTGTAAAGTTTCTAAACGTTACAACACCCTGGTCGCAGAATTCTTTTTTATCCTTGCCAAATAATGGGATCGCACCGAGCACATTTATCCTTGTACCGCCATTGATGGCTACTTCGCAACCGGAAATGGTATCATAGATCACCAGGCGCGGAGTGTTGAAACTTGGCCGCGAATAGAAATGGCTAAGGGTTGTCTGCTGGCTTGAGTCGATCGACCCATCCCCAAAGAAGAAATGGAATTTAAACGCAGGTGGCACCGTGATCTCGAAGTCCACGTTTAGCGAGTTACACGCCGTAGTGACAGGACCATAGGAAATACTGGCTGAAGCCTGCGGGTCGTATATCGACACGGAAGCCTGTGCAGAGTCCATACATCCGCCCGGCCCTACCAGATATAGTTTCGGAATGAATCGTCCATAATCACTATAGAAATAATTCGGATTTTGAAGCGTCGTTCCGCCGCCGTCACCGAATTCCCAATAAAACGACTGATAATCTGCGCCCTGGAATGTAAATCCTGTTCTGAGTGGTGGACAAATCGTAGTGGTGTCGTGGATGGCGAAAGCAGCTTTCGGACTCCTGATTTTTATATAGTCTACTTTGGTCACAGAATCTTCGCAACCTGAAATATCACGGATCTTTAATTTAACCGTATAAGTCGAATCACCCATGGGGTAACTATGATCAGGATGTTGTGAGGTGGAAGTACCGCCGTCTCCGAATTGCCAGAAATAGGAAAGTCCTGCACCTGATGAAGTATCGACAAAAGGAAGCGGAGCACCCGGGCAATAGAATGTGTCGGCACGGAAACCCGCGATGGGATTGGTGACTAACAGGTCTGTTGGCAGATTAAAGTTGTCTGTACAACCGGCCGCATCTGTTATTTTCAGGGATACATTAAAGCGCCCTGATCTTGTATAGGTATGTGTGAACGGTGGTGCCGTGAATGTTTCTTTGGTGCCATCACCAAAATTCCATTCCCAGCTTACGATACTGGCTGTATTTGGTGTCGACAGGTCGTTGAACGTAACGGTTTTATTTTGACAACCTCCAGTTGTGGCAGATTCAAACCTTGCTTCTGGTCCTGTTACGGTGATATAATCCGCCACATTTTTAGTACTCGTACAATTATTAAGGTCAAGTATTCTTAATCGCACATCATAAGTACCGGTATTAGCAAGGCTGTGTGTGACACTCCTGGTACTGGCTGGCAAGACAGTTCCATCAACGATCCAGGTATAACTTCTTATTGTGTTCGGATCACTGCCGATGGCGTCCAGTTTAAAAGACTCTCCCTTACAAACCGGATTTTTATCAATAGTAAAATCAGCCGTTTGGGGCGGAATGATCAGAATTTCCCGGGTTGTTGTATCAGCACACTCACCATTCACCACGATCAGTGTCACATCATATGTACCTGGGCCGGGATAACTAAATGGAGCTCCGGGTTCAAATGTTGTGAATTCGGTATTGGCGGGGTCACCCATTCTCCACAGGTAAGTAAGTGGCGTGAGTGAATTGTCAACTTTACTCGTATTTCTGAACGTTACTGACCGGTTTGTACAATTGATCGTTGGGATGAATTCAGCTACCGGTGGTTTAACATGTATGGTTTGTGTAAAGCTGTTGATACAACCATTGTTGGAGACGGTAAGTGTGACATCGATATTTCCAAATATCCTGAATATATGCGATGGATTTTGCAGGTTAGAAGTTCCGTCGCCAAAATCCCAGTGCCAGGTTACATCTGCGCCCGGCGTAGTAACAGCCTGTCCGTTAAACCTGAAAGTTTCACTGGCACACTGGTCCATAGGTGTCGCGGTGAAACTGACAGTAGGTGGCGTTCCTACCAGTATGCCTTCCGGTATCAATTGGGTGATCACACATCCGCTCTCGGTAGTCACCGTTAGTGAGAGATCATATTTCCCTGTGGCATTGTAAAGATGCGGCGGAGGATCTTTCTGTGTTGAAGTGGTTCCGTCCCCAAAATCCCAGAGATAAGAAGCAATGGAATCAAGAGTAGTGATGGTCGCCTGCGGAATATAAGAGAATGGCACGCAACCGCCACGGGCACCCGTCAGCTCTACCGTTGTTTCCTGTATTTTTATTAAAGAAGGTTTTGTGATCGTGCTCTGGCATCCTGCTGCTGTTGTAACTGTCAGCGTTACGGTATGCTGACCAGTATCAGTGTACTGATGCTGCGGGTTCTGCAGCGTTGAAGTTGTTCCGTCGCCAAAATCCCATAGCCAGGTTGCACCGCCTGGTGTAAGGTCTGTAAACTGTACATTAAATGGCGCCGAACAGGAAGTGCTATCGTCTGCAATGAAATCCACAGCAGGCTTGTCCTGGACGATCACCGTTTTTGTGACGGAGTCGGTACAATTTGAAAAGAAATTGATCATTTTCACATTGTAAGTTCCTGCCGTTAAAAAAGTTTTAACCGGGTTGGTCTGCGCTGAAGTCGTTCCGTCATCAAAATTCCAGAATGAAGCGTCAGGCGCTTTGGAAGACGCGTTTAAGAAATTAGCGGGTTGACCGATACAGGCGTAATCCGGACCGTTAAAATCTGTTTGTGTTTCCGTGATGGTGACCTGTTTGGTGATAGTGCCGCTACAGCCAAAATCACTTTGGGCATTCAGCCTGACATTGTAAGTATTTGCGGCATTATAGGTAACCGTCGGGTTGCGATCGGTGGATGTTTGACCGTTTCCAAAAGTCCAGCTATAACTAATATTACCTGGTCCCGATGACTGGTTCCGGAAGTTAACTGTAACAGGCGCGGTACAGGATCGGCCCAGGGTAAAGTTGAAATCGGTCGATACGCCATCAACCACACGTATAAACCGGCCGCGGGAGATGGTTCTTTTACAACCATTACTGCTGGTTACCACCAGGGTCACCGTATAAAAACCGGTATTGGTATAAGTATGCGAAGGGTTTTGCTGGGTGGATGTACCGCCGTCCCCAAAATCCCATTCCCAACTGGTGATATTACCTTCAGATGATGTGGAACGATCTGTAAAGTCGACCTTTACCGGCACGCAACCCAGGGTGATATTCGCGCTAAAATTGGCTATAGGGGAAGGGTACACTGTGATATAATCAATTCTCTCAATCTGATCAATGCCATTTGCATTTCTTACTACCAGTTTGACTGAATAAACACCTGGTGCACTAAAAGTCACCGTGGGGTCTTTTACACTTGATAAAGTACCATTGCTGAATTCCCAGTTCCAGTCGGTGGGATTGCCAGTAGAAATGTCGGAAAACCTGACCGTAAGCGGCACACAACCTGATCGGGTATTGGCGCTAAAATTCGCATTGGGCACCTGCCCAAAAACAGAAGTGGCCCCAAATATTACAAACAGGAAGACAAGAATTGACTTGCCGGCGGGTTTATAAATTCTCGTTTTCAGTACGTTTAGTTTTTAGCTATTCTTTAAAACGGCCTTTACTTGTAAAAATTATTTTTTCCAGGCAAAAAGAATGCACAATCAACAGAAAATGAATTTCCTCAACAATTTTTAGTTGGATCTGTCAAAGGAGATGGAAATTAGCGGGAGGCCTGACCCCGGGCGTCGTTTATTTAAAGCTTATCCAGCCTTAATTTTTTCTTATCGGCGCCGCCTGTTTGGGATGCCTCGACGAAAGTCCAGCTATTTTTATCAATATGCCAGCTTCCGTTTATTAGATCGAGAGGATGGATGGCGCCTGTAAAATTTGCGGTAATGGTCATGGTATTTGGATCTCCATTCCAGCTTCCTGTCTTATCCACTACTCCATTTTTTATAGCGTCAACCGTATAATTCTTGTGGTATTGAAACCTATACCCACTAAATTCAGTCGTTATCACAGATCCATTCTTATCAAAAAACGTTATTTTCCACTGACCATCAGTCATCGCAGAGATAACTGCGTTTTCCTTTATTTTTTCGATGGTTTTTTTACAACCACTAAAGAAAAAAACCAGGAAAATGACTGGTGCGATCTTTCTCATAGGCAGTGTTGAGCTGCCAAAATAAGTCTAAGTTTTTACACTTGCAATAGTAGTTTAACCCGATTTTGAAGCCTGGTAGCAGTTTAAATCCCTGAAGGGCAGATGATTGGGCTAGTTGGGAAATCCAGGGTCGGCGATAATCTCAGCGATCTGTTCATGATGTCGGGCACTGTGTGCTGATATATACAGTATGAACTGGTAGCAGTCGATCCTGCCAATGGGCAGAGTTACAAAATGATTCCGCAGGTCAGCTGTAGTGGTTTTCATATACTTCAGCGACTCCGTTCTTGCCTGTTTAAATGCTGCCTGGGCCTCTTCCATACTTTTCCATGGAGCTTTTCCCGGGTCTAGATGTGCGGGGCTTTGCATTTTGTCGGACCGGTCTGCCAGCTTCGCCAGCAATTCTTCATCGGTAAAACCCAGCCCGCTTCTTTGTTCTGGCCTGGACGGTTCTTTCATAGCCTTTTCCAGCAATTTCCAGAATACAATTTCCGACAATACAATATGATAGTAAGATTCCCTGACGCTCCAGGAGCCCGGAGATCTTTTATAATCAAGCTGGGCCAGGGAAAGCCCTTTTACATCTTTTTTGAGGTTCTGTTTGGAATTTTTCAGGTAATCGACAGCGACCCTTCTCTCTTCTTTGGTGGGGGCTGTATTGCTGACAGTACCGGCAAAGCCGGTGACAACTAATAATGTAAGAAGAATACGGCCTTTGGTTCTTTTAAGCATGACGATCAAAATTTAGTGATCAGGCGGTGGTTGAGGTCGCGTTCCCAAAGAACAAAGAAACAATATTTAAAGTTAATCGATTTTTGAACTCAATATAGATTTCAGTCGGCGAAAAAAGATCAGGTCGATCTTATTGTTAACTTTCCTGCCAGGTATAAATTTTTTCTCATGAAAATTGGAACGATCGTCTCATTTCTTGAATCAAAAGCGCATCCTTCTCTACAGGAGCAATACGATAATGCCGGACTGATCATAGGTGACGCCAGCCGTGAATGTACAGGTATTATCTGCTGCCTTGATTCAACTAAGGAAGTAATTGAAGAAGCCATCGCCAGGAAGGCAAACCTGGTGATCGCACACCATCCCATTATTTTTAGCGGTTTGAAGAAGATCAATGGTAAAAATTATGTGGAGCAGGCTATTATCACTGCCATAAAAAATGATATCGCGATTTATGCCATCCATACGAACCTCGACAATGTTCTTACCGGTGTAAGTGGGAAAATGGCAGCCCTGCTCGGCCTGCAAAACCTCCAGGTGCTGGCGCCAAAGCGGCAGTTACTGAAGAAATTTATCGTTTTTGTACCTGCAGCCCAGGCAGACAGGGTGCGCGAAGCTATATTTAAAGCGGGGGGCGGTGATATCGGTAATTATAGTGAGTGCAGTTTCAACACGGAGGGTATCGGCACCTATATGGCCAGAGAGGGCAGTCACCCCTTTGCAGGTGAAATTGGTAAACAACACCAGGAGAAGGAATTAAAAATAGAAGTAATATTTCCAGGCTACCTGGAACAGGATATTATTAGGGCCGTGAAAGCAGTTCATCCTTACGAAGAGGTAGCTTACGATATTGTTTCACTAAACAATACTTTCAACGGCATCGGTTCCGGCGTGGTGGGGGAATTACCTGCGCCAATGGATGAGCTGGCTTTTCTTGAGCACCTGAAATCGGTTTTTCGCTTAAAACTGGTTCGCCATACCCGCCTCAGGCAAAAGCAGGTTAAAAAAGTTGCCTTGTGCGGCGGAGCCGGTAGTTTTTTGATTAACAATGCTTTAGGTGCGGGGGCCGAATTTTATATAAGTGCTGATATCAAATACCATGAGTTTTTTGACGCCAATGACCGTTTGGTGGTGGCTGATATCGGCCATTATGAAAGCGAACAATTCACGGTGGACCTGCTACAGGAAATTTTGGTGGAAAAATTCCCTAACTTTGCCGTCCTTAAAACAGGAGTAGTGACCAATCCCGTGTATTATTCCTGAGCCTTTAAACTTCAAACAAAACAATGGCACACGTTAAAGAATTCTCTGTCGAAGAAAAACTCAATTCTCTTGTTACCCTTCAAAAAATTGAAAGCAAGCTGGATGAGATCCGTATACTGAAAGGCGAACTTCCCATGGAAGTAGCTGACCTCGAAGATGAGATCCAGGGCCTCCATGCCCGTCAGACCCGCATTGAGGAAGAGATAAATGGTGTCACTGAATTCATCCAGCAAAGGAAGGATGCTATCAAGGAGTCAGAGGCATTGATCAAGAAGTACGAAAAGCAGAGCGACAATGTAAAGAATAACCGCGAGTTTGAAGCGATCAATAAAGAAATTGAAATGCAGCAGCTGGAGATCAAACTGGCTGAAAAGCATATAAAAGACGCTACAGAAGAGATTGCTGATAAAGCTGTATTGCTGGAGAAGGCGAAGAAAAATATTGCGAGCAAAGAAACAACATTAGCCAATAAAAAAGGCGAGCTCGAAAAGATCATCGCTGCCAACGAGAAAGAAGAAAAGCATTTTAATAAACTGGCCGGCGAAGCCAGGGAACAGGTAGACGCCAGGCTACTGACCAGCTATGATAAGATCCGCAGGAGCTATCGCAATGGTCTTGCTGTAGTGCCGGTAGAAAGGGATGCCTGTGGCGGATGCTTTTACTCTATTCCTCCTCAAAAGCAAAGCGAGATCAAGCAACACAAAAAAGTAATGGTCTGCGAAAACTGCGGCAGGATCCTGGTAGATGAGGAACTAAGCGGCAACGTAGAGGTGAAATAACAGAATTTTCTTTTTTTTATTTTCCCCGCCCCGCGCAAGCCGGCGGGGTTTTTTTATTGGTGAATGCCGCGTGTTACTTAATTTGCTACCCTAACAGGTGTAAAAGGTTTATCCGTCATCACATGCTTCAAAAACTCACGATACATAATTACGCGATCATTGATAAGCTGGAGATTGATTTTTCAGAAAAACTAAACGCCATCACCGGTGAAACCGGTGCTGGCAAATCAATCATTGTTGGCGCTCTGGGACTGATACTGGGTGAAAGGGCTGATAGCTCGGTGCTGGTTAATAAGGACAAAAAATGCATTGTAGAAGGCAGCTTCCTGGCTGAAAATAAAAAAAGTGTGAGGGCATTTCTCAAAGACAATGAACTGGATGCGGGTGAAGAGGTGGTGGTGCGAAGAGAAATTAATATTAGTGGGAAATCCAGGGCCTTTATTAATGACACCCCGGTCAACCTTTCACAATTGCAGGTGCTGAGTAGTTTGCTGGTCGACCTGCACCAGCAATTTGACACCCTTGAGCTGGGTGATAGCGATTTTCAAAGAGAAGTGATGGACGCCCTGGCGGGTAATGCGGACATTCTCCAGGAGTATTCTTCCATTTTTACCCAATGGCTGGCTGTCAGCAGGGAATGCGACACCCTTCGCGAGCAAAAATTACAGTTCGATAAGGAAGCGGACTATAACAAGTTTCAATACAACGAACTTGAAGAAGCAGGGTTTAAAGAAAATGAACTGGAGGATATTGACAGCGACCTGAAATTGCTTAACAATGCCGAGGGTATAAAATCGGTGTTGAACAAAGCTTATTTTGAATTGGGTGAGAATGAGAACCCGATCGTACAACAAGTGAAGAGCCTGTACAACCAGCTGCACCAATATCAATCTTTTCATCAAGACCTGGAACCCTTGCTGCAGCGCCTGCAATCAGCGCAGATAGAATTGCAGGATATAGCCGACGAGATCGGAAGGATCAATGATCGTGTACACTATGATCCTGAAAAAATTGAAGCGCTCAACGAACGCCTTTCCATGGGCTACCGGTTATTAAAGAAACACGGTGTAAAATCCACTTCGGAATTACTGGTGATCCAGAAGGAAATGGAAGAAAAGCTCCAGGCTGTACTCAATATAGATGAACTGATCGGCGCGAAGGAAAAGCAGGCTCACCAACTGCAGGACCAGGCTATGAAGATTGCAGAAAATATTTCCAGGTCCCGGCAAAAGCAGGTAAAACCTATTGAAGAAAAAGTAAACAAGCTGCTGGTACGTGTAGGTATGCCCAATGCCCGCATTAAAGTAGAGATCACCAAACAACCCGAGCTCAACGCGTATGGAACAGACCGCGTGGAATTTTTGTTCAACGCCAATCTCCCTGCAGGGGAAACAGGAAAGAGTGGTTTGTTCCAACCGGTACATAAAGTTGCCAGTGGTGGCGAGTTGAGCCGCCTGATGCTTTGCATAAAGTCATTGGTGGCGCAATCCATAAACCTGCCGACCATGATCTTTGATGAAATTGACACGGGCATATCAGGTGAAGCAGCGCGGCAGGTGGGAATTATTTTGCGTGAACTGGCTGCGAAACGACAGGTGATCTGCATTACACACCAGCCGCAAATTGCCGGAAAGGCCGATGCACATTTTTTCGTTTACAAAGAGGTAGTGAACGATCATGTAAAAACCAATATTCGTCTCCTGGAAACCGAAGAAAGAATTACTGCCATAGCCCGGATGCTTGGAGGTGAGAAGCCGACCGCAGCGGCGATGGAGAATGCGAGAGAGATGGTGGGTCAATAGTCGATAGTCGATAGTCGGGAGTCGGGAGTCGCCTGCCCGTCGAAGCTGGATGCTGGATGCTGGATATTGGATGCTGGATACTAGATGCTGGATGGTGGATATTGGATAGTAGAATAGTCAAAAGATATTTTAAACAATAGCTTCAATTGGTTCGGTTGTTGGGAAATTGTAAATGGTTTCAACTTAAAGCATGAAGTTTTTACCCGGAAGAACTTCCTATTTTTGCCGCAATTAAAATTCAAACCAATCAACTATGGCATATAATTTATTAAAAGGGAAAAGAGGAATTATAACAGGTGCACTTGATGCTAATTCCATTGCATGGAAGGTAGCAGAAAAAGCGCATGAGGAAGGCGCAACATTCGTACTGACCAATGCACCGATTGCCATGCGTATGGGTGAGATCAAAAAGCTGGCTGAAGCAACAGGTTCAGAGATCATACCTGCTGATGCGACGAATGTGGATGAACTGACCACCCTGTTTACAAAGTCGCAGGAAGTTCTGGGTGGTAAGATCGATTTTGTGCTCCATTCGATCGGCATGAGTGTTAACATTCGCAAGAATATTCCATATACAGATTCTAACTACGATTATTTTATGAAAGGCATAGATGTATCTGCCATGTCTTTTCATAAGATGCTCAGCGTAGCACGCAAACTGGATGCGATCAATGAGTGGGGCAGTGTGGTAGCGCTTACTTATATGGCAGCACAACGTACTTATCCTTTCTATACCGATATGGCCGATATTAAAGCTATGCTTGAATCCATCGCGCGCAGTTTTGGTTATCATTACGGTGTTGAAAAGAAAGTAAGGATTAATACAGTTTCCCAGTCACCTACCAAGACAACAGCAGGTACAGGTATAAAAGGGTTTGGCGATTTCTTTGATTATGCCGACGCGATCGCACCTTTGGGCAATGCAAGTGCGGAGGACTGTGCTAATTACTGCATTACGCTTTTCTCAGATCTTACAAGAATGGTGACCATGCAAAACCTGTTTCACGATGGTGGTTATTCAACAACCGGTGTTAGCACGAGTGTGTTGGAGAAACTTGGTGTGGAATAAAAATAAGGAAGCCTCCGAAAGGAGGCTTTAGTTTTTTCAGGCTGTTTGCTGAATGTTTAATATTCGTCCTCATTGAAAAGAAAATCTTCCTGGGTAGGATAGTCAGGCCAGATGTCTTCAATTGTTTCGTATACATCCTGACCTTCGTCTTCGAGTTCCTGCAGGTTTTCCACGACCTCGATTGGTGCACCAGAACGGATCGAGTAATCGATCAGTTCATCCTTGGTTGCAGGCCAGGGAGCATCTTCAAGATAGGAAGCCAATTCTAATGTCCAAAACATACACGAAAGGTTTAATGAATTAAAAATCCGGGTTTTGAGGGCAGGGTCTACTACCCCAATTTTCCGCAAATGTAGCAGTATTAACGAATTTTCCAAATCCTTAGTTGTTAGCCGGATGTTGAATAATTTCATAAAGTTTCCCACCCCTCTGAAACCCGTTTTGCCTTCCGCGGGGTTTTTACTGATATTTGATTAATTTAAAAGGATTTAATTGATGATTTCCGGCAAAAACATACATAAAAAATTTGATACGGTAGAAGTCCTGAAAGGGGTGGATATGGAGATCAAAAAAGGTGAGGTGGTCAGCATTGTTGGCCCATCGGGGTCGGGGAAAAGCACCCTGCTGCATATCCTCGGCACCCTCGACAGAGCCGACTCCGGAATCGTCAGTATGAACAATACCCAGGTGCATACCCTGACCCCCAGGAAACTAGCTGCTTTCAGAAATAAGCATATTGGGTTTGTGTTCCAGTTTCACCACCTGCTACCCGAATTCACCGCCCTGGAGAATGTATGTATTCCCGGCTGGCTTGCGGGCCGGAAAAAGAATGAAGTAAAAGATGAAGCCGTCCGACTCCTGCAAATGCTGGGGCTTTCACAAAGGATGGAAAATAAACCCAACCAGCTTTCAGGCGGGGAACAACAACGGGTTGCCGTGGCAAGGGCGCTGATCAATAAACCAGATATTGTGATGGCCGATGAACCCACCGGCAACCTGGATTCGGCTAATGCCAAAGATCTTCACCAGTTATTTTTTAAACTTCGGGATGAATTCAACCAGACTTTCCTGATTGTTACACACAATGAAGAATTAGCGAAATTAAGCGACCGCGTACTTCATATGAAAGACGGAAGGATCGTAGGTGATCTGGCATAGCACTCAACGACTTTCAGTCGTGTTGATTACTGCGATGATATGAATTGAGATTTTATATCCTCGGTTTCCAGGGCTGGTCCTCAAGTCCTAATAGGTGACCCGTGAATCTCGCCAGTGTAAAAAGATAATCGCTTAAGCGGTTCAGGTATTTCGTAATTATAGGTTCTACTTCATGGTTATCTATCGACAATTTTACACAACAGCGTTCTGCACGGCGACAAATACAGCGCGCAATATGCAGATGAGAAACATGCGGATGACCACCTGGCAGGATAAATGATTTCATAACCGGCAGCATATCCGTCATGCGATCTATTTCTTTTTCGAGTAAAAGGATGTCCTCATCTTTAAGATCAGGGATCTTCATCTTTGTTTCCTTTTCGGGGTCGCAGGCCAGGGCCGAACCGATGGTGAACAAGCGATCCTGTATTTCCTGCAGCGTTCTCGTGCTGTCTTCGTCAGTCAGCAGGTCCTTACACAAGCCGATATACGAATTCAATTCATCAACTGTTCCGTAGGCTTCGATACGTAAATGGGATTTTGAAACTTTTGTGCCGCCGATCAGTGAGGTTGTTCCTTTGTCACCTGTTTTGGTATAGATCTTCATTGACATGCGAAGCGGATTTAAAAATGACAGAAGAATCCGGGGGTGAACGATCTGGTCCATCCAGGATTAATGAGGCGCATACATGCCCACGTTCTCGTTCTTTGTATCTTTCTCAATCACGCCATCACGCAGGCGGATGATGCGGTGTGCATGGTTGGCAATGTCTTCCTCGTGCGTTACCAGTACGATCGTATTGCCTCCTGAATAAATGGTATTGAATATCTCCATGATCTCGTAGGAGGTTTTTGTATCCAGGTTACCGGTGGGTTCATCGGCGAGGATCAGCGCAGGGTCATTTACCAATGCCCTTGCAATAGCTACCCTTTGCGATTGACCGCCACTGAGCTCATTAGGACGGTGATGACTGCGGTCTGAAAGATTCACCATATCGAGTACATGCATCGCTTTTTCATGGCGCTGCTTTTTACTCATACCGGCATAGACCAGCGGCAGTGCTACGTTTTCAAGTGCAGTTAGCCGTGGCAGTAAATTGAATTGCTGAAATACAAACCCGATCTCTTTATTCCGCACTTCCGCAAGTGCGTTGTCTTCCATTTTACTTACATCAAGCTGGTTCAGGATATATTTTCCGGCTGTTGGTGTATCAAGGCAGCCGAGTATATTCATCAGCGTGCTTTTGCCCGAACCGGAAGGGCCCATTAACGCCACGTATTCATTCTTAAATATATTGAGGGATACACCTTTCAGCACTTCCAACACATTCTTACCCATGTAATAATTCTTACGAATGCCCTCGAGATGTATGATTGGCTTTTTAACTGCTGTGGATTCCTGGTTATGTCCTGTTGTATTTACCGTCATCAAGAAAAATTGAGTACAGTTTATAATTCCCTATTCTGGATTGTTTCGTCCGACTGACCAGGTGCTTTTATCACCTTTGGTACTTTAAAAAACTTGTCGTCGTGAGAGGGAGCATTCTTTAAAGCTTCGGAACGGTCAACTGAACCCTTCACCACATCTTCACGCAACACATTTGCTTCATCGCTCATATGCAACATCGGCTCAACTCCCTCCAGGTCAAGTTCATTTAATTTTTCGACAAAGACAATCATTTTCTGCAGGTCTTTTTTTATTTCCTGTTTCTCTTCGTCATTGAATTGTAGCCTGGAGAGATGAGCCAGTTTATCCACCAGTTCGTCGTTGACTTCCATCAGGCAAATATAGTTGTTAGTCGGGAGTATGGAGCCCTGGTTCATTACCCTGGCTTCGCAGACACCGACTCCTGACTACAGACTCGTTACTCCTGACTATTTTGTTATCTTCGCCGCCTTATGGAGAAGGGGAAAGAAAAAGTAATGAGTGGTATTCGCCCCACCGGTTTTTTACACCTGGGCAACTATTTTGGGGCGTTGCAGAACTACGTAAAAATGCAGGATGAGTATGAGTGCTATTTTATGGTAGCTGACTGGCATTCGCTGACCACGCATCCGGATACAAAGGAGTTACGAAGCAGTGTACTCAGGGTGTTGGCTGAAAACATCGCAGCCGGTCTCAACCCGGAGAAAGCTGCCTTGTACCTGCAAAGTTCCGTTCCTGAGATCGCCGAACTCTATATGTTGCTGAATATGCTGGCCTATAAGGGTGAACTTGAGAAAACGCCAACATTTAAGGATAAAATAAGGCTACAGCCGCATAATGTGAACGTAGGCTTACTGACTTACCCTGTATTGATGGCGGCTGATATTCTTATCCATCGTGCAAAGTATGTACCGGTCGGAAAAGACCAGGAGCAACACCTGGAGATCGCGAGAAATTTTGTAGATCGATTCAATCACCGGTACAGTGAAGTGTTCCCTGAGCCCTATGCCTTTAATTTCGGTGAAAACCTGTTGAAAATACCAAGTCTCGATGGAGCCGGCAAGATGAGCAAGAGCGAAAACCAAATGGCTACGCTTTACCTCGCAGATGAAGATGAACTGATCCGGAAAAAAGTAATGAAGGCTAAAACCGATAGTGGACCAACATCGATGAATGCTGAAAAGCCGGATTATATCGAGAATATTTTCATGCTGATGAAGCTGGTAAGTGCGGAAGAGGTCTGGAAGAAATTCGATGCTGATTTCAACAATTGTACAATACGTTACGGTGATATGAAAAAGCAATTGGCGGAGGATATGGTACAGTTCATCAGGCCCATCCGCGAAAAGGCCGAAGCCATCTACCGGGACGAAAAATACCTGGCTGGCGTGATTGAAATAGGCCGCGAAAAAGCACGAAAAAGTGCTGCTTTCACGATCGACCTGGTAAGACAAGCCATGGGAATGAAGTATTTCTAACCCATGTTTAAATTGATTGCCGGTATTTTCAGGATAATTATATATTTATCTTTCCGGCCTTAGACCAATGACCCCGATTTTTATGGCAAAAACGAAGAAACCAAAACATATCGCTGTAGCGGGCAATATCGGTGCTGGCAAAACCACGCTCACTGAAATGCTCAGCAAGCATTATAAATGGATACCTAATTTCGAAGATGTGGATCACAATCCATACCTCATGGATTTTTACGAGGATATGCCTCGTTGGAGCTTTAACCTGCAGATCTATTTCCTCAACAGCCGATTGCAACAACTGGTGGAGATCCAAAAAGGTACGGAGACCGTGATCCAGGATCGAACCATCTACGAAGACGCCAATATCTTTGCTCCCAACCTGCACGAGATGGGACTGATGAGCAAGAGAGATTTCGACAACTATTATAATTTTTTCCAGACGCTTAAAACACTTGTTCAGCCACCCGACCTGCTGATCTACCTGAATGCTTCTGTTCCCACCCTTGTAGGCCAGATCCAGAAAAGAGGCCGCGAGTATGAAGAGAATATCAGGCTTGACTATCTGAAACGTCTTAATGAGTACTATAATAAATGGATAGATGGGTACAAAGAAGGCCAGTTGCTGGTCATTGATGTGGATAAAAATAAGTTTGCGGAAAAGGAAGAAGACCTTGGCGAGATCATTACCAAGGTAGATGCCCAGCTCTATGGTCTATTTTAACTGTTTTTAGGCTTATCCATCTGCCGGGAAAAACTAACTTGTGAGCAATCCGGGCCCGGTCATTGAGGGCAATAACGATAAAAGTATTCAGATGAAAGCTTTACTGTTTGTTTTTGTGATATTCCTGGCTGTATCAGCTCAATCCCAGTCATTAAAAGAAGCCCTGTATGGCGGCAAACTAAAAGCCGACACCGGTGCCGTGATTCGGAAAGGGGATAGTGCGACCATCCGGGAGAACATGGCTATGAAGGCCGCCGAACTGGCCGCAGCGGATTCCATGAAAAAGGTTACAGCTGATTCAATTGTGCAGGAAGCCCTGGCAGCAAAAAAAGAGAAAGCCCTGGCTGCAGGCGAAGACACCACCGCCATTACACTTACTGCCGCTGATACGGCTGCAATTACCGCACCGGTTGTGGATGCAACGCCCAAAGACAATAACACCGTCTGGAAATCATTTATAGACTCGCTTACTCTTACCATCAGGTCGGAGGTGATTCCCTCACCTAAAGTTAAGAAAGGCGCTTACTATGTGTTGGTCGAATACGATATCAGGCCCGATGGTGATATTCATATCAAGAATGTGTCGGTGGATCCCGAAAGTTCATTCCTGCAGCAACAGATAAAAGACAGGCTTACGCTCGATGCGCCAAAGCTTAGTCCAATCATTGATGCCAATGGACGCGCCAGGAATGTGGCCCGTAAACAGGTGATGAATTTCGAGAAGTAATTCGATGATAAACGGAATAATGTGATTGGTCAGTAGTCGGCGAAATTTTTATACGCATCCAGCAGCTGACTGATCTTCTTTAACCATTCCATTTGTTTTTCCTTCAAAATGCTATGATTCGTCTCACGATCATAATCATTTTGCATATTTTCTTTTTCCGTAGTTATTCGCTGGTAAATATTTTTCAGGTCTTCCTTGAAATTATCCTTGTCAAATTTGTATTCCGACATTTCGCGGTTGAGCTTGCGCGCAAATATTTCGGCAATATCAAAATGCCCCTGCTCGTGCGCGAGGATATAATCCGTCTTGTGCAGACCCCATGATTTGGTTTTCGAAAAGCTGCAGGTGATCTTATAACCAAAACCTTTGCTATTGAAACTGTATTCAATGCCCAGATAGGTGGCGGTGGAGGCAGCAACATCAGAACCAGGTTTGGCAGCACCTTTATAATCGGCCCAGGTAAGTTTGCGGGCAGCGCTCCAGTGTATTAGATCTTCAGGATCCGATTGCCCAAAAATAAAGGTGGAACAGAAGATGAATGAAATGGCTAAGACTTTTCGCATACTGACTATAAACGGGGATCAATACGCAAAAGTTGCAGCAGGAAAGTGAAATATCATAAAAAATGCTGCCGTTCGGTGCCATTTCACGGCCCCGGCCGCTTATAACCTGGGACCAGCAGCTATGATTTCGGCACTCACGCCGTCTTTGTATTTTTCAAAATTCTGTATAAACAATTTCGCCAGGAACCGGGCCTTTTCATCATAAGCTGATGGGTCGGTCCAGGTATTGCTTGGGTTCAGCACTTCCACCGGTACGCCGGGACATTCCAGGGGCATGGCCATATCAAAAATGGAATGTGTTTCGAAACGTGCATCGTTCAGTTTTCCTTCCAGCACTGCGGTTATCATGGCGCGGGTATATTTCAATTTCATCCGGCTGCCAATACCATAAGGACCGCCTGTCCAGCCCGTATTGATCATCCATACATTCACTTTGTTTTGCAACATTTTCTTGCCCAGAATCTCGGCGTATTTACCGGGATGCAGTGGCAGGAAAGGCGCGCCAAAGCAGGCACTGAATGTAGGCTTTGGTTCGGTAACACCAGATTCAGTACCGGCAACTTTAGCAGTATAGCCAGAGATAAACTGGTACATGGCCTGTCCGATCGTCAGCTTAGCGATAGGAGGCAATACACCAAAGGCGTCACAGGTGAGAAAGAAAATATTCCGGGGCAAACCGGCGGTGGAAGGTTCCTGCGCATTGCTGATATAATCCAGCGGGTAAGATACCCGGGTATTTTCGGTAATGCTGCCGTCTTCAAAATTGATCTTGTTTGTGCCGGGATAAAATCGGGTATTTTCTACCAGGGCACCTGGCCTGATCGCGTTATAGATCTCGGGTTCTTTTTCTTCTGTCAGATGGATGGTCTTGGCATAACAACCACCTTCAAAATTGAAAATATTGTCTTCTGTCCAGCCATGTTCATCATCACCGATCAGTTTGCGACTGGGATCGGCACTCAGTGTAGTCTTACCGGTACCACTCAGTCCAAAGAAGATGGCCGTATCACCTTTTTCTCCCACGTTGGCACTGCAATGCATGCTCAGCACATTTTTTTGTTGTGGAAGAATATAATTGAGAATGGTAAATATGCCCTTCTTTATTTCGCCGGTATAGCCTGTGCCGGCGATCAGGATTGTTTTATCACGAAAAGAAACGACCGCGGCATTGTGCTGGCGGGTACCACATTCTTTAGGATCAAGTTTCAGACCTGGCGCGGAATAGATCTGCCACTCTGGTTTGAAATTTTCCAGTTCTTCTTCTCCGGGGCGCAAAAACATATTGTAGGCAAAAAGATTGTTGGCGGGATTTTCATTCACGATCCTGATGTTAAGTCGGTATCTGGGATCGGCACATGCATAGCAGTCGCGCACCCATAGTTCGGGCTGCGATTGATAATAATCGAGGATCTTTTCCCTGATGATATCAAAGTATTTCTGATCGATCGGAATATTGAAATCATTCCAGTGGATATGTTCGGCAGTCTCCGGATCCCTTACGATAAATTTGTCTTTGGGGGCGCGCCCGGTAAATTCTCCGGTATGGATCACAAGGGCACCCGTATCGTTGAGTACACCGTTTCCTGTTCTTAATGAATCCTGGACCAATTCTTCAGGGGTAAGCTGGTAGTGGACGTTTTCATAATTTTTCAAGCCCAGGCTTTCTAAGTTTTCCCGGGGTACAGTAACGGTCGTGCTGGCCATGTTTGCAATCATTTGTTTAGGAGAACAAAAATAACACAGAAATAATGGGAAATACAAACGGGTGTTCGCGCGACACATTGAATTTGCTTCGATAAAAAACCCTCAATTTAGTTTTTATTCAAAAAATCGCTCGTTTATTGAAAAATGTCAATTTTTACATGCTGTAATCTTAATAAAATACATTTATCAGGAATCTTAAATTCTAAAGCCTGAATGGTCAGGCCTTTATATCTTTATCGCTTTAAGCTGGCGAATGGAGTTGGTTATCAACGATCCTTATGCAGGCTGGTCAGACTAATAAAATCAAGTATGAAAAATTTGCCGCTCAACCCCGAGCTATTTCGGAAAAACCGGGAACGGTTTATAGGTATGATGAAGAAAAACGCGATCGCGATCATTGTCAGCAATGACGAGACACCCAGCAATGGAGATGCTATCTATCGCTTTCGCCAGAATAGTGACCTGTACTGGCTATCCGGTGTGACGCAGGAGGACAGCATGGTCATCTTATTTCCCGACAATCCCGATCCCAAATACCGCGAAGTTCTGGTACTGGTGAGGCCCAACGAACTGAAGGAAAAATGGGATGGCAAAAGGTTGAGGGCGGATGAAGCACGGCAGCTTAGTGGCATTCAAACCATCGTATGGCTTGATACGATAGACGCAGTATTGCAAACCTGGATACATCTGGCAGACACCATTTACCTTGATAGTAATGAGAATGACAGGAAAGCAAGTTTATTACAAACCCGCGATTATCGTTATATCCGGGAAATGAAAAAGCGTTATCCTTTGCACCAGTTTGAAAGAGCTGCTAAAATATTTAAAGAGCTGCGGGCTGTGAAAACTTCTTTTGAAGCAGAAGTATTGCAAAAAGCCATCGATATAACCGACAATACTTTCCGCCGACTGTTGAAGTTTATCAGGCCGGGTGTGATGGAATATGAAATTGAAGCGGAGATCGTCCATTCTTTTCTTAGCCAGCGCGCTACCGGTGAGGCATACAGCAGTATTATTGCAAGTGGCGACAGGGCACGTACTTTACACTACGTATTCAACAACGAGGAATGTAAGGATGGCGAACTTATCCTGATGGATTTCGGCGCAGAGTATGGTGGGTATTGCGCAGACCTTACCAGGACTGTGCCCGTTAATGGAAAGTTTACAAAACGGCAAAAGACGGTTTACAATGCCTGTCTTCATCTGCACGACTATGCAAAAAGTCTTTTGAAACCAGGTATCAACATCATTGACTATACTGATAAAGTAGGGGAAGAGGCCACGCAACAATTTCTGAAAATTGGTTTGTTGAAAAAATCGGATATAAAAAATGAGGATCCCGAAAACAGAGCATACCGGAAATATTTATACCACGGCATCTCACACCATCTTGGCATCGATGTGCATGACCTGGGTACCCGGACAGAACCGCTGAAAGCAGGCATGATGCTGACGGTAGAACCCGGTATCTATATCGAAGAAGAGCAAATGGGGATTCGTATTGAGAATAATGTATGGATCACAAAAAGCGGGAATAAAGACCTGATGAAAAATATCCCGATCACAGCAGATGAGATCGAAAGCCTGATGAAAAGCCGGTAGTTCGGAATTCATAGGCCGGAAAAGAATTAAATTCAGGTTGTAATTCAATAGCGCCAAACCTTTCAATGCCGGAACAGTCAGGATGCTTATTTTTGGCGCGACGAATGAATTCACTATCAATAAATTCCTTTAAACGGTCTTACTGTTAATAGTGGGGTAATATCGGCCATTGACTTTCGATTATCGACTTTTATGAAACAAATACCGAACCTTTTCACCCTGTTTAATCTTGTTTTTGGCTGTATTGCCATTGTCTGTATCCTTCAGACTGGCGAGACAATTGTCTATACGGATGCTACTGGGTTTACGACCGTGAACATGCCGGAAAAGATTGCAATGGGTTCCCTTTTCATTTTTGCCGCAGCACTTGTTGATTTTTTAGACGGGTTTATTGCGCGCCTGTTTAAGGCCAGTTCTGAAATGGGCAAGCAACTCGATTCGCTCGCGGATGTAGTCAGCTTTGGGGTTGCGCCGGGCTTAATTCTTTACCAGTTGTTGCGGATCAGTTTTGCAAGAGAAATTGACGGCCTGGAAGTTTCAATGATCGCACTGGCGCCAGCATTCTTATTGCCTTGCGCAGCAGCCTGGCGACTGGCAAAATTCAACCTCGATTCATCACAACAATATTCCTTTAAGGGACTTCCCACACCTGCCGCGGGTATCACCTTGGCTGCTTTGCCGCTGATCATACACTACCAGCAGCTAAACCTTCAGGTGCTGTTGCTCAATAAATGGCTGCTTTATGGAATAATAGTATTGCTCAGTTATCTCATGATCAGCAATCTCCCGCTTTTGAGTCTTAAATTCCGGGACAGCAGTTTAAAAAATAACCTGCCAAAATATATCCTGGCAGGGATCGCGATTGTAGCTGCCATTTTTCTGAAATGGGTGGCAATACCGGTAGTATTCCTCGCCTACGTTATTGTATCTTTGGCGTTCAAAAATAAAATAGCATGACGTACACGGTTCAGATCAAAGTGATGCCTTTAAAAGAACTATTGGATCCGCAGGGTAAAGCTGTGATGGGCGGACTGGAAAACCTTGGCCTGAATGGCGTGGAAGATGTAAGGATCGGCAAACATATTTCACTCCGCATCAATGCTGACTCTCCTGAACAGGCGCAACAGATCGCCGAAGAAGCGAGTAAAAAGCTGCTCTCTAATCCTGTGATGGAATATTTTGAGGTAAGTGTGAACTAGAAGCTTCGAGCTGCGAGCCGCGAGCTACGAGCTTTGAAACCGATAGTACGGTAGTGAAATTAAAGGCTCACAGCTCGTAGCTCGCGGCTCGCAGCTTCTTTTAAAACTTTTCAACCCATCAACCATGCTCTACCTGGTTCCCACTCCCATTGGTAATCTCAAGGATATCACGCTCCGGGCCCTGGAAGTGCTGAAGGAAGTGGACCTGATACTGGCGGAGGACACACGCACCAGTTCTCATTTGCTCAATCATTACCAGATAAGTAAACCATTAACGCCTTATCATCAGCACAACGAACACAAAATCGTAACGCACTTAGTTGATCAGTTGCGTGAAGGGAAAACCATGGCGGTGGTCACGGATGCAGGTACGCCGGGAATTTCTGATCCCGCCTTCCTGTTGGTGCGTGAATGTATAAAAGCAGGCATACGGGTTGAATGCCTGCCCGGCGCTACGGCATTTGTGCCCGCGCTTGTGAATAGCGGTATCCCATCAAACCGATTTGTATTCGAAGGATTCCTGCCTTTGAAAAAAGGAAGACAAACTGTATTGAAACAACTGGCCGAGGAGGAGAGAACGATGGTGTTTTATGAGTCACCTATGCGGTTGGTGCGCACACTTGAAGACTTCACAGTTTATTTTGGCGCCGATCGGTTATGTTCTGTAAGCCGGGAGCTGACCAAGCTCTATGAGGAAAATAAAAGAGGAACCCTGGCGGAGCTGGCACACTATTTTTCACAAAAGACAGTCAAAGGAGAGATAGTGATCGTAGTGGCTGGAAGGGAAAAATGATAATATAAACCTAAAAATTCGCGCATCTTACAGGGATACAATAATTGTTCGACAATTTTGCTGCACAACAAATGACGAAAAGATGAAAAAAAGAATCACAGTCCTGTCAGCAGCCCTTTTATTTATGTCGGGTTTTGCATTTGCCCAGATAAGGGAAATCCCAAAAGCGGTCGGGGAAACTTTTGCAAACCAGTACCGCGGTGCATCTGATATTGAATTTAAGGATCGCCTGGTAAGCGTAGACGTGTACTTTATCCAGGATGGAGAGAGTATGATCGCTTCTTATACCAATAAGGGCTTGTGGAAAGAAACGATAAAAGAATGGAGTTTTGATAAACTTCCAGAGGAAGTGAAGAATGGATTTGAGAAGAGCAAATACGCCGACCGCGAAGTCACAGAAACCGTGGTATTATATTTACCGGGTGATGTAACACAATACCGGCTGAAAGCAAAAAAGAATGATGTCGAAAAAAAATATCTTTATTTCAATCCCAAAGGTAGATTGCTGCGTGAGTCGGTGACACTTTAATCGAAATATATGATATTCGTTTTGACCGGCAGAGCAATGAATTTGCCGGATCCTGATAACTTTTAAACTTACCACATGAAACGACTCTGGTTTTTAGTAGTTTGTTTTTCTTTAGTTGATTACGCATTTGCCCAGCCCGGCCGTTGGCAGCAGAAAGTGAAGTATGTGATGGATATCGATATGAATGTGCAGACCAACCAGTTTGCCGGGAAACAAAAACTGGAGTATTGGAACAATTCACCTGATACCCTCACACGGGTTTTTTATCATCTTTATTTTAATGCTTTTCAGCCCGGCAGTATGATGGACAACAGGAGCCGTCGCCAGGGAACCATCCAATCGGGTAGTGGTGGCGACTGGGATTCCAGGGTAAAAGACCGCATATTGCACCTGAAACCTGATGAGATCGGGTACCAGAAGATCATTTCACTAAAGATGAATGGCCGGCCACAGAAGTTTGAGGTACTGGAAACTATCCTTGAAGTACAACTCGACAGGCCGATCCTGCCAAAGTCAAAAGTTGTATTTGATATGGTATTTGAAGCCCAGGTCCCCTTACAGATCCGTCGTAGCGGTAGGGATAATCCCAATACCAAAGTTCGTTATTCCATGAGCCAGTGGTACCCCAAGCTCTGCGAGTATGATGCGGATGGCTGGCATCCCACACCCTATGTTGGCCGCGAGTTTTATGGGGTTTGGGGCGATTTTGACGTGAATATCACCATCGATAAAAATTATATATTGGGCGGCACAGGTTATTTGCAGAATGCAAACCAAATCGGTTATGGTTATGAAGATGCCGGCGTTAAAGTGACGAGACCCGCCGGTAATAAACTCACCTGGAAATTTACTGCCCCCAATGTTCACGATTTTATGTGGGCCGCAGATCCTGAATACAAGCATGTAAAAAGAAAAGTAAAGAAGGATCTCACCTTTCATTTGCTGTACAAATCTTCCAGCCCTTCCGCGGCAGCCTGGGAAGCAATACTGGATAATGCCGAGCGAGCGCTTCCTTTTATTGAAAAGACATTCGGTCCTTACGATTACAAACAATATTCATTTATTGAAGGTGGCGACGGAGGAATGGAGTATCCCATGGCGACATTATTGGCCGGGCAGGGTGCCTGGCTACATGAATGGATGCACAACTGGTATCATGGCGTGTTAGGCACCAACGAATCACTCTACGCGTGGATGGATGAAGGGTTTACCAGTTATGCCGACAACCGTGTAAAAGCTTTCCTGAAAAACGATACCACTTCTTTTACGCAGGCCGGAAGTTATCGTGGCTATTTTTCGCTGGTAAGAAGCGGGAGGGAAGAACCACTGACTACGCATGCCGATCATTTTAATACCAACACTGCTTATTCGGCTGCAGCCTACTCTAAGGGTGCAGTATTCATTGAACAATTGGGTTATGTTGTCGGTGCAGAAGTACGCGACAGAATCCTGCTGGAATATTATCGCCAGTGGAAATTCAAACATCCCAACGTTTTTGATTTTGTCCGGCTGTCTGAAAAAGTGAGTGGCATCGAATTGGACTGGTACCAGCAATACTGGGTGAACTCAGTTAAGACCATTGACTATGCTTTTGATAGTCTCTGGGAAGAGGGTGGCAAGACAAGAATTCGTCTGAAAAGACTGGGCCAGATGCCTATGCCTATCGATTTGCAGTTGACTTTTAAGGATGGCAGTACGGAGATGCATTATATCCCACTCGACCTGATGTACGGCGAGAAGCCGGCTGAAGGAACGGGTTATCGGAAAGTTTACCCCGCATGGAAATGGACGAACGAGACTTATGTAATTGAAAGTGACCGGAGACTGGGTGATATTTCAATTGCCGAGATTGATCCCACTCAGAGAATGGCGGATACTGAAAGGCAAAACAACAGGATAAAACTATAGGCGTCTACGACACATAAAACAAAAACCATCCGGGTTTCCGGATGGTTCTTTGATTAAGGCCCTTGAAAATCAATATGGATAAATGGTAGGTTTTATGGTCAATGGATCATTATGATCAATAACCGTCCCAAAGCTACATTGATTCGCACCCATAAACCATACCCTTTTAGTGGTATTTTTTCAAAATTAACGCCCAAAATACCGGTTTACGGCTTCGATACGATTCGTTACATGCAACTTTTCATATATATGATAGACGTGTTTGCGAACGGTTTCGGGGCTAATAAAAAGTGCAGCCGCTATTTCTTTATACATCAGGCCTTTAGACAGTTGTTCCAGGATTTCTTTTTCCCGGTTCGACAGAGACTCGAGGTTTTCGGTGCCATCGGTAGAGGCGGGTTTGTTCTGAAAAGCGGCCACTACTTTCCTTGCGATCTGGCTGCTCATGGGGGCACCGCCCTGGTATAATTCGCGGATAGCTTCCAACATTTGGGGAGGTGCAGTCTTTTTTAGAATATATCCGCTCGCGCCCGCAGTGAGCGCCTGAAATATTTTTTCATTCTCCTCGTACACTGTACACATCATGAAATTAGTAGAAGGAACCAGGTGTTTTAACGCTTTCACGCAATCAATACCCGTTTCATCCGAACCGAGGTTGATATCCATCAGTACCACATCAGGAGCCAGAACGGGGATCTGGGTGATCGCTTCCTGGGCTGTACCAATCGTGCCTACACATTCAAAACCTTCCGACATATCAATGATCTCTTCCAGGGCGTTGCGAAGGTCCCGGTTGTCATCGACTACACAAACCGATATTTTCTTCATAAAACAAAATTGAGTCTTAGGTGAAGATTAACCAATACCACAAAGTGGTAGTTTTAGCTCTTAGCGGGGCACATAGACTATAAATTTATCCTGAAAAAATTCCTCCTCAAAAATTTCCTTGATCTCCATCAAGCGTGGCCTGGTGCCACTCTCCTGTATTTCCAGGGCCAGGTCGCCACCTTTCAGACATATCAGCCCCGGGTGTTGTGAAAACTCGTCCTTGCTATTTGCAGACCCTTTTTTAAGCAGTGGTTTGCTCCATCTCCACAGGTCCTTCAACGGTGCCACAGCCCTTGAGACCACAAAGTCGAATTTCCTGTTTTTTAGATCTTCTACGCGGCCGTGTTGCGTAGTGATATTGGTAAGACCGGTTTTTTCAGCAACCGCATTCACCACTTTTAATTTTTTACCGATACTGTCAACGAGGTGAAATTTCACTTCCGGGAAAAAAATGGCCAGGGGTATGCCAGGAAAACCACCTCCCGTGCCGAGGTCAAGAATCTCAGCGTCATCCCTGAATTCAAATACTGCGGCGATGGAGAGCGAGTGCAATACATGTCGTTCATAGAGGCTGTCGATATCCTTTCGTGATATCACATTGATTTTTTCGTTCCACTCGCGGTACAGGTCCTTTAAAGGCTCAAGTTGCTTTATTTGAGTATCCGTGAACTCCGAAAAGTATTTTAAGATGATATCCATCCGTTCCTGCTTTTAATCCCAGCTCCTTGCTGGTTTTTTCCATAGTGCCGATGCAAAGATGATGTAATAAAGGAACATCCACAGATCCAGGAAAATAAACCAGGGCCAAAGATCGGCTTCATCCATTTTCTTCATGGCACGATAAAAAATTACGGCCTGCGTGATCAGTCTTGCACCAAATAATGCAAGTGCCCAACGCCAGTCATAAAAAAGGATGGTGGTAACGAACAGGGGATAAAAAATAAATTGTGTGATGAAGTAAAGCCCGAGCAGGAATTTATGTTTAGCCTTATAATATTTAGCCGTGGTATAATGCCTCGATTTTTGTTTGAGCCAGCCACTCCAGGTGGTTTTGGGAATGGATCGTGTAATGGCATCTTTTTCGATGACAACAGCTGTATTCCTGGAAGTGGCGACTTTATTGATAAAAAGATCGTCGTCGCCACTTGGGATATGGTTGATCGATGAAAATCCTTTATTGCGAAGGAACAGGTCTTTTTTGTACGATAGGTTTCTGCCCACGCCCATGTATGGTAATCCCGCCAGGGCATATGAAAGGTATTGTAAAGCGGTATGAAAAGTTTCAAAGCGTATCAGCTTGTTTAATACACCAGGCTTTTTGTGATAAGCGCCGTATCCCAAAACGATCTCTATATTGTCACGATATCCATCCTGCATCCGCATGATCCAGTGTTCACTGGCAGGTACACAATCCGCATCCGTGAGTAATAGAATCTCGTGCTTCGCTTCCCTGATCCCAATCGATAAAGGATATTTTTTTCCCCTGATCAGTTTGGCTTCATGCGTAAGCTCTACCACATTCAAAGTCTTGAATGTTCTTTTTAGTTCCTGCAATATATATTTTGAATCGTCGACTGAATTATCATTAACTGCGACCACTTCAAAGCTGCTGGGATATTGTTGCACCAGCAGTCCGGGTAGATTGCGCGCGAGGTTTTCATCTTCATCGCGACTGCAAACGATCACCGAAACGGGGTGCTGCTGCGACTGATCTTTTGGTTTGGTCTTAAAAAAAGCAATGCGACTAAAAAAGCAGGCATAATAAAATACCTGGATGGCGGTGGTGGCGGCAAAAGAATAGAAAATAATTTCTCCCCAGTTGATGGTTGGCATGGCGGCGAAAATAGCAAGTTTTGTGATTTGAAAAAGCTACCAACTCCTAATTCCTAATTCCTAATCCCCAATCCCCCTCCCACCCATCCACTCCAAACCTGTACCTTCGCACACCTATGCCGGCTTTAGGTTTTCAGTTGCAAAAAACAGATATTGGTTCAAAGGCGAGAGCAGGAAAGATCGTCACCGATCATGGTGAGATCGAGACACCGATCTTTATGCCTGTGGGCACTGTGGGTAGTGTAAAAGCGGTGACCCAGCAGCAGTTGCTGCAGGATGTGAAAGCACAGATCATTTTGGGCAACACTTATCATCTGTATCTCAGGCCCGGCCTTGAAGTGCTGGAAAAAGCAGGTGGCCTGCACCGTTTCAATGGCTGGCCAAAACCCATCCTTACGGATAGCGGCGGCTACCAGGTTTTTTCCCTTGCCGGTACAAGGATCATTAAGGAAGAAGGGGTCACATTCCAGTCTCATATCGATGGCTCCCGGCACCTGTTCAGTCCGGAGTATGTGATGGATATCCAGCGCATCATCGGCGGTGATATCGTGATGGCCTTTGATGAATGTCCGCCAGGTGGCAGCGATTTCGGGTATGCAAGGGTATCTATGGAACTTACGCACCGATGGCTCGACCGGTGCTGGGAACGCTTCCATTCAACTCCTGATAAGTATGGCTACACTCAAAATCTTTTCCCAATCGTACAGGGTGGCACTTTCAAGGATCTGCGGAAACAGTCATGTGAATACATCGCTTCAAAAAACGCGACCGGTAACGCGATTGGCGGCCTGAGTGTGGGAGAGCCCGAGCCAGTGATGTATGAGATCTGCGACTGGTGTTGCGATCATTTGCCCGGTGATCGTCCCCGGTACCTGATGGGCGTAGGTACACCATGGAATATCCTGGAATGTATTGGTATGGGTGTCGACATGTTCGATTGTGTGATGCCGACCCGAAACGGAAGAAACGCCATGCTTTTTACGACAAAAGGGGTTTTAAATATCGACAATAAAAAATGGGAGCTGGATTATTCACCCATTGATGAAGACCTTGACTGCGAAGTAAGCCGGTTTTACAGCAAGGCTTACCTGCGACACCTGATGAAGGCAAAGGAATTCCTGGGGCTTACTATCGCCAGTATTCACAACCTGGCATTTTATCTCTGGCTGGTAAAAGAGGCGAGAATTCATATCGAGAACGGTGATTTTGCCAGTTGGAAATCCACCATGGTCGAGAGGCTGAAGACGAAATTATAATTTGTAGATCCCGTTTTTGATCGCATAGAGAACAAGGCCCACCCGCGACTGAACATTTAATTTTTTCAAAAGGTCGTCACGATACCCATCAACGGTACGGGGACTGACCTGCATTTTAGCGGCAATCTCGCGGTAAGTCATCTCTGTGCAGGCGTATTGCAGGAAAAGTTGTTCACGGTCGGTCAGTGCAGCGATCGATGACATGACTTTTGCATCGGGTACGCCATTTCTTACATAACCAAACATTTTATTGCTGACCAGCTCATTCATAAAATAACCCGAATCCCTAATACTGTCGAGGGCCTGTTTAAAAACCATTGGTTTGCTGTCTTTTAGAATATAGCCGCGGGCGCCTTCCTTTAGCATGCTGATCACCACTTCGTCATTATCCATCACACTCAACACAAGTATTTTTATTGCCGGCGCATTTGTCCTGATCCAGGCAGCTGTTTCAAAACCATTCATCTCCGGCATTGTTACATCGAGTAGAATGATATCAGGCTGGGGGTGTTGTGCCAGCTGGCGAATAAAATCCCTGCCATTATCAGCTTCGAAGATCACGGAGTAGCCCTCAAAAGAACGAACCAGGGAAGCCAGGCCATTTCGGAGCAGGGCATGGTCATCCACCAGTGCTATTTTGGTTGTAAGATCAGGATTCGACATCTTTCATTATTGTAATCGTTACCATTGTGCCTTTCTCTTTTTCGCTTTTTATTGCCAGTTCCGCGTTGATCATCTTTGAACGGCTGCGAAGGTTTTGCAGACCTATACCACCCGGGTTTCTTCCCACATCAAAACCTTTTCCGTTATCACGTATCCGGACGGCAATTTTATCGTTTTCCTTTTTTACTTCCAAATAAATGGTATCAGCCCCGGCATGACGAATGATATTATTGATCACCTCCTGTATCATGCGGAAAAGGATGATCGGTTTATCATGACCAAGTTCCGGCAGGTCGCTATCGTGTTCAATAATAGTTTTGAATTTACCCGACCGTTGTAGCCCGTTTAATAATTTTTTTACGGGACTTATCCAGCCATGACGGCGGATATGGTCTGCATCAAGGGAGTGACTCAGGTGCCTGAGGTCGGTGATGGCTTTCTCCATCCATTCGTCCATCTGGTTTATTTTCTCGCGGTCATTGGGCGTATCGAGCGTATTCAGGTTGATCCGCACAAGGCTCAATACCTGGCCGATATTGTCGTGGATCTCCTGGCTTATTTCACGGAATGTATGTTCCTGTATTTCCAATTTTGACTTCAAAAGGGTTTGCTCAAACTCGATATTCATTCGTTCCTGTTCGAGCAACAGTTTATTTTTCCTTTTCAGGTAAATGCGGAACAGGAAAAGAACCGAGATGACCAATAGTAAAATGAAGAGACTGATCGAAATGACCGTAACGATGATATCTACTTTCTCTTTTTGCATAAATAAAATGCTCTGATAAAACAGCCATACATGAATATACTCATTAACTGGGGTATCAGGCGATATAGTTTCTGGCCAAAAATAGTAGCCTGGTAAGCCAATAGATATTTGTATAGTGCGAATGAAATATTAACTACCGGAAAGAAAGCAACAAGGCCAATGGTGATCCAGATCACCGGCTGCCATTTTTTTTCTTCGGCCGCATGGTCCAGTTTAAAATAATTAAATAAGAATAATAATCCGCAGAGTGTGATCAGGAATCCGGCCGCTAAAGAAATATAATTATTATAAACCTGAACAGGCTGAATCCATATAAAGCAGCTAATAGTACCGACCAGAAACAATGTGAGCAGGCTTCCGATCAATGGACGCGAACCCGCATTGAATGGTATACGATAATAGAACATGGCAAAGAACAAGGCTGAGACCGGGTTGTAGATATTATAGATCACACCCGTGGACAGGTGGGTATTTGTGCGCAGTAGGATAAAGACAATCAGCTCCTGCAGGAAAACGATTAGAAGATACCAGGGGAATAAGGAAAGCAGCCTGCTTTTTAATTCTCTCCGGTACCAGAAACCAACAAGAGAACTAACCAGCAGGCATGCCAGGTAAATAAAATGTAAGAACATTCAATCAGGGATTTAAACCTCCTGCATTATACGGGTCTTCCTCATCTTTTGGATCAGGATCATCTTTCCCGTCCAATTTCGTAGGCTTGCGGACGGGCTTACCGTCTTTGTAGGGCCAAAGGATGGTGGTGATGCGACCCTCTTTCTCATGCCCGTCGGGATAAACTCCCAGGCATATTCTCAGTTCATCTGCAGCGGGCATCGTTTTGTTGAGCCAGCTCATCAATTCTGTGGAAGTGAATGAAATACTTTGAGTTTGCTTACCGGGATCGATACCGGCCTGTTCTAAAAACCTGAGCCAGGCTTTAACCATCGAGTTGGCCTCAGCTACAGGGATGGGATGATTTTTCATTGTCTAGTAGTTTGGGTGTTTATGCGGGAAGTTATTGCACTGGTGGCTATTAGCAATGAATTAGCTTTAAAATGGGTGAAAGAACGGGCATGGAGGGGGTGAAAACACGGGGTTAAAATTGGGTCTTTTGACGCTTGTCTTTCGTTTATTGCCATCTGACCTTTGTAAAGAGGGTCTATCAACAACCATTGACCATTAAACCTTAATTTAAATAGACCCTATCCGGACACATACACCTGCCGCCAGTTTTACCTTTTTCAGCGGCAGGTTTTTTATAAACCTTTTGTCCGGGAAATATTGGGTGAACAATGAGATCAGTAGGAAATTTTCTAAAGGGATTGGAGGACGAAAGGAAAATACCGGAGTCGGAATTGCATGCCGTTGCCATCCTTACCAAATCCATGGCACAACGGGCAGCGAATGCGGCGAGCGATGTACTGGGTAAAGCAGTAGCCAAATTGATGTCTCTATAAGAAATTGACTATTCCCCCAGCAGTTTAATCCCTGTTTTAGTCAGTTCTATTTTGCGTTGTTTGTAAAGTGCGCCGGTTGTCATCTTGAATGTCTTTTTGCTCATGTCAAAAAAAGAATAGATCTCTTCAGGCGATGATTTGTCGTGGTAGGGGAGATAACCGTCATTTTCCCGTAACAGGCGTAAAATTTTTTCAGCCTCGTCCTCAACCCGTTCATACCCGGGTTTACCCGCCACCACATCTATTTTATTACCCGGGAGTATGGTTTTGACAAATCCCTGGAAACGGTCGCCGATCCTGATATCGCGAAAGACTTCATTGAAATGCAGGATGCCGGTGTGACGGTTATTGATAATGACTACATAACCCAGGTCACTTTCCCGGTAAACCAGCAGGTCAACAACTTCTTTTTCTTTTACCGTCAGCTCATCATTGGAAAGAGTAGGTTCGATCCTTTCAGTAGCGGCCAGCCGGCCGGTACGTTCGTCCTTATAAATTTTGACCAGGTATTCACCACCCGGGCGCATAAAACTTATTTGTTGTGATTTGGGTACGAAAATATCCTTCATCAAACCCCAATCCATAAATGCGCCCTGTGGGGTAGTGTTCACCACTTTTAAACGCACGATATCGCCCAGTACTCCCCGGGGTTGCAGGGTGGTGGCTATGACACGATCCTCGCCATCATGATAAAGAAATACTTTTAGTTCATCACCAATGCGGGTACCAGGTGGCACAAACCGGCGGGGAAGCAATATGCCCTCGGCGCCATCGTCGAGAAAGACCCCCATTTGTTTTTGCTTGATAACTTTCAGGGTATTGTATTCGCCGATTTTTATCATGTGATCCAATTTCTCAACAAAGGTAACGCTAGCCGGACTTTCATCTGCGAACATCCGGCGATAACGGTACCAAATTTCACAAATCATTCCCCAATAATTCTTTTCCTTTGCATGGCGCATGAAGAAGATCGACTGGTATATACTTAAGAAATTCCTGGTAACTTTTGTATTTTGTATGCTGCTGTTCATGGTTGTGGCAGTTGCAGTCGATACCAGTGAGAAAGCTGATGATTTTGTAAAAACGGGACTCAGTACTTATGAACTCATTAACCAGTATTATCTTGGGTTTGTTCCTTTTATCTGGGGGCTTTTATTCCCGCTCTTTGTATTCATTTCTGTGATCTTTTTCACCAGCAGGATGGCTACGCGTTCTGAGATCATCGCCATATTGGCCAGCGGTACCAGCTACAACCGAATGTTACGTCCTTACCTGGTGGGTGGTATTTTGCTTGGCCTGATATTGTGGCTGGGCAACCGATACCTGATCCCCCGTGCCAATGGTATACAGGCAACCTTCAAAGCCAACTATCTTGATAAGAACGACCCCACCAAGCAACGACAACTGACCGATTGCCGCAATTGTTATTACCGTCGTATCGATTCCATTACTTATGTCGGGATTAAAAACTATGATACTACCACCAAAACAGGCACAACGTTTTTCCTCGACCAGGTGAAGAATAACCGCGTTGTGTATAACGTGAGATCTAATTATATTCAGTGGGATACGGCGCACAATCAATGGCGCCTGCATAATGCGATCGAGCGCAGGGTCGATTCCATGGGGGAAACCACAAAAAAGCTGGATACTCTGATGCTCAACATCGGGCTGAAGCCGGAAGAATTGCGCAGGGATGAATATCTCAAGGATAAACTAACTACACCGGAACTGGTGGCATTCATTGAGCGGGAAGAGGCAAGGGGTACGGAGGGTTTGAGCGCGCTTAAAGTTGAGCGATACCGGCGTACTGCAACACCTTTTGCTGTATTGCTGCTGACCCTTATCGGTGTAGTGCTGGCCAGCCGGAAAACAAGAGGGGGGAGCGGGCGTCACCTGGCCGTCGGTATCATCACTGCTGCCTTATTTATTATGTCGGATCGCTTCTCGACGGTATTTGCAACCAAAGGCAACTTCCATCCGTTGCTCGCTGCCTGGGTGCCTAATATCATTTTCTCCTTTGTGGCATTTTTGATGTATAAGAGAGCGCCAAAATGACACGGCATTGTACCATGCCATTTGATAGCCTCGTGTCATATCAGGTTTAGGACGGTATATCTGTTTTTCCCTCGAACTTAACGGCGCAATTTTTTGTTGCTACAGGGGCATTGCCTACCTTTATCCCCACCAGATTATCAGATTTTTATAAACGCATGTTCATGGGAATATTAAAAGAAAGGTTTAAAATAAAGGCCGATCAACTGGGCGCTGAGATCAAAGATCTATTGAAGGAACACGGGCAAAAAGTGATTGGAGAAGTCCAGTTATCACAGATATACCAGGGAATGCGCGGTATTACCGGTCTGGTAACAGAAACCTCCCTCCTGGATGCACAGGAAGGCATTCGTTTCAGGGGTTATACGATTCCCGAACTTAGAGCAAAGCTGCCCAGGGTTCCCGGCGGTTCCGAACCCCTGCCCGAGGGTTTATTTTACCTGATGCTGATCGGTGAATTGCCTACAGAGGAAGATGTTCTTCATGTTACCTCAGTGTTGCAAAGACGCAGCCATGTTCCCAATCATGTATTCGATACTATAGAAGCTTTACCGGTTACGTCTCACCCCATGACTCAGTTTGTGGTAGCAGTGATGGCCCTGCAGACCGAAAGCCAGTTTTCTAAGAAATACGCGGCGGGTTTAAATAAGAAAGATTACTGGGAGGCGGCGTTCGATGATTCGATGGATCTTATTGCCCGCCTGCCGAGAGTAGCTGCGTATATCTATCGTCGTAAATATAAAAATGGTGATCATATCCAACCCAATGGTTTGCTGGACTGGGCGGGTAATTTCGCGCATATGCTGGGTTACGATGACAATACCTTCAAGGCATTGATGAGATTGTATATGACCATCCATGCCGACCATGAAGGAGGTAATGTATCGGCCCATGCAACGCACCTGGTAGGGTCTGCGTTGAGTGATCCATACCTGAGCTACGCTGCCGGTATGAATGGCCTGGCGGGTCCCCTGCACGGACTGGCCAACCAGGAAGTGATCAAATGGATCTTCGAGATGCAGGAAGAATTGAAAACCGAAGCGCCCACAAAAGAGCAGATCGAAGAATACGTAAAGAAAACCCTGAGCGAGGGTAAAGTGGTACCTGGTTATGGTCATGCGGTGTTAAGAAAAACGGATCCGCGGTTTATCGCGCAAATGGAATTTGGCAAAAAACATATGCCGGATGACAAGCTGGTGAATACTGTCTGGAATATCTACGAGGTAGTGCCGCCAATTTTGCAGTCGCTGGGAAAAGTAAAAAATCCATGGCCCAATGTTGATGCCCACAGTGGTGCTTTGCTGGTGCATTTCGGGATGAAGGAGTATGAATATTATACCGTATTGTTTGCCGTAAGCCGTGCACTCGGCGTATTGAGCAGTCTTTGCTGGGACAGAGCTTTAGGTCTGGCTTTGGAAAGACCCAAATCAGTGACTACCGACCTGGTGAAGAAATGGTTGAAAGGAGAAGAAAATATTTGGGGAGATTAAACCCCATTCCGTTTCATATTTTTATCGAAGCCCTTGAAAACAGCAGGGGCTTTTTGTATAATAGGGACCAATCTGTTGCTATGAAGCAAGTACAAGCCTTTGCGGTAGAGGTAAATGACAACAAATAGTCTCACTTGAGGGGTGTTATTCTGGTACGGTTTTTATACATTTTTGTATACAATTTTATTCCTTAACTCTTAAAATTTATCGCCATGAACACGAAGAGTAAAGTTTTACTTGGTATCCTGGGTGCCGCAGCTGCCGGGGTAGTGATAGGTATGCTGATCGCTCCCGATAAAGGCAATGAAACCCGTAAAAAGTTGAGAAAGACAGCAGGTGACTGGGCAGATAGCCTTGGTCATTTATGGGAGAGAGGCCGGCAAGCAGCTGAAGGAAGCGCACAGGATATAAAAGACAAAGCACGTTATGCCAAATCTGCAGCCGAGGAAAAGGTTGGCAAAATGAAAGAGAGTTTCAGTTAGAATCGGCTCACTACCGGAGAAGGATTTCACAATGCTTCTCCGGTTTTTAATACCTGGGTTTAATGATGGAAGAAACGAAGGAAAAAACTGCTGATCTGTCTGATCATGCCAAGGATCTGGTGGATCATATAGAGGACCTGGCCCAAACATACTACAGGCTTGCCATTGTGAACGCTACTCAAAAAGCTTCTGAAATTGCTTCGGGGGCTGTTGCCATGATCTTATTGGTGGTATTTGCGTTTTTCATGTTACTGTTCGGCGGTCTTGCATTGGGCTGGTGGCTGGGCACGCTACTGGATAATCGCGCCCTTGGGTTTGTGCTGGCAGCCGCGTTTTTCCTCTTACTGGCGGTTATTGTTGTGGTACTGAAGAAAAAGACGATCGTTCCAATGATCAGGAATATAGTGATAAGAAAATTGTATGAATAGGTCCATTAGTTCTTACGAGGAATTGCTGGAAGAAAAAGCCAGGCTGAATGCGCTGCTTAGCGCGCAAAAGAACCTGGTGAGGCAGGATATTAATATGATCAAAGCTGAACTGGTACCGGTACGCAAAGCGCTGAACGTTGCCGGCAAATTTGCATCCAGGGAAAACCGTAATGATATGCTCACCATTGCTGCCGATGCGATAATCGATATGGTGATAAAACGCATTATTCTATCCAAAGCCGGGTTTATTACCCGCACAGTAGTTCCATTTCTGATGAAAAACTTCTCATCTCATGTTATAGCCGACAATAAAGACAAGATCATCAACATGATCACTTCCCTGTTTAGTAAAAAGCATGAGAACGGCACATATGAAAGCGGTGAAAACGCATTTGAGTCGGAGTCTAATGACCCTCTAAACGAGGAAGAGGAAGAAGACTAACTACCTTTCATTTTAATTGCAAATCCCTTATTTTTGCTGCCCCGTTGGGGAACTAGCTCAGTTGGCTAGAGCGCTTGCATGGCATGCAAGAGGTCAGGGGTTCGACTCCCCTGTTCTCCACAAAAATTAAGTCTGCTTTTAGCAGGCTTTTTTGTTTTCATCCCATGGTATGTTGCGACCAGAGCGTCCCGATGGTCTGGAGTATTTTTACTTTTGAAGCCTGGGTTGGCTTAGATTCCCGGTTTCGTGGATACGCCTCCTCCTGCGGAATGTAAATTTGTGACCGTTAACAACAAATTTCTTAGATATTCCAATGGTCAAAAAATTACCATTTTTATTACTTGCATCACTTGCCTGTATGGTTGGAGTTTATCCAATTATCTATTTACTGGTCGACGGACGTTTTGGATTGCTCAATCAGAAGAGTGATGCGGTCTTATCCAGCACAGTATGGAATGTAAATTTCTACACCCATATTACGACGGGTGGCATTGCCCTGCTGATCGGTTGGAGCCAGTTTGTTTCCAAGTGGCGAAATCGAAACCAAAGCTTACATAGAAAAATTGGTAAGATCTACGTTATATCGGTTTTGGCCAGCGCAATCACTGCAATCTATATTGCCTTCTTTGCAACAGGTGGAGTTGTTCCGGCTGTCGGATTCGTAGGAATGGGTGTCACCTGGTTTGTGACGACGTTCAAAGCTTATAATGACATTCGACGTAAGAAAGTTACTAGTCATCAAAGGATGATGGTTTATAGCTATGCTACATGCCTGGCCGCCGTGACGCTACGCATTTATCTTCCTATATTTATTTCCATTTTTGGTGATTTCAACACAGCATATGCGATCGTATCCTGGCTAAGCTGGATACCCAATTTAATTGTTGCCTACCTGATTAATCAGAAATACTATCCCGTTGATCTCACCCGGAGCCAAGCCATCCTCACACAGAAAGCCGGTTAAATTTTCACCGTCCGGGGCAATAGTTTGGTTCCTGAAAAATATTTCTCAAAAAAAAAATGCAGGCAAGCTGGAAAATTAAATAAGCTGACGTAATATTTGATGTTTAACAAATAGTGGTGGCTGACCTGGAAGGGGGTAATCAAGCGACCTAAATTAATGAAAAATGAAAATTGGCATCGCTCAGGCAAGACCCTTCAAAGGAAATGTTTCGGCCAATGTCGAAGTACACAGGAAGCTTATCGAATCAGCATTGACATATAAAGCGGACGCTATTTTCTTTCCTGAACTATCGCTGACAGGTTATGAGCCTGCGCTGGCAAATGAACTGGCATCCCACCAGGACGATAGTGGACTCGATATTTTTCAACAGATCAGTGATCAGTATAAGATCATCATAGGAGTTGGTCTGCCGACGAGGTCGGCAACAACTCCCCGGATCAGCATGATAATTTTTACACCTCAGCAAGCCAGGCAAACTTATTCTAAGCAGCAATTGCATTCCGACGAATTGCCTTATTTCGAGGGTGGCACAGGGCAGGTAATCATTGAATCGGGGAAGGCGAAGATCTCACCGGCGATCTGTTATGAAAGCCTGCAGCTTTCACATGCGGCTAACGCGTTCGAACTTGGCGCAAACATTTATGTTGCGAGCGTTGCAAAATCCGCGAATGGTGTCGAAAAAGCGTTTCAGCATTTTCTGGTGATAGCTAAACGATATTCAATGCCTGTTTTTATGGCCAACAGTGTAGGTTTCTGTGATAATTTTTTAAGTGTGGGCAGAAGTTCGGTTTGGTCGAAAGATGGCAGATTAATCGCACAACTTGACGAACAGTCAGAGGGAGTATTAGTTTACGATACAGAAACGGAGGAATTGTTATCTTAACGAAGGAATCAGTGTCTTGAAAATATATTATTGCAGAAAACATTTAAATTTTTCAAATGGCAGCCAAGATCAAAACTGACTGGACGGGAGAAGATGTAAAGAAATTTATAGAAACTTCGGTTGACGATGAGCAGAAGAAAACCGACAGCTACCAGCTGATCGACCTGATGAGAAATTGGTCAGGCTTCAAACCCGAAATGTGGGGGCCAACCATCGTTGGTTTTGGAAGGTATCATTATAGATATGCCAGTGGGCATGAGGGCGATGCGCCGGTCATCGGCTTTTCGCCGCGTAAGGCAGCATTCTCGCTATATGTTTATTCACCAACGAAGACGAGCGATAAGCTTCTGCAGGATTTGGGTAAATATAAAATGGGAAAGGCCTGTATCTATGTGAAAAAGCTTGCAGATATAGATATTGCCGTTTTGGAAAAATTGTGCAGGGAATCCTTTGACTTTGTCAAAACAAAATACCCGGAACAATAAGACTTTATTGAATCAGTCGGCGATGATCATGTGTACGCCTGTTTTTTCAATCTGTGCCACGGTGTCGCGATTGATATCGTTATCGGTGATGATATAATCGACCTGGTCGAGGTTGCAAATTTTGCCCAGACCGCGGCGGTTGAACTTTGAACTATCGGCCATCACGGCCACGGTTTGCGCGAGCCCGATCATTTTCTGGTTCAGGCTTGCCTCGAGCAGGTTGGTGATGGAAAGTCCATGTTCGAGATCAATGCCATCCACTCCCAGGAATAAAACACCACAGGAAAGTTCGTCGAGTATCTTTTCAGCAAAAGAGCCCGCGGCAGAAGAAGAACTTTGATGTACCAGTCCACCCAGCTGGAGAACTTCAACATTGGGCCGGTTGCATAGTTCCAGGGATACTTTCAGGGCGGGTGTAATCACGGTTAATCTTTTTTCGGGATGCAGCTGTCGCGCCAGTTCAAACACGGTGGTACCTGACCCGATCATAATCGAATCATTTTGACCGATCAACGGAAGCGCTGCCTTTGCTATGCGCTTTTTTTCATCAGATTTAATAAACTCTTTCTCATTGATGGGTCGCTCCACCGCATAAGGGTTGTTGATGGAGCCGCCACCCCTGGTGCGAAAAAGTAATTTTTTTTCTTCCAGGAGTTTAAGGTCCTTTCGCACCGTCACCCCGCTCACTTTCATTTCTTGTATGAGTTGGGGGATGTTGACTTTACCCTTTTCCCGCAATTTGTTCAGTATAAACTGGTGGCGTTCTGTTATTGTTTTCATGCGATAAAGCTTGGTTTTACAAATTTGTTGTTTTTCTCAACATTTTCAAAGACTTACAAAATCTTTCCATCCACAACCCCCAAAACACTCCAAAACGGCATTTTTAGGTTGCAAATTATTTCTTTTTGTTTTATTTTGTTTAATAAAATTAAATTTTGTTACATTTGGTTACGGTTAACGGCTAAAATTTGGTTCTTATAAAATTTACTCCGTAAACGATTGCTCTTTCAACCCCGATTTCCTGAGAATTTGCAAGATGGCAGTTTGGTGATTGCCTGGGTGTCATTTATTCTATTAAAGCATTTCGCTAACGAATGGAACAAATTATAAGGGAATGGTTGAAAATTTAAAAATGTCAAAAACCAAGCTGATATGAAAAAAAATCACTGCTGCGATTTTCACCCCAGTCAGGCCAGACTGCGGATTCTCCCCCTTTCTTTATTTCTTTTTTTATCCATTTTACTATCACCCTTAGTTTTTTCCCAGGTAACGGGTCGTGTAGTACAGGGGACTGTAACGAATGAAACCGGACAACCCATTCAATCGGTCTCCGTCAAGCTAAAAAATACGGAGACGGGAACTTCAACAGATGAACAGGGACGATTTTCCATCCAGGTACCCTCAGACAAAACTGTGCTGGTTTTTTCATTTGTGGGAATGATCACACAGGAAGTAGCTGCAGGTGGTAATGGCGAATTGCATATTGCATTAAAATCAGAGCCACAAAGCCTGGGTGAGGTGGTTGTAATTGGATACGGAACACAAAAAAGAGCCAATCTGACCGGCTCGGTGTCAGTAATCGAGACCAGCGACCTGGCATCACGACCCTTCGCAAGTACATCAACGGCTTTGCAGGGTGTTGCCCCGGGAGTAACCATCACCAACTCATCTGGTGCTCCTGGTAGCAACGGAACCATTCGGGTACGGGGTATTGGTACGCTCAATAATTCCAATCCTCTTGTTTTGATCGACGGAGTGGAAGGAGATATGAATTCGATAGACCCCAACATGATCGCAACGATCAACGTACTTAAGGACGCCGCATCATCGGCTATCTATGGTTCCCGGGCTGCCAATGGTGTTATATTGGTAACCACCAAAAGAGCTTCAGGAGGTTTGAAAGTAAATTATCATGCTTATGTAGGTGTACAGGATCCAACTGACCTGCCCCAGAAAGTTGGTGCTATCGACCACATGGAAATGATCAACCTGGCACATACTAACTCTGGCGCTTCACCACTTTTTTCTGATGCCTTTATCCAGGAGTACAGAACAAATATGGCTTCTGATCCGGACAAGTATCCCAATACGGACTGGCAGAAAGAAGTGCTACGCGGGTCAGGAGTGATGCACAATCATAATCTATCGGTTAACTCAGGTAGCGGCAAAGTACGTTTCCTGACCTCTGCAGGTTATCTTGATCAGAAAGGTATTGTTGAAACCTCACGGTTCAAAAGATATTCTTTCAGAAATAATACAGATGTAAGATTAAGCGACAAAGTAAGTATACAGGCAGATGTTCAATTTATCAAGAACATCACCACCGAACCCGGGCCGGGTTTGACTTCAGTCTTTCTCCAGATGAACCGTATACCCGCGATTCAGCCCGGACAATATTCAAATGGTGTGTATGGTGAAGCCTGGAATGGTGAGAACCCCATCGCCTTTTCAGGTCCTGCGGGAGGTTCACTAGTAGAGGAACATATGAAATTATTGGGAAGATTCGTGTTGAACTACAAACCTTTCAAATGGCTTTCGGCAGAATTTCTTGCTCAACCCCGATTCGAAGAATTATATAACGACAATTTTAACAAGGCCATTCAGACTTATCAGCTTGATGGAAGTCCCTTGTTTACGCGTCCGGAGCGCTCCACCCTGGCCCAACGAAGCGTTCGGTCGATGTACGGTAATTATTATAGTTACTTAACCGCCACCCAGGACTTTGACCGTCATGGCCTGAAGTTATTGGTGGGTGCTTCAGTAGAAACCTATAAGACAAAAAGTTTCCGTGCCTACCGTGATGGATTTACTTTCCCGGACTACCGGGTACTTGATGCGGGATTGCAGGACAATCGCGAGGCAAGTGGTAATGCATCGGAATGGGCACTTCAGTCTTACTTTGGTCGCTTCAACTATGATTTTGATTCCAGGTATCTGTTAGAAGTGAATGCACGCTATGATGGATCATCACGGTTTGCAAAAGGCAGGAAGTATGGCTTTTTCCCTTCCGTTTCCGCGGGCTGGAGAGTTTCTTCTGAGTCATTTATGAAGGATATCGATTTTATTTCAAATCTGATGCTGCGCGCTTCATGGGGCACTTTGGGTAACCAGAATATTGGTACTTATCCTTTTGCTTCTACCCTTAGTCTCGGCTCTTATTCTCTCGGCGGACAAATTGTACCTATAGCTGCGCTGAATGAGATGAATAACGAAGATATTTCCTGGGAAACATCAAAGATGACAAACCTTGGATTCGATCTTACCGTATTCAGGAATCTTACCTTGAATTTTGACTGGTACCATAAAATCACTTACGACATATTACTGGAATTGGATATCCCATTGAGCATAGGCCTGGATGCACCTTTTCAAAATGCCGGGAAGGTCAGAAATATTGGATGGGATGCAGGGCTAACTTATCGTGATAATAGCCGGGCGTTTAAATATGGAATAACATTCAATATTTCAGATGTTAAGAATACAGTCCTGGATTTGAAAGGTGTAAGTGAGTCGGGTCTTGTAGTTAGCAGGGAAGGACATCCAATTAATTCAATCTTCGCTTTACAGGCTGATGGATATTTTAAAACACAGGATGAAATAAACCAGCATTCCGCGCAAATTGGAGTATTAGCACCTGGCGATATCAGGTATGTAAACCAAAATCCGCATGAAGACGATATTATCAATGCCAGCGATTATGTTATCGTAGGTAGCACCATTCCCCGGTTTACCTATGGCCTTAATTTAAATGCTGAGTACAAGAATTTTACATTCAATGCATTTTTGCAAGGGGTTGGTAAAGCAGATGGATATTTATACGGGCGCGCCATACAGCCATTTTTTAGCGGTGCATCAGCCTACGAACAGCACAAAGACTACTGGACACCTGACAACCAGGATGCACGTTTCCCAAGGTTAACCTGGGGTGATGCAGGTAACAATTACCAGCATTCAAGTTTTTGGATGAAAAATGCATCCTACCTGCGTCTAAAGAATATCCAGTTTGGGTACAATCTTCCAAAAAACATCTTAGATAAGGTGAATATTGACCAGGCACGTATTTATGTGAACGGGCAAAATTTGTTTACGATTGATAAATTCTGGGATGGCTTTGATGTTGAAACACCCGTAGGCACGGGTACGAATTACCCAATGGTAAAAACCTACAGCATAGGTATTGACTTAAGATTTTAGAAACCGTCAAAACAAGAAATTATGAAATCAAGAATATTATTTAGCATACTGGCATTTAGCCTGATTTTCTCCCCGGGATGCAAAAAGGATCTGCTGGAGAAATTACCACTCGACAGCCCCTCGTCCGCTTCATTTTTTAATAATAAAACTGAGGTTGATATGGGTCTGATAGGATGTTACCAAAGGATAGTTGACCGCATAAGTCTAAAGGGAGCTATGCCCTGGATAGTAACACTCGACTGCACTACCGACATTAACTGGAATCGTGACGCATCACCAATCGGTTCTTTGGGTAACGGAACGGCAGCGAGTAATAATGCTACAACTACAAATGCATGGGCAGATTTTTATGCAGTAATTGCAAGAACAAATTTTCTGCTGGACAATATACACAATGCCGATGGTGCGGTGGCAGCGGATTATCTTAATCAGGTAATTGCAGAGGCGCGGTTTTTAAGAGCTTACAGCTATTTTTATCTCACAGGTTTTTTTGGGGACGTTCCTCTCGTCACTAAAAGTATCACCCTTGCTGAAGCAACAATGGCAAGGACACCGAAGAGCGAAATTATAGACTGGATACTTCAGGAAATGGATGAGATTGCTCCTGCGCTGCCTCTGTCTTATTCGGGTCATTCCGGTCGTGCGACCAATGTCGCTGCCTGGTTTTTGAAAGCATATGCCGCACTTTGTGATAGCCGCTGGACCGTGGCAGCACAGGCAGCGAAGACTGCGATAGACCTGGGATACTACAGCTTACATCCCAATTATGGTCAGCTCTTTACTTATGATGGGGAAACTTCTAAGGAAAGGATCTTCACTATGCAATATCTGAGAGGCATTGATGACCATATCATACTTCGCCAGTTTGGCTCCCGTCTTTCTGCAGGCGTGTCAAATGAGGTTCCTACCCAGGCCATGGTTGATTCTTATGAGTGCATCGACGGGCTGACAATAGATAAATCACCCTTATACAATCCCGCTAAGCCTTATGAGAACAGGGATCCGAGGTTGCATATGACCATAGCAGTACCGGGTACAGTTTATCTTGGTTTCCAGTTTGAAACACATCCGGATAGTACCCGGGTTTGGAACTATAATGTAAATCCGGCTGTGCGCGTCAACAACACCGATGCCACGAATGCATTTGCTACATTTACAAGCTACCTATGGAGAAAGTGGACAAATTCAAGAGACCTGGGTTTTACGCAGGAGAATGAAGGAGATATTATTTTGATGAGATATGCGGATCTTCTATTGATGTATGCGGAAGCTAAGATAGAAGCGAATGACATTGACGAATCAGTATATGACGCCATCAACAAAGTACGCAACCGGGCAGGTATGCCTGATGTGCCGGATGGCCTAAGCCAACAGGATCTCCGTTCCTTTGTAAGAAGAGAGCGTAAAATCGAGCTGGCCATGGAAGGTCGCCGCCTGTTCGATATTAGAAGATGGAGGATTGCAGAAGAAGTGATGAATGGTCCGAGATACGGTAATAGTAAAACCGCATTTTTGGTTGCTCCTCCCACTTTAGACGAAAACACGACTCCGGATTATTCTAATATTCCAAACAAATCAATCCTGCGGGTTATAGAAACAATGGTATTTAATCCCCAAAGAGATTATCTGTGGCCGATTAACCCGGTCGAATTACAGACTAACCCGGCACTTGTACAAAACCCTAATTGGTAAACTAACTGTGAAGCAAAAAAAGACAAGTTGATATACATGCGATTTTTTTTATTTCTTTTTAGCCTCCTGGCTTTGACGGGAGCCGTGCATGCCCAGGAGCCTGCCAGGTTAAGGATTGTAAATTATAATGTTTTGCATGGGTTTAATAACGACAGTCTTCTTGAAAAGAGATTTGTAGAATGGGCCAATAAACAAAACGCTGATATTTTTACCTTCCAGGAACTGAATGGGTTTACTGCCGAGAGGCTGGAGGAACTGGCAGCGAAGTATGGACACCCTTATGCTGTAATAAATACAGGAGTTACTCACCCGATCGGGATCAGTTCAAAATATCCGATCGTGATGGTTCAACATGTAACGACCAATATGTGGCATTCCTATTTATATGGCAACATTAAAGGTATCCATGTATTTGTTACGCATTTATCACCATTCGATGTAAAAAGCAGGCGAGCTGATATCGATCGGGTTTTAGCCCATGCGAAGCTGTTACCAAAAGGTGAGAAGATCCTGGTCGCCGGTGACTTTAATGCCCTGGCTTATGTGGATGCCCAAGCAGCACAATACGATCAGAAGCTTTTACCATCCATGTTGAAATCAGAGGGTCGGCTGGAACCCAAAAGCGGACTGCCTATTGTAAAGGGTAAGATCATTTACCGGAATAACCTCGACAATGGCAAGATCGATTACACTGTCACAAATAAAATGCTGGCAGCAGGCTTTGAGGATTCACATTATCTCACAAGTAAGGTGTTTAAATCTTCTGCCCCGACCCGGTCGCACGCAGGGAATAGTGGCAGGGAAAAACGTATTGATTATATATGGTTGAATAAAACGATGGCAGCCACTGTAAAAAAATCAGGAATTATCCAGGACATAGAGACGGAGCAGCTATCAGATCACTACCCAGTTTTTGTGGAATGTAGTATTAACGATTAAATCCAGGGGTAGTAAAATTATAAACCTTATGAAGCCCGAAACAAGACGCTGGTTTATTGTCGCCATCATTTTCCTTGCCATAGTCTTCAACTATGTCGACCGGCAGATCGTGTCGGTGTTGAAGCCGATCCTGAAAACCGAATTTGAATTGGATGATAACGGGTATGCCATGATCCTAAATCTTTTTACCATCTTTTATGCAATCATGTATCCGGTGACAGGATGGATGGTAGACCGGTTTGGTGCAAAACTGGTGATGTTTTATGGGATCATTACCTGGTCTATAGCATGTATTGGAGGTGGGATATCAAGATCGATTGGCCAGTTTGGTTTTTTTCGTGCACTACTGGGTGCTGCTGAACCGACAAATTTCCCGGCACAGTTGAAGGTGATCACGGTTTGGTTTCCCGGAAAATTGCGCGCAACAGCCAACAGCCTATGTGTAGCCGGCAGTTCGATTGGTGCAATCATCGCGCCACCCGTTATTGCATGGCTGGCATTAACGTATAGCTGGCAAACCGCTTTTATTGCCATGGGTGCAATCGGGTTAATTATTGCTGTGTTGTGGAAACTGGTCTATCGCGATCCACCAGCTCATATCCTGAAGGAATCTATCAACGCTAATAATACTGCATCCGCACCGGCTTTTGAGTGGAAACAATTATGGTCAACACGCAGTCTTTGGGGTATTCTCCTCATCAGATTTGTCAGCGACCCGGTTTGGTACTTCTGCCTGTTTTGGTTACCGGGATACTTACAGGAAGAGTCGGGACTTACACTGGCACAGGTGGGAATGTTTGGCTGGATTCCCTTTCTGTTTGCGGATCTGGGCGCCATTGGTACTTCCATGTGGTCCGATCGTTTGGTAAGAAAAGGAATCACACCTTTGAGAGCAAGAAAGATCATGCTTACCGCAATCGCTTTTTTAAGCCCGCTTTGCGCGTTAACACCATATTTAAGTTCAGCCTGGTCGACCCTGGTGTTGTTTAGTGTAGTAGCCATTGCCTGCCTGAGCTGGTTGTTTACGATCAGTGTTGTTGTTGCGGAAGCATTTCCTGCGAAGAATGTAGCCAGTGTGTTGGGAATTGCCGGTGGATTTGGAGCCCTGGGTGCTGTACTTTTCAACTTTTTTGTGGGCCAGCTTATCGGTACGATCGGCGCGGAAAAAATATTTTTCGCGATGGCCTTCCTGCATCCGCTGGCGGTATTAATTCTTTGGACGATGGTAAAGCCGGAAAAGCCAAAAGAAACTGTTTTGACCTGATTAAAATACTAATGAAATATACTATACATGGAAAACAATAATAAAAACTCCATATCAGAAACGGGAAGGGAGATTCCTGTTCGTAAGAAGTCAGATGTGCTTGTTATTGGTGGAGGCCCATCGGGTATCATGGCCGCTCTTGCAGCAGCCGGGGACGGACTCAGTGTGACACTCGTGGAAAGCCGCAGTTTTGTGGGTGGCAATATGACCATCGGGTTGCCAATCCTTGGATTTTTGGGGCAAAAAGGAAACCAGATCATCAAAGGTTTGCCCCAAAAACTCATTGATCGCCTCAAGGCCGTCGATGCATCCAGCGAGCACCGCCCCTGTCCACTCCACATGAGCCTTACACTCGTGGAACCTGAGGCTGTAAAAACAGTCGCCCTTCAAATGCTGGTAGACGCCGGTGTAGACGTTTTGTTCTACGCGTTTTGTGCAAGTGTGGTAAAAGAAGGTGATGAGCTCAAAGGTGTGATCATTGAAAGCAAAGCGGGTCGCGAAGCGTTGCTAGCCAAAGTTGTTATTGATTGCAGCGGTGATGCTGATGTGGCATATCGTGCCGGCGTACCCTGTGAATATGGTAATGAGCAGGGTGGCGTGCAGCCTCCTACACTCATGTTTTGCCTGGGTGGCGTAGATACTGAAAAGCTAAGGACCAGTGTGGCAGAAGAACCAAGGACCTACCTCACAGATTTTATTCCCGCAGAATATTTTGGCCAAAACAACCAGTTCGTCCTCGTAGGAATGCGTAACCTGGTGAAGAAAGCACAAGACGCCGGACTTACACTCACCACGGAGCGTACGATCCTGATCACCGGACTTCGAAAAGGCGAGGTATGGGTGAATATGACCAGGGTGAATGGCGTAAATGGTACTGATCCGGCCAGCCTGAGCTATGGTGAGATTGAAGGCCGTAAACAAATACACGATATACAAAACTACCTGGTCGATTATGTGCCGGGCTTTGAGAATGCGTATTTTCTGAAAACAGCACCATTTTTAGGAATCAGGGAAACCCGTCGTATCAACGGGTTGTATACCATGACACGCGAGGATATCATGTCCTGCCGTCATTTTGATGACGCGATTGCAGTAGCGAGTTACCCCCTCGATATACATCATCCGCAAGGTGGTGGCTGCACCCTCGAATGGTGTGGCGACTGTTATGATATTCCTTATCGTTCGCTTATTCCGCAGCAGGTAAAGAACCTGATCGTTGCAGGGCGTTGCATATCCACCACGCATGAAGCTATGTCAGCGATCCGTGTGATGGCACCATGTATGGCTATGGGTGAAGCCGCCGGCCGTGCCGCGAAAATGGCGGTGAGAAACGGGATACAACCACGTGATGTGGATGTAAAAAAATTACAGCAGGAATTACTTGATGAAGGCGCTTACCTGCGCATTGGCCGGGAAGCACTGGCGTCATAGATCTTAATCACGCTTATATGACAAGCAGGAGACATTTTTTAAAAGGACTTGGTGCGACAGCATTATTACCCGCACTACCATCCCTGGGCATGACATCAGAAGAATCAAAGGAGAAACTTGATAGTCATCGTGTCCTGAGTTGCAATATTCGTGTGGCACTGGATGAGGATGAAACAAAAGGTGTTGGCTGGTCAAGCCGAAAAAATATTTGTATAGAGATCATAAAAGACAAAAATGCTGACATCATATGCCTGCAGGAAGTATTAAAAGTACAGGCCGAAGATTTCAGAAAAAGTTTTCCCTCGTATCAGCTCTTTGGTTTCGATGGACCTGAAATGGATATGCATGCAACCGGTTACCACGGTATTGCCAAAAATCCCATCCTGTTTTCCAACAGTCGTTATCATTTGTTGGGGGGCGGTACATACTGGCTTTCTGAAACACCACTGGTGGCAGGAAGTAAATCCTGGGATACAGCCAGGGCGCGACATGCCAACTGGGTAAGACTGCGTGAAAAGAGTTCAGGCCGTGAATTGCGGGTTATTAACCTGCACCTGGATCATGTCTCGGGTGAAGCAAAGATCAGGCAGGCAAAGATGGTAGTGGAAGAAAGTGCACAATATCCACCTGGTTTTGCCCAGATCATGGCAGGAGATTTCAATACGCGACATGATAGCAGGGTGTTTGATCCAGTTAGAAAGGTTGGATGGCTGGAAGCTTATGAAACTATACACGGCGCCGGCGAGGCTGGTTATACCGGGCATGAGTTTCAGGGCACGAAATACGAGAAAGCAGCTTCAAAAGGCAGAATCGATTTTATCTGGTATAAGGGGAAGTTGAAAACTTCGGCCTCCACGATTATCAGGGATTCGAAAGAAGGAAAGTTTCCAAGTGATCATTTTTTTATGCAAGCTGATTTTGTAATAGAATAATTATTTAAGAATGAAGAAGTTTATTACAGGTTGTTTACTGTTTTTTCTTTTTACCAGTCCCGTTCTGGCGCAGGGGAATTATGAGAAGCCGCGCCTGGAACAAAAGGATTCATGGTCGCTGATCATGGTACCTGATATTCAGAATTATGTAAAATGGGGAAGAAACCAGCCTTTACTTGATCTTATTACAGCCTGGATCGAAGACAATATTGATTCACTCAATGTAAAGATGGTCGTCTGTGTAGGTGACCTCGTACATAATAACGAAAAGATCAACCGCGACTATGATGGTGACCAAACCACACAACGTCAATGGGAAGCGGTTTCTAAAGCATTTGCAAGACTTGACCACAAAGTACCCTATATCGCTGCTACCGGGAACCATGATTACAGCGTTGACAGGCAGGGAAAGCGTAGTTCGCGGTACTCGGAATTCTTTAGCATTGACCGGAATTACTTAAACCAAAAATACCTGGTTCAGAATACCCGGAGTGAGGAAGGGGTTCCCACCATAGAAAATGCCGCATACGAGTTGAAAGGTCTTCATGGCAAGGATTATTTATTCATGAATCTTGAATACGGCCCCCGTGATTCCGTACTTACATGGGCTAAAAAGATCGCTGCCCTGGAACAGTACAGGGATCACCGGGTAGTGATGATCACACATAATTACCTAAGCAATAAAGATAAACATACGACTGGTGAAATTAAATGGTTGTTCTGGGAACCATACAATATAAATAACATGATCCAGAAAGCACCGCATGTTAAAATGCCATTAGCTAACAATGGCCGGCAGATCTGGGAGAAACTGGTGCAACCGTCGACCAATATTGAAATGGTGCTATGCGGACATATCTCAGGCGAAGGATACCGTTTAGACAAAAATAGTGCAGGTAAATCTGTGCACCAGGTTTTGTTCGATGCACAATCGCTGGGTGGCGGCGGTAGAAGTGGTAATGGTGGTGATGGCTGGATCCGCATATTAGAATTTTTTCCTGATGGCAAAACGGTGAAAGTAAAAACCTTTTCGCCATTGTTTGGGATTTCACCTACAACCCAACAGTATGCCTGGAAAAAAGATGAGCGGAATGAGTTTACGATTCGGTTCGACTAGGTAATAAAACAAACATAAACTACGCCATATGCGAATAAATGATGCTGTTATACAAAAACTCGGAATTCCTTCATCCCTGCTGTCGGGATTTCTCGGCATATTATTGTTTATGATGGGTGATGGGATGGAGCAGGGCTGGCTGAGTCCCTACCTGATTGAAAGGGGCATGACTATCCAGCAAACAGCTACACTCTTCACAGCCTATGGTGTTACAATTGCGATCGCATCCTGGTTTTCGGGAGTGATGGCAGAATCATTTACACCGCGCAAAACCATGTTGATCGGGTTAATAATTTACCTGGCAGGCACCGTCGGTTTTATTGGGATTGGCATGGAGACGCTTCATTTTCCAACCATGATAGTTACCTATGCCCTACGGGGTTTTGGTTATCCCTTATTTGCTTATTCATTTTTAGTATGGGTATCATATGCAACCCCGCCAGGCATGCTGGGGCGGGCGGTCGGTTGGTTCTGGTTTGTATTTACCGGCGGTCTGAATGTGCTTGGGGCTTTTTATTCGAGCTGGGCCATTCGCGAGTTGGGCCATATTCCGGCATTGTGGAGCGCTATATTCTGGGTATTGCTTGGCGCTTTGTTCGCGCTGGTATTAAACAAGGCACCTTTTCAGCCTAATAAAGAAGCACAGGAGAACAAATGGAAGGAGTTGAAAAAAGGTTTGACAATTGTTAAGACTGAACCTAAGGTGGCGCTCGGCGGAATTGTCAGGGTCATCAATACCACCGCCCAGTTTGCATTTCCGGTATTTCTGCCAACTTATATGGCAACATACGGATTTAACACAACCGAGTGGTTGTATATCTGGGGCACCATCTTTACCAGCAATATTGTATTCAACCTGATATTCGGTTTTGTGGGTGATAGGCTGGGCTGGCGCCAAACGATCACCTGGTTCGGAGGCATAGGTTGCGCCCTGACAACTTTATTGCTTTTTTATATTCCTCAATACGCACCTGGAAACTACTGGCTGGTGATGATTGCTGGCATTGCATGGGGAGCCTGCCTGGCTGGTTATGTACCATTATCTGCACTGGTTCCTTCACTGGTTCAAAAAGATAAAGGCGCAGCCATGGCCATACTTAATCTTGGAGCGGGTCTCGCAGTGTTTGTGGGTCCTGCAATAGTCTGGGGATTTATTGGTAGTGTAGGCGCGGAAGGAGTTATCTGGATACTTGCAGGTCTGTATTTCGTGAGCGCCCTGCTTACCCGCTTTATCACCCTGCCGGCATTACCGTTAAATGACGACAATACTATTAGAATGGTGGAGTCGCCACTTATCACGTCATTAAAAGCAAATGAAAATTAGTTAAACCATAAAGTGAATTATGAGAGTATTAGTAACTGCCCCCTACGATGAGAAAGGATTGCTGGAGATGAAACAGTTTCTGGGAGATATTCAATATCGACCATGGAAACAAAACGGACGTGCTTATAATGAAGATGAGCTGTTGGCGCTTTTATATGAGACAGAAGCGGAAGCGCTCATCACTGAGCATGATCATGTAACAGAAAAAGTGATCAATGCCAATGCGCACCTGCAGTTTATTGGTGTATGCCGGGGAACACCTTCAAATGTATCTATAGCCACGGCGACCAGCCACGGTATTCCGGTATTTTATACTCCTGCCCGCAATGCGCAGGCGGTAGCGGAAATGTTTATCGCCAATGTGATCACATTCATGCGCCATACGTTACCTGCCATCCAATGGTTGCGCCAGCGGAAATGGGATGAGGGAGCGCACACCTCTTACCTCGAATTCAAAGGCAATGAACTCGCTGGAAAAAGGATCGGCATGATAGGTTTTGGTGCTATTGGTCAGCTGATTGCCCGCATGGTGGAAACATATCCATGCGAGATCGTTTACTACGATCCTTATATAGATGGATCGGCCTTTCCGGCCTGCCAGCAAATGAGCCTGGAAGAGCTTTCTTCAACCAGTGATATAGTCTCTGTGCATTTGCCGGTTACGGCTGACACGAAGGGCATGATTGGACGCAAATTATTCGAATTGATGAGAAAGGACACAATATTTGTCAATACTGCACGTGCATCGGTAGTGAACCGGGAAGATTTATACGAGGTGTTGTCCCAGAACAAAATAAAAGGAGCGATCCTCGACGTCTTCGACAACGAACCACCCGATGAGTTGGATTATAAAATCATTGATCTGCAAAATGTATTACCCACGCCACATATTGCCGGTGCAACATATGAAGTAGAAAACCATCACGTGCGTATTATGAATGAAGTACTGAAGGAATGGTTTGTTAAGAGCAATTATACCGGCGACAGGCTCGCAAACAAAGAAATATTATCATCGTATATTCAGCGATAAAAAATTATTTAGATGGCTCAACTGGACGCGTACCTGGTTCTGGATATTGGTACAGGAAATGTGCGGTCGGCAATTGTAAGTCCTCAAGGTGATATACTTGGAGTGGCGAGAGCGGATATCCGTTACTATCGTGATGAACTCTTTCCCGAATCCATTTATTTCAAGCCGGAGGAACTTTTAGAACAATTGCAGGAATTAACAGCTGGGGCTTTGAAACAGGCAGGTCCTGTTAAACTTAAAGCCGCTACTACCACCAGCCAGCGTGAAGGTATTGTACTGATCGACCGGAGTGGTAAGGCAGTGATTGGTCTGCCTAATATTGATCATCGCGGTCGGGAATGGGAGGATCAATATACTGGTAAAAACAGGATTTATGAATTAACCGGGCGTTATCCCAGTTCCCTTTTTTCTGCATACAAACTCGTAGGTATCCGTGAACGCAGAAAGGCGATATGGAATGAACTTTCTTTTTTCCTAAGCATAAGCGATTGGGCTGCCTGGGAGCTGAGCGGTATCCCTGTGTATGAACATTCACAGGCATCTGAAACATTGTTGTATGATGTAGCTTCCGGTAACTGGAGTAAAGAATTATGTGAGCTTTTTGATATTTCAGAAAGTATTCTGCCCAAACTTTCACAATCAGGCAGCATTGTCGGTCCGGTTAAAAAACCCCTGGCTGATGCCTGGTCTCTTGATCCATCGATGTTGATTGTAACAGGTGGCGGCGACACACAGATGGCTATCAAAAGCACTTGCCCATCTGTAGGCGATGTGGTGATTGTTTCCGGTACTACCACACCCGTAGTAAAACTTGAGGATAGTTATATACTTGATAAGGCGGAAAGAACCTGGACAAGCCGTGATATTTTGAAGGACCGGTTTGTATTTGAAGCCAATGCCGGTGTTACAGGTTTGAATTACCAAAGGTTGAAAGAAGTATTTTATCCAAATGAGAGCTATGAAGTGATTGAAAAAGAATTGGCACAAAATACATACACAAACTGTGTCGCATCCTTAGGATCGCTTATCGCCGATGAAAAGAAACCAGTGACAAGGGGCGGGTTTGTATTCCCGGTACCCGTAAGTCATGAGTTGACACGAAGTAGTTTCGTATGGGCGACCCTTATCGATATCTCATATTCTATCACTGCAAATTATGAGGTGCTGAAAGAAGTTTCTGGCCACGATGCCGGTTATATCTGGGCCTGCGGTGGTGGGCTGCAAAGTAAAACCTTGCGGGGAATGATCGCAGCCATCACGGGACGGGATGTCAGGGTGCGGAAAGGATTTGAACAGGCATCCGTGGTAGGTGCCGCCATGCTATGCAACGAGGCGCTCGATGTAGCTGTTGCGACCAGGGACAGCCAGACTGAAGTATTGACCGCCGATGCAGCATCTTCAAATATGTACAAGCGATTTTACCAGCAGTGGAAAGAAACCAGGGAGAAGTTCAGATCAACCAGTTAAGAAATGAGTACAGCATATTTTATTGGTATAGATATCGGCACGCAGGGTGTAAGAGTGGTATTGCTGGATGAAGCCGGTCAACAGCTTTGCGTCAGGGAGGAAGTATTTCCACTGAATAATAGCTCAAGAGAACAACAGTCACCTGATCTATGGTGGCAGGGTTGTGAAAGGCTCATACCCGCGGTATTGGCCGAGGTGGAGAAGTCAATTCAGCTTTCTAAAATTAAAGCCGTAGCGGTCACATCCACATCTGGTACCATCATTCCACTGGGGCATGACCATAATCCCCTGCACCCTGCCATTATGTATAGCGATCCGCGATCGGGAAAAGAAGCGGAATTTTGTAAAGAAGTTGCCGCGAACGAAGTGAAGGAAGGATATACTGCTTTCAATTCATCAAGCGGGTTGCCAAAAATGCGTTGGTACCTTACAAACTTTCCTGAGAAGGCTGGCGAAATTTATAAATTCATTCACGCTTCCGATTTTATTACTGGCAGGTTATGCGGCGAGTATGGCATTACAGATTACACGAATGCGTTAAAATCGGGTTACAATCTGCACAGCTATCACTGGCCATCCTATATAAACCAGGATATCAGCATCCGTGGAGAATGGTTGCAAATGGTTAAACCTTCCGGTGAACCCCTGGGTACATTGAAGCCCAACCTGGCTGAAGATTGGGGATTGTCGCCGGAGGTGATCGTAACAACAGGAATGACAGATGGCTGTGCTTCGCAGGTTGCTTCGGGAGCGGTGAGCCCTGGACAATGGAACACAACTATTGGCACCACCATGGTGATCAAGGGGGTAACACGAGAGGAAGTCATCGATCCGTCGGGTGCTATTTATAATCATCGTCATCCTGCCGGGTATTGGATGCCCGGTGGTGCCAGCAATACCGGCGCAGACTGGGTAAGCAGGTTGTTTGAAAATGAAGATTTGCGCAGGATGGAAGAACTGACGGCTGCGATAATTCCAGCGGAAGATCTTGCCTGGCCATTGTTACAACAAGGCGAACGATTCCCTTTTTTTTCACCACAGGCTACAGGGTTTTGGCCCCATGACGGCACAGTCGAGAACTTTGCCGCATGCATGGAAGGAGTAGCATTCATTGAAAGGCTGGCTTACGAAAGAATTACACAATTGTCGGGTGAGCAAATCTCTGCTGTTTTTTCTGCGGGTGGCGCCAGCAATAGTGAAACCTGGATGCGGATCAGGAGCAGTGTAATCAACCGCCCGGTTTACAGGATGAAGAACGTATCCGGTGCAGCCGGTGCAGCTATACTTGCGGCATCACGAACTCATTACACGAACCTGCAGGAAGCAGTTGAAGCGATGGTATCACCCGAAAAGGCGATACTGCCTGAGGACAATCTGGTACACCGTTATAAAGAAAAGTACCAGCGGTTTGTTATTGAATTGAAAAAACGAAAATTTTTGCAATAACTATGTTGAAAGTTTACCTGTTACGGCATGGAGAGACTGCCTGGAATGCGGATAATAATCGCTATTGCGGTCGTACCGATATTCCACTCACTGAAAAAGGTATCCTTCAGGCAAACGAGGTGAGGAGACAATTGGAAGGGATTTTTTTTGAACAGGTATATTCATCGCCCTTGCAACGGGCATTTACGACAGCGTCCATAGCTTCCGGAATGCAGGTAATAACAGATCACCGGCTGATCGAGGCTGATTTTGGAACATGGGAGAAAAAAACAAAAGAAGAATTCGTTGCTGAGAACGAGTCGTTGTGGACCAATTGGATACTTGACCCTTCAACGCATCGCGCAGGAGGAACAGGTGAAACAGGCTCAGAGATCGTGGCGAGGGTGGATGATTTTTTTCAATCACTACAAAAGAAACACAAAACAGGAAATATAATGGTGGTGGCCCATAATGGGGTCAACCGTCTGTATATGGCTTATAAACTGGGTATGCCATTAAAAAATTATAGACAATTGGTGCAGCAGAACTCTTCGGTTACCTGCTTTACGCTTGACGATAATGCTCTGTTGACGCTTGAATTTCTTAACTCAAAACTCCGATGAATGAACAGGTTTGTTTGCCAATTTTTTTGTCTTCTGGCATTGCTCGCAGGGTTTTCATGTGGAAATGCTCAGATAAACCGGCTCGATTTTAAGACGGCGGAAGAGCTTCAGCTGTTTTTTCGTTACGCTGAAGATGCCCAACCGGTGATTAGCGGTCATCGGGGCAGTCATATTGCCGGTTACCCGGAAAACGCAATCGAAACATTTGAATTTGTTTTAAAACATACTCCTTCCTTTTTTGAGATCGACCCCCGTCTCACCAAAGACAGTGTGATCGTATTACTGCATGATGCCACGCTAGACCGGACTACAACGGGCACAGGCAGGTTGTCGGACTATACCTGGGAGGAAGTGAAGAAGCTGAAACTTAAAGATAAAGATGGTAAGGTGACTTCATTCCGAATACCGACTTTGCAGGAAGCGATAGACTGGGCTAGAGGAAAAACTGTACTTAATCTCGACAAGAAGGATGTGCCCCTGCAAATGACAGCAGATATTATTCGAAAAAACAATGCGGGCAATTTCGTGATGGTCACCGTACACAATGCCCGTGAAGCGAAATTTTATTATGATGATGATTCGCAACGAATGATGTCGGCTTTTGTCAAGACTGAAGAAGCATTAAAAGAATATGAAGCCGCAGGTTTGCCCTGGAAGAATATGATCGCCTATATCGGATCTGAGAATAAGCCCGCTAACCAGGCAATGTATGATCTGCTGCATGCGCGGGGTGTGAAGTGTATGATATCCGCGGCGCCGGTTTACGACAAACTGCCTGGACTAGCCGAACGTGCGGATGCTTATCGTTCTATTTTCGCTGCCGGTGCCGATATCCTCGAATCGGATTACCCGGTTGAAGTAGCGGAGGCTATAAAGCAATAATTATCTTAAGCCAGGCCCGGCGTCTGAATATAAACTGCCATTTTCAACTTTCCGGAAATGAACTATATTCATGATTCTATACCAAAAACTGCAACCGTATGGGATCATTGGCCAAGTCCGATTATATTGTTTTTCTAATTTATTTTATTGTTGTCGCTGCGTATGGGATCTGGGTATATCGCAGAAAGAAATCGGCTCAGTCATCCTCTACAGATTTTTTCCTCGCCGAAGGTCAGCTGACCTGGTGGGCGATTGGCGCTTCTTTGATCGCTTCAAATATTTCTGCCGAACAATTTATTGGGATGTCGGGTAATGGGTTTCGCCTGGGCATAGCGATATCGGCGTATGAATGGCTGGCAGCTGTGTCTTTGATCATTGTGGCGGTATTTTTTATGCCTGTCTATTTAAAGAACAGGATCTTCACCATGCCCCAGTTCCTGAAGACACGCTACAATGAAACCGTCGCGATGATCATGGCGATCTTCTGGTTGTTTCTTTACATTTTTGTCAATCTTACTTCCATACTTTATCTCGGCACACTTGCGATCAACAACCTCGTGGGTGGCGGTTATTTTCAATTGATCATGATCGGTCTCGGCGTTTTTGCACTGGTCATTACACTTGGAGGAATGAAAGTGATAGGCTACACGGATGTGATACAGGTACTGGTGTTGATCATTGGGGGATTGGTGACTTCATACATTGCGTTGACGGTGGTGAGTGAAAAATTTGGTTATGGCAAGGATTTCCTCGCGGGATTTAACCAGCTTTTAAAATCAGCACCTGGTCATTTTAATATGATATTTGACAAACCTGCCCCGGGCGCTACACAGCAGGAGGTAAACAACTATGCCAGTTTACCAGGCCTGGCCATGCTGGCAGCAGGTATGTGGGTTGCAAACCTGAATTACTGGGGATGCAACCAATATATCACGCAAAGAGCCCTCGGCGCCGATTTAAAGACGGCACGTACAGGTATTTTATTTGCTGCATTCCTGAAACTTCTGATGCCATTGCTGGTTGTGTTGCCGGGTATCGCCGCTTACGTTCTTTACCAGCAGGGTGATATTCAGCAGCAGATGCTGACCAATGGCGAGTTCCGGGAAGACAATGCATATTCTGCCGTACTTGGTTTTCTACCTACCGGACTAAAAGGTTTGTCGATGGCCGCGCTTACCGCTGCCATCGTCGCGTCGCTTGCCGGGAAGGCGAATAGCATTTCGACCATATTCACCCTGGATATTTATAAGAAGTATATAAACCGTGGATCTACGGAAAAGAAGATGGTGTGGACCGGGCGCGTGGCGGTGGTAGTGTCACTGGTCATCGCTATCCTCGTCAACTGGAACGATAGTCTCGGTATTGGTGGTAAAGGTGGTTTTGAATTTATTCAAAAATATACCGGTTATATTTCGCCAGCCATCTTCCCTGTATTCCTGCTGGGATTTTTCTGGAAGAAAACAACATCGAAGGCTGCGATGGCGGGCATCATCGGTGGTGTATTGCTGGCTGTACTTTTTGATAAGTTTTTACCTGGCATCGCCGGAAACGACACCTTATTATATACTGCTTATCTCACCAGCGCGGGTCATTATGAAATTCCTTTCCTGATCCAGATGGGATGGGTATTCTTTTTTACCATGTTGCTCATGATCATCATCAGCCTGCTTGATAAAAAAGGTAGACAGCAGGTGCATGCCCTGCAGGTCGATCCTTCGATGTATAAGGTGACGCCAGGTGTATTGGCTATGATCATTATTGTTTTAGGCATTGTGGCCGCTTTGTATATCCGGTTTTGGTAGCCAACGTAATTTTTAATATTGCTTCCATATTTCCTTTCACTGAATTTTCACATGGGCATTATATAATAGTTTTGCTTATAGGTTATACCCTATGAACCAATATTTATCCCGGTATTGTTGACTTAAAGTTTTTTTCGTAGGCACAAACAACTATTTGTGGCACCGTACACGAGGGCGGTGGATGCGACGGTAGCTTTCAGTAGCGCCCCGTCACCCTTATCATACAATTGAATTGATAAAAAGATAAGTGCTGGCAGGTCAGGGGCTAAAGGAACAGGCTGGAAGTTTGGTTCGAACTTTGTCACAAACGGACCGTGTTATTTGTCTTTATTTGTTAATCCAGATTTGAATCGGTATGGAAAACCTGAGACCTTTGCTCATAACATATGCTTATAATATTCTCGGAACGATGGAGGAGGCAAAAGATATTGTGCAGGATGCTTTCGAAAGGTTTATACATGCAGACACCGAACATGTTCAGGACAAAAGGTCTTACCTGATACGCATAGTGATCAATCTTTCAATTAATCGCAAGAAAAGAAAACAAAAAATTGTCGCGGATTACCCGGGCGAATGGTTGCCCGAACCTGTAGCTACGGAAAAAGCAGACAGGGGTATCGAACAACGGGAACTATTATCATATTCTCTCATGGTCATCCTGGAAAAATTAAATCCCAGGCAAAGAGCCGTTTTTATACTGAAAGAGGCATTCGACTACGATCATGAACAGATCGCGGAGGTCCTGGAGATCTCACCAGAAAACTCCAGGAAAATATTCAGCCGGGCCAGGTCGCGTTTACAGGCGGACAGTCCTGTCGATGAAAAGCTTGTGCCTCGTGATTACCTTGATAAATATATACATGTTATCAAAATGGGTGATACTGAGCGGCTGGAACAACTGCTTGCGGATGATATTGCCATTGTCTCCGATGGCGGAGGCAAAGTGGCAGCCTTCCGTAAACCGATAGTCGGCAGAGAAAGGGTGATGAAAGTCTTACTGGGTTTGAATAAGAAATATTATTCGAGGGTTAACCTGAAATGGGGAATGGTAAACCATCAATCGGCCCTGTTTCATTATTACGAAGGCCAATTGATCACCTGCCAGGTTTTTTCCTACAATGGCCATCAACTCGAACGCATTTATTTTATGCGCAACCCTGATAAATTAAAGACACTACAAAATTAATTCGTCAAACTGTCACGAAACACTTCCCTTGTTTGTTTTGTTATAATACTAATTAAAAATTGAAAAACATGGAAAGGATTTCGTACAGGGACCTGCCCCAGGGATTAATGCAGGTGATGCTGAAAGCACAGGAGTATGTAGATAACAGCGGTCTTGATGCCAAACTGTTGCATTTGATCAGGATGCGTGTGTCGCAGATCAATAGTTGCGCCTATTGCCTGGACATGCATTTTAAGGAGGGGATCGAGGACGGTGATACGCCACTTCGGTTGTTCTCAGTTGCGGCATGGAGAGAAACTACCTACTACACACCCCAGGAACAGGCGGTGCTGGCTTTTGCAGAAACGCTCACACGATTGCCCGAAGAACAGCATAGCGATCATATTCATGATGAACTGAATAAATACTTCAGCAAGGAAGAGATCGCCAAGCTGACACTTGCCATCGTTCAGATCAATTCCTGGAATCGTATCGTAAGATCATTTGGTACTGTGGCAGGCAACTACCAACCCAGGCGTAAAGCTGTTGCCAATTGATTAGAAAGGAGGGGTCGGGTATTGATACAGGCTAAAAGCTAGCCTTGCCTAAGCCCGCCCTCTCTTTATGTTTGTTCAACGTGGTTTGAATATTTCTCCCCTCTAAATCTTAATAAATCATGACCATAATGATAATCCGCATTCCCCGGTCTGTCTTTCAGGTTTAATATTGATGAAAGTAGTTGAAGATGGTTTAATGTCGTAATACAATATTAAAATACATTCCACTATATTCAACAACCTTTCGACTTAGATTGGCGGCACACGGATTTTTATGATTATTAGGATCAATTATGGTCAGGATTTGTAGTGCCGCCTACTACGATCAGACGAAGAACACTATATATTAAGGTATCTTTCCTATAGACGTTAGCATTCCTATCAGTTTCGTGTGTACTCGCATATACGGCACAGACCCTGACCCTCAAATCTAACTTTCATATATACCCCAGATTTTGAACTGCAGCGTGGGTGACTGAAAAAAGTTCTGCACGTTTTTACAGGGCTGGTCCAGGATCCAGACCCAGTCGGGTAGCCTGGGAGAAAAAAGGCGCATCCGGGTATGGCTACATGATAAAAACGCTAATTAGTTAATTATTAATAGCTACAAACTTTTTTTTCGTATTTTAATGTGTCAAAATGACACTAATTTTATTACCTGTACAATGGAAAACTTGTGCAACAAAGGATTTGCACACATAGATTTTTCTTAGTTTTCAGGGTCTCAAAAACAAAAACACAAATTTTATATGCCGGATATTTGTTAAATTGGATTACGGTTGCTTATGATTAACGACGAAACTTTGTGGAAAGGATTGAAACAGGGAGATAAGGAAATGTTTTTGACATTATACAAAAAGTATTACCCTGATCTTTTGTTTATCGGGCTGAATGAAATTAAAAATGCCCAACTGGTCAAGGACGCTATCCAACAATTATTCCTTTATCTATGGGAAAAACGGGTAACGATTGAGGTAGCTAGAAATGTCAGGAACTATATTATTACTTCCTTTTTGCGAAGACTTACCTGCGATTGGAAAAAATCGGGCAGGGAGGGGAGTTTACACGTTGTGTGGAATAGCCATTCGGAAGATCCGCAACCTAATCCTGAGTTGAACCTGATCAGGAAAGACGAACAAAATCACCTATCCAGAATTTTGCTGGAGCATATCAATGTCCTCCCCAACCGACAGAAAGAGCTGATCGTCCTTAGATTTTACGAGGGACTCAGCTATGAAGAAATTGTACAAAGAACAGGCTTATCTCACCGTACTGTTTATAATAAAATTCATGAGGCGTTAAAGCGATTAAAGCTGGATATTACCAGCAGCCAGTATGCGCATAAAGCAGCCCTTTTACTTTTAGTGACGGTATTTGCATCCGGGGTTCCAATAGCCTGAGGCCTCGAATTTTCCAGCTGCCTATTCAAAGACAGGATTGCCGGGAAGACGGTGAGGTGGGAAGAAGTCGTCCTAAAAGTGCACAAAAACAATATTACCGGAAAGAAGGTCAGCATTGATTTACAATTGACTGTTCTTACCGACCTTCTGTATTACCGGCGTAGGGGCAAGCTTTAATTTACAATTGATCCTGGGCATTTATCTGCGCTTTCCAGGGATTTTTTTCGAAAAGAATTTTTTTTTCATAAACGGGTAAAAAATCCGGGTGACCTTCTCTGCTTTTAAACGCTTTATTAAAATCATACTATGAAGTCGGATAAATTGGGACTTGTAGATTTGTTGGCAGATGAATCATTTATCAACTATTGCAAAAGGTCTTCACCTCAGGATGTGGCATATTGGGAAAATTACATGACCCTGAACCCTGATCGTCGGGAATTGCTGGAGAGCGCAAAAGAGAATTTTATTCAATTATTCAATGCATTGAGCGAGGCAGATTTAGAGGAGCAGGTAACCGGGCTTAGAAGAAAAATGGATTTGCTGGATACGACCAAACCGGTTCCTGTGATCCAGATAGACGGGATCCAAAGGGCAGGGACCAGGCCCATTTTACCCAAAATACTTAAGCTCACGGCCGCGGCCGTATTATTAATTAGTATCCTGTTTACTATTAATTATTATAACAATGGCAGGAACAAAGGCGTAAGAATTTTCCAATCGGCATACGGGGAAAGAAAGAATATTCAACTGCCCGATGGTTCCGAAGTTACTTTGAATGCCGGCAGTAAAATTGAAATCAAGGAGAATTTTGGCATTTCCACCCGGGATGTTTATCTGGAGGGGGAAGCATTCTTTGATATCAAACACAGCGGCAAGGTTCCTTTTATTGTACATACGGTTGCCATGGATGTGAAGGCACTGGGAACTGCTTTTAATGTAAAAGCTTACCGTAACGAAAAAGTAACCGAAACCTCCTTAATCAGGGGTTTGGTGGAAGTGACACTTAAAGAAAGTAATAACCAGAGGATGTTGCTTTATCCCAATCATAAAATCAAGTGGGATCATTCGTTTGCTAAGTCTGACGGGAATAGCCCGGGAGCTATTGCAGACCAGGATCAGCCAGGAGTAGCAGACAGCCTTGTTAGAAAGCTGGAGGTTACTGATTATGGTGATATCAGGGAGCTGGCATGGAAAGAGAATAAGCTGATGTTTGAAGATGAATTATTCAGCGACATAGCCATTTTACTGGAAAGATGGTATGGCGTAAAGGTTGAGCTCAAAGATGACACTATTCGGAATTATCGCTTTACCGGAATTTTTGAAAAGGAGGATATCAATACCGTGCTCGAGTTCTTAAAAGAGTCTAAAAAGTTTAATTATAGAATAGAAAATGGAGAAACAATAAGGGTGATCCTTTCAAAATAAAAAATACAGGAAGTTATGCGCTAACATAACCCCTGTATAAAAACTTAGAAAAACCTTTCAAAAAAAGGTTGTTCTTATTTTTTAAAATTTAACCAAAATAAAGGTATGAAAAAAAATCATGCTTGTAGATGGAGTTTTACAAACCTATCATTAACGAAGCTGCTTAAAATCATGAAATTAACTTCAATTCTGCTCTTTGTCTGCGCCATGTCGGTCAACGCAGGCGGGTATTCCCAGGATGTGAAGGTGAATCTTTCGCTGACCGGGGTTAAGCTGACCAAAATTTTTAAGGCCATAGAAAAGGAAACTGATTATCGGTTTACATTCTGTAACGATATCATTCCCGGGGGTCGGAATTTCACGGTCAATGTCAGGCAAATGCCCGTCGGAGAGGTGCTCAACAAAATTATCTCGACAACCAACCTGAAGTACCGGTTTATTGAGGAATCCGGAATCTTTATCATTTCTGAAAATTCCGGCAACATATCCAGCGAACCGGAAATCCCGGTTTTGCGGACGATCACCGGAACGGTAACAAATAATAACGGAGAGCCTTTGGCTGCCGTATCTGTGCAGGTTAAGAATTCAAACAGGGCTACAACAACCTCGGCCGATGGTACTTTTTCCTTAGAAGTGGAGGATGATGATAAGATCCTGGTGTTTTCTTTTGTTAGTATGGCCACCAGGGAAGTGAGTATCGAGGGAAAGACTTCGATACAAGTTATTCTTGAGTCCAGTAATATGTCATTAGACGAGGTAGTTGTAGTAGGTTATGGTACTCAAAAAAGAACTTTGGTTACCGGCGCAGTTTCCAGCGTCAACAGTAAAACGCTAAACGAGCTGCCAGCACTTAACATCTCACAGGCGCTGCAAGGCCGTGTTGCCGGGCTTATGGTAACCAATAATGGAAGTCCCGGTGCCGAACCCATTGTTCGTATAAGGGGTATCAGTTCAATAAGTTATGCTTCCGATCCACTATATGTGGTGGATGGATTCCCGACAGGCAACCTATCAACAATTGATACCAGGGATATTGAATCAGTTGACGTATTGAAAGATGCTTCTGCCGCCGCGATCTATGGCTCACGTGCCACCAATGGCGTGATCATGATAACTACAAAGAAAGGAAGAAGGGATAGCAAGATGCGGGTGAATCTTGATTCATATGTTGGAACACAAAAGGTAACGGAGAGGCTGGATCTGTTGAATACACAGCAATTCATGCAATATGCGCTTGCTTACCGCGGTAGCCAGGTACCCCGGCTCAGTCCGCCGGATATCGATCAGCCCACTCATACAGGAGCGTCGCAAACTTATGGCCAAACAAATACCGACTGGCAGGACGCTTATTTCAAAAATGGCCCGATGACCCAGCATAACCTGGGTTTGAGTGGTGGAAATGAAATATCCCGTTTTTATGCTTCGGCAGGTTTTACCGACCAGGAGGGTATTGCTCCTAGTGTTGGCTATCGCCGGTATAATTTCCGGATTAATTCGGACCATAACATTAGCAGGGTGTTCACGTTTGGTGAGAATTTATACGTTTCATCCGGCAACCAGGATTATGATAATAATGAAACCGGTTCCAGGACAAACCTGGTAAACGTAATCCGGATGATGCCCCATATTCCGGTATATGATCCAACATCGATCGGTGGTTACAGAGGCGTCAACTCTGTTTTGGATGGCGGTGACCCTACAAATCCTGTAGAGGATGCGGCCTTAAAGAACCCGGGTTCCAGGAAGACCGCTAAAATCCTGGGAACAGCATTTCTTGATATCAATCTAACGGGCTCATTGAAGTTCCGATCTATATTCGGGATCGACTATGCTAATACTTTAGATTATCGCTTTTCACCAATTTTCAACGACAACGGAACTGTTGCCGGTTCAAGTGCAACTCAGGCCACTATTACAAATAATCGTGGGGTTTCTACGGTATTGCTTTTTACAGAACAACTCAGTTTCGATAGAACTTTTGGTGATCATCATTTCACCGCCGTTGCTGCATATGAGCAGCAGGAGCAAAAAACAAGACAGGAAAATGCAAGCGGTAACCAGGCATCCAATGAACTCCGGACTTTAAATAATGCCACCAATGTTGGTGTCCAGACGCTGACCGGTGAAAACACCCTGATCTCGTACCTGGGCCGTATAAGCTATGACTTTAAAAGCAAATATCTGGCGAGTGTAGCCATTCGCCGGGATGGTCTTTCAGTATGGGCACCTGGTAAGAAATGGGCAACTTTTCCCTCTGCATCTATCGGTTGGCGAGTTGACCAGGAAGACTTTATGTTGAACCAGGATTTAATTTCTGAGTTAAAAGTAAGAGCGGGATATGGCGTAACGGGGCTCAACGGCCTGGTGCTGGGTAATACGCCCTGGCTGGTAAGTGTAAATTCCAACAGCGCTTACTACCCGTTTAATAATTCGATTACCGGCGGTCCTGCATCTTCCATTCAACGACTTGGAAACAAGGAACTGGAATGGGAAAAAACGAATCAGTTGAATATAGGACTGGACGTAGGATTTTTGAAGAATAAATTCACTTTATCTGCTGAGTATTATCAACGGAAGACTGATAACCTTATTCTAAGCGTGCCACTTCCGCCTTCGTTTGGTTTTATAAACAGTACCGTAGCGCAAAACGTTGGCGCCATGAAAAACAATGGATTTGAATTGCAGCTTGGTTATAGCGACAGGATCGGTGATTTTAAATGGAATGCCATAGGTAACGTGAGTTTCGTTACCAATGAGGTTACCAGGTTAGCGGAAGGAGTTAAGAATATCGAGGCTGGCGGCGATCAGGATTTTGGCGCTTATAATATTACCAATACAGCCGTAGGCCATCCTATTCAGTCTTTCTATGGCTGGGTGGTAGAAGGTATTTTCCAAAGCGCTGCAGAAGTAAGCAGCCATGCGACACAAACCGCATCCACTGCACCAGGAGATCTTAAATTTCAGAATACGAATAAAGATGGTGTGATCGATATTAATGACCGGCAGTTCCTGGGAAGTTTTATTCCCAAGGCAACCTACGCGCTCAGTCTTGGCGCCAACTATAAAAATCTGGATTTGTCATTGTTCTTCCAGGGAGTTCATGGCAATAAGATATTCAACGCTACACGGGTTATTAGCGAGGGTATGGTACGTTTCTTTAATGCGGGCACACAGGTATTAAATGCATGGACACCTACCAATACCAATACCAATATCCCCCGCGCCATTGGTGCTGATCCCAATCAAAACGCACGTCCCTCCACACGTTTTCTTGAAGATGGTTCGTACCTGCGTTTGAAAAATATAATGTTGGGTTATAACATTCCTTCCTCCAGTCTGCAAACGCTAACACGTGGAACGGTGAAGAACTTCCGTGTTTATGTATCAGCCCAAAATATCCTGACTTTCACTGATTACAGCGGGTATGATCCGGAAGTTGGTAACAGGACCCCTAATTCATCATTAACCAATGGCATTGACTTCGCAGTTTACCCTCAGCCAAAGGCCTTCCTGCTTGGAATTCAGGTAGGGTTTTAAAAACAAACATGAGTCAAATTATATAAAACAGCGTATTATGAAACAAAGTATTAATAAATTACTGACTACGATTCTCCTCAGCATTGTCAGTATTGTTGGCTGTAATGAAAAACTGGATGTACTTGATGAAAATAACCCTACAACTGAAAGTTATTTTAAAACCGCGGTAGAATTGCAGAATGGTGTAAATTCCATTTACTCTACACTGCGTTCGGCGCAACTTGTTGGCAGGGAGTGGTTTTTTACACATGACATGCGAAGTGGTGAGTGTGCTTCGGGCGGCGATCAATTGGAAGCGCCAAGGGCACAGTTACTCAAGGAACCTTCACCTGCTCCATCTAATTCAGTAATGTCGGATGTATGGACAGGTTGTTATCGGATGATCAACAGGGCGAACCTGGTTCTTTCTAAAGCACCCGATGTATCCGATAATATAGCCCTTAGGGACCGCGTGGTAGGTGAAGCCAAATTTTTAAGGGCATGGGCCTATTTTGAATTAGTATCACAATGGGGTGAGGTCCCGCTTTACTCAGAAGCTGTTACTTCGGCCACCGGGTTCAAGGGTAAATCATCCGTGGATGAAATTTATGCATTGATCATAGCTGACCTGACCGAAGCAGCACAAAAATTACCTGAAAGCTATGGCGCCTCAGACAATGGCCGCGCAACAAAGGGTGCCGCAAATGCCATGATGGGTAGAGTGCAAATGCAAAAGGGTGACTATGCTGCTGCGAAAACCGCACTCCTCCAGGTTTATAACAAATACTCACTGGTTCCTTATTTATGGAATTTCGATGGCGATGTAAGAGATGATGCAGGGGTATTAATAACAACGGGGCATGAATTTAACGCCGAATCAATATTTGAAGTGATATTCGTTGATAAGGGTGATAATAATTTTAACTGGGGATATGATGGGGAAGGGCCTACAAACCCACAGAGTACAGTGCGTAACCAGGAGTACGGGATCACCTGGGGAAATATAATTCCTTCAAACCGGTTGCTGGATGAATTTGAGCCTAATGATCCCAGGTATAAATTTACAATTTATGAAGAAGGAGATCAGATCCTGACTGCGTCACCACTGGGGCCCCATACACTTACAGCTGCAGATATGAATGTTGCTGCCAGCACCAGGAATGGGGTGACAAAGAAAAGATTCTTCCGTAAATATGGTGTATACGAATGGGTTAATTCAGGATTTCATCCCGGAGGTATTAATCACCGTTTAATTCGTTATGCAGATGTGCTGCTGATGCTTGCCGAATGCGAAGCTGAAGTGGGAACACCTACAGAGGCTGCAAAATATATTAATGAGGTTCGGGCTCGCCCGGGTGTGGATATGCCTCCGGTTACACTTGCTTCAAAGAACGATGCACTCAAGGCGGTGATGCATGAACGATCAGTTGAATTGAGTGTTGAGCAGGTTAGTAATATTGATATACTTCGTTGGAGGAAAAAAGGCTATTTCCCGTCGATAATTCCTGATCGGGTGCCAAACCAGGTTGATATGTTCCCAATTCCGGCTAATGAGACATCGACAAATCCATTAGTAAACTAAATCACAGTATCCGGCAGCATAGCGGCAATTTGGATAAAGAAAAGTTCATTTCTCGCCGCAACATAAGCAGTAGTTGAATCATAGGGCTATCAATATGATAGCCCTACTTTTAAATTTATGGCCAGGTCCCTGCGATAGGCTCTGTATACTGGGTCATAACCTGCAATCAATATGGAAAGAGTATTTATTTTTTGTAGTACTTGTTTTTTTATTTTCATTGTTTGTATTTATTCTTCGTGTAAGCCCAAACAGGAGGATAGGTTGTTTACGCAACTGGCCTCATCCGTTACGGGAATTTCTTTTAGTAACGATATTCATGACAACGACTCCACCTATTCATTTATCAATGAGTTTGGATATATGGGCGGCGGTGTTGGTATTGGCGACTTTAATAACGACGGTTTAAAGGATATTTTTTTTGTAGGAAACCAGGTGAGTTCCCGGCTCTATCTTAATAAAGGCAAATTCCAGTTTGATGATATCACGGAGAAAGCAGGTGTAGGTACGGGTGCCTGGTGCACAGGTGTAAGTATTGTAGACATCAATAATGACGGGTTTGATGATATTTATATTTCCGTTTTTGGAAAGGACCTGATGCACCGGTCAAAAAACCACCTGTTCATTAACCAGCGCGATCTTACGTTTAAAGATGAAGCGGAGAAATATGGACTTGCTGATACTGGGTATTCATCGCAGGCAGCGTTTTTTGACTATGACAGGGATGGTGACCTGGATATGTATCTTACTAATTATTTATTAAGTACAAAGAATACCAATACAATTTATCCCCGTGACAGGAGTGGCTATTCGGCCGCAAATGACAAACTCTACCGTAATGATGGAGATGTTGCACAGGCGGGGCACCCCGTTTTTACGAATGTGTCAATGCAGGCGGGCATTAAGGAGGATGGTTATGGGCTGGGTGTGTCCATAAGTGACTTTAACAACGATGGATGGCCGGATATTTATGTGGCAAACGATTTTGTTTCCAATGATTTGCTCTGGCTTAACAACCGGAATGGCACATTTACAAATTGTATTGCCGATGCTCTTCAGCACCAGAGCTATTCCAGCATGGGTGCCGATGCCGCAGATATTAATAATGACGCGTTATCAGATATTTTGACTCTGGATATGTTGCCTGAATTCAATCAGAGAAGAAAGACCTCCTTCTCATTTATGAATTATGAAAGATACCAGGCCGAGCGGGCGATGGGTTATGAGCCGGAATTTATGCGGAACATGCTCCAGCTAAACAACGGTAATCGTCCGGGAGGTGATTCAGCACTGCCTTTTTTCAGTGAGATAGGGCAGTTAAGCGGCGTTCATGCCACGGATTGGAGCTGGAGTGTCCTGTTGGCCGATTTTAATAACGATGGCTGGAAGGATATCCACATAACCAATGGAATAGGAAGGGATTTCACGGATGCGGATTTCCTGGAATTCAGCAGTAATGTTTTCAGTAGCAACCGCGACAGGGCGGAACAGGAGAGGGCCATCAGGAAGAAGTTGGCTTCGCTTCAGCATGTTAACCTTCCCAATTATTTGTATCTCAATAAAGGTGATTTAACTTTTACTGATTTCTCGGAGCAGGCCGGAATTAATGAGCTGTCGATGTCGAATGGCGCCGCATATGCCGATCTCGACAACGACGGTGACCTTGATCTTGTGGTCAATAATATAAATAAGAAGGCATTCGTTTTTCTTAATAACACCAATCAGGAGAACAAGGGTGCAACTAATCATTTTTTAAGTCTCCGACTGAAAGGCGATAGTCTCAATAAGAACGGATTTGGGGCTAAGGTTTTCGTATATACAAAAGACCAAATCCAATACCAGGAAGCTTACCCGGTGCGCGGGTACTTTTCTTCTGTAGACCAGCAATTGCTATTTGGCCTTGGGGATAGTGGTCGCGCGGATTCGCTGGTAATTATTTGGCCCGATGGCAGGAAGCAATCAATAGAGAATATTTCCGCTAATACGACACTCGAACTTTTATGGAAAAATGCAGGCGCCGGTGCTTTTTCAGCCGATTCCCCGCAGCCACTGCTTTTTACAGACATCACCTCATCTGCGGGTTTGGTTTACCGGCATCATGATAATCCATTTAACGACTATGCGTCCCAACGTTTATTGCCACAAAAATATTCGCAACTCGGACCATTTATTGCAACAGGTGATGTTGATAATGATGGGGGCACTGATTTTTTTATTGGGGGCGGCTTTAACTTTTCAGGGAAAATATTTACCCAGCAGCCAGGCTATGTTTTCAGCTCAACCGATCTTGTAGATAGTATCAAGTTTGAGGAGGATATGGATTGTGTGTTGTTTGATGCGGATAATGATGGAGATGCGGATCTGCTGATTACCTCTGGTGACATGCAATACGAAGAAAATTCAATTCACTTTAAACCGCGATTGTATATAAACGAAGGAAAAGGGCAGTTCAGTTTGACCTCACTCGCAATTCCCGACGAGGTCAGGGTAATTGCCGGTTGTGTAAGCGCGGGCGATTATGACGGCGACGGGGATCTCGATTTATTCATTGGTGGCCGCGTATCAAAAAAGTATCCGCAGGCGCCCCGGAGTTATTTGCTACAAAACAATAGTGGCGTTTTTACTGATGTTACGCAGAAAGTTTCACCTGCTTTACAGAATGCGGGTATGGTTACTTCATCCGCCTGGACCGATTTTGACAATGATGGCGCAATCGATCTCATCATAGCAGGAGAGTGGATGCCGGTACGGTTTTTAAAGAACGATAATGGCAAGTTGGTAGATGCCTTTTCTGCCACGGGATTGGCCCGGGAAAATGGGATGTGGCGTAGTCTGCTAGCTACAGATATGGACAATGATGGTGATATTGACCTGGTGGCGGGCAACCTCGGACTTAATTGCGAATTTCAGGTAAGTGCGGAAGAACCTATGCAACTTTTTGCCACAGATCTCGATGGGAACGGTAGTATAGACCCTTTGATATTCTTTTATATTAAAGGAGAAGATGGGAAAAAGCGATCTGTTCCTGCCATTACGCGGAACAGGTTTTCTGACCAGGTACCGGGAATTAAAAAGAAGTTCCTGCATCACGGAGATTATGCAAAGGCTACGTTTAATGACATTTTTAAAGGACATGACAAGAATAAATTTTTGCAACTTCATTGTGAGGAAACACGGTCCTGCTATTTTGAAAATATAGGCAACGGGAAGTTCGTTAAGCACCCGCTTCCTGTTGAAGCACAGTTTGCACCTGTCAACGCTATAATATGCGATGATCTCGATAACGATGGTTTTAAAGACCTGTTGCTGGCAGGTAACGAATACCAGGCCGAGGTGATCTCTGGAAGATATGATGCTTCCTATGGTTGTTTTCTACGCGGAAGCAATACAAGATCATTTATCCCGGTACCGCCGGTAAAAAGTGGTTTTATCTTAAATGGCGATGTAAAAGACATGGATCTAATCACGCTCCCCAACCAGGAAAAAATAATTCTTGTGGCTGTCAACAATGAGCTGATGCGGGTTTTCAGGATAGCACGGAAATAATGGGCAATCCCGGGATAATTTCATGATTTCATATGTAAATCCAAAGCAAAGGCAAACTATCAGGCCATCATCTGGTCTACTTTGATGAGCTTATAGGAAATTGACTGCCTGGAGAAGGAAATAAAAAATTCAATTCCCACAAGTTCTCCGCGGTATTCATAAAGAAATATCAGGCCTTCTCTTTCTTCCATGATTCCGACGATGGAACGCTCCTGCTCGTTGTAACTATAAGTAATCAATTGTTTTTGATCGGGGAATGTTTTTTCCTCGTGCCGGGAATAATAGTTAGTGTATTTGACAGGCATAGATAAGGTTTCATGAAGCAGACACCAGGTCCGTGCAAGGAGCCGCTCCGTGCCGGCAAGGTAAGACTTTTAAAGATCATACCTTGTTACTAAAACCTGATCACTTCCCAATAAGCTTTCTTCGGTTTTAAATCCTTATCAAAAAGTAAAGGATAGTCTTTTCTTCCTCTAACAGGGAAATTGTCGAGCCAGCTATGCCTGTCGGAGATATTCCAGAAGGTTACCGAGCTGATATGATCTTTGTATTTCCTGAAAAGATCAAATATCTTTTTATATGAATCAATTTGTTGTTGTTCTTTTTGGGCTGAAAAAGTTGTGTCGGCATCAGCGGCAGTTTTTTGCCGGGCGCTATGTTCTTTTGGATACACTGAAATATCCAGCTCGGTAATATGTATTTCAAGTCCCAGCTCCGAAAAGTCTTTTAAAGTTTGTTCCAGTTGTTCACCGGATGGTTCATTTGTAGCCCAATGCCCCTGCAAGCCAACACCGTGTATGGGAACACCTTTTTGCTTCAGGTCTTTGATCAGTGTGATGATCTTTTTTCTTTTGTCGGCACTGATCTCATTGTAATCATTATAAAACAACAATGCATCAGGATCAGCGGCATGCGCCCATTCAAATGCTTTGGCAATATACTCATCACCGCAGATCTGGTACCATAGAGAAGGCCGCAGGTACTCATCTTTTTTATCACTGATGGCCTCATTTACCACATCCCATGCGTAAACGGTGCCTTTGTAGCGACTCACCACTGTAGTTATATGCTCCTTTAGCCTGGCCAGTAATACCTCCTTTGTAACCTGGTTGCTATCGGCATCAATAAACATCCATGCCGGTGCTTGTTCGTGCCAGCAAAGCGTATGCCCGCGCATCTTCATATTATTTTCTTTGGCAAATGCAGCTATTGCATCTCCGCCAGCCCAGTTGTATTCTTTTTCTTTAGGATGGATAGGCCCCATCTTCATAGCATTTTCAGCTGTCAGGCTGTTGAATTGCGACAATATTAGGTTTCTCTCATCTGTTTTTAATGCCCATGGTGATACGGCTACTCCGATATTGAAATAATCTTTGTAATAATCCTTCAGTCCATTGTCATCTTTAGCCTGGGCAGCGTTTTTGGTTTGCGCCTGCGTGCATCCAACCGACAGTAAATAAAACAGGCTAAAGCAGCATACAAAACTTAATATCTGTTTCATGAGCGGTATTTTAAGTTATATAAAAAGATCGAGGATCAGCACACCTCCCAGCCCGAGAATGGAAATGATGGTCTCCATAACCGTCCATGATAAAAATGTCTGGCGTAATGACAGGTTGAAAAACTCCTTGAACATCCAGAAACCGGTATCGTTGACGTGAGATCCAAAAACACTGCCGGTGCCCACGGCCAATACCATCAATTCTGGTGAAACCGTGCCAGCCTCTACCAGGGGCGATACCACACCCGCCGCAGTGATACCGGCTACAGTGGCTGATCCGATGGTGACCCGCAACAATGCCGTTACGATCCATGCGAACAATAGTGGAGGCATTTGCCACTGGCTGCTGAATGAGGCAATATAGTCACCGGTTCCGCTATCTGTCAGCACCTGTTTGAAAACACCGCCTGCGGTGATGATCAGCAGGATCAGCGCGATGCCTGCAATGGCGTCACCGAGCCATTTCATCGTTGTTTCCATCGAATTGCCTGATCTCAGTCCGAATTGCCACGCGGCGAGTAATACGGCGATAAGAAGCGCGATGGTAGGGTCACCGAGGAAGAGTAAAATTTTCCTGAGCCCGGCTTCTTCATCCAAAAAATTATTTGCCACTACGGCCATGGCAATGAGCAGCACAGGGAGTAAGGCAATAAAAAAGCTGGGTAATGCGGCGGGTAATTTTCTATCTGCGTTACTTTCTTTTACAGCGTATAGCCCATTGCCGGCTTTCACACCTTTGAGGAAGCGACCCAACACAGGTCCGGCCAGTATCACCACCGGGATCGCGATCATCATTCCATAGATCAGCGTTTTTCCCATGTCGGCTTTAAACGCGTTGACCAATACAACTGGCCCGGGATGCGGTGGCAAAAAGCAATGGGTGGTTGATAATGCCGCAGCCATGGGTATAGCTATGTATAAAAGTGGCAATCCTGTTTTGCGGGCGATGGAAAAAACCAATGGCACGAGGATTACAAAACCGGCATTATAGTATAAAGGAATGCCCACCAGGAACCCGGTCAGCATCACTGCCCACTGTATATTACTTTTGCCGAATTTGTTGATCAGTGATGAAGATATCTTTTCAGCAGCGCCACCTTCTTCCAGGATTTTACCAAGTATAGCACCCAGGCAAATGATAAGCGCCAGTCCACCCAGGGTGCTGCCCACGCCATTTTCTACGGATTTCAAAATTTCGCCAGGTTGCATGCCAAGCAGTGCACCGGCAATGATGGCAACAATCAACAGAGATAAAAAGGGGCTTACCTTTTTTACGGTTAAAAAGACCTGCAGGGCAATCGTGAAAATGATGATTGGGAATGTCATTTATTATCGTACTGTATTTGTCAATGCACCGATATGGTCAATGCTGATCGTGATCACATCCCCGCTCCTAAGTGTGAAGTCGTGGCCGGGAACAATACCCGTTCCGGTCATCACCAGGCAACCGCTGGGAAAACTACACTCACGGTAAACAAATGAAACCAGTTCCTCGACACCGCGTTTCATCTGGCTGATCGCTATGGATTCTTCGAAAACTGTTTGGCCATCACGTTGTATCTGTAGCCTGATATTGATGGCCGGATCGAGTGGCTCCTTTGTTACATAAATGCAGGGTCCCAGGGCGGCAGATCCATCATATGTTTTGGCCTGGGGAAGGTACAATGGATTTTCGCCTTCAATACTCCGGCTGCTCATATCGTTGCCTATTGTATAACCAATGATCTTACCTGATGAAGTAACTACCAGTGTAAGTTCAGGCTCAGGCACATCCCAGGTTGAGTCTTTACGAATGTTTACTTTGCCAAGATGGCCTACGATGCGATGGGGTGTCGATTTAAAAAATACCTCAGGCCTTTCAGCCTCGTAGACCCTTGCATAAAAATCCGCGCCGCCCGCGGTCTTAGATTCTTCCTGCCGGCCGATCTTGCTTCGTAAATAGGTAACGCCACAGGCCCAGAGTTCCTGGTGCTCACCTATAGGTGCCTGGATTCCTGTTTCGTCAAAACCGTCAAGCTGTTTGGCCTGGCCTGACTGGAGATATTGATTAAGATTAGTCAACAGTTCATCGTCATTGACGAGCTGTTCCCAATTATCGACAGGCAATAAATAATGTTGTTGATCGTGTTCGAGAATAATTCCGGCGCTGTGTTTATAAATTTTCATCATGTTATTTTCTCAGGATTACCCTTAATACACGCATGTCATTAGTGATGTACAATGTTTTTTCATCATCAGACAAGGCAACGTTGGAAGCTGCTTCGTCCAGCTTTATTTTGCCAATGGGTTTTGCATCGCGATTAAATATCCAAATACCGCCGGGTCCGCTTGCAAATACGTTTCCATTGCGATCGACCTTGAAGCCGTCGGGTAATCCTTTCAGGCCTTCGCGTTCGTTGGTGGTGCTATAAAATATTTTGCCGTTTGTTAACGAGTCTCCGGCTACATCATAGATATACCAGTTAGGAGTTGCGGGATCGGAGCAGGCAACGATCAGATTATTTTCACCAGGCATAAACGCGATGCCATTGGGACGCGTGATGCTGTCTACCAATAGAATGACTTCGCCGTTTGTCTTTACTTTATATACGCCGTTCCATTTTATTTCCTTGGTAGCGTCATCGTCACCCTGTGATGGAAGTCCATAAGGAGGATCGGTAAAAAATAATTCACCTGCCTTGTTGTACACCGCGTCATTGGGGCTGCTGAACCGTTGATCCTTGTATCTGTCTGCGAGGGTGATAAACTTTGGCTCAGGTTTATCCAGTGGTGCATCCATTCGTGCCATTTGCCGGTTGCCATGCTGGCATAATACCAGGTTGCCTTCGGTGTCGAGGATCAGGCCATTACTGCCGGGTTCTTTACTTTTTGAGTCAGTGCCACTGAAGCCGGAAGGTTTTAAATATTCTTCTTTCCCCTTTTCCTCTGTCCATTTATAGATCGTATTGGTGGGCACGTCGCTAAACAAAAGCATTTTATGTTTTTCAATCCAAAGCGGGCCTTCGCTCCATTCAAAACCGGTAGCTATGATCTCCGCTTTTGCCTGTGTATCAATAACAGCGTCGAGTGACGGATCAAGTCTCTCGATCGAGCCCGTGGTTTCATAGTTCATAGTGTGGGAATCTGTTTTTTCGGTTGCATTATTACATCCTGCCACCATACATGCGAGGCAATAAAATATTATTCTCGTCATTTGTTTTTCTTAAAGTTACAGCCAAGTTCTTTATTTAGTGCAAATCTCTTGTTACCACTGAGCCTGACCCTCCCTGGAGAATATCCAGGTCGGCGCCAAGATGGGCCTGCTGTACATGGTCAATATAAAATCTTACATAGCCCCGTGTGGCCATCGGCTCCGGTGCTTTCCAGGCAGTTCTTCTTTTTTCAAGTTCTTCATCGCTTATTGCCAGGTGAAGTTTCCTGTTCTCAACATCCAGTTCAATCATATCACCATCCTGCACAAGCGCCAGTACACCGCCAACAGAGGATTCCGGTGATACATGGAGGACTACCGTTCCGGCAGCCGTACCGCTCATTCTTCCATCCGAGATCCTCACTATATCTTTTACTCCTTTGCGAAGCAACTTTTCAGGCAGGTCCACGTTGCCTACTTCCGGCATCCCGGGGTATCCAACAGGACCTACACCCTTTAGCACAATGACTGAGTTCTCATCAATATCCAGGTTAGGATCATCAATTCTTGCATGATAATCTTCCATGGTTTCAAATACTACCGCCCGGCCTGTATGTTTCATCAAGGCAGGTGTTGCGGCTGAAGGTTTAATGATGGCGCCATTCTCACATAGGTTTCCTTTCAACACAGCAATACCTGCTTCCTTTTGCAGTGGTGTATCGATAGATGCAATGACTTCCCTGTTATAGCATTTGGGCGATGTATTGTTCTCACCGAGGGTCTTTCCATTTACAGTCAGTGCATTATTGTGCAGATGATGTTTTAATTCATTTATCACGATCGGAAGACCGCCGGCGTAATAGAAATCTTCCATCAGGTATTTACCGGATGGTTTTAGATTGGCCAGCAGAGGGATTTTGCTGCCAATGATATCAAAGTCTTCCAGCTTGAGGTCAATGCCGATCCTTCCTGCAATGGCTAACAGGTGCATGACAAGGTTGGTGGATCCTCCTACACCTGCATTGACAATGATTGAATTTTCAAATGCCTGCCTGGTGAGGATCTTTGAAAGCTTCAAATCTTCCTTTACCATTTCCACAATCCTTCGGCCTGAAAGTTGGGCCATTACTTTTTTTCTTGAATCGACGGCAGGAATGGCAGCGGCACCCGGCAATGTTAAGCCCAGTGCTTCAACCATGCAGGCCATCGTGGAAGCAGTGCCCATACTCATGCAATGTCCCTGGCTACGGGCAACGCCAACTTCTGCTTCGTGAATATCTTCCGGCGTGTATTTCTCGACCAGTGTTTTTTCCTTTACCATCCAATTGAAGGAACCGGAACCCAGGCATTCGCCTTTAAACCTTCCATTGAGCATAGGTCCTCCTGGTACCACAATGGTAGGCAGGTCTACGCTGCAGGCACCCATTAAAGTACTGGGTGTGGTCTTATCACATCCGGTAAGTAACACAACACCATCAATAGGATTGGCCCGAATACTTTCTTCCACGTCCATACTGGCGAGATTGCGAAACAACATCGTGGTTGGCCGCATAATTGTTTCACCCAATGAGGTGACAGGGAATTCCAAAGGGAATCCACCTGCTTCTGCAACACCTCGTTTTACGATCTCTGCAAAATCGCGGAGATGACCGTTGCAGGGTGTGAATTCACTCCAGGTATTGCAAATGCCGATAACCGGCTTTCCTTTAAAGTAATCATCAGGATAGCCCTGGTTACGTAACCACGACCGGTGAACGAACCCCATTTTGTCGTCTTTACCAAACCAATCTGCGCTTCTTAACTTTTGGGACATATTTCTGGTTTAATACAAGTTTTCAGTATATGACGGTTATTTTCCCTATAGCAATCTTTTCCAAAGGATAAATGATAATTTGAGATTTGTAAAATTAGCCAAAACAGCAGTCCGACTAAAAGTGACATATATATATTCTTGCGCCATGATGATTAAATTTCATATGACGAAAGAAAAGACCTATTGTAGAAACAAAAGGTCTGATTGCCTTATACCAGGACAACTGCTGCTAAAGAATTTACGGTTTGTCCCACCATATTCTCGTATCTAACCTGTCGGGCCCCTGTGCAGTAATAGCTGCATTAACATTTGTCGAGTTGATTGATAATTCACTCGTAGGATAAGTCAGCCGGCGTATAAAAGTCCCATTGGGCACATCCGGATTATTGGGCTGGCCGTAAGGATTAGGTGTTAATATGGGGAACCCGCTACGTCTGAAATTAGCAAATGCTTCTGGTCCATTGAGGAAGGATGCTACCCAGTATTGAGTGTTTATCTGTTGCAGTTCCTGACCTGCTGTAAGCGGATTTGCTGCGATATATGTATCACGGTTTGAAGGGGAGACCGCAGAGCCGGCATCATAGGTTGCCAACTGGTCCATATGTGCCGCAATACCGTTTTGGTAGTATTGTGCAGCAGTCCCCGTTGTGATCCAGTCCCTGAAACGCGCTTCGGCCAGCAGGAGCTGTGTTTGCGCAGCCGTAACAAAAAACACAGGCGCGGTATTTTTCGCCATCCTTCTTCGGTCAACCTGGCTATAGTCATAGAAGCTGGCAAGACCATCTGCACCTGCTCTTGCGGTGATAGTACCATTGTCATAACCCATGGGCATCCCGATCTGGTCGGCTGCTGCCGTGGTGCCAATGGCTGGGGTTTGCGTTGGTCCTGAAGTCGCACCTTTATACCTGATCGCGATGGCGGACAGGCGGGGGTCATTATTCAGTTTAAGATAATCAACAAAAGGTTTAGCTAAATAGATATTGGCCGCTTCGGTTGAGTTCAGCATATTACCCATCGGCTGGAGGTAGTTGGCATCATGTCGCATATAAGCATTGTCGGCATTTTGAAGAATCACACCGCCAGCCACTGCTGCCTGTACTGTACTTTGTGCCAGGCCTGTATTCACTTTACTAAGTCTCATGCCGGCTCTCAGCAAGAGTGAATAGCCGAATTTTTTCCATTTTTCTATATTTCCTGCGTAAAGCATATCAGAGGTTTCCACCGTTGCACCTGCATCGAGCGCATTGGACGCCTCGGTGAGTTCCTGTATGATCTTGGGATAGATTTCCTCCTGGGAATCATATTTGGGAAAGAATACCTGGTCGGGTCCCTTTCCTCCTTCCGAATATGGAATATAACCGTATTCGTCCGTCAGTATCATATATACGTACGACTGGAAGATTCGCACCATGTTATATAGGTTTTGACGGTTTGGGGCATCTTTTGATTTGTTAAGAGCGTCCTGCGTGTACTTAATCACATTTTGATAGTAGATCGTCCATATGGCAGCCAGGGTACCATCCCTGCTATCCTGGTTGAAGTTGGCGCCGGCCAGCACACCACCATTGGGTGTTACCATTTGTTGAACGATTCCAACATCAAATAGTATTGTTTTACCCGGGAATGATGTGTTGATAATGGCATTGTTGAGGAGCATTACCGGGTCGAGTGCAGTTGGACTGGTCTTATTCTTATTTAAGCCTTCCAGTCCTTTTTCACAGGACGCTGCAAACAACAGAACGGTGATCAGCAAACTATAGTTAAATATATTTTTCATCTCTAAATTTTTTATTTGTTAAAGGCAAATGGAACTTCCATTTCGGAATTAAAATCTAATATTCAGGTTCAATCCCATGCCCCTGGTGGAGGGAATTCCCGGCGACTCCAAACCGACCTGGTTGTCGGATGCGAAGCCGAAAGTTTCGGGATCGATATTATCCACCCATTTCTTTATGATGAGAACGTTGCTGGCCACGAAATCCAGTTTGACACCTTTAACAGGCCATTTTGCCGGAATAAACTTTGTGAAATCATAGCCCAGTGTGATCTGGCGAAGTTTCCAGTAACCGCCATCATAGATCACTGGTTCTATTATCTGCTGCGAACGAAGGTGTTCCCAATAAGTTTGTACCGCTGCTTTATGCGTATTGGTAGCTCCGGAATTATCTACACCTACACCAAGTACGCTGTCCACCCGACCCTCAAGCGTAGCTTTATGCAAACCATGACGATAAGCATTGAAGTTTGTTCCTGACAGCATCTTGTTGCCCAGTTTGAAATCAATCAATACAGTGAGATGAATTCCTTTATAGCTAAATGAGTTAAGAAAACCACCTGTCCATTTGGGTAATGCGCTTCCAAAAAGAACGAAATCCAATGTACGTTGTGGCAATCCATCATTCCGGAAAATCCGCTGGTTTCCTTTGGCCGCATCACGTGCATAGCCGAATCCCGCAATTTGTCCCATTTCCAAACCCACAACATGCCTTGTTTCACCATTAAAGACGTGCGTACCTGTTGTAATCCGTTCGCCTGGCCGGTCAGTGATGATGCTTAATACTTTTGTCTTGTTGTACGCTGCATTGGCGGTGAACTCCCAGACGAAATCTTTATTTTGAATAGGTACCAGGTTCAGCATCGCTTCATAGCCAAGGTTGCGACTCTTTCCGCTATTTATAAAAGTGTTTACGAAACCGGATGCATCAGAAATCTGTACATTGACGATCTGGTCGCTTGTGATTTTGCGGTAGGCAGCAAAGTCAAGGCCGACTCGGTTATTGAACAATTTTAATTCAAGACCTATTTCAGTTTCGGCAGCCCTGCTAGGCCTTAGGCTTGGATTAGGCACCGATCCACCACTTGTGCCAATCGGCACAGGAGTACCATTGGGATTGTTGATCAGGTTAGCGCTAACATTATAGAACAACTGATCGGAGTAGGGGCTTACCGCGCCATCGCTACCCACTTCTGCATAACCAACCCTGATCTTACCAAAACTAAGCCAGGGAACGGAGCTAAGTGATTCTGAGAATACATAGGCACCAGAAACAGATGGGTATCTAATACTGCGGTTTGCGGCCGACAGGGTAGAGAACCAATCGTTTCTCAGGGTCCCGTTCAAATAGAAGGTCCTTTTCCAGGATATTTCGGCAGAACCATATAAGGAATTTACACCCTGCTCGGATAAAGTATAAACAGGATCTTTTGAGCGTCCGTTTTGTACAGTATACAGACCTCTCACAAAAAAGTCGGTGACTACTACGTTGTTGATTTTAGTCTCCCTGCGCATCTGGTTACCTCCCACAGTTAATGTGGCTTCAAAATCGCCGAATTCTTTGTTACCACTTACGAGGAAATCGAGATTGGTTTCACGGAAACGACGGGACTCCTGCGTATATACGCCATTGGCAAAGCCCGGTACCGCTGCACGTGAAGCATGACCCGTTGGGAAATTGTTCACGTCTTCGTCGCGTGACCAATAGTCCTGTCCGAAGCGAACCTGCCCAAATAGCCAGGGAAGGAAATTATACTTCATGGACACATTACCAAATATCCTGTCTCTTTTAATATTGTGGAATTGTTCCGACAACACCCAGTATGGATTGGTCCTGTTCATGAAACGTGAGTAGACATACTCATTACCCGCAGCATTAAATTTATTCGCTGCCAATACCGACAGCGGCATGGTAGTCGACATTGCCATCAGTGTGGTGGGAATGGAGTTATCCTGGTTAGCGATATTGGGAGGATTCTTATTATTCTCCCTCGAGTAATTTACGTTTCCTGCAAAGTTTAGTTTGTCCGTTAAGTTGTAGCTGAATCCGAGATTCATCGTCTTCCGGTTAAACTTGTTGTTCGGTACGACACCCAGGTTGTCGGTATTATTGAGTGAGAAGTGTAGACCACCCTTATCTCCGCCGGCTTCCATCGTCAGTGTATTGGAAATATTTTGTCCGTTCCTGTAAAATTCTTTGATACGGCTTGGCTGTAATTGATATGGAACCGTAAGATTATCGAATAAGATATGCGTCATGCCTGGCGCAATTTTTTCGCCAAAAGACCACTGGCCGGAAGTAGGATTGGCTGTCAACGGCCGAATGCCGCCTTCACCCTGGCCATACACAGTTTGATAGTCGGTAAAGTCGAGCGGTGTTTCATTAATATAATTTAGGTTGTAAGACAGCCCGATTCCTTTTCCCTTGCCTCTTGTTTTGGTAGTGATCATGATCACACCATTCTGAGCCCTGGAGCCGTACAAGGCTGCCGCTGGAGCGCCTTTAAGTATAGTCATAGTTTCGATATCATCGGGATTTATACTCGAGAGACCATCACCACCGTCTGAATACACGCCTCCACCTTTTACACCTACTGCATTACCGTTGGCACTACCACCCGGTTCGGGGCTGCTATTAAAGCTTGTATTGTCTATAGGAACACCATTTATTACGATAAGAGGACTATTTTGACCACCTATTGATGACTGGCCCCGGATACGTATTTTAGAAGTACCACCCGGACCCGTACCCATGGTTGAGATATTGACGCCGGCTACTTTTCCCTGCAGCGCGTTCATCACGTTGGGCGTCCGGTTGATGGTTAGTTCGGATGCCTTAACACTACTTGTTGCATACCCCAATCCTCTCGTATTTTTTGAGATACCGAGGGCGGTTATTACAACTGCATCCAGACTTTGCGCAGTCGTTAGCAGTGTAACATCCACCACGCTACGATCGGCAACAGCTACTTCCATACTGGCAAAGCCTATGGAACTAAAAACCAATGTTGCGGAACCGGCAGCGTTGATGCTGTATTTCCCAGATGCATCAGTGGTGGTTCCCTCATTGGTACCTTTCACCGTTACAGATACATCAGAAAGTTTTTTACCACTTTCGTCCGATACTGTTCCGGTAATTGATTGCCCCTGGGCGGAAGTAAGGAAGAAAACTAATGAAGATAAGACCAGGAATTTGATCAAACCAGGGCGAACGCCTGGCATTGGATTTACTTTCATAATAGCAAGTTGTTTTGATGAAGTAATAAAGTCCCGACGCAGTCTTTAAAAGAACATGGGTCCTTTAATCTTCATCCAAAGTATCTACACTCTCAAAAAAAAACTTCCAAAATAGTACAGTGATGAATTTTATACAGTTGGGTGGGAGAAATTCCCTTTCTTTATAAGGTTGAATTTGTGGGTTTAAAAGTGTTGGGGATTAATCATCAACGAAATTTAAATGAACCAATTTGTACTTCAACAGGGGCATTGCCAGGAACTGCAATTGTTTCCTCATGTCATACAATTGGGCACAAAGAAAAACTCCTCGATTCAGCTAAACTCATTGCCGGAGACGGCTGCTGACACTATCAGGATCTATTATATTATTGATGGAAAATTTGAATGGCGACTCCATCATCAGTCATACCTGCTGTACCCGGGAGACCTGGCGTTAATACTCCCGGGGCAAAATTTTGGCGGGCAAAAAGGCTTTTTGGAGATCGGCAGTATAGCCTGGATACATATAAATGTAGAGAAACTAGGTAACGGGAAGATGGTGTTGGGAGGATGGAGCAGCTTATCGGAAAGTGAGAGCATTGCGATCGCCAAAATATTATCTCTCAATAACTCATCGGTTCTTTTCAAGTTAAAGGAAGCGGGCAGGATACTTCAATATATACAGGGTGAAATATTTAACCGGGAGATCGGGTATTGCACCAGGGTAAACCAGTTGATCGACGAGCTATTCATTACCATCACCCGGCAACTTACCAGGCAAAGTACGCCTGCCAGGGATTTCCCAAAGGTGTTTATGCAACTTGAACAGATGTTGCGTCAGAACCTGGCGAACCAATGGACGGTAGAAGAAATGGCGGCCGTAGTGGGAATGGGAACCACTTTATTCAATGAGAAGGTGAAGGCCTATTCAGGGTTTTCGCCAACCAACTACCTTATTAATATCAGGATCTCGGAAGCGATCAAATTATTAAAAAAGAAAGATATCAGTTTAACGGATATAGCGCTCGACACCGGATTTTATTCATCGCAGCATTTTTCTACAACGTTTAAAAAGCTGACTGGATATACACCAAGCGAGTTCAGAAAAAATAATTTATCTACCATCTAATACGCCTTAACATGAAATGCGTCATCACGATCGAATTGGGTACAAATGCTGTAAGGGTGTTTGCTTTTGATCTTAAAGGAAACGTCATTGCCTCGATGAAGGGGCACTATCCAACTTTTCATCCCGGGCCCGATTATAGTGAGCAGGACCCAGAGCAGATCTTTATCACGATGCTGTTTGTGCTCAAGAATTTACTGAATGAAAAAATTCATTCCAAAAACTATAAAGTGGCCTGTATTTGTTTCAGCTCCTATATGCATAGCGTGCTGGCCGTTGATGCGGCAGGTGTGCCCCTGGGTAACGCGATTACCTGGGCCGACAACCGAGCTAAGAAAGAAGCGTATGAACTGAAAAACTCTCCGCAGGGAAAAAGTGTTTATACGGCAACAGGCACACCCATACACCCCATGTCGCCATTGTTAAAGATTGCCTGGATGAATAACAATGACCAGGATCGGTTCAGAAGAACCAGTAAGTTCCTTTCAATTAAATCCTACATCATTCAGCAACTTACAGGCGAGTACCTCATTGATTATAGTCTCGCTTCAGCAACCGGGTTGTTAAATATACATACGATCAAATGGGAGGAAGATAGCCTGGCCTATGCAGGCATCAGTGCCGACATGCTTCCTGACCTGGTTCCTGTATTTGCATCAGCCGGCTCTTTAAAAAAAGCCTATCAAAATTCCCTTGGGCTTCCCGCTGACACACCGATCATCGTGGGATCAAGTGATGGCTGTATGGCCACCCTCGGTGCAGGTGTATGGGATAACGGGATGGCAACCATAACAATTGAAGACAGCGGGGCCGTAAGGGTAGTTGGCAAAGAAGTATTGCAGGATCCGAAGCAACGGTTTTTTAACTACCTGCTTACTGAAGACTGTTATGTGTCTGGTGGACCCACCAATAACGGCGGAGTGATCTTTGACTGGTTTGCAAACGAATTCGGAGATTTTAAAAATCCATTTGACCTCGACCAGAGTATGGAAGAACTCATCTCTGAGGCGTCGAAAGTTCCCGTGGGTTCGGATGGACTTTTATTTTTACCCTATCTCCTTGGGGAAAGGGCACCCATCTGGAACGCCAATGCCAGGGGTGTATACTTTGGACTGAATATAAAACATAAACGACAGCATTTTGTCAGGGCTACGATAGAAGGAATTCTTTATGAAATATACAGCATTGGAAAGATGCTGGAAGAGAACCGCGCCATCAACCGCTTATCTGTGAACGGAAGTTTTGCTTCAATACCATTTTGTACTCAGCTGATTGCAGATATTTTTAATAAGCCCGTTAGTCTGAAGCAAAACTCTCACAGTGTTGGGTTGGGGACATTTTTATTAAGCGCTACGGAAATGGGCATATTTAAAAGCCTCGACGAAGCAGCCACGTCGGTGGAGTTGCCTGATACTTACACACCACAAAAAGAGCATCAGCCTGTTTATGCCGCCTATTACGACATTTTTGCCTCACTGAGTACGAAATTATTTGATGAGTTCGAAGCCATTTCGACTATCCAGCAAAATAATGCGGCCATGCAAAATATCGAAGCAGGTCTTGCGAAGGCAACATGATTTAAAAACTAAAAAACGATTGCTATATGATAAAGTACATTTCTCTTTTTGCATTATTGACTTGCTCCGTCCTCTTGTGCTCCGCACAACGTGTAACTCCGACAAGCGAGGAGATTAAAAGTCTTACACCTGATTGGAAGGGGGAACGATTCCCCGATGGCAGACCAAAAGTGCCGGATGATCTTCTGCGGCGGTTAAAAGCTGTTCGCCTGGAAGAAGCGTGGGGTATACTGCGAAATAAAGGTTATCACAACCAATTTGAAGGTGACTGGACAGTTTTGCATACCGACTCTGTGATGACAGGCAGGGCAGTTACTGCACAGTATCTGCCCCTTCGTCCGGATATAGATAATTTAATAAAAGCTACCGGAAAAGCGGAAGGTCGGATCGGGGCTACAAACTCCTGGCCCATTGATGTACTCAGCAACGGTGACATATACGTGGCTGACAGCTATGGGAAAATCGTAGACGGCACTTTGATAGGCGATAACCTCGGCAACGCCATTTATGCAAAATCATTACGGGGCGTAATCTTTTATGGTTCCGTAAGGGATATCGAAGGTCTCGAGGAAATAAAGGGATTTAATGCCTGGATAAAAGGCAGCGATCCCTCCTACATTCAACAAATGATGCTGGGCGGTATCAACGTGCCCATCCGGATGGGCAGGGCGATGGTATTACCGGGTGATGCTGTACTGGCCAAAAAGAATGGGGTGGTGTTCATCCCAGCTCACTTATTGGAAGAAGTAGTATTGAATGCTGAGTTCATTGCATTGAAAGATCAATTTGGGCATCAGCGTTTGCGGGAAGGAAAATTTACACCAGGTCAGATCGACACACAATGGACCGACGAGATTAAAAAAGATTTCCTGAAATGGCTCGATGAAAATCCCGGTAAAATTCCGATGACCCGGGCCGAACTTGACAAGTTTATGAAAGACCGTACCTGGTAGACCAATGACAAGATTCAACCACATACCACATTCATATTTTAAAAAGCTATAGTTATGACGCCTTCACAAAAAATATTAGCCAGGCTCGGGCTAAAAGAAGAGGAGAACATTGAGCAACCATTAACAGGAAATAATACTGAAGAGCAGGGAACCAGTCGCCGAAATTTTCTAAAAAGATCGGCGCTCGGCGGTATTGCATTGGGCAGCGCATTTGCATTATCCCCCATCGAAGATCTTATTGCACAAAGCACGCAAAAGGTAAGTCGCTATTCGGGCCCTTCGGATTTAAAGATAACCGACATGCGTTATTGTCTTACGGCTGTAATGGGTGGCACCGCCATTATTCGCATAGATACCAACCAGGGTATCTATGGGCTGGGTGAAGTACGTGACGCTGCCGATGTGAGATATGCCCTGATGCTTAAGAGCAGGATCCTCGGTAAGAATCCGTGTAACGTTGAACAACTTTTCAAAGCCATAAAACAGTTTGGCGGACAGGCCCGGCAGGCTGGTGGAGTCTGCGCCGTAGAAATGGCGCTATGGGATATCTGCGGCAAGGCTTATAACGTTCCCTGCTGGCAACTTCTGGGTGGAAGATATCGTGATAAGATCAGGATCTACGCTGACACTCCCGAGTCAAGAGACCCCGAGGAACAAAAAAGACTGATAAAAATTCGTACCGAGGAGCAGGGATACACATGGTTGAAAATGGATGTTTCTATCGCAAAATTGAAAGGCATAAAGGATACCATGGTCAACAACAAATTCTGGGAAAATGCGCAGGGCAACCTGGCCCAATGGGGCGACCAGGATAACTACATGTCATATGGTAATACCCTCCATCCTTTTACGCAAATACAGATAACCGATAAAGGTTTGGAAATATTACAGGAACTGGTGGAGAATGTTCGGAACATGGTAGGATATGAAATTCCTATTTCTACCGATCATTATGGACATTTCGATTATAACAATGGTATCAGGTTAGGAAAAGCACTGGAAAAGTACAGGTTGGCCTGGCTGGAAGACGTTGTATCCTGGGAATATACAGAACAATGGAAAAGACTCACCGATGCACTCGAGACACCTACAACCACAGGGGAGGATATTTATCTGCTGAAACATTTCAAGCCCCTGATCGATGAGCGCGCTGTAGATATTGTACATCCTGACCTGGCATCCTCGGGTGGTTTGCTCGAGACAAAAAGGATTGGTGATTATGCAGAGGAATATGGGATAGCTATGGCAATGCACCAGGCTGGTACGCCGGTTTCGTTTATGGCAAATGTGCATTGCGCTGCTGCCACACAGAATTTCTTATCGCTGGAGCATCATTCTGTTGATATTCCATGGTGGGAAGACCTGGTGAAAACAAAAGACGGTAAAAAGATGATCACAAAAGGTTTTGCTGATGTGCCACTTACGCCAGGTTTAGGTATCGAGCTAAATGAAGAAGTGTTGAAAAAACATCTGCACTCTTCCGATAAAAGCTATTTTGAACCGACCAACCAATGGAACGAACGCCGTTCGCATGACCGGATATTTAGTTAAATGTATAACCGATTCAAAGCGCCGGTGCGATAGCAATCCCCGGATTTAGATCTACCAAAATATAAAATCATTCTACCGCTATGCCATTTTCAAAAAAACAATCAAGTGATTTCTTTTATATACTGGCAGCAATTTTCCTGGCGGTCTGGATATTTTTAACCGTACAACAGCAACATGGTTGGGCGGGATGGTTTTTGATGTTGTTCTTTTTTAGTCTTTCCATTGCTTTCCGTGGTAGAAAGTTATTGAAAGGACTGTCCTTTACCCTGGTCATATTCGCTGCTGTTTCTCTTGCGCTGTATCACCCTGAATATTTCCAGTCATGGGGAGATTTTAAGTTAAGTGCTTTGATCATCCCACTGATCCAGCTGATCATGTTTGGTATGGGCACTTCTATGAGTGTGAAGGACTTTGCCGGCGTAGTAAAGACACCCAAAGGTGTTGTAATTGGTGTATTCAGCCAGTTTATCATTATGCCATTGATGGGATTTACACTGGCACAGCTGACAAATTTTCCCGCGGAAATAGCGGCGGGTATAGTATTGATCGGCTGTTCACCAAGTGGTCTTGCTTCCAATGTGATGTCATACCTGGCAAAGGCAAATCTGGCTTTATCTATTACGGTGACTGCCACCACTACTTTGCTCGCCCCGTTTATCACTCCTGTTTTAATGAAGCTGTTCGCAGGCGCATTGATTGAAGTGGATATTTTGAAGATGATGTGGGATATCATAAAGATGATCATCATACCGATTGGGGCCGGCCTTATTTTCAATAAACTTTTAAGCGGCAGGTCACAATGGCTCGATAAAGCGATGCCAATAGTTTCTATGTTTGGTATCGCTTTTATTATCACGATCATTACCGCTGCCGGGAGAGAAAGCCTGCTGACGATCGGACCCGCACTTATAGGCGTGGTGCTCATACACAACCTCTTTGGTTATTTGCTTGGATACTGGTCGGCCAGGTTGTTCAAAATGCCGGAAAGAGATTGCCGTACTATCGCTATCGAAGTGGGTATGCAGAATGCCGGCCTTGCTTCCGGCATTGCCAAAGAGATGGGTAAGATCGCGACGGTAGGACTGGCAGCTGCGGTATTTGGTCCATTGATGAATATTACCGGCTCAATGCTGGCAAGCTGGTGGCATGGCAGACTTCCGAAAGAAGTTGTTGAGAATACAGAAGACAGGGAAGTAGCACATTAACATTTTCAACTATCAAATTCTTCAATATGGCTAGAAAAAGAGGTTTAGTACTGTTTTTGGTAATGCTTTTTTTACACCAGCTTACCATTAGTCAGCAAATAACAAAAGAGCAATTACTTTTCTTAACCCGTGAATGGAAAGGTGATCGTTTTGCCGACGGCCGGCCCAAAGTACCGGACTCTATCCTTAATCGCATGAAGTTGGTGACACTTGAAGAAGCCTGGGCGGTTTTGAGAAATGAAAATTATAAACACCAGTATGATGATGGCTGGCAATCGATCAACCCGGATAGCGTATTAGTGGGTCGTGCTGTTACCGCTACTTTCATGCCTGGACGACCGGACCTGCAAAGGGCTATTGATGATACAGGGCATATACGTGATAAGCGGGTAAAATCACAAAACACCTGGCCCATCGAATTGCTGGTAAAACGCGATGTATATGTCGTGGATCAGTTTGGTGCGCATGAGGATGGCCCGACAGTAGGCGATAATCTTGGCAACGCCATCTTTTCGAAAACGGGCAATGGCATCGTGTACGACGGCGCTATTCGGGATATAAACGGTTTGAAGGAACTGGGATCATTCACTTCCTTTTTCAGGTCTTATCATCCATCTCACCACCTTAATAACCCGGCTGGTGACTTGAACACTACCCTGGTTGGCATAAACCAGCCTACCAGGATCGGCAAAGCGACGGTTATGCCGGGGGATATTGTGCTGGGACGTGATGGCGGTGTGATTTTCATACCTCCGCATTTGGCAGAAAAAGTTGTAAAGGTTTCAGAACTGGTCAGGCTTCGTGATATGTTTAGTCACCAGCGGCTGCGCGAAGGAAAGTACACCTCGGGGCAGATCGATACCAGGTGGAGTGAGGAGATTGAAAGAGATTTTTCAAAATGGCTGAATGACCATATGGATGAATTGCCTGTACCAAAATCGCAGATACAGGAATTATTGAAAGGTCGTACCTGGTAAAAATTATTAGTGGGTCCTTATTTATAATTTTTAAAAAACCGTAAGATGTTAAACTCAAGGAGATCGTTTCTTAAAAAAGCTGCCCTCGGCTCGGCACTGGCCCCGCTGGCTTCATTAGGTTCTTTCGGACAGGGATATGAAAACGCTATTGAAAGAAATCCCAGGCGTTCCGCACCAGCTGATCTTAAGATAACAGAGGTGAAATGTGGTTATATAAGAGGAAGTGTTTTTGTAAAAGTCTATACCAACCAGGATATATGGGGATGCGGTGAAGGGGTGGATGCGGTACCCGGAACTTATCACCTTGTGAAAAATTTCGGCAACCGGCTCAAAGGAAAAAATCCGTTGAATGTGCATCGTTTGTTTGAAGACATTCGCCGCTCCGGTTTTTTCCAGGGCGCCCAGTCGGGGATGTATGTAGCGGTACTTTCAGCCATTGAAACTGCACTGTGGGACCTGGCCGGTAAAGCGCTTAACCTGCCAGTGTACCAGTTGCTTGGTGGTAAGTTTCGTGATAAGATCAGGGTGTACTGTGACACAGCCTTATATCAGCGGAATCTGCCTACACCCAAAGATTTTGCAGAGGCTGCCCTCAAATCAAAGGAGATGGGGTTTAATGCGATTAAGTTTGATCTTGACCAGGCTAATGATCCGAATAAGTATGATTTCTACAACTGGACAGCAAGCCCGGCGGAGTTGCAGCGGATGGTGGACCAGATCAGTGCAGCCAGGGAAGCGGTAGGACCAAAGATTGATATCTGCGTCGATATGCATGGCCGTTATGATGCGGTGACTGGACAGGCCGTCGCAAAGCGCCTGGAGCATTTAAACCTGATGTGGCTGGAAGAACCCATACCTGCTGAGAATGCCGAAGCGTATAAGCTGATCACCGAATCGACCAGTACACCGATCTGCGCAGGCGAAAATCATTACCTTGCCCACGGTTTCAGAAGGCTGCTGGAAATTGGTGCTGTGGATATCGTAATGCCTGATCTGCAAAAGGCTGGCGGGCTGGGAGAGGGACAGCGGATCGCGAATCTTGCCAATCTTTATTATACACCATTTGCTCCGCATATGGTCGCGTCATTCCTGGGTGCTATGGCATCGGCTCATGTCTGCGCTTCAGTACCCAATTTCATGATCCTGGAATGGCAGTCGTATTTTCATACGCAGCCCATGTTCAAAGAAATCGTTGACTACGATGGGGAGTGGGTTAAAGACAGTTTTATTACACTATCGGAAAAACCGGGTATCGGAGTGGAGATCAATGAAGAGGCAATGAAAAAATATGCATGGCCGGGGATCCCCTTTTTTGAGTAAGGACAAGTAGCGATGAAGAATAGTTTGTTTATTTTGGTCAGCTTGTTTTGCACTGTCTGCAACCGTAGCCAGTCACAACCGCGTGCAGCTGATCTTCGCGAAATGAAAGGAGTAAATAATACCTGGGTATTTATTATGGCCGGCCAGTCAAATATGGCCGGACGGGGTACCGTGGAATCACAGGATACAATACCTGAAAAAAGATTACTGACGATTAACAAGGACGGACAGGTTGTGATGGCGAAGGAGCCGTTACATTTTTACGAACCAGGCCGCATAGGTCTTGATTGCGGGTATTCTTTTGGAACAACATTGCTAAAACATATTCCTGACAGCATTTCCGTGTTGCTAGTTCCCTGTGCGGTCGGTGGTAGTTCTATCAGTCAGTGGCTGGGCGATTCTGTTCATCGGGATGTAAAGCTTTATTCTAATTTTTTAAGCATGTTGGCGATTGCACGCAGGAACGGCACCTTGAAAGGCATATTATGGCACTAGGGTGAAACCGATGCGAATGAACGAGATATTCCGTTATATGCTGAGCGATTGCGAACTCTTATTTCGCGTTTCAGGTCGGCTGCCGGTGACAACCAGCTCCCGGTATTAATTGGGGAGTTAGGTTCATTTTCCACTGACAGCAGCAATTGGGAGCGGATAAACGAAGAAATTAGGAGTTATTCATCCCAGGATAGCTTTACGTCAGTGATTACAACCGGGGATCTTGAGCATAAGGGTGACCAGATACATTTCGATTCAAATGGTCAGCGAGTGATGGGCAAACGATTTGCAGAAACCTATTTGCAAAAATTTGCGAAGAAGGAAAATGGAAATTAGCAAGTGTCATTTGCAGTAATTAAATTCCCCTTATTTGATGTACCGGCTTGCCCATTTCAAAAAAGTCGGCCAGTTCGGCCCCGTGGTATGTCCGCCGCTGTGTTGCCGGAATGCGAGCTCGCCATCTGTCAAACTGGTTTCAATAGGTGGAAAGTTTGAAGTTCCCAGGTCTTTTTTTCCGAATAACCTGTACACAGGTCCCGCGTGCGCACCTCCCAAAAACATTCCTTTTGCATCTACCCATTGTCCTTCTACAGTGGGAGAGCCCGCGCTGATGAACACAGGTCTCGGTGCACATAATGCAACAAGTTGGTGTGCGTCTACAGGAAGTTCGTTCGCCGTAAGAGGCCCTGCATATTTTATAAAATTGCCGGCAAACCAATGATACTCCGCGGAGGAGGCAAGATTTTCGACCTGTTCGCCAAGCATGCGACGCAATATTTTTGTTCCACCAGCGCCTGATGATCCGATAAACCCGACCGAGATTCGTGGTTCATAAGCCATGGCGACAATTGCTGCTTTGCCATACCTGGATAATCCTTCAATGCCTACCTGTTTTGCATCGACACTGTTATCTGTTTCAAAATAATCGATCGCCCGGCTGGCGCCCCATGCCCAGGCACGCAATGCGCCCCAATCATCGGGTTTGCGTGGCATTCCTTTATTGACAAGGCCAATGATGCCCCTTGTCAAACCTGCGCCGTTATCAGCCTGTATACTGGTAGGGACTAAAATTGCATAGCCCCATCCTTTTTCCAAGACCTGCTCCTGCCAGCTTTTTTGTTGTGCTGTTGTACCTGGTGCCGGTGGTCTGAACCCCGGGGGAAATACAAATCCAAAATGTAACATCACGGGTGCAGGCTTGCTGCGCTCGCGTGGCGTGGTGATTGAAAGTTGGATGTCAACATCTATTTGCGGATAGGATGAATTGTCAACGCGGCCTATCAGGTTTTTTGTCACTGCTGTAATATCGCCAACTGTCGTATCAACAGTATTCACCAATATCCAGTTTACTTTTGGTGTTTGTCTTGGTACCCGGCCATAAATTTCCCGGTCAAAGTCTTCCATTATTTCAGGTCGTCTTTTGTTCCACCAGGTTTTTGCATCGTTTACTTTTTTACCATTTTTCAATAGTAGAGGATCCGGAAGTGAAGTATATGGAGTTGCTTTTGATTCGTCGGTATTAGCCGCATTCGGCGCAGAGGGATTTCCGGAAGGACCGCTACGTGTTGACGAGATTTTTAATTGCGCCAGCATGTTTTTATAGTCGTCCTGCGTTTCCTGTTGTTGTATTTTGAAGGCTTTATCTCGTTCCTGCCATTGACGGATATGTTCGGCCGTTTCCACCATAGGCGCTACCCATATATCCTTTTCGTTTTTTTTGATGAATTCCAACACTTCGCGATGCGCCTCTACTGAAACATTAAGCGGATTACCGCCGCCTACGCCATGAAACAATATAACCAGCAAAGAATTGGTCTCCATCGCCTTTTTCACCCATTCGATCATTTGATCACCGGATTCTCCATTTACGCCAAAACAATCCACGTTATAAAGATCTATATCACTGATCTTTTGCATCCGGCTTTTTACACCCCTGGCAGCTACAAAATCTTTTTTCAGTTCATCGATAAATGATACCTCACCGATCTTCATATCACCACAGGTATACGCGAATGTTCTTGATGTTTTTCCATCTATTGCCCGGAGAAAAAGATTTGTCATCTTGATCTCATTCTGCATGCGTGCCACGGTGTATCGGTTCATATCGATTTCAGGGCTTACCCAATCGCGACCAGGCATGCCTCCCAGGCAGGGATGAAAAAGGGTATGATTGCCCAGTTCATGTTGGTTTTCTGCGAGCTTCTTCCATTCATTCAATCTTGCCTGCATGGATACGGAGAACCCGGTGACATAAAACGTTGCTTTCAATCCCAGGCTGTCAAGAAGCGGAGCAGCATTGTCCAGATGCTGATCGATCGCATCGTCATACGTAATCACGACCGCACATTTTTTTCCCTTCCAGGGCTGGTTGAATTGTGAGAAGGCATTTAACGTTAAAACCAATACAATTGGAAGCAATAGTTTTTTCATACCTATTTTGTTTAGTAGCTAGTTTTGACTACACCGCTTTTTTACAATTATTTTCTAATGCTGTTTCAATATTTTATTTTCCACCCGGAAAAAGTCGAAGTCTACAAATCCTCCGACACTTTGTGTTGCATAGTTGAACAGGCCAAAGCGATAGCCCATAAAATGTGGTAAGGTATAAGACATCTTCAGGCTCACGCCAATAGATTTCCATGATTCACCATCCAGGCTGTAATAAAAGTTTGCTTCATCTCTGAGATCTCTGAAATTGCAGTCTGCTCTAAGGTACACTTTGTTTTGTGTGATGGGTAGTCGCTGTTTTTCTATCGGCGTACCGGATTCAGCGCTGACCATTACGATTGATCTCACGCCATTTTGATAATTAATAGCAACAAACCCAAATTTCTTCTGAAGCAGGGCCAGGCCGGCCATATCGCCGTTTTTCATATTTGAAATATCAAGTGATATGATGCCTGAGCTTTCTGGTCCGAAACTGCGCTGTGTTAAAGTATTTCTTGCAGAAAGAAAAGATGTGTCGATCCTTGCTGTTCTTAAACGTAAAAAGCCATTTCTTTCTCTTACCGACCAGTTCCTGTGATCGGGATTGTGATTCCATTGCCACACCAATGGCAAGGCCGGGGCAGTCTTATCCCGGTTAAATTCATCGGATGCTACAATCCCGGGCTGAAGGCCGGTGCTGACAGGCAGATCTAATGTATCAGGCACTTTCCCATCAGTTCCCAAAACAGGCCACCCATCCTTCCAAATAACGGGCACCAGGTAAGGGATACGACCAACTGATCCATAATCGCGAAAAAGGTAGGCGAACCATTTTTTGTCGGGCGTATCGATCAGTCCGCCCTGGGCCACACCCCGATCCTGCAATGCAATACGACCTTCATAGGGCCCTGTGATCTTATCAGCCCTGTGGATGATTACAGTACGCATGCCGCCCTTTGGCCAGACTATATTGAACAGGAAATATTTTCCATCAACTTTAAATAATTGCGAGCCTTCGGATTGAAGTCCAATATCTGAACCGGCTGGTGCACTTGCATTCTCGATAATGATCTGCTCTGTTGTGCTTTTAACGGATGAAGCATCGGCTGTCAGTTCCACCAGTTTCAATCTGCCTGCTCCATAAATTAAACAAACCCGGCCATCATCGTCAAAGAAAATTGTATGATCGTGGTAAGATGGTTTAAAATCCGATCGGCGCCAGGGACCTGTTTCAATATTGCTGGTGGTGTAGATATAGGTTCTATTCGTTGTTTGTGAAAAAGTGGAGACATAGTAAACACCATTGTGATACCGAAGACAGCTTGCCCACGAGCCCCTGCCGTAAGTGTTCTTTCCATTCTCAAGATTTAGTTCGTCAGTATCGGCGAGTGTGTCATAAACGTAATTAACAATCTGCCAGTTAACCAGGTCTTTCGATTTCATGATCGGTACACCAGGGCTCAAGTGCATGGTCGTACTGCTCATATAGTATGTATCGTTTACCCTGATCATCGACATATCGGGAACATCTGCAAAGATCACCGGGTTAGACGCCCTTTGTTGTTGGGCAATAACCTGGATCGTAGACGTAAAAAAAGTGAAAACTACCAACCCTATAGTTAGTCTGTACGATGGATGCGCGCAGGGGCTATCATGCGTTTCAAGCCTGTTCTTACCGAGTAAGATCTGATAATTGCAATACATTTTTAGTTTTGATACACTTTGAACACGATGGCTATTTCATTTGGGATTGAGCGTGGTTGATCAATTTGAACATTATCCGCAGTTTGACGCCAGTTTATTTTCTCTTTACTTCCCAACAGTTCTATCCGGTTTATTTTTTTCACGCCATTCGCGGCCGAGAGACTCTTTAGGTAGATCTTGTCTCTTGGCACGCCCATGACAGTTGCATAGATTATGTCAGCTTTTTTGTTATACCTGATGTCTTTTGCGCTGAATTTAATTTTACCTTCATTAAATCCCTGTGCATTAATCGGGTTGGCTGAATCGGCGGCTGGTCCTTCGCCAAAGACTTTCCATGGACGGGTACTATAAATACTTTCTTTATTGATATCCATCCAGGCTGTAATACCTTCCAGCACCGCAATCTCCTTGTCGTCGATGCTGCCATCGCCTTTAACAGGGATGTTGAGTAGAAGGTTACCATTTTTGCTAACTACATCCACCAGCATATGTATGACATCTTTCGCTGTTTTATACCGGTTGTTTTCATAAACAGCGTCACTATAATGCCAGTGACCAATACAGGTGCATGTTTGCCAGGCCAGTTCCTGGATTTTATCTGGTGCTCCGCGCTCTACATCCCACACTAAGCACTCTTTTTGTTCTGCAGTCAGGATTTTACCAAGCAAAACTGCTTCAAGCTTGTTGTTATGCAGGTTCATATTGGAATTGTAAAAATGAGAGGCGATTTTCAAACCTGCATCACTGATTGGATATAATGGAAGCCCGGTATCATCGAAATAGAGAAGGTCGGGATTGAATTTGTTGATCAGGTCAATTGTTCTGTTGTAAAACTTTTCAGCGTACTCCTGGGAGGGTGTCACCACACCATTGGCCCATTCCCACTGGCGATGAATGGCATTGATATTTCTGCTGCCTTCGCTTAAAGGATGGTTTTGTGCATACAGATCCTGGGGATCGAGTCCATCCCACCAGGTTCCTTTTCCGTCTTCAGCTTTAAGCGCCCCATCATAAGGTATACCGGCATATTCTCCGGAAGTATCGGATTGTTGCGCGGTTTCATACCACAGCCATGCATGAGCGGCATGCACGCTTAGTCCAAAGGGTAACTGGTTATTCCTGGCGGCAGCAGCCCAGCCTGCCAGGATATCTTTTTTCGGGCCCACTTTTACAGTATTCCATGGCTGGTATTTACTATCCCACATATCCAGGTTGTCGTGATGATTGGCCATTGCAAAAAAATACTGCGCACCGGCACGTTTGTACAATTTAACCAGTTTCTCCGGGTCCCATTTTTCCGCTTTCCAGCTATTAATTACGTCTTTGAAGCCCGCTTTAGATGGGTGACCATAGTTTTTTAAATGCCATTCATAATTTTTACTGCCCTGTTTATACATGTTGCGTGCGTACCAGTCCCCCTGGCCTGGCTGGCATTGCGGACCCCAGTGTGCCCAAATCCCGAACTTGGCATCTCGAAACCATTCAGGTACTTTGTATTGTTTCAGTGACTGCCAGGAGGGTTCAAACTTGCCGGGTGCTACCGGTTCATTGCCAGGTCTGATGGGTGATGGATAATCCTTTTGTCCGAAAAGAAAGAACGGAAGCAAAAGATATGAGATCAACGAAAGTTTAATTTTCATAATCCTGACTTTTAATGATCCAGTCGCCCGGCATTTATTTATTTAAAAAGCAATTGTGCAAAGTTGAAAAGATTATTTCTCCATACCGGCCAGGTATGTCCGCCGGGATATTCACTATATGTATATCGGATATTCATCTCATCAAATTTCGACATCATGACCTTACAGTTATTGTAAGCAATATCTTCCTTGCCTCCCATAGATATCCATAGACTTTTCAGCTGGCTGTTGATCTTAGCCGCGTTCGCTTTCATAAAGGTATATTGTGGCTCGGAAAGTTCGGTTCTGTTGGCAAACCAACCTGAACTAAAGACTCCCAGGTAAGAAAACATTTCTGTATTCTTTATTCCTGCATACAGGGTTTGAAGACCTCCCATAGATAAACCAGCCAGTGCCCTGCTATCCGAACCTTTTTTAATACGATAGTTTTTTTCAACAAAGGGTATGGCTGCATTTAATAACTCGTTTTCAAATGTGCGTAACACATTCTCATTAAAACCAGCAAGGCCGCCCGTACTCATATTGCCATCGAGCATTACCACCAGCATGGGCTGTGCTTTTTTATCAGCAATAAGATTATCCATAATAATTTCAGTTTTACCCTGCGCAACCCATCCTCTCTCATCTTCACCACCACCATGTAACAAGTATAAAACCGGGTAGCTGGTGTTTGTTTCCATATCATATCCGGGAGGTGTATAAATATACATGCGGCGCCATGAACCAGTGACTGTAGAGAAGTACCTCTTTATTCTCACATCCCCATGGGGTACATCTTTTGTTTTGTAATAACCACCTTCCCGAAAAGGTATTTCGATACCGCTTGCCATCCGGCCCATACCATAGAATGTTTCACTGGCAGGATCTGCAAGGGCAACCCCGTCAATCAGCAGCGAATAATAATGAAAGCCTTCCCCGATAGAATCAGTGATAGCTGTCCAATAGCCACCAGTGTCTTTGGCCATTTCATATTTTCTTCCCAGGTCCACCTGTACCCGTTGTGCCCCTGGTGCCTTGATACGAAATACCACCCGGTTATCAGGTAGGATCTGCGGGTATTTTGCTGATCTGACATTGGTAGCAGCAGGTGCCCCCAGTACGGTATACCTGGAAAATGATGAAGCGTCTACAGGTTTGAATAGTAACTGGCTGAATTGGTATAAGCCATTTTCCCAGACATTGAAATCATGTGCACCTGGTTCGAGATAATAAATATGCGGAACATTTTTTTCATACAGGAAGTCATGTGTACGCTGGCTGAACCTGAGCAAGGGATCGTTATCACCACAGGAGATCCAAAGTAGCTTTAGCATGTCTGTTGCCCGCGAGGGGTCAGGAATAAGTTCTTCAGGACTTTTTGTATTAGGTGCTGAGGAGAAACCACCAACCCAGGCAAATTTGTCAAGATTGCCAAGGCCAAAATTTAGCGATTGCCCGCCGCCCATCGACAGACCGGCAATGGCGCGATGTTCCCTGTCCTTCATAACGGGATATTTTTTCTCTATAAATGGGATCAGGTCCAGTAGTAAGTCTTTTTCGAAGTTGGCAAATGCCTGCACTTTTGCGCTGTCGAAGATGTTACCTATAGCCCGGTCATCTTTCATAGCCCGACCATTGGGCATTACTACTATCATCGGCTCGGATTTTCCTTCGGCATAAAGGTTATCCAGGATCACTTGTGGGCTTCCCCCTTTAAGCCATTCTTTTTCGTCACCACCAATACCGTGTAATAAGTATAATACCGGGTACTTCTTCTTTTTTGAAAATCCAGGTGGCGTATAGATCAGCACTTTTCGGGTACTGCCAACTGTCGTTGATCTGTAACTTACGGAGTCTATTTTTCCGTGAGCTATACTTTCCCGTACAACATCAAATCCCTCAGGTGCCTGGCTCATCAGGGTTTGTGCAGAGGTCGCATAGCAAAGCATGATCATTCCACAAAGGCAAATGATTTTTGATTTCATTGTTTTTCATTTAATAGGTCTTGTTCCAATATTTTGACGATATCTGATTCGGTTTATATAATGGTTATTGAACGTCTGAATCAGATCCTATACTATAATTCAGAGTAACTGTTGCGCCAGTGGCATTTAAATAAGAATCAAGGTCACACAATACGCACGCAGGGTGTTTACCCTATTCTAAATTTACAATAAATGTTATTTATACACTTAAAAATTTGATTATACAGGATCATCCCTTAAGGAACCTTTTCTTAGTACTACTGATCCGTTCTGAATGGTGAAGCCGGTAGTCCCTCCCGGTTATATAAATTTGGATTGACCGGGTTATCTGCCCACGCATAGCGGACATATTTTGGATCGACTATATCCTCATGCCATACGATCACCTGGTTGTTTTCGATCTTAGCATTACCCCACACAAATTTTTTGTCCGTTCCCGCAATAGCGAATTCGGCGAGTTCTTCTCCATCATTCGTCACCAGGCCGCTGCCCGTGTGTTCAAAACTGAGTATGATTTTATTTCCTTCGATGCTGAAAGACTTAAATATCGGGCCGGAATAGACGATATTCTCTCCATATACAATCTTTCGTGCGGCGAGAGCAAGTCTTAGTCCAACGTCTTTTTTATTGTCGGGATGTATATCATTCCATTCTCCAAGGTCGATCGCAACTGCCATAGCCGTATTGGGAACAGATAAAGACTTCATTTGAGATTCCCTGAGGACAGCCCACTGGCTTTCAGAAGGAAGGTAGTTGGCATCCATAAAGTTGGGAAGCTGCACGTAAAAGAAGGGTAGCTCTCCCTGTTTCCATTTTTTTCTCCAGTCATGGATCAGGGCAGGCTGCAATTTTGCATATGCTTCCGCCCTTATTGTATTGGCCTCGCCCTGGTACCACAGAAATCCCTTAATTGTATAATCAATCATCGGCGCTATCATCGCATTGTACAATGATGTGGGCTGGTTTTGCGCACTAAACCCTGTCCAGCCGCCGCCTGGTACAAATACTTCACCGACTTTGTATTGCCAATAGCCTTTGAGATCGATGGTATCACTACCTGCAAAAAGACAATACGGTTTGTCGGGGACGAATCCTCCTTTACCAGCCTGATTGGTCACTCTCACTACGAATATATTTTTGCCAGCCTTTAAAGTGCCTGCCGGAATATTGTATCTTCTTTGGGGGTATTGATAAGTTGTCTGGCCTACCTGCTGACCGTTCACATATAATATATCTGCATCGATTATTCTCCCGAGGAATACCCGTGCCGCTTTGCCCACCATAGAACCGGGGATATCGATTTCCCGCCTGTACCATACCACTCCGTTAAGATCTTTTATCCCCTGGTCTTCCCAGTACCCGGGAATATTGATCGTTCGCCAGCCCTTTGGTTTGTAGGCTGGATTATACCATTTTGTTTCGCCCATCATACCTTGATCCTTTGATTTGGGAGCATTGGCAGTTCTTGCAGCCATCATGCGGTATTGCTCATTGACGTAGGCTGTGTCCTTGTTTTTTTCTATCGTATTGACAATGTTTTGAAAATCTTTCAGGCCATCTTCGCTTGTCCATGCTTCTATGGGCGTGCCGCCAACACTGGCATTGATAAGCCCTATGGGTACCTGGTATTTTTGATAAATGGACTTTGCAAAGAAATACGAGACGACAGAAAACCTTTTGATATCCTCTTTAGTGGCCGATTTCCAATAACCCGCCGGCAGGTCCTTCGAAGGACCCTGGAGATTATATACTGTCGGAATAAAAAAATGTCTTATCTCGGGATAGTTGGCATGGGCGATATCGTCGGCATACAGGATACTATGCAATTCCATTTGATGCACCATATTCGATTGGCCTGCACATACCCATACATCGCCGATAAGGATGCCTTTTAATTTTATTTTATTTTTGCCCGTGATCTCCATGCTATAGGGGCCACCTGCTTTCATTGCAGGCAGAGAGATCAGCCATTTACCATCTGTACCGGTATTGGTGCGGTAAGTTTTGTTGTTGAATCGCACGTTTATTTTTTCACCCTTTGATGCCCATCCCCAAATATTTATTTTGGCATCTCTTTGCAGGATCATACTATCACGCACAAGACTGGGCAATACAACCTGGCTCCGGGCCTGGAACACACCCGACATCAAAATGAGTATTACTAAGGTTGAAATCTTAAACATTATTTGGATTATTTTAACTGGGTATTACTGATAAAAGCGATCTTCTTACTATCGGGCGACCATGAAGGCACATTGATGGTGCCCTGTCCGCCGTATACATAGGCAATTGTTTTAGGCACGCCACCACTTGCCGGCATGAGCCGCAAATAAACCAGCTGATACCAGGGATGATCTGTAGGGGTGATGTCTTTGGGATAGGACAGGTAAACGATCCATTTTCCATCGGGTGAAAAATGAGGGAACCAGTCATTGTATTCATCATACGTCACTTGTTCCTGGCCGCTGCCATCCGGCCTCATTCGCCAAAGTTTCATCGTGCCGGTTCGAACCGAATTGAACCAGATCCATTTTCCATCCGGACTATATTCAGGCGAATCATCCAGGCTGGGGGTATTGGTCAATTGCGTTTCTTTTTTTGTCTGGATATCTACTGTCCAGATATCATACTGTCCATTCCGCTGTCCGGTGAAAGCAAGCTTTTTCCCATCGGGCGACCAGCCATGAAGATAGGAGTGCCCTGCATCGGGTGAAGTAATTTGAACAGGGTTGTCGGAACCTGTCACAGGTAACGTATATAACGTAGAAATCCTTTTTTCACCCGTATGGTGGCTGATCGCCATTTGCTTTCCGTCAAAAGAAAGTACGTGATCATTGTTATTTTGATTGGCGAATCCAGTATTCAATTTTTCGATACCTCCATTGGCCAGGTCATATTTATACAATAATCCCTCGGAATTGTAAACAAGATGTTTCCCATCTTTGGTCCAGTTAGGGGCCTGCAGGGAATTCGGTGCGCTGTGAAGTATTTTTCTCTGGCCTGTATGCACATCCATCACTTCAAGGTGACTACCATAATAATCGCGGTAAGGTTGAAAGTTGGCCGGGGCAGGGATGATGATGCGTACATTGTTGAACACAGCTTTTTCCATCACGCTGTCTTCGTGGGAACAAATAAAAAGCCCGGCATATAACTCATCATTAAGCTCTAATTCTTTTGAAACAGATTTATAATTCTCACCGAATGTAGCTGCAGAGAATTTGAACAGGTTTCCTTTTCGTTCCAATTGAATATCGGTTGGGTAGTGGGAGGAGATGATCACCTGCTCGGTCTGGGCACTGTCCGATGCCCTGTATTGAAGAGATGTGAGATCATCGCCGTGTACACAGGCATCAGCATACCGGGAGCTGGCGCTAAGCTGGTCTCTCGCAATAATGCCGATCTTCCTGTGGTTGTTGACTCCCTTCCCTATAAAACGTATGGTGGCACTTATAATAAAATCTCCCTTGATCTTTTTGTACAAAAAATGAAACTGGTCATTGCTGGCCCACATATTCGCGCCGGCACCTGAGACCGTATACTCCTGTGTGTTGGGATCATAAACAGCAGATCCTTTTAACAAGGGATTTCCCACATCCCGGTGCCCGTCGAAAATACCAATAGGCTTGTCTTGCGCAAGGACTGTACCGCTTAGTGAGAGGTACAGGATAAATCCAGCTATACTTTTTTTCATACCCGTTTAATTTCTCCATTGAAAAGCAAAATACTCACACTGGTCCGCACCCGTATTATTCAGTGCATGCGGAACTCCCGAGGGGAGGAACACCACATCACCAGGTAAAGCAGGAATCAGCGCACCGTCAATATGCATGGTTACATCTCCCCGTAATATCAATACGATTTCTTCCTGCACATGGGTATGCGGCGCATGACTTACAGCGCCAGCGTTCAGGGCAGTCGTGTGCATCTCAAACTGTCGTAATTGCGAACTGGCCCTGTCAAAAAAATTGCGGCGGTACCCTTTACCGGTACCCGAGGTGTCGAGAGCATTCCAGTCGATGATAAAGGAGCCGCCTTGCTTTAGGGCCCTGTCCGGATCGGAAATTTTTCCCTTGTAACTAAAACGATAGTATACAGTATTTCCTTTACCCGAATTAGTGATCTCATATTTGTCACCTGCCATAATGAAAGCAACGCTGCCCCTTCCGACAGACTTAGTCGAATTGCGAAGGCTTATTTTTGCTTCTCCATCTTTAATGATGATCAATTCTTCCTCATCCCGTGCTACCTGTTGCCGCCTGTTTTTACTATTAATGCCGATTGTTTCCACCATCACCCTGAACCTGGAAAGTGATGTAGTGCCTCCATCCAGGACGGTTTTGGAAACAAAATCCCCTGAACCATTTATGTCATTCCATTTATAAACCTTTCCGGTAAGGGAGTCGGATTTCTGAAGGTATTGCGACTGTCCATACTGGTTAAGTTGGAATCCTCGTGTTTTACCATTTTCATTATCGAACTGGATATTCAGGAATTCAGAGTCTGTATAAAAGCTGGTGTCGCTGGCAGCATACAGCAGGTACTTATTGCTTTTAGATAAATAAAGCGTGAGCTGGTTGTTCTCTTTTATTATTTCGACGGTATTGCCATTCCTGGCTGTATAGGTCCCACAATATTTTTGCAGAACAGCATCGCCGGGATGCAGTTTTGGTCTTTCAAAAAAGTATTGAAGTCCGCGGCCATAGGTTTCGTTCTTGGTACCTGAATGTCCCGTATTTACAAGCACCCTGGATACAAAGGGATATTTTCCCTTTTTCATTTGGTCCACAAACTTTTCATAAAATGGCCGGCTTCTTTCCACATCACCTATGGTCATGAAAACCCGCTTCGATCTATTTGTTTTCTTTTGGGCAAATATTTTTTCGAACTGGTATAAAATACCATTATCCCATCCCACAGCAGGACTCGCTGCAGCATAATAGTCAAATAGTTCAGGTTGGGTAAACAGGGTATAAAGTGTAAACAAACCACCCAGGGAGCAACCCATCAGTCCCCTGTTATTTTCCTGTGCCCTGTATTGAGTTTCGATGAAGGGGAAAAGCTCATTCTTTATAAAGGAAAGGAATTGATCGGCTCCACCACTTTGCGGTAGTCGTTGTTCTTTGCTGGGTGTGTAATCCCTGGCTCTCAGGCTATCGGGATTCGGATTGGTACCGCCCCAGGTCACACCAACAATGATCAGTTCGGGAATGAAACCATCATAGTAGTGCTGACCATACAAAGATTTTACAAGTGGAAAATCCCATTGTGAATCCATCAGGTAAACAACTGGATATTTCTTTTCGCTTTTCTTATAGCCGCCCGGCAGCAGGATGTGCAGTTCGTATTCCTGTCCTTTTACTATACCGGATTTCAATACTCTTATTTCCGAACCCGGTATCTGTACACTGGGATATTGCGCCGCAAGCCGGCAGGCAGTGAAAAGAAGCGTTATAGTTAATATATTTTTCATTCTTCGTTTTTCTTTGCCAGTTCAAGCGCCTGGGTAGTGATAAAATATTTTGTCAGCATATTCGGCACTTCCCAGGCAGGCATATTTTTATTTTGCAGGTAACCCAGGAAATTTTCCATCACGCGGGCAAAATGAGCTTCATGCCCCTCAGAAAGCTGATCAGGTATCGTCAGTCTCCATCCATTGACAGACGGTGTAAGCTGCAGACCGGGATATTTTGCGATCAGTGATGTGAAATTGTGTTGCAAAGAATCTTCCCAGTCCTTACTCTTTATCACTGGTTCAATGTATAGAACAGGTTTATAATTCTCTTCCTTACCCTGCCGAATGACGAGATTGGCTTTAGTTCCCCGCATGATCGAATAATGGGTATCACCGGTGCCTTCGGGTGCCTTGTAGTTCCAGGTCACAGAAGTCTTTGCATGTACACCTTTGATGTTGAAGATGATCTCACCATTGCAAAAGACCTGGATCCGGTTATCAGCGGTTATGTTTTTTTGAAGGTAATTCGGTATCCTGTCCAGCCTGGTAATATTTTTGAATTCATCCTGTGACATCTCCGTGTACCATCGTTTAGCAGTCAAAAGCGCGACATCTTTTTTGTAGTCAATAACCTGGTCGGGAAAGCACTCCCATTCCACCAGGTCTACCAGGTGTGTCATCACATCCACGATACCTTCGCCCTGTTGAGACACATCCATAAACCAGGCGGGCCTGGTTAGCACATTCCCCGATACATACTTATAAAAATGGTGGACACTTTCTTTTGTAATGGCCGGACTGTCGGGTGTGCCCGTTTCCAGTTTCCCGAATATTCCTGGCAACCTGGATAATTCCTTTTGAAGTATGGTGCTGATCTCGAAACGTTCGGTCATGATATCATACAGCAGCAAGTTATTTTGTGTCGCCGTTTCAAAAGCCAGTTTTAGCTTTTCAAACCCATCCTGGCCGATCACCATGGGTTTGTCTGCAAATACATGAAAACCTTTTTGTATCGATCCCAGTATATAGTCGGCCTTTTTTTGATTATTGCCCGACAGCACCACTACATTTTGTCCCTCACTCCTTAGAAATGAATTTCCATCTTTGATCATCTTCTCAAAAAAGTCGGGACCGGTATACACTTCCTGTTTCCAGCGGGTAGGAGAGATTTCTCTTTTATTATATTCATTGATCCTGTCTAAATGCCATTGCAGGTCCTGGCCACCGGGGGCATAAATATGTACAACACTATCAACATTGTTGTACATTTTCTTTTGAACCAGTGCCGCATGAAAATGTCCGGGATCGAGCGTGATCAATTTAATCATACCATCCTTTTCAGTTGAGACAGGTTTTTGATTGCAGGCCAGGCTTGTTGCTACCATTGCCTGCAATAAAAAACGGGTTATCGTTGGTTTTTGACTGGTCATCTTTAAAAATCGTATTTCTTTCTCCTTGGCTTAGATAACATGGCGGTGGCTTCGCTGTCATTGTTTTTAAATACTTCGTTGACGGGATCCCAGTAAATTCTTCTTTCGAGCTTCATGGCGATCTGGTGAAGCAGACAGGCGCTGCAGGATCGATGTCCCAGCTCAGCAGGAGAGGAGGGTTCCTGCCTTGTTTTGATACAGTCGAGCCAGTTGGCATGCTGCTCAGAACTGTTGTAAAGATGGGTCTCATTAGGCCCGATCACGGATTGCAGGATCTTCGGATTGCTGGCATCGATAGGTTTTATACCATCCTTATCTGGTAAAGGATCGCTATCAGTCACTTTGTAATTGCCACGGGTAACCCAGATCCAGCCTTCGGTACCAATAAATTTTACACCGGTGGGCAATTCATTCGAAACGATCATGTGAACGCCATTCGCATAAAGTGCTTCTGTACGAAAAATGCCGTGTACATCCCAAAGGCCATCATAACCGGGTGTTTCGTTGGGGAAATGTGCTTTCCCCCAAATCTCAACCGGGCCCGACATATCCATACCCATTCCCCAGTGTGCCGTGTCGATGTGATGCGCGCCCCAACCGGTGATCATACCAGCGCCAAATTGTTCACAGCGCAGCCATCCGGGTCTGCTAAGGATGCCTTGTTGTGAAACTTCCAGGGAATGCACCCTGTCTTCAGTATAATATACTTCGGGTGTAGCGCCAAGCCATGCGTCATAATCAAGATGGGCGGGGACAGGCATTTCCTTTCTATTCCCGCCACCCGGATCACCGGGTAATCCCACTTCCACAGTTTTTAATTCACCGATGCGACCATTACGCACCAGCTCACAAGCCCTTTTAAACTGCGGCCAGGGATCAACAGATCTTTGCTGGCTGCCCATTTGTAATATTCTACCTGTTCTTTTTACAGCGTCTGCGAGTATCCTGCCTTCTTCGATGGTAAGTGAGGCGGGCTTTTGCAGGTACACATCTTTACCAGCATTCACGGCATGAACGCTAACGATGGCGTGATGGTGATCGGGCAGGCTGATGAGCACCGCGTCGATATCTTTATCGGCAAGCATTTCTTTATAGTCATAATAGACTTTTATATCCCAGTCGCCTTTGAGTCCTCCATTCAGGTGTGCTGCCTTTTCATAGTTGGATCGAACAAACTCAGGCGCGATATCGGCTCTTTTTTTATCGAGATCACAAACGGCCGTGATGCGTGCGCCGGGGTAGCGGGCTACACAGGTCATATCGTGTATGATTGAAATGCGACCGCAGCCTATCGCGCCAACATTGATCCGGTTGCTGGGCGCGTTTTTACCAAAAACACTGGCCGGCACAATAGAAGGAAAATTGATGGCCAGAGAGGTCGCCAATGCCGTTTTTGAAGTCGTACTTAAAAAATCACGACGCGTTTGTTTGTGCGGGTTCATTGGTTTGATTTTGGGTTTGATAGTTGCCGGGATCCCGATAGCTATCGGGACGGTAAGAAGGGAAGTAATGAGTTTAACCGATAAACTTTTATTACCGCCTTCACGGCTATATAGTTAGCATTGCTTTGTCACTTATCCCAGGCAAAAGCTTTCCAATGTTTTTCGGCAGCCTCAGCATCCATTTTCCCATTAAATACAACCAGCCTGTATTTCAATGTATATGTTTTGCCAGGCTCCAATAACCAGTCCCTGTCCCTGGTCGGTGCAAAATTTGCAAACACATCACCTCTGCCACCATTCGCGTTCTTATCCCAGATTCGCAGGGGTTCGGGATGATTGTAATTGGATGGGTGAGAGAGTAACAATATGCCTCCCTCGTCATTTCCTGGTAATTCACCATATACGATGCACCACCTGGCCTTGCTTCCATCCGTATTGTCTCTTGTTTTTCCTTCGGAAGTCAGCATTTCGGAATTGTGTTTATCCCAGTATTCAGTTGCGCGCCAGCCCAGACCGGCATAACGATATGCCAGGATCCGAAAGGGACTTTTTGTAGCACAGGCCAACCTTGACTCAATATCGATGAGATAGTATTTCCTGTCGCTGCGATCGGTAACAGTTATGGTTTGCCATTCATTCAAGGCAATTTTTTCCAAACCATCTTTTTCGAAAACGATGTGCTCATGAAGTGTTTCAAAAGATCCGGAACCTTCGCGTGTTTCCAGTTTTCCAAATTTTGCGAAGCGAACCGTTCCTTGTCGGCCTTTTATATTCCAGAAATCTACTGTATCATTTTCAAATAATGTATGTGTCCAGGGATTCCAGATGCCATAATGATGATAGTGATCCGGAGGTTGAATGCGTGTAAGTACCTGCCCGTTTGGCGTCCAGACCGGATGGATAAAACCGCTTCTTTTATAGTTGCTATCAACACCGGATGGAGGATATTTCTGTTCAAACTGGTAAGCCAATAGATTTTTTTCACCTGCTTTGAAAATTAGAGCGCCATCTTTTTTTACAGCTTCAATATTTACTGTCGAAATAGTTTTGTCCCCCACGGGCCGGGAAATAGTAGAGATATCCTGTGCACGGCAACACAGTGCACAGGATAATAAAATAAATATTCCCGTGAATTTATTCATAACAATTGCACTATTTCAGTTCCAGGACGACGACACTAAAAGGAGGCAGCTTTATTTCTAGTGAGCTGGCCTTCAGGCTTGCACCGGAAAAGGCTTTGGGTTCGATAACATTTGGTTTTTCAAAGCTGTTGTGATCCTGCAATTTTGAAGACTGCAGGATTCTTCCCGCTACAGATTTGTAAGTGGCACCCTGGAAATCGATCGATATGGTTTGTGATTGTTTCGCGTCGATATTTACGAGAGAGATATGTGTTTTCCCATTCTTATCCTTCGATGCCGAAACAGATATCGCATCCAGCGCAGCCTGGCCGACCTTGTATTTATTGCTTATTACCTGCACGGGCAACATCAATGCATCGTGGTGTACGTTGTACATTTCCATCACGTGGTAGGTTGGCGTTAGAATGATCTTTTCTTCTTTAGTAAGTATCACTGCCTGCAACACATTCACGATCTGGGCCAGGTTGGCCATCTTTACACGGTCGCAATGGTTATTGAAGATATTAAGCGTAGTTCCTGCGATCATGGCATCACGCATGGTATTTTGCTGGTACAGGAATGCGCCATTTGTGCCAGGCTCTACATCGTACCATCCCCCCCATTCGTCTACTGCAAGTGCTTTTTTCTTCTGGGGATCATATTTGTCCATGATGGCCTTGTGTTTTGTGATCAGCTCATCCATCAATAAGGCTTTTTTCATGGTTGAGAAATATTCATCTTCGGTAAACTGGGTAGCAGAGCTCTTCTTATTCCAGTCGATCACAGAATAATGGTGAAGGCCGAGGGCGTCGAACATATTATGCGGTACGTCTTTCATCAGCACTTCTGTCCAGTGGTAATCGTCATCAGATGCTCCCGAGGCTATCCGGTAAAGTTTGTCGCTATTATTCCAGTTAGTCATAAATGTCGCATACTGGCGATAAATATTGGCGTAGAATTCCGCTGTCATATTACCACCGCAGCCCCAGGCTTCGTTGCCAAGCCCCCAGAATTTTACTTTCCAGGGTTGTGTGCGACCACTGGCTTCGCGCAGGTCGGTCATCGGGCTGCTTCCATTGGGGTGTGTTGTGTATTTTACCCAGTCAGCAAGTTCCTGTGGTGTACCGCTTCCGACGTTTCCACTTAAGTAAGGCTCTGCACCAAGCAGCTCGCACATATTCAGAAATTCGTTCGTGCCAAAACTATTGTCCTCTTTTACATTCCCCCACCATACATTGAGCATCGAAGGCCTGTCCTTTTTAGGTCCAACGCCATCGCGCCAATGGTAAGTGTCGGCAAAGCACCCTCCCGGCCAGCGTAAAACCGGAACTTTTAATTTCTTCAAGGCATCGATCACATCCAGTCGCACACCGTCTTTGTTAGGTATGGTGGTATTGCTATCGCCAACATAAAGCCCGCCGTAAATGCAATGACCCAGGTGTTCGGCAAAATGTCCATAGATATTTTTATCAATGGTGTCTTTACCATTACTGGCTTGCAAGACAACGCGGTTTTGCGAAAAGGTAAATATGCCTGTGAATAATGCAGGCAGTAGAAGTGCATATTTCATACTGTGTGTTTATTGTACCTGAATTGTTTTACTGATATTATTGCTCGTGGTCTTATTTTTTGTATTTGGTTGTCCGCCCCCAACACTTATGGTGATCCTGCCAGTTTTTTGATATAACTCACCTTTTTCGTTCACCAGGGAAAGATCAGCCGGGCTCAACCGAAAGCTGATTTGCCGTGTTTCCCCCGCCTTCAATGAAATTCGTGAAAAACCTTTTAAAGTCCTGAGTGGAACTGACATTTTTCCTCCATCGTGCGAGATATAAAGCTGTATTACTTCCTCACCATCCAGTTTGCCGGTATTGGTTACGCTTGCCTTTACCACCAGGTCCTGTCCTTTCTTTATTGAAGATGGTATCGAGAGCTTGTCATAATGAAACTTCGTATAACTAAGCCCATGTCCAAAGGGATAAAGCGCCTCACCCTTGAAATAACGATAAGTGCGGTTGACCATATCATAGTTATTAAAATCAGGGAGGTCGGCATCGCCTTTATAAAATGTAACGGGTAGCCGACCGGCAGGATTATAATCGCCAAACAATACATCGGCAACTGCGGTGCCAGCACTCTGACCAGCATACCATGCATTGACGATTGCCGGGATATGCCGGTCTTCCCAGGGGATAGCAACAGCGCTGCCGGTCATCATCACAAAAACAACCGGCCGCCCTGTTGCCTGGAGGGCTTTCAGCGCGTCGGTTTGTACCTGAGGTAATAATATACTTGTTCTGTCGCCACCATTAAAGCCCGGATAATCGACTCTCATTTCTTCACCTTCCAGTTGGGGACTGATACCACCAACAAACACGATGGCATCAGCATCTTTAATGCGGGCCACCAATGCATCCAGGTTAAAACGTTCCAAATGGCCTGCCCTCAGACTCATATTTCCTTTCCCTTCACCCTGCCAGTATTCGACTACGATCTTATATCGTTGATCCTTTTTTAGCGCCAGGCGATGGGTGCGGGCACCCCAGCGATTACGTTGCCAGGCGTTGAGTACTTCTTTATCATCGATAAATAGTTTATAGCCATCGTCGGCTTCAATCTCGAAACTGATCTCACCGTCCTTACCGGCCGTGTAGTACGTAGTAAACCGAGCTGAAAAATTATTCGCACGAATATTCCCGGTTACCTGCTCACCTTCCTGCCATAACTTATCCAATTCGGTTTCTGAAACAATGATCGGATCGCCTTCCAGGTTCACATTATTGAAATATTCGGCTTTAAATCCTTTCCTGCCATCAATGGAATATTGTTCGGAGATCTTATCGTAAACAAGTAAGGTGTCATTGGTGAAATTCAGCGCCTTTTCATACACAATTTCCACATCCTTGCCCAGTTTCTGCCTGATTCCATCCAGGACAGTGACGATTTCAGAAGGCACACCATTGTAGTTACCCAATACGGCTATCCGGTTATCGGCGTTGGGGCCGATCACCGCAATCTTCTTTATTTTTTTTGACAGGGGTAGTGTATTGCTCTCATTTTTTAGAAGTACAATACTCTGTTGCGCCATCTTCAAGGCATGTGCTTTATGGGGGGCGCTTTCCAGGACAGTCAGTGGGGTTTGTGCGTATTTTACTTCACTCACCGGGTCAAATAAACCGAGGCGGTAGCGGATAGTGAATAGACGCTTGATGCTGATATCGATCTGTTCTTCCATGATCAAACCTCTTTTCACTGCATCAACCAGTGCAAGAAATGATGCGGTGCCGCAATCCAAATCGGTGCCATGCATCACAGCGTCTGCGCTTGCGCTTGCTGCATCGGGATGGGTTTTATGGTTTTTATAAAAATCATCGATGGCCCAGCAATCCGCAGTGACATAGCCGTTGAAGTTCCATTTCTTCCGAAGGATATCCGTCATGAGCAGATCGCTGCCACAGCAGGGTTGTTTTTTATACGCGTTGTAGGCGCACATCACACCCGCGACATTCGCTTTTGTTACCAATTCTTCAAATGCCGGGAGGTAAGTGTCCCAAAGATCATAGTCGCTAACATCGGCATTGAACACATGACGCAGGGGCTCAGGGCCACTATGCACCGCATAATGTTTGGCGCAGGCAGCCGCTTTCAGGTATTTTGGATCGTCTCCCTGCAGACCCCGAACAAATGCGGCTCCAAGTTTCGCGGTAAGAAAAGGATCCTCGCCATAAGTCTCCTGACCACGACCCCAGCGCGGGTCGCGGAAGATATTGATATTGGGTGTCCAGTACGTGAGACCGAGGTATCTCTCACCCGCACGCCCCTGCGCTATCGCTTTTGAATAGACAGCGCGTCCTTCCAGGGCGGAATAATCAGCCATCGTGAAAAGTGAACTGGTATCCCAGGTGGCAGCCATTCCGATCGCCTGCGGAAAAACAGTCACACGATAAGGTGTGCGTGCCACGCCATGAAGCACTTCATTCCACCAATCGTAAGCCGGAATGCCCAGCTTTTCTATTGCGGGTGCATGGTTCATCATCTGCGCTACTTTTTCTTCAAGTGTGAGACGACTGACGAGGTCATTCACCCTATGCTCCACCGGCAGGCGATGATCCCACATGGGGAAGGATTTAGGATCCTGCGCCTGCAGAACCGAGCTGGTGACGAAAGCTATAAAGACGAGGCAATATTTCATTTGAAAGGCATTTATCCTGATCCGGTAATATTATTTATGCGGCGTGAGCGGCTGAATGCTGCCGTCGGCATTGTGTGTGAGTTCCGTTACTTTCACATTGCGCAAATGCGTTTTACCGCTTAGCTGTGAATCATGGTAAAACAGCCACCATTTATTATTGAATTCAACGATCGAATGATGATTGGTCCAGCCTTCAACCGGATTTAATATCACACCCTGGTAAGTAAACGGCCCATATGGATTATCACCGATTGCATAGCAAATAAAATGCGTATCGCCCGTGGAATAAGACAGGTAATATTTTCCATTGTATTTGTGCACCCAGGCGGCTTCGAAAAACCGTTTGTCGTTGTCTTTCTCTTTAAACAGGTTTCCGTCCTTGTCAACCAGTTTTATTTCCCTGACGGGTTCTGCAAAGCTTTTCATATCAGCGTTAAGCCTTGCTATCCTCGGTAGTACGGCCAGTTCGTCGCCCGACCTGTTTTTAGCAGCCGAGTCGTATTGGTTTTTGCCATCCCATCGTTGTAATTGGCCACCCCAAATTCCACCGAAGTACATGTAGTATTTGCCATCATCGTCTTTGAATACGGTAGGATCCATACTATAACTATTTTTTATCGGATCTTTTTCGGCGACAAATGGTCCTTCGGGTTTATCGCTAACTGCCACACCAATCTGAAATACATCCTGCTTGTTTTTCACTGGAAAGTACAGGTAGTATTTCCCGTTCGCAAAGGCTGCATCCGGGGCCCACATCTGCCGGCCGGCCCAGGGCACGTCTTTTATATCCAAAGCCACACCATGATCCGTGACCGCGCCACCAATAGAATCCATGGAAAGAACACGATAATCCCGCATATCAAAATGGCTGCCCAGGTCGTCTTCTACCGTGCCGGTTGCAGTATCATGAGACGGATAAATATAGATGCGGTTGTTGAATACATGCGCAGATGGGTCGGCTGTATAGATATGCGACACCAGTGGATTCGACAGGTATTCTTTTCTGGCGACCGTACTGGTATCCTCGGTACCTGGCCCCACCTTGGGACCGGAGTCATTGCAGCTTGCGAAAAGTATGGCACTTACTGCTGCAGTAAATAAATAAAAGCATTTCATGGTATATGTGTTTGATTTTATTGTTTCATTGTTTCAGGTGGACCCAGGTAACTTGATAACACACCGCCAAAATCGAGTACCAGTTTTTGAAGCACGACTCCCGGATCAACTACCCAGTACCTCAATCGATGTTTGCCCGGCATTGCAATCCTGTGTTTAGTTTTTTTGATAATGATATTTTCTGCCACCCATTTATTCCAGATCCCACCACCGGTATTTTTATCTTCACCATTGATACTGATAAGTTGTGGTTTTTCATCATCCACAGAAACGGCATATTGCAGACCTTTCTCGAGATTGTGAAAATTAAGAGTAGGCGAGAAGTATGCATTTACCTCAAACTCACCCTTGCTGTATGTATAAAATTCATATTCCAGGTATGCAGACCCTTTACCCGGAACCTGTGGCTTAGATGTGACAGGAAAGCTCGTTATTGCATCACCTGTTCTGCCATGATCGGGCAATACCTTCCAGTTAATTCCACCCTTGTTGAATGACTTTGTGAAATGCGCCGCCTCGATAGATACATAATCATCCTCCTCATAGAACCGGGGGCGCCCGTCCATTTCTTTTATTTGATCACGTGCAGAACGCAGCATGATCTCATTCATCGGAATATCCGATTCCACGGAGTCTTCAGGTATATAATAAAGCTGTGGGATTTTATTGAATGGAGGTTGTTGCCAGTAGGTGTAGCCAATATGTGTCTGGCTCATCAGATGGTTCCATTTTCCATTGTTCAGCTGATGATATTGCAGACTGATCAGGGAGTCGGTTTCGTACAACTGTTTTACCCTGTTGGCATAATCATTAGCAGCGGAAAGTCTTTGCTTGTAGGCTTTCCTGTTCAATGCCGTGTAGTAATACAACGCATTCAGGTTGGCACAGGCTTTTACCGGGTGTAAAACCAACTGGAAATATGCATCGTGGTATTTGGGGGGCAACTTGATATTGATGGCTTCCGCTTTTGACAACAGGTTGTTGAAGTCTCTCATGACTTTAAAAAACTCGCCATAGTTTTCAAGGCTATAGGTATTGGCGTCGAGTAGTTCAGGTTTTCTCCTGCTATTGTATTTGGCATACAGGGAAATGATCTCTGCGATCTCTTTCGCATGTGTTGTGTCAAATTGTGCAGCCGCCCATTTCTCCGTATAAGAGTGCAGGTCATTTGCGTCGATCTTTTCAGGATTCCAGGCATAATCAAGAAAAAATGAAATGGGGAATTCCATAGGTTTTATGTCACCTACATTCACGATCCAGATATTCTTCACACCATATTGCCAGGCCAGGTGCATTTGTTCCCATACTCTCGGGATAGGGTTTGTATTGACCCATTTGTAGTTCCTTGGGCCTCCTACATAGTCAAAATGATAGTAGATGCCATAACCGCCTTTTCTTGGTTTTTCATAGAGCCTGGGTAGTTTTCGAAGATTACCCCAATTGTCATCGCATAACAACAGGGTCACATCATCCGGAACCCTCATACCTTTATCATAATATTCCTGCACTTCTTTGTAAAGTGCCCAGAGCTGTGGAGTTTCACTGGCTGGTTTACCCGTGGTCTCTTCAATGATCTGTCGCTGGTCATTTACAATCCGCTCCAAAACTGAGATCGCTGTCTCCCTGGTCATAGGTTCATCACCGTCGCCGCGCATACCGATGCTGACGATCTTTTCATTCCAGGCCCGCTGCATCCCGCCACGCCAGTATTCCCGGAGACCAGCAGTAGTGCTGTCATAGTTCCATTTACGTCCATTGCCAAAATATTTCCATTCCTCATGCGCCCGCATCAGCGGTTCATGATGCGATGTGCCGATCACAATCCCATAGTCATCGGCTAATTTTATATTGAGCGAGTCATCATAATAAAAAGCGTTGCCCCACATCGCGGGCCAGAGGTAGTTGGCTTTCAGACGAAGCATCAGTTCAAAAACTTTTTCATAGAACAGATGATTAAAGCCGCCAAATTTCTCGTGGGTCCAATTGGACAGGGCAGGCGCTTCATCATTGATAAATATGCCACGATATTTTACCTGGGGCGAATCGGCGATGCTAAGATTTTTTTTGAGGAAAATATTTTGTCGTTCAGCAACCGGCACATCTGCCCACCAGTACCAGGGTGAAACACCGATTTGCTTTGAAACTTCAAAAACACCAAATGCGGTACCCCGGCGATCGCTTCCTGCAATGACAAGCGCATTGTCAACACCCGGAAAAGGACGGCTGATCGTTTGAATATGGTAGGCCTCCCATTTTCCATTTAATGATGGGTTAAACTTTTTATTCGAGATCAGTTTTTTTAGCAGGACTGATTGAGCAATACTGCCAACTACGATAATGTTTTTGCCTTTTGCATCATTGGCTTCTGATATCTCTGGTTTTTTGCCGGTGACGCGTTTGATGTCCAGCTGTAAAAATTCGGCCGATTTCTTCACAAGCGTTAGTTCCAGCGGATCAACATAAATGGCGGAAACCGAAGCCAGGTCAAAGGTATTTGCGCCAGCACTGCCCGCAAGTAATTGTGGCCATACAAGCTGGTAACAAAAAATGGAAACTATGACAAGCAATATTTTTTTCATACCTGCAAAAACTTGATTTTTTCTACGAATGACTCGTGAAAAAATGAAATCAAAAGCCAATGGAATTGCCACCGTCGACAGGGAGGATCACCCCGGTAATATACTTTGCTGAATCACCTGCCAGGAATAAAGCGGCGTCCGCGATGTCTGATGGCTGACCCATATGTCCCATGGGAGTACGACCAAAAACCCTGGCCTTTCTCTCCGGATCTGAGTTGAGGGCGGCATTAGTCATAGCCGTTACAATAAAACCTGGCGCAATGGCATTAACTCTTATACCACCCGGTGAAAGTTCTACCGCCATAGCTCTGGTCATACCCTCAATGGCTGTCTTGCTGGCCGTATAGGCGATCACCTTGGGCATGCCATATTGTGCAGCCATCGAACTGATATTGATGATAGAACCAGTTTGCTGACGCCGCATTTGTCTGACCACTTCCCTCGACATGGCAAACACTGCGAAAAGATTGGTATTGATCACTTCCTGGAAATCTTCGTCGGTAACTTCAGTAAACTCTTTTTTCATGTTGATCCCTGCATTGTTGACCAGGATATCGATCCTGCCCAGCTGCTTTACAATATTATCTACCAATGCAGGTATGGATGAAAGATCACGCAGGTCAGCGGACAGGGTGTAGCAAAGTTCACCCAGCTTTTGCTTAGCGGCCTTCAGTTTTGTTTCATCACGGCCAATAATTACAGTGTGAATACCCGCTGAAATAAATTTCTCAGTAATGGCAAGCCCCAGTCCCGAACCACCGCCCGTAACGACGGCCACTCTTTTGTTTTCTGTAGACATAAGTTTTTATATTTAAGCGATCCAAGAACAGCTACAAGGGATTAGCGTCGAGCTTTGAGCTACGAGCTTCGAGCCCTGAGCTAGGGGTCATCCTTTAATCCCACTACTGCACCTATCGGTTTTCAAGCTCGTAGCCCCAAGCTCGCAGCTCGAAGCTTTCTTAATTTCCCGGTGCATAAGGAAACCTTAAGCTCTTATAATATTCCAGTGTTTTTGCAGGTTGTTCATAGGTTGCGGGAATAGGAGACTGGCTGAACTCACGGAAATAGGAAAGGCAGGCATCACGCCACCAGATCGCTTCTTTCACCTGTATCGCCAGCAGCATTTTCACATGCTGAAATCTTTCGTGATCGATCTTTGATTCCAGCTGATCCCATTGCCTTGCGATCGATTTTATATCGTCCACACCTTTGTTGTAATGATAGCAAAGCGCTTCCCACAATGTTTTGCCGGACCTTAATTTATGATCCCAGCTTACCCGGTGAAACCAAAGCAGGAATTTTTCATCAATAGTACTTACATCCTCATACTGGCTCCGTAAACCCGGTGCATATTGCGCAAGTGCATTGGTACCGCTTGTGGTTCTGTTGAACCCTATACCCGAACTATCAGCGCGGTGGTAGTAAACCGGGTTCCAGTCGGGCCGCGGCAGGTTGTCGCTCCAGGGTGCTGGTCCGTAGTGGTGACCATTTCCCATGATATGGTGCAGACCAAGCGGCGTCATATAGTTTACCATCGCTTCGTAGGAGGAAAGCATAATTTTCTTTATCGGCTCCACTATATCCCGTGCATTCGAAAAAGTCTGGCGGATCCACTCATCGGCAATTTTTTCACTAGATAGATCAGTATTCCAGGCAAGTCGTCCAAAAGCATACCAGTTGGACTGTCCAAATAAATGGCCGGTCCAGTTCCTGTCGTTGCCGATATTGGAAACGCCGGCCATTCCATTCAGTGAGTGCCCGTATAATGAGCCATCAACCACTTTTGACACAGGAGATCCCTTCCCCCTGGCATAGGTATCGGTATCCAGTATTTCTTTAAACATTGGTGCTTCATACACCAGGTGTGTGGCCTGCCCAAGGTATTCCTGTGTGATCTGGAATTCCATCATGAGCGGTGTATGCTTCATCGCGCCAAACAGGGGTGAGATGGGCTCACGTGGCTGGAAGTCGATCGGTCCGTTCTTTACCTGGACCAACACATTTTTATGGAATTTTTCATCGAGCGGGTAAAATTCTTCATATGCCTGTTTGAACCGGTCGTTTGATTCTGGGCTGTACACAAATGCCCGCCACATGACAATACCGTTGTAAGGCGCTACAGCTTCGGCCAGCATATTGGCGCCATCAGCGTGTGATCGATTATAATTTTGAGGTCCGGGTTGTCCTTCAGAATTTGCTTTAACCAGGAAGCCTCCGAAATCTGGGATCAAAGTATAGATCTCTTTCGCTTTTTCGGCCCACCATTGCTTCACCGTATCATTTAAAGGATCAGCAGTTTTTAACCCGCCAATTTCTATTGGAGCGCTGAACCTTGCCGTTAGATAAACCCTGAGGCCATAAGTACGGAATAGATCCGCCAATGCTTTTACTTTTTTCAGGTAGACCGGAGTTAGCACTACGGCATTCGCATTTACATTGGTAAGTACAGTTCCATTGATCCCGATCGATGCGTTAGCACGGGCATAATCGATATAACGCTGGTCGATATAGTCGGGTAGTGTATGCCAGTTCCAGATCGAAAAGCCAGCATAACCGCGTTCCACGGTACGATCCATATTGTCCCAATGATTGAGTATGCGGATCGATGTCCCGGGAATACTGACCACCTGGAGTTTTTGAATAGATTGTTGCGTTTGTATTAGCCGAAGCAGGTGAAACACACCATAGAGGACTCCTCTATCCGAAGCTGCTGCAATGACGATTAAATTTTTTGTATTGGATACTATTGTTCTGATGATAAATCCTTCGTCACCCAGTCGCGATAGTTCGTCACTTTTAAAATGACTGCGCACGAAAGCCAGTGAAGACGGCGTGCCTGCAATGATTGATCTGTCGGTAATAGTTTTAAGTTCATTGATTTTTTTACCCAGTAAGCCTGGCACCCCCTGCATCAGTTCTGCTTTCGCGGATTTTAGCAATGGGGTAGGGGCAGGCATATGAATGCCATTGATCGCGTGACGATATTGTTGCAAGAGGGAAGCATTTTCAATTTTATCGTAACGCAGCCAGAGCCGGTAGCCATCTTCAGCGGATAGCCTGCCGAAGATCATCAGCCATATCAGGATCAATCCAGTTTTTCTCATGATTCAGTTTAATGCCGGGTTTGTTTTTTTAAAGACGATTTACGGATGATCAGGTCGGAACGCACTACAATCGTCTGCGTATGATTAATATTGGAAATACCCCGAAGGTGATTGATCAGGTTTCGCGCGGCGATTTCTCCCATGTCAATGCCAGGATAGTGGATAGTGGTGAGTTGAGGTTCAACGATCTTACTGATCGCGTCATTATTAAACCCAACGATTGCGATGTCCTCAGGGATCCTGATACCGTAATCCTTCAGCGTCTGCATACAAACAGCAGCGGAAAAGTCATTGGTGATGAAGGCGCCATCGGGCATAGGGTGCATCTTCACGATCTGCATCGCCGCTTCCACACCACATTGTTCGCTCAGGTCTTTGATCAGCACCAGGTCTTTTTCATATTCGATGCCATTATCAAACAACGCCTCCATATATCCCTTGTGACGTTGAGCGTATACGTTACGCTTCAGGTTGGCCGTCATCAGCACAATCCGTCTGCAACCCTGTTCGATCAGGTGTTGTGTGGCCTGGTAACCACATTTATAGTTATCGATAATCACTTTGGTAGTGGAACTATGCTCTTCAACACGGTCAAAGAAAACGATCGGGATACCCTTTTCTTCGTAAGGTTTAAAGTGATCGAGTCCTTTTGTATCAAATGCAAGTGAGGCGATGAGTCCGTCAACTCTTTTATGAAAAAGGTTGAGTGCATTCGCGGCTTCTTTCTTATAACTCTCCGATGAGTGTGCGATGATCAGGTCATAGCCTGCTTCGGTGGTTACTTTTTCTATTCCCGCGAGCACGGAAGTAATAAAGTTACTGTTGAGCTCATGTACGATCACACCGATCGTATTAGTCTTTTGTTTACGCAGGCTGCTGGCAAAATTGTTATGGCGGTAGCCCAGTTCACGGGCGGTTTCCTGGATCTTCTTCCTGGTGTTCTTATTGATAGCGGGATTGTCGCGAAGGGCGCGGCTCACCGTGGCGGATGAAAGGTCCAGTTTCTGGGCAATATCGTATATGGTTACTTCTTTTTTCGGCTTCATGCTGCAATCGGTTGCATAAAAATCGAGAAAAAAAAGGCAATTACAAACTTTTATTTTTTGAATGAGGAATCGCGGATGATCAGGTCGGAGCGCAGGACAATCATATTGGTGCTTCGAATGTTTGTGGTACCCGAAAGATGGCTTATGATACTATTTATAGAGGCTTGACCAACCTCGTAACCGGAATAATTGACCGTGGTCAGGTTAGGTTCAATGATCTTGGAGATGGGGTCATTGTTGAACCCTGCAAATGCGATATCGTCGGGGATGCGGATACCGGCTTCCTTGAGCTTTATCATGCAATAAACAGCCGTAGTATCGTTGGCGGCGAACACGGCATCGGGTTTTTTGGACATGCTCAGAATATACTCAGCCGCCTGTGTTCCGGCCTCCTCATTCAGCTTGCTGATATAAAGAAACTTCTTTTCATCCAGCGATATCTGGTGGTCCTTCAGCGCCTGCCTGTAACCCCGGATACGGTCGGCATACACGTTCCGGAGACGGTTCCCTCCCAGGTGCATGATTCGCCTGCAACCCTGATCTATCAAGTGTTTGGTGACTTCATACGCCGCTTTATAGTTGTCGATCACCACGCTGGTGCTTTCATTATTGGGGTAGATACGATCAAAGAAAACTACCGGGATGCCTTTCTTGAAAAACGGAGCAAAATGGTCAATATCGCGTGAGTCATAGGAGAGGGAAACAAGCAGCCCGTCCACTCTTTTATTGAACATGGTATTGGCATTTGCTATTTCTTTTTCCGTGCTTTCGAGCGATTGGCTGATAATTAAATTGTATTGTTCCTGGTTGGCCGCTTTTTCCATACCCGCCAGTACCGACGACATAAAATAGCTGTTCAGCCGGGGTACGATCACTCCCAGTGTATAAGTTTTTTTGCTTCTGAGGCTGCTGGCAAAGGTGTTGGAACGGTAACCCAGGAAACGGGCGGCCTCGGCGATTTTTTTTCGGGTATTCTTATTAATAGTAGGGTGATCCTTTAACCCCCGGCTCACGGTTGTGGCCGAAATATTAAGATGCCGCGCAATGTCGTAGATGGTTATTTCCTTATCCTCGGCCATTTTCCACGTTGGTTTTGCAAATAAAAGCAGCATTGTTCAAAAAAAAAATTGCAATCGGTTGCAATTTTTAGAAAAATTCATTTACATTCGGTTTGCCAATTGCTTTTTTAATGCTTGCCGCAATAAAACAACGAGCTTATTCTACTACTGCATCGTTTGCCCGGTCGGGCTTTCAAACGAGTCATTTCTTCTTTTTTGTTGGTCGCGAGCTTCAACCTTCTAAACTTAAAACTGCTGGTTTATGAAACTTTCAAAAAAACAATTACACAAGTTCACGTTGCTCAGCAACAGGATTGTGCAGAGAAAGATGATCACCTGGCTTGCCATGCTTGTGATGATCCTTTGTGCATTGCCGGGATTGGCACAGAATATCCCGGTGAAGGGCCAGGTCGTTGACGAGACGGGGCAGCCCGTTGCCCGCGCTTCAGTCACCGTAAAGGGTGGAGGCGCCGGCGTTACTGCCAATGATAATGGCGAGTATGAGATCACAGTGGCAGGGAATGCCACGCTGGTGATCAGTGCCATCAATTTTACTACCCTTGAGGTGCCAGTCAACAACAGGCAGACGATTAACATCAACCTGGCTGGTATGGCAAGGACAGAAACAGAAGTGATCGTAGTAGGTTACGGTACACAGCGCAGGGAAGCCATCACTGGTTCGGTTGCTTCCATTAATGGCGATCGTATGCGTGAAGTGCCCGCGCCAAATATTTCCCAGGCACTGCAGGGAAGACTGGCCGGCGTAGAAATGTCGCAGACCTCCACACGTCCCGGTGCTACCATGCAGATCAGGGTTCGGGGTTTGCGTTCACTCAGCGCCGACAACAACCCGCTGGTTGTTCTCGACGGTATTCCTTTTATGGGATCGTTGGCAGATATCAACCCTAATGATGTTAAAAGTATTGAAGTATTAAAGGATGCATCCGCAACGGCGATCTATGGATCGCGCGGCGCTAACGGTGTAATACTTGTTACCACTGATAAAGGTGCTAAAAACAGGACAGCAAGAGTCAGTTATAACGGTTATACAGGTACACAGGAGGTGTTTGCCAAATACCCCATGATGGACGGTCCTACATTTGTAAAGCTCCGGGCGGCGAGGGGACAATATACCAATGGCGCCGATGAGTCGGATGATGTCAATACAGACTGGCAGGATCTTTTTTATAAAACAGGTCTCGTTACCGATCACAATATTAGTCTTTCAGGCGGCAATGAAACCGGCAGCTATAATTTCGGTGGAGGATATCACCTCAACCAGGGTGTGGTTCCCACTCAGCAATACAAGCGTTATTCCCTGCGTGGCTCACTCGACCAGCAGGTTGGAAAACTTTTTCGATTCGGATTTACCACCTACAACAATTATAATCAGTCGGACGGCAGCCAGGTAGGTCTTTACAATACGCTTAGCATGACGCCGATCTCTAACCCTTATAACACAGATGGATCACTGAAACGTTCAATACAAATGATATTGGACAACCAGTATGTTTATACTAAGGATGTTATTGAGCGTTTACACGACAATGACCAGTGGCTTAATGAAACCCGGGGTTTTGCTTCATATAACGCTATCTATGGTGAAGTAAAAGCACCTTTCCTGGATGGTTTAAAGTATAGAGTTAACCTGGGCCTGGATTACATCCAGTCAAACAATGGGGCTTATACCGGACAGGGTGTTGGTGACGGGCTCAATCCAAATACCGTTTCATCTGCTTCGGTGGATAACCGCTACACTTATCACTGGACACTCGAAAATATTCTTAGCTACGATCGCAATATTGGTAATAACCACACCATAAATGTAGTAGCACTTTATGCAGCCGAGCAGAGCAAATATAATCGTTCAAACATGGCGGCCAGGGATATTCCGTCCGATGCCTTTGAGTTTTATAACCTGGGCCAGGCTGCGGGTCAGCTGACTATTGATCCCGCCAACCAGGACTACCAGCTTTGGGGACTGAAGTCGGTGATGGGTCGTGTGATGTACAGCTATGATAATCGGTACATGATCTCGGCGACTGTACGCTCTGATGGTTCTTCAAGACTTGCCGAAGGAAGCAAATGGCATACCTATCCCGCGATATCCGCGGGCTGGAATATTTCCAACGAAGCATTCATGCAGAACGTGTCCTTTGTCAACAACCTGAAGCTGCGTGCCGGTTTTGGACAAACATCCAACCAGGCTATAGCACCTTATTCCACACTCGGTTTGTTGAGCACCAGGCCTTATAATTTTGGACCCACTAATTATGGGACAGGATACTATGTATCTCAATTACCTAATAAAGACCTGGGATGGGAGTTTTCAAAGACACTCAACTTTGGTGTTGACTTCAGTATACTCAATAATCGTCTGTCAGGTACTATCGAATATTATATCACTAAAACCGAAGACGTCCTGTTAGGTCTCAGTCTGCCACCTACATCTGGTGTAACGGGGTATACAGCTAATATCGGTTCAACGCAGAACAAAGGCTTTGAACTGACACTTAACGGTACCATCCTCAATAATGTAAATGGCTGGACATGGGAAGCAGGAGTTAACTTTTATACCAATAAAAACAAACTCACTTCACTTGCTTCGGGCCAGACCAGGGATGAGGCTAACTGGTGGTTTGTTGGACATAATATCAATGCGATCTATGACTACAAACGGCTCGGCCTCTGGCAGGATAAGGATCAATACCTGAATATCCTTGAGCCGGGTGGCAATCTTGGTATGATCAAAGTGGAATACACCGGCGACTTCAATCCGGATGGTACTCCTGTAAGAGCGATCGGACCAGCTGATCGCCAGGTATTAGATGTAGATCCCGATTTCCAGGGCGGCTTCAACACACGTGTTTCTTATAAAGGTTTTGAACTCGGCATCGTGGGCACGTATCGCCATGGCGGCATCTTATTCAGCTCTATTCACGGATCCAGCGGTTATCTCAACCTGCTGACCGGTCGTAGAAATAATATCGATGTTGACTACTGGAAACCCGACAATACCGATGCCAAGTATCCCAACCCGGCTGGTATTATCAGTGGCGACAACCCGAAATATGGCAGTACACTCAGCTATTTCGATGGTTCATATATGAAGATCCGCACGATCACGTTAGGTTACGATTTCAGCCGCAGCCTGATAAAAAATCAGTCGGTTAAAATGCGGATGTACTTCACTGTTCAAAACCCATTTGTCATGTTCTCGCCCTTCCACAAAGAATCCGGTCTCGATCCTGAACCCAATTCTTTCGGAAACGAAAACGTAGCTTCTGCAGGCGCTATCAGTGGAAATCAGAATCTGCTGAGGCGAATGCTGATTGTCGGATACAATACCCCATCAACCCGCAACTACATTGTAGGCGTTAATTTGACATTTTAAAACAAACGAAAATGAAATACATACAAATAAGATCTGTTCTGTTAACAGCAACCATGGTGCTGTTATTTTCCGGGTGTAAGAAAATCCTGGAGGAACAGCCACGTAGTATTTATGAGCCCGGCTTTTTCAGAACTGAAAAAGGTGTACTGGGTGGCATTACATCGCAATATGCGCACCTACGTTTTATCTATGGTCAGCCTTATTATTACAATACGCTGGAAACAGGTACCGATGAGTACACCTGGGGCCAGAGCGCCGATCAGAACTTTAAGGATATGGACTTAAGCGGTGTTGGAAATATAACTCCCACGAGTAGCCGCTCCGATAATTTATGGGGTGTTGCGTTTTCCAATATCAATACGGCCAGTGGCATCATCGAAAACGCGGAAGCAGTGGGTACGATACCCGCTTCCCTGATCGCTGAAGCGAGGTTCTTCAGGGCCTTCGATTATTTCCTGTTGGTTCAAACTTTTGGCGGCGTACCACTTGACCTGGGTGCAGGTGAACTGAAGTTCAATACAAATCCATCGAGGATTTCGGTACGCAACACCGTACCGGAAGTATATACAAAAGCAGTATTCCCTGACCTTTTGCAGGCCATCACCGATTTACCAGAAACACCACGCGTGACAGGTGCAGTTACCAAAACAGCCGCAAGGTTATACCTGGCGAAAGCTTATCTTACTTACGGCTGGTGGCTTCAGAATCCAAACAATATCCCTACTTATCCGGAAGCGCCGAGAACCGATCCGGATGGCCTTACCGCCCAGGCTTATTTTCAAAAAGCATATGATATAGCTGTGCAGGCTATCGACAATCCGGGTCCATTCGGTCTTGAATCGACATTCTATGATGTACACGTAGCCGGCAACGATCGTAACAAGGAGATGTTGCTGTATGCCGATCATACACAGGAAAGTGAGTTTTACAATGGCGCCTGTCTGAACTGCTTTGACAGTGAAGCAGGAAATGGCCGCAACTCTGCCGTGTGGATGGTAACCTGGAACTACACTGTTATACGCAGTGCTTCTGACGCTAGTGGCGGTGGTACCGCGGTGAGTTCGGTTCAGCGTGAAGCAGCCCAGGCACTTGGTCGTCCCTACATTCGTATGGCGCCAACGATCGGGGCCATTACCAATACATTTGCCGACAAGACACTTGATTCACGTTACGACGGTACGTTCAGCACCGTATATCGTGGCAACTGGCCAAAAGGCGGTGTTACTAATCCTGTTCTTTACAACGCCAATGATATGCCCATCACGCCCGGACAACCCGTGTTGAGTTTCCTGGAGTATGAATCTCAGGCAGCCGGTATCGTGTATCCCGCGGGTGCAAATTTCCCTGGTAAGTCTTATAATAATGTTGGCGCAGGCGTATTGCCCGGCCGGGCAGACTTTGTCATATCTCCACGGGGCATCAGCAGGGTTGTGTTCCCCGGATTGTGGAAGATGGGTGTGTATCGTACAGACAATGGGACAGGTTTGGGTCAGCCAAACGCAACCAGCACAAGGCCATTTAAAATTGCTAAGTTCTCAGAGCTATACCTGATCGCAGCTGAAGCAGCCGTGAAGGGTGCTGCAACTGTAGCTGGAAAGAGTGCGGTGGACCTGGTGAATGTGATCCGTGCACGTGCCGGTAAATGGAGATTCTCAAATAAGAATAACGCTGCTTTCATTGCTGATAACAGCGCTGCGATGATCGCCGCCACTCCGGCAACCATCGATATCGACTATATTCTCGCAGAGCGTTCCCGTGAATATTTTGGAGAGGGCCACCGTTGGTTTGACCTGGTGCGCACTCAGAAATGGGCTGATGTCGCAGGTACCTACGAGATCGCTGGTCCAACGTATGGAGATCATACACCGCAAACCGTTACGCGGACCATTCTGCCTTCACATTACCTGCGGCCTATTCCTCAGGCTCAGATCGATGGTATGGAGTTGTCAACGGAAGAAAAGGCACAGTACCAAAATCCCAATTATCAATAGACACCAGAAAAATCAAGCATAGAGCAAAAACCGGGAATTAGGTAAGCTGTTCCCGGTTTTTAAATAAAAAGCTTCTTTCGCGTAGCAGTTCTCGCAGTAATCACAGGAGGGATGATTTTTCATCCTTCCTTATTTTTAGAATGTTTTATTTTAGACAAAATGATCGTGGATGTTATTATTAGGAATTGACCTTGGCACCTCCTCTATAAAAGTATCTGTCGTGGATGCGCAAACGCAACGTTGCGTTGCCAGCGCACGTTACCCGGATACCGAGGTGGGTATTATTACGCCCCGTAACGGCTGGGCCGAACAGGATCCGGGTCAATGGTGGGAACATGTGAAGCAGGCCATCCTAAAATGTCATGCCACTAAACTGTACCAACCATCGGATATAGCGGCGATTGGTATAGCCTACCAGATGCACGGGCTTGTTTTAACCGACAAACAACAACAGCCGATCCGGAATGCGATCATCTGGTGTGATAGTCGTGCGGTGGAGATCGGTGAAAAAGCCTTTTTCGAAATAGGTGAAGAGAGATGCTTATCAACATTACTTAATTCACCTGGCAATTTTACAGCCAGCAAACTCGCCTGGGTAAAGAAAAACGAACCTGCGGTTTATGATCGGATTGACAGGCTGATGCTGCCGGGTGATTTCATCGCCATGAAATTTACCGGCGTCTTAACTACCACCAGTTCGGCACTTTCAGAAGGGATATTTTGGGACTTTAAAAAAGATGAACTTTCCGCGGATGTGCTGGGATATTTTGATTTTGATAAAAAATTATTCCCATCCATTCACCCATTGTTTTCAACCCATGGTCTTGTGAGGGATGACATAGCCCGGGAATTGTCTATCAGTGCTGGTACACCTGTATCGTATAAAGCCGGCGACCAACCCAACAATGCATTGTCGCTGAACGTGCTTCAGCCCGGTGAGGTAGCAGCCACAGCTGGTACCTCGGGGGTGATCTACGGTGTGGCTGATGAGCTGAGTTATGACCAGCAATCGCGGATCAATAGTTTTGCGCATGTCAACCATGCGGCCCGGGATAAGCGTATCGGAATCCTTTTATGTATAAACGGGGTGGGTATTTTCAACAGATGGGCAAAGAATATTATGGGTGATTCAAAAGATTATGTTACTTTGAATGATACTGCAGCTAAAGTACCGGTGGGCGCCGACGGATTGTTGGCGTTACCATTTGGTAATGGTGCCGAAAGAATGCTCAACAACAAGATTGTGGGCGGTCATCTCTCGGGACTTGATTTCAATATTCACCAGTCAGCACATATCACCCGGGCAGTGCAGGAAGGGATAGCGTTTTCATTTCGATATGGGTTGGACATCATGCGGGAGAATGGAATTGACCCCTCCATCATTCGTGCGGGAAGAACAAACCTGTTTTTGAGTGATGTATTTACCAGGGCTTTTGTCAATGCGAACAATGTGGCCGTCGAATTTTACGAAGGCGACGGCAGCTTCGGTGCCGCAGTAGGTGCCGGCATTGGTGCGGGTATTTATGAAAGCGCTGCTGCGGCGATGGCGAACCGCAAACCCATTGCTACCGTAACGCCCGATGACACCCGGCAACACAACGACCTGTATCAACGCTGGAAGGAATTACTCCTTGAGCAGTTGAGCAGGCAGGAAATACGAACGAACGCTATGCCAGAGAATATATCTTAATTTTTAAACCAATTAATTTTCGCAAAAGATGGCAGTTTCAACAGGGTCCGCAACATTTTTTAAAGGCATCCCACAAATAAAATACGAAGGAAAGGATACGGACAATCCTTTAGCATTTCGATGGTATGATGAAAGTAAGATCGTAGCAGGAAAGACAATGAAAGAATACCTCCGTTTCGCCTGCGCTTACTGGCATTCGTTCTGTGGCAGTGGTGCCGATCCATTCGGTGAACCGACACATCTTTTCCCCTGGAATGAAATCCAGGATCCCGTTGAACGAGCAAAAGTGAAGGCTGACGCGGCTTTTGAATTCATTACCCGGCTGGGCATGCCTTACTATTGTTTCCATGATGTGGATGTAGTGGACTATACCGATGATGTCGCGGAGAATGAAAGCAGGCTGCAGGCGATCACGGATTATTTATCACAAAAGCAAAAAGAGACAGGTGTAAAATTGTTATGGGGCACCGCCAACCTTTTTTCCAACAGGAGGTATATGAATGGCGCCGCCACCAACCCCGATTTTCATGTGTTATCACACGCGGCGGCGCAGGTAAAAGCGGCGCTGGATGCCACCATTGCACTTGGCGGAGAAAATTATGTGTTCTGGGGCGGACGCGAAGGTTATATGAGCCTGCTCAACACGAATATGAAAAGAGAGAAGGAACATATGGCGAGATTCCTGCATACCGCGAAGGATTATGCCCGTAGTCATGGCTTTAAAGGAAAGTTTTTTATTGAACCAAAACCCTGCGAACCGTCCAAGCACCAATATGATTACGATTGTGAAACCGTGATCGGCTTTTTAAGACAATACGATCTGCTGGACGATTTCAGTTTGAATATTGAAGTGAATCATGCAACATTGGCTGGTCACACCTTCGCACATGAGTTGCAGGTGGCTGCCGACGCGGGTTTGCTTGGCAGCATTGATGCTAACCGTGGCGACTACCAGAATGGCTGGGATACCGACCAGTTTCCAAATGATGTGTATGAACTCACCGAGGCAATGCTGGTGATCCTGGAAGCGGGAGGCTTTAAGGGAGGCGGTATCAATTTCGATGCAAAAGTGCGCCGCAACTCTACCGACCCCGAAGACCTGTTTCATGCGCATATTGGTGGCATGGATGCTTTTGCCCGTGCACTGATCACGGCCGATAATGTTTTGCAACGCTCAGAATACCGGAAAAACCGTAGTGAAAGGTATTCGTCTTTTGATAGTGGTAAGGGAAAAGATTTTGAAGATGGTAAGTTATCACTGGAAGACCTCAGGGCTTATGCGCTGCAGAATGGTGCACCGGCCACCAGGAGCGGACGCCAGGAATACTTTGAAAACATGATCAACCGATTTATCTGATAATACTCCCTTTACCAAAACTTGCATTATGAATTTTCTCGGCACCGTCGACTGGATATTTCTGATTCTTTACATGCTGGTCATCGCCGGTATCTCGATCTGGTCAATCCGGAAAAGTAAAGAATCACCAACTGATTATTTTTTGGCTAACCGCAATCTCGGATGGTGGGTGATCGGTGCCTCTATCCTGGCTTCGAATGTGGGATCAGAACATATCGTAGGACTTGCCGGTGAAGCCGCGAGGTCGGGTACGCCGATGGGTCACTATGAACTGCACTCTTATATTGTGTTGATACTGGGATGGGTATTTGTTCCATTTTATATGCGAAGCAATGTGTACACCATGCCCGAGTTCCTCGAGCGGCGATTCAATGCCAAAGCGCGTCGCTTACTTTCGATCATACAATTGTTGAGCTATGTGATCGCGAAAGCATCGGTAACTATTTTTGCAGGCGCGCTTGTATTCAATCAATTCCTCGGCGTGGGATTCTGGGAAGGCGCCATCATACTGGTGATCGTAACCGGCGTTTATACCATTTTCGGAGGGCTGCATGCGGTAATGTACACTGAGGCCATCCAGGCATTTGTATTATTGATCGGTTCGGCGGTGCTGTTGTATTTCGGATTGGATAAAGTAGGTGGCTGGAGCGGCATGATCGCTGCGGTACCACCGGAGAAATTAAACATGTTCCGACCATTAAGTGATCCCGAATTTCCATGGCTCGGTATCCTGTTTGCCTCACCCATTGTAGGTCTATGGTATTGGTGCACCGACCAGCATATCGTACAGCGTTGTCTTGCTGGAAGGAATGAAAGAGAAGCCCGGAGGGGAACGATCTTCGCAGCTTACCTTAAGTTGCTTCCATTTTTTATTTTCCTTATTCCCGGACTTATCGCTTATGTATTGCATTCACGCGGTGAGTTGATACTGCCCTTGAACAGCGAAGGGCAAACTGATTACAACGCTGCTTTCCCCGCCATGGTGGAGCAGATCATGCCGATGGGACTTAGAGGCTTGCTGGCTGGTGGTTTGCTCGCGGCCCTGATGGCTTCGCTGGCTTCAGTTTACAATGCATGTTCTACTTTGTTTACGATGGATATTTACCAAAAAATGAAACCGCAGGCCAGTGGTAAGGAACTGGTGAGGGTGGGTCGTATCGCGACCGGGGTCGTGGTTTTGCTGGGGATGGTCTGGATCCCGATGATGGGTCGTATTTCCAGTTCGCTCTATAATTATTTGCAAAGTGTGCAATCATACCTGGCGCCACCAATTGCCGCGGTGTTTTTATTCGGCGTATTCTTCAAACGCCTGAATGCAACGGGTGCCTATTCGGCCATGGTAGCCGGGTTTATTATCGGACTGATCAAACTCACACTGGAATTATTCCAGACCAGTCTTAGTGGTATTTTATATGATTTCGCAACGATCAATTTCCTCTATTTCTGTATTTACCTGTTCCTTTTCGCGGTGGTGGTTATGGTGGTGGTGAGCCTGCTTACGCAAAAACCAAGCGAGGAGCAGATCCGTGGTCTGACCTTTGCTACAACGGTGGCTGAAGATCGTGCGGCGAGTCGCGCCAGCTGGAACAAGTGGGATGTGATTTTATCGCTGATCGTGGTGGCCTTTATTGTAGCTGTATTTATTTATTTCTCACCGCTGGGTGTGGCGAAGTAGTCGTATTTCAGCGTAGTGATATTGATTGAAGCAATGCGTCGGGCAGCCAGCCCGGCGCATTGCCTTTCCAGGCCTACCCGGAATTATCAAAAAATGTACAAAAAAAAAGCCCCTGGCTTGATGACCTTTGGCTGGCTCCTGCGATATGCTTTTAAAGCAGGCACCATTAACCGTTAAATCTTCCATCCCCGCCGGGGGCCTGGTAACGATGACTTTTTCAGGCATCACCGACAATGCAGTTTAGTGTTTCTCATGTTAAGCAAGTGAAAGGGCTGTCGTGATGATGGCCCTTTTTTTTTAGCTGAGAAGCAGGTTGCCGGGAAGACGGCAGGATGGGAAGAATTTTTCATTTTTCTTTTCATCCTTTTTTACAGGTATCGAAGTGTGAAACTCTGATTAATTTATTTTCTTCCCGCCTCCCGTTCCGATAGCTATCCGGATCCCGGCTAAGTAGATTTATTCCTTACATTTACTCAAAACGGAATTTCATATGATGCATCAAACCATGCGATGGTTCGGTCCCAATGACCCGGTAAGCCTATCTGATATCCGGCAGGCGGGTTGCGAAGGGGTGGTAACAGCTCTTCACCATATACCGGTGGGTGAGATATGGACGGTGGAAGCAATCAATAAAAGAAAACAGGTTATCAATGACGCGGGAATGAGCTGGACCGTGATTGAAAGTCTTCCGGTGAGCGAGGATATTAAAAAGCAAACTGGGGACTACAAAAAACATATCGGGAACTACAAGCAAAGCCTTCGTAATGTCGCAAGTTGTGGATTGAAAGTGGTGACCTATAATTTTATGCCGATCCTCGACTGGATGCGCACCGATATTTTCTACACCATGCCCGATGGAAGCAAGGCTCTTCGTTTTGAAAAATCCGCTTTTATCGCCTTCGATATTTTCCTTTTGAAACGTCCGGGCGCTGAAAAAGATTATACGCCGGAAGAGATCAGCAGGGCGGAAGCCAGGCTGAACGCGATGAGCCAGGAAGAAAAAGATATTCTATACAACAATGCCCTGTTGGGTCTGCCTGGCAGCGAAGAGAAATTCACCCCTCAGCAAATACTGGCTGCATTAAAAACCTATGAACATATTGATGCGGCTACATTGAAGCAGCACCTGTTTTATTTTTTACAGCAGGTAGTTCCTGTAGCTGAAGAATGCGGTTTACAAATGGCGATCCATCCTGATGATCCGCCTTATCCTTTGCTAGGTTTACCGCGTATCGTAAGTACCGAACAGGATGCTAAAGAACTGCTTGCTGCCGCACCATCACCAGCCAACGGTTTATGTTATTGCACGGGATCCTATGGTGTACGCGAGGACAATGATCTGCCCGGCATGGTGAAGCGTTTGGGGGATCATATTCATTTTATTCACCTCAGGAGTACAAAGCGGGATGCCGATGGCAATTTCTTTGAGGCCGATCATCTCGATGGTGATGTAGATATGTATGCCGTTATAAAAGAGTTGTTATTGGTAATGCGAAAAAGAAATGTCTCCATTCCCATGCGACCCGATCACGGGCACCAGATGCTTGATGACCTTCGCAAAACAACTTATCCCGGGTATTCTGCTATCGGCAGATTGCGCGGGCTGGCAGAGTTGCGCGGCGTTGAATACGCGATCAACAGGAGTTTATAGTTACAGTCATCAGATTTTATTATTATCTTAAGGCTATGAGCCGGATAATGACAAAACGGATCTATGAATCCGCCGAAACCAGCGATGGTTTCCGCGTGTTGGTGGATCGCCTTTGGCCCAGGGGTGTGAAAAAAGAAAATGCAGAGATCGATATATGGCTGAAAGAAGTAGCGCCATCCAATGAGTTGCGCAAGTGGTTTAACCATGAACCGCAAAAATGGAATGAATTTCAAAAAAGATATTCCAAAGAATTAAAGGGATCTGAAGTGGTAAAGACTTTGTTGGATTATGCCAGGAAAAATAAAAAGCTGACCCTGCTTTACAGTGCGAAAGACGAGGAGCATAACCAGGCTGTGGCACTGCAGAAATATATGGAAACGCTGATCAGGAAGTGATAGGGAATACGTAATATTCATCATACTGACAATCAAAACCACTTTTTCCAGCTATGTCTATCGATACATCATCATCTGCCGGCGATCCGGCCTATGCCCTGCGGATTTCACTCACTGCTGCTCTCGCGGGATTTATTTTCGGTTTTGATACCGTCGTCATCTCCGGTGCAAATCTTCCGATCAGGGAATTGTGGCAAACCTCACCCTGGTTTCATGGATTCTTTATCATGTCGATGGCCTTATGGGGAACGGTGATCGGCGCTATTTTCGGTGGTATTCCCACGCAAAGATGGGGCAGGAAAAAAGTACTGATCTGGATCGGTATACTTTTCAGTGTATCTGCGCTGGGTACGGCCCTGGCACCCGATCCGTATACGTTTTCATTCTTCCGCTTTATTGGGGGTTTAGGTATTGGTGTGTCATCGGTGGCAGCACCCACTTATATTTCTGAGATATCTACCCCGGCTAATCGCGGTCGACTCGGCGCTTTGTACCAGTTTAATATTGTATTCGGGATCCTGATTGCATTTCTATCTAATTATTTTTTAGAAGGTGTTGGAGGGGCCAACGACTGGCGCTGGATGCTGGGTGTGATGGCGCTGCCTTCACTTATTTATTCCATCCTGGTCATCGGCGTACCCGAAAGTCCGCGCTGGCTGCTCACCAGCAGGAATGATGCGGCGTCGGCAAAATCGACAATGGCAAGACTTGGCGTAGTTGATACTGAGACCGAGGTAAAAAATATCATGGAAACCTACCGGCAGGAATCGGGTACGGGCAGAAAGGAATCAATATTTAGCAGCCGGTACAAGACAGTGATGTGGCTGGCATTTATGATCGCATTCTTCAACCAGTTATCAGGCATCAACTTTATCTTATACTTTGCGCCGGAGATACTGGAGAGGGCCGGGTTGGCTGCAAAAGAATCCTTGTTCAATTCGGTCGCGATCGGCGGCATCAACCTGGTGTTTACATTTGTAGGGCTCTACCTGATCGACCGTATCGGCAGGAAGACATTATTGATCATTGGTTCATTAGGGTATATTATCAGCCTCTCGATGGTAGCCTGGTGTTTTGCAAACCATGCCGGTCCGGGTTTGCTGATGACATTCCTGCTGTTCTTTATTGCTTCACATGCGATAGGGCAGGGTGCCGTCATCTGGGTATTTGTTTCTGAGATATTTCCCAATAAGGTTCGTGCGATGGGTCAGTCATTCGGCGCCAGCGTACACTGGGTTTTTGCAGCACTGATCACTTTGATCACGCCTGTCTTTCTCGATGCCGATCATGGGATATTCAAAGAAAATCCCTGGCCCATCTTTGCGTTTTTTGCGTTTATGATGGTCTTGCAATTAATTTGGGTGCTCACTAAAGTGCCGGAGACAAAGGGTGTGTCGCTGGAGGAGTTGGAGAGGAAATTGGTGAAATAGGAGAACTGCTCGGACAACTTATCAAGTCACAGGTGGGGCAAAGATGGGTGGCCGGGAAGACGGGAAGAAAGGAAGAAGGCTAAGCAGTGTTTTACGGATTTCAGGTCTTAGTAGTGGGCTTGACCAACAATGCAACAACAGGCTTTCTTTTCCAGGCAAAATCGAATATTGTCCAACAAAATATCCCTGTACGTTTTCCTGGTAAATCCATCCTCCATCCGTTAGTTATCGGATCGACCACGGTGAAAATCAAAAAATATATTGCTTCTGATCTCGTATTTTATATCCTCCGGGTTTGATAATGTACTAACGTTTTCAACAAAGGACATTAACGGTATTGAGCTTAAGAGGGGAAATTTCCCCGGGAAATCCGTTTTTTACCCGCTAAAAAATTTACGCTCTTTTGCCCGATGATTGTTAGGACTAAGAGGACAGCCCTAGGGGCTGATGGTGAGATGCAATCTCACCACAACAATCTTAATTTAAATATTTACATGTCAAGAAAGACTAGAACAACAGGTATGGCAATATATCTTTATAGTAACTAATAACTGAGATTATTTCCTTCCCTTATTCCATATCGCCATTAAATGAAACAGCCCTGCTCGTCTCATTTGAAAGCAGGATCGATGAAAAGATCCACACACAGGTGATGGCCTTGCAACAGGCATTGAACAGGCAGCCATTCCCGGGTTTTACAGAATCGGTGCCAGCCTATGCCTCGATCGCTGTTTTTTATGATCTATGGCAGGTTAAAGAAACTGGCGATCATAAGATCACTGCGTTTGAGCATATCAAAGCCTACCTTGAACAATTGATCAACAGCATACCCGATGATGTATTGATGTCTGAACGAAGAAACATTTCCATCCCTGTTTATTATAATGGGGAAGACCTGTCAACCGTAGCCGCTAGGAAGGGACTTTCGGAGCAGGAACTGGTTCGTATTCATTGCGAAAGAAAATACCGCGTGTTTATGATCGGGTTTCTGCCGGGCTTTGCCTATATGGGCCCGGTGGATGAACGGATCGCTACCCCACGCCATGCCAACCCAAGACTTGCTGTCAAACCAGGCAGCGTGGGTATTGCAGGGGCGCAAACGGGTATTTATCCCATTGTATCACCAGGTGGCTGGCAACTGATCGGTCAAACGCCGGTCAAAGTTTTTGATGTTGCCAGGGAACAGCCCTGTCTTTTGCAGGCAGGGGATTTGGTGCAATTTGTATCCATCAGCAAACAGGAATTTGAAAAGCTAAATGAGTATTAAGATCACCAGGCCGGGTATCATGTCGACACTGCAGGATGCAGGCAGGACGGGCTACCGCCATATCGGTATCGGTAGCGGCGGGGCTATGGACAGGTTTGCCCTGGAGCTTGCCAATTACTTAGTGGGCAATGACGATAAAGCTGCGGTGATCGAAATGCATTTTCCTGCACCGGAGATTATCGTCGAACTGGATACGATGATGGCATTAACCGGCGCTGATTTTTCCGCTACCCTTGATGGAATGCCGCTGCCTCCCTGGCGGGCATTCACGGTGAAAAAAGATGCGGTATTAAAATTTGTCAAACCCATCCTTGGTGCCCGAGCCTACCTGGCGGTGAGCGGTGGCTGGCAGGCACAAAAATGGCTGGGTAGTTACAGCACACAGCTCAGGCTGGGAGCAGGAGGACATGCAGGCAGGGCTTTGCAAAAAGATGACCGCATTTCATTTTTATCAAATGCAGATTCTTTTACTGAAAGCAAAATACTGCCCTGGCATATTTCACAAGCCGAGCTGGATAGTTTTTACCAGCCCCTGGATCAGATCCGATGTGTACAGGGTCCGGAATATGAGCTGCTGGATGACACCGCAAAATACAATTTCGAAAAGCAGGTATTTATCATCAGCCAGCAAAGCGACAGGATGGGATATCGACTGGATAGCCCGCCGGTTATGGAGACGCCACCTGCGGAAATGATCTCTTCGGCAACAGATGCCGGAACGATCCAGATCTTACCTGGCGGCCGCTGTATCATATTGATGGCCGACCACCAGACCACGGGTGGTTATCCGCGTATCGCATCCGTTATCAAATCCGATCTGCCCTCACTGGCGCAGGCTGGCCCGGGTCAGAAGATTAGGTTTAAGATGATCGGACTGAAAGAGGCGGAAGATCATTATATAAATATGAAGCGAAGAATGGATGAAATAAAAACGGCTTGTTATCTTCATTTAAAAAAGTGGACAACCGCGCGGTAGATATTAATTGCGATATGGGCGAAGGTATGGGCAACGAAGCCCGGCTGATGACCTTTATCGACGCTGCGAATATTGCATGCGGCTATCACGCGGGCGATGATGATACCATTCGTGAAGTGATAGGCCTCTGCCTGCAGCACCAGGTGCATATTGGCGCCCATCCCTCGTTTGCCGACAGGGAGAATTTTGGGAGAACACCTATGAGGTTAAGCGAAGCGGAACTGTATGATCTCGTTAGCGAGCAATTGAATATTATTCATAAGATCGCATTGGAGTTTGGCGCCAGGATGCATCATGTAAAACCGCATGGCGCATTATACAATATGGCGGCTGCCGACCCTAAGCTGGCAAAAACAATTGCCGATGCGGTAAAAGATTTTGATCCGTCGCTGGTTTTTGTTGGGCTTTCCGGTTCTGTGATGATAGATGTTGCTAAAAGCCTTGGCCTGCAGGCAGCGCATGAAGTCTTTGCCGACAGAACCTACCAGGCGGATGGTTCTCTCACACCCCGTTCGCATCCGCAAGCCTTGTTAAATGATATAGAAACAGTGATAAGGCAGGTATTGATGATGGTAAATGAAAATAAAGTGCAAACGGTAAATGGTGAGGAGGTCTTTATTCAGGCAGATACCATTTGCATTCATGGTGATGGGGCGCATGCCGTGGAATTTGCAGAGGCCATTCACAAACTATTGCATGCAGTATAAATCATTTCTAAGAGGACCCCTGCTGGGTGCCGCGTTTTTGATGGCTACCTCCGCTATCGGACCCGGGTTTATCACACAAACTACAAAGTTTACTGAGGAGCTGCGTGCGAGTTTTGGCTTTGTCATTTTTATTTCCGTGTTGATGGATATCGGCGTCCAGCTGAATATTTGGCGTATTGTCAGCATCAGCAAATTATATGCACAGGATGTCGCCAATAAAGTTTTGCCCGGATCGGGTTATGCTTTGTCTATATTGATCGTCCTGGGCGGACTAGCGTTTAATATCGGCAATATCGCCGGCGCGGGACTGGGTTTGCAGGTGCTGACCGGTTGCAGCGTACAAACAGGTGCTTTGATAAGCTGTGTGATCGCTGTTCTGGTTTTTGTGTATAAGGAGGCCGGCAAATCTCTCGACCTGTTTGCAAAATTGCTCGGCTTTGTCATGATCGGGCTGACACTGTACGTGGCATTTGAATCAAAGCCGCCGATAGGCGAGGCCGTTGTCAAAACGTTTTTGCCTGATACGATCAATGAAATGATCATCCTCACCATCGTGGGTGGTACGGTAGGTGGTTATATCAGTTTTGCGGGTGCTCACCGTTTGCTGCAGGCCGGTATCAGCGGTAAAGAAAATATTCGGAAGGTTTCAACCAGCGCGGTGTCAGCGATCCTGATCGCCACTATCATGCGAATCATCTTATTTATCGCGGCACTGGGTATAGTATGGCAGGGAATTAGTTTAAGTGCCGGCAATCCCGCAGCTACGGTGTTTGAAAGCGCGGCGGGACAATGGGGGTATAAGATTTTTGGACTGGTTTTGTGGAGTGCGGCGATCACTTCCGTGGTAGGTTCGGCATTTACCTCGGTCACTTTTGGGAAACTGCTTCATGTAGCAGTGGAGAGGAATTTCCGACCGTTCATTATCGGTTTTATTGTCTTTTCCACTGCTGTGTTTTTGATCCTGGGTCAGCCTGTGAGGTTGCTGATCGCGGCTGGTGCTATCAATGGCCTGATACTGCCGTTTGCACTGGGCATTATTTTACTGGCAGCATATAAAAAGAACATTGTAAATGATTACCGGCACCCGCGATGGATGGCGGTGGCCGGCTGGATCGTTGTTGCAGCGATGGGATACATGGGTTTGAAAGCGATATCGGCGCTGCTGTGAGGAACAACTACCCTTACAACGAAAGTTATTTTCATGACCTGATTCCGTGATCAAAAGAATAGCCACGGATTGCACGGATTACACTGATTAAATCTGCCTGCGGCAGGGGGGTGGCCACGAATTGCACGGATTACACTGATTAAATCTGCCTGCGGCAGGGGTGGTGGCCACGAATTGCACGAATTACACGAATAATATTCTCCGTGTCCTAATTTTGGTCACGAAGGGCATGAAGGTTACGAGTGAAAAAAAAAACAACATGAGATACTCCCTACTATACATCTTTATTATTTGCCTGATCTTTTCATCCTGTAAAAGTTCTACCAGCAAAAGACCTGAACCGGAAACCGTCACCGAACAATATCGCCCACAGGTTCATTTCACACCAAAAGAAAAATGGATGAATGATCCAAATGGGATGGTATATTTCAATGAACGCTATCATTTATTCTACCAGCATTATCCGGACAGCACAGTTTGGGGACCGATGCACTGGGGACATGCCAGTTCTACAGATCTCGTAAACTGGGAACATCATCCCATTGCGCTTTATCCCGACAGCCTGGGTTATATTTTTTCAGGTAGCGCCGTCGTTGACGTGAGCAATAGTTCCGGTTTTGGCCAGGATGGCAAGCCACCGCTTGTCGCCATATTTACCCATCATGATCCAAAGGGAGAACGTGACGGAAAAACAGATTATCAAAACCAAAGTATTGCTTATAGTGTTGACGATGGAAAGACCTGGACAAAGTACGCGGGCAACCCGGTACTGAAGAATCCTGGTGTCAGGGATTTCCGGGACCCGAAAGTCAGTTGGCACGAGACTACACAAAAATGGATCATGACACTGGCGGTGCAGGACCGGATCAGTTTTTATTCTTCACCCGATCTGAAAACCTGGACAAAGGAATCGGATTTTGGCGAGGGTATCGGCGCACATGGAGGGGTATGGGAATGTCCTGATCTTTTTCCACTGACCTATCGCGGTGATAGTATCTGGGTTTTGCTGGTGAGCATCAACCCAGGTGGTCCCAATGGCGGCTCGGCAACGCAATACTTCACCGGGCAATTTGATGGATCGAAGTTTATCCCCAATGATACCAGCACCCGCTGGGTGGATTATGGTCCTGATAATTATGCTGGCGTAACCTGGTCGAATACAGGTGCGCGAAAAATTTTTATGGGCTGGATGAGCAACTGGCAGTATGCCAACCAGGTGCCGACAAAAAGCTGGCGTAGCGCCATGACCATCCCCCGTGAGCTTTTGCTGGTGGACGCTGGTGGCCGGTATGCACTCGTGTCGAAACCCGTATCGGAATTTGACGCGTTAACAGTCAATACAGCCAGTCTTGAAAACATCAACTTTAAAGGGGATTACGATCTGTCATCTAAGATTAAAACATCCTCATCGGTGGCAAGGTTAGATTTGAAGATTGATGATCTGAATGATTTTTCAATAAAGTTGTCAAACGCGAAAGGAGATCAGGTCGAACTCGGTTATGAAAAAGCCGCCAATCGTTATTATATTGATCGCCGTAAGTCGGGAGACACGGGTTTTGAAAAAGGATTTGCCGGCCGGCATTTTGCGACCAGGCTTTATCCTTCAAAGGCAGCCAACCTGACCCTGGTTTGTGATCATTCATCCATTGAAATGTTTGCCGACAATGGATTAACGGTGATGACGAGTATATTTTTTCCCAGTACACCCATGACGAATTATAGCATTTCTTCGGTAAATGGTATCCGGATCAGGGAACTGGTATATTCGGAATTGAAGCCAGCAGTGATCCGATAGCGGCTATTGCGGAATATTAAAGCCGATTTTTATATTCATTCAAATTTATTTCAGTAAATTCCATGATTATTTTTCTGCCAGGGCACACCATCGGCCAATACGGCAGCATCTCTGATTTTCATATTCAACCTGGTAATTATGCCGATAGTAAAGAAGCGATATTTGCTCCTCATTGGTGTATATTTAATAGGGTCTTCCATGGTGGCGACTTCGCAGTCAGCTTATGCTGATACTGCTTCTCTTCTCAATTCTGCAAGCAGGATTATTGCATTATACAAGGATAGTTTAAAGCAAAACCTCAGGATATATGACGGATATGAATTCACCGGGGGATACCGGCGTAGTGCAGGACATCCTTTTTTTAAATTTGATCAGCCGCAACGGGGTACGATACTATATGAAGGAACAGAATACTTCAATGTACTTTTGGCCTACGACCTTACAAGGGATGAAGTGATCACAGTAAATCCCGTTTCCAATCAAAACATAAAACTCATCACGTCGAAGATCAGGAGATTTCAAATAGGGGATCACTCCTTTATATCTGTCGGTGATCTAAGCGGACTACCAGGATTTCCCGGGGAAGGATTTTATGAGTTGATATATGACAATGATGTTAGTGTTTTGGCAAAAAGGAAAAAATGGCTGCGGGAATCAGCCAGGGCTGAGGAATCATCCAGGTTTTTACAGTCCGCTACTTATTTTATAAAAAAAGATAACGCTTTTCATGAGATCAGCAACAAACGATCACTTCTGCGGTTATTTGACGACAACAAAGAGGAAGCAGCAAAATTTATGCAAAAAGAAAAGCTGGATTTTAAAAAAGATGCCGAACAAACAATTATCAGGGTCATGGAATTCTACAACCTTTTAAATAAATAGATGCCGGCTCGTTGGATATATCGGTTGTTGACTTTTCTATCCTTGATTCTCACTGCCAATGCAGGTGCACAGGACTCGAGACTTATTAACCGTGAGTTTAAGGATATTCCATTCGCCGAATTTTCAAAAATAATCAAAAGCATTACCGGTTGCCAGATTTATTATAAACCTTACGAACTGGATACGATTAGGGTTAATATCGGTGCACGGGATATCTCATTGCCGGAATTATTAAGAAAAGTATTCGATGGTAAGGCCATCCGTTTTTCAATAGATAACCACGATAACGTGTTTTTATATTCCGGGGTTGGAATCCAGACCAGCCTGCCAGATGATTTTTTTAATGTTGCAAAGTTGGCGCCCGATACGGCCAGAATTGATTTTATGAATACTGGCATCCAGGAACGAAAGGGAACGATAGTAGAGAATATGCTTTTTGAAATAGGTATAAAGGGAAATGACGAAAGGACGGATAAAGCAATAGTATCAGGCTTTGTTAGAAATAGTAAAACAGGCGAGTCATTTACCGGCGCCATTGTATACACGGATACGCCATACGTGGCGGTTGTGACGGACCAATTTGGGTATTATAGCATTGGTTTAAAAAAAGGCAGGCATCTTATGAATGTCAGCAGCCTTGGGATGAAACTTGCCCGCCGTCAGATTTTGCTGCACGGTGATGGAACTCTTAATATTGATCTGGAAGATTCTGTTCCGAGTCTAAAGAATATAACTGTCTATGCCCAGCACAACTCGAGTATCAGGGGCATGCAGATGGGAGTGGAAAGGCTGAACATCAAAGCCATCAGGAAAGTTCCGGTATTATTAGGCGAGGCCGATGTGTTGAGGGTATTGCTGACACTACCCGGCGTAACTTCTGTTGGCGAAGCCAGCAACGGGTTTAATGTCAGGGGTGGGTCCACTGATCAGAACCTAGTGCTTTTCAGCGACGCAACGATATATAATCCGTCTCACCTTTTCGGTTTTTTCTCCGCATTTAACCCCGATGTAGTAAAAGAATTCGAATTATATAAAAGCGCTATTCCGGAAAAATATGGAGGCCGGCTTTCATCAGTATTGGATGTTACGATGAAGGACGGAAATTCTAAAAAAGTGTCGGGCACAGGAGGAATCGGACTGTTGACCAGCAAACTGACAATTGAAGGACCTATAAAGAAGGATAAGACCACGTTCATCGTTAGCGGACGAACTGTTTATTCCAATTGGTTGTTGAAACAAATACCCAAATCAGATTATAGCCGGAGTAAAGCCGGGTTTAGTGACCTGAACCTCCGGATCAGCCACAATGCAGATCAGAGAAATAGCTTTTACCTGACGGGATATTTTAGTGATGACAATTTTAAGTTGAATACTGACACCTTATATAAGTATGGCAACAGGAATGTAAATATTAAATGGAAGCATATTTTTAATACCAGGCTGAACGGCGTATTCCTGGCTGGATTCGACAACTATCGTTATGCTATTTCAAGTGATGGCAATCCGGTCAACGCATACCGCCTTCGTTCTTCCATCAGCCAGGGTAACGTGCGTGCAGATTTTAATTATTCAACCGGCGGTAAACATGCTTTCAACTTCGGTTTGAATTCTATTTATTATGATCTAAAGCCCGGTTCTTTTCTGCCAATAAAAAGCGAATCCCTGGTACAACCTGATATATTGCAGAATGAACAGGCACTTGAATCGGCCTTATACCTGGGCGATCAGTACACAATTTCACCCAATTTCTCCATCAATGCAGGAATTCGATATTCGCTGTACCAGTATCTTGGACCAGGACAGGTTTATACATACGCAGGAGGTGTTCCAAGAGATGAGTCTACAATAACGGATACTATTTCCTATTCCCGCGGTCAATCCATTAAGACCTATCATGGTCCCGAATACAGGCTGGTGGCGCGTTACCTCTTATCAAATGACGCGTCTTTTAAGTTGAGTGTGAACAGTCTCAGGCAGTATATTCATATGTTGTCAAATACCATCGCAATTTCGCCTAGTGATATCTGGAAACTGAGTGACCCTGTGATAAAGCCGCAACGTGGTTACCAGGTTTCTCTCGGGTACTATAAAAACTTTAGGGCGAATACCATTGAGACCTCGATCGAGATCTATTTCAAAAGGATGAAGAATTATCTCGATTACAAAAGTGGCGCCGTTCTGCTGATGAACCATCATATAGAAGCCGATGTTCTTAATACAAGGGGCAAGGCTTATGGTGCGGAACTGTCTTTTAAGAAAAAATCGGGTAAAATGACTGGTTGGATCAGTTATACCTATGCCCGCACCATGCTCCAATTGGATGATCCGCTGGCAGGACAAAATATTAACGATGGTAATTATTATCCGGCCAACTTCGACAAGCCACATAGCGCCAACCTGGTTGGGAATTACCAGTTCTCGCATCGTTTTACCACCTCATTGAATATCGTGTATAGTACAGGGCGGCCTATTACCCTGCCTATTGCCATTTTTCATCTGGGTGGCGGACAGCGTGTATATTATTCGGATCGCAACCAGTATCGTGTTCCCGACTATTTCCGCATTGACCTGTCATTTAATATCGAGGGCAATCATAAATTGAAGAAGTTGACACATAATTCATGGTCATTCGGTGTTTACAATTTACTGGCACGTCAAAATCCTTATTCTATTTATTTCACCCAGGAAGCGGGAGCCATAAAGGGCTACCAGCTTTCTGTTATAGGTACGGCAGTTCCATTTATCACTTATAATTTCAGATTCTAATTTATGAAGACCCTGGTTACGATAATATTGTTTGCATTGGCTGTCTTTATTGGGTCTGGATGCAAAAAGCCTTACGAACCCCGGGTGCTGTCAACGATCACAAACTTCCTGGTGGTGGATGGGAATATCGCTGTGGGAAATGACCAGGTGACAAGGATCGTCCTGAGCCGTACAACAAGACTCAGTGATTCAGTCACGTTTGACCCTGAAAATAACGCTACTGTTTTCATTGAGCAGGAGCAGGGTGGGATGATCCAGTTGTTCAACCGTAACAACGGGCTTTATGAGAGCCCGGTGTTGTCATTACAACCAGGCTCCAATTACAGGTTGCGAGTTTTAACTGCCAACAAAGAATATTTTTCTGAATTTGTTAGCGCACGGGTTTCCCCGCCTATTGATAGTGTTACGTGGTGGCAGGACAATGACGTATTTATTTATGTAAATACACACGATCCTTCCAACCAAACAAGGTACTACAGGTGGGAATATGTCGAAACCTGGAACTATGCATCTTTTTTGGTCTCACCCTGGGCAGTCAGCGACGGGTTAATTTTTGTGAAGGACTCTCTCACCCAAACAGATTCATGCTGGCGAAGTTCGGCGTCCTCTCAAATATTGGTGGCATCTACGGCGGCATTAAGCCAGGATGTTGTCAGCAATTTTCAGCTTGCACGGGTACAGCAACATAGTGAGAAAATTGGCATGGGATACAATATCCTTGTACGGCAATATGCCATTACAGATGAGGCCTACCGGTATTTTTCTTTGATTCAGAAAAACACGGAGCAATTAGGAACCTTATTTGACGGTCAGCCCTCTCAGTTAAAAGGAAATATTCATTGTACACAGGATCCCGGGGAACCTGTTATTGGGTTTGTAACAGCATCGACTGTTTCTGAAAAAAGAACTGTGATCCGGAATAAAGAGGTCGATTGGAATTTTATACAGCCCGGGCCCGATTGTAGTCCAACGATTGTTATTCCTCAGCATCCCGACAACTTCAAAATTTATGATTACCCCGATCCGGAGTATACCATCTATTATTACATTACCGGTGGAACAATGAGACTGGCAAAAAAAGTATGCCTTGATTGCCGTGCCCTGGGAGGAACAAATGAGAAGCCGGCATTTTGGTAACCAAAAACACTGAATAAAATTGTAAACAGGAGTTAAAATGCGAGGACTTGCTCAGGTAGTTTTTTTTCTGGCTTTGTTGAATGGATCTGTTATCAGTTGCGCAGCGCAGGATGCCTATAGTAATCCGGTAGCAGCAGCATTGAGTAACTATATCCGGGAGAACGTACAGGAAAAAATTTATACCCACACGGATAAGTCATTTTATGTGTGCGGGGAAATAATCTGGTACAAATTGTATAACGTCGATGCCGCTACGAACAGGCCCGCAAATATTAGTAAACTGGCATATGTGGAACTGTTAGACGGGAACGGGCAACCTGTATTGCAGGCAAAAATTGAGTTGCAGGACGGCTTTGGTAATGGATCGTTTTTCCTTCCCTTTTCACTTTCTTCAGGTAATTATACACTACGCGTGTATACCAACTGGATGAAAAATTTTGACACCCAGTTTTTCTTTGAGAAGCAGCTCACAATTGTGAATACGCTAAAACGTTTGCCGGCTGCGGGATCCAAAACAAGCGAATACAATATCCGGTTTTTCCCGGAAGGGGGGAACCTCGTTGCGGGGTTGGAAACAAGAGTGGCATTTCATGCTGTGGATCAATATGGAAAAGCTGCCTGGTGCCAGGGGATAGTTTATAACCAGGACCATGATTCTATAACCTCTTTTACGTCTGGCCGGTTTGGAATGGGCAGCTTTCGTTTTAAACCTGTAAAAGGTCACTCTTACAACACTGTAGTAAAGGACGCAAATGGAAGCGAGATCACCAGCGAACTTCCTGCGGTGTATGAAACGGGCTATACGATGCAATTGGTGCAAGCGGATAGTCAGTATATAACGATCAATATTGCATCGGCGGGTCAAAAAGACAATACTATTTTTCTTCTGGGCCATGGCCGACAATCGATCCAGGTGGCGCAATCGAAGAAACTGGTTAATGGAAAGGCAGAAATAACCCTGCCCGTGAAAGACCTCCGTGAAGGCGTCACGCATTTTACTTTGTTTGACGAGAATCATCGGCCATTGTGTGAACGTTTGTATTTTAAGAGGCCCAAAACCAGAATGAATATTGATGTCAGGCTGGACCAGCTGGAATATACTACACGCAAAAAGATAGGAATGAGCATCACTACGTTGGACAGTGGTGGCCGGCCAATTACTGGTGATCTTTCTGTATCTGTGTTTCGTACCGACTCACTCCAGGTGCCTGATGACGCCGATATTCAGTCCTTTTTTTGGTTAAGTTCAGATCTGCATGGAAAAGTTGAATCCCCCTCTTACTATTTTAATTCCAACGACGACGATGCACAGTTGAATGCGGACAATCTTATGCTTACGCATGGATGGAGCCGGTTTAAATGGGAAAATGTGATAGCTGATAATAGACCGGGCTTTCGGTTTTTGCCGGAATATGAGGGAATGCTGGTGACCGGAAAAATCAGCGATAAATACACCGGGGTACCAGCGGCGAATGTTAAAGTCTTCCTTAGTATACCGGGTGAGAAGTTCGTGTTTAGAACAACAACGAGTGACGCTTCGGGAAACTTCCTGTTTAATGTCGGTAAGTTTTATGGCAGAAGCGATATCGTGGTCCAGGCACAAAAAGATCCGGGGGTTTACCTGGTTGATATTAAGACACCTTTTTCCGATAATAAGGAGAGCAGTAACAGTCCTGCGTTCAGTATATCTGAAAAATGGAAGGAGGATCTGCTGTCTTATAGCGTGAGTTCACAGGTAGAGAATTTATACACGGAGGGAGAAAAGCAGAGGTTTTCAGCATTTTTAACAAAAGACACTACCCGGTTTTACGGAAGGCCCGATAAGACATATTGGCTGGACGACTATACGCGGTTTATTTCTTTGGAAGAGGTAATGAGGGAGTATGTAGCGGAAGTAAGGGTGCGAAAGGAGAGGGATAGTTTTTATTACCGGGTCAGGAATGGTGCATTTAATATCTTTTTTGAGAAAGAGCCCCTGACCCTGCTGGATGGGGTACCGGTATTTGATATCAAAAAGTTGATGGAATTCGATCCGTTGAAAATAAAAAAACTTGATGTGGTAACGAAGAGATTTTTTACGGGCAATGATGGTATTGAAGGCATTATAAGCTATTCAACCTACGATGGAAACCTGGGTGGATTTAATTTGGATGCAGGAGCCATTGTTCTTGAATATGAAGGCCTCCAGCTAAACCGAGAATTTTATTCGCCGTCCTACGAATCCAACGAGAAATTGGAAAGCCCTCTGCCCGATTTTCGAAACGTTTTATTCTGGGCACCTGGGATTATTACCGATTCAAAAGGTTTGGCAAAAATGGATTTTTATTCTTCTGACCGGCCCGGAACGTATGCAATCGTTGTACAGGGTATGACAACAGATGGGCTGGCAGGCAGCAGCGTCCATTTTTTCAGGGTGAATAAGTGATTAGCTATTGATCCTGCTCATTACATGATCCACGATCCTGTCGCATCGTGAAAGATGGAAATGATAAATGTCTTCATTTTTGTAATATGATGACAGCGATTCTTTCAAAAGACTTTTTGCACGGTTGAGCCTGACCTTTACATTGGCTTCAGAAATGTCGAGACATTCTTGTGTTTCTGCCAGGTTCATGCCTTCGATCTCCCGCATAATAAAGACCATACGGTATTTTTCGGGTAGTTGCCCAATAGCGTCCTCAATCACTGTTTTCAACTCCGCATTCAAAAGCCTGGAAAGCGGAGTTGGTGAGTTCAACACTTTATGCTGGTTTACCGCATTGTCCATGGTGTCATCATTCATATTGATTGACTTTCCTCTTTTTTTGAGCCGCAGCAGGCTTTCGTTGATCAGTATCCGTGTGAGCCAGGTTGAAAAACCGGATTTAAAAGCAAAGCTTTGAAGGTTTTCCCAGGCATTGATATAGGCTACCTGCATAATGTCCTCAGCTTCCTGGTCGTCATTTACGATCGACATGGCGATCCGGTAAAGACGCTGGTTGTACCGCCTGACGATTATGGCATACAACTCCTTTTCACCCGCCAGTACCCGGGTGATGATCTCCTTGTCTGTTATGTTGTCGGTCGACAGGATTTCCCGCATGATTGTCTTATTGATCAATAATATTGATTAGAGTATAATTCCAACTACAGGTTACAAAATTAAGCCTGTTTTTTTTGTAACGTTTTCAAATCGCTTTTCTCTAATAATTAAAGCAACAGGTAATAGTACCATACAGCTTCAACAAATAAAACAGATATAAACAAGTATGAAAACAAACGGAACGATCCTGACGATGTCAAAGTTTGAAAATGATCTACAGGAACTGGACCATCATGAAACCAGCAGCTTTGATACACCCTTACGACCAGACGCCTTTAGTATCAGTGATGAAGAAAAGATCAGGATCATCGCGGGGCATTTCAGCGAGATCATGCGCACACTGGGACTGGATCTTCAAGATGATAGCTTAAAAGACACCGCGGGCCGGGTCGCGAAAATGTATGTAAAGGAAATTTTCGGTGGCCTCAACCCGGCTAATAAACCATCGGTTACACTATTTGAGAATAAATATGGTTATCACCAGATGCTTGTGGCAAAGAATATTCAACTGCAAACAACCTGTGAGCATCATTTTTTGCCCGTAACAGGCAAAGCACACATCGCATATATCCCCTCAGCAAAGGTTATCGGGTTGTCAAAAATAAACCGGCTGGTCAGGTATTATGCGGGAAGACCGCAGGTACAGGAACGACTTACCAACCAGTTGGCGAATGAATTGAAACAGACTCTCGGTACTGAAGATATTGCGGTTGTGATCGATGCGGTTCATTCATGCGTTTCCGCCAGAGGTGTAGAGGATCAGACCAGCAGTACCGTTACCAGCTATTTTTCGGGGAAATTTAACCGGGAGGAAACTAAGAATGAGTTCATGGCCATGATCAGGTAAAACGAGGACGATAAAGTTGCAACAGGCTGGTGTACCTTTAAGAGATGTTTAAAGCTTTTTAAGATGGAAACTCATGTTCTGAAAATAAAGTCGATAGACAAAGTTACACACGATGTATTGTGCATCAGGCTTGAAAAGCCCGGTAGCTATGATTTTATACCTGGCCAGGCAACAGAAGTGGCGATCAATAAACCTGGATGGACCGAAGAGCGGCGACCCTTCACATTTACTTCGCTTCCGAAAGACGAATTCCTGGAATTCACGATTAAAACATATCCCGGTCATGGCGGAGTCACCAATGAGTTGTTGCATCTAAAGCCGGGAGATGAACTGATCCTGCATGATGTTTGGGGAGCAATCTCCTATAAAGGAGAAGGTATTTTTATAGCTGGTGGCGCCGGCATCACGCCTTTTCTATCAATTTTTCGATACCTGCATGACACCGGTCAACTGGCTGGTAATAAACTGATCTTTGCCAATAAGACAAAAGAAGATATTATCCGAAAAGATGAATTGCAGTCCTACCTGGGTGATAATTTTATAAATATACTTTCTGAGGAAAAAGCTGACGGCTATGCACATGGGTATATCACACGCCCATTCCTGGAATTAAATATGGCTGAGACCCGTGGAAAATTTTATGTATGTGGCCCGCCGCCAATGATGGAGGCAACGCAAAAGATCCTTACCGAAATGGGTGTTGGCGAAGAAGCCATTGTTGTTGAACTTTGATACCTGTTTTTTTGCTCAACGGTCGCACAAGTAGTCCGAGCTTGCGTGTCGCAATGCGTACTTTAACTCATAAATACAATTAAACCACGGCGGACACGGAGAGCACAACGAAATGCCACTATGTGTTCAAAAATAGCGGTAACGGAAGCAGGATTTGAAACTTAATAACAATTCGCCGTGTCCGCTATGTGCGCCGTGGTTTCTAATCTCATGATTTCGCTTGAGACAAGTCCAGCATAGATATAAGACGCCAGGAAATTAATTTCAAACTTCAATCATTATAAATTATCATCCTCCTTTTGTAACCTTTTCTGATCGTGCGACTCCAATAGTTAATAATTGTAGCATTTAATCTTAAATTAAAAATGTATGAAAAGGAGTCAGTGCATGATGCCCTTGCTCGCTTTTGCTGTTGTAAGCCTGGTGGCTGGTACAGCGGGAATGCGCAAGGCAATCCCAAATTATCAGATGCTGAAGTGGCGTCTGTTGCAGTAGTAGCAAACCAAATCGATATCTCTTATGCCGAGATCGCCAAAAAAAGATCACAGGATGCTGATGTGTTGAAGTTTGCTCAAACCATGATCGATGACCATACCGCAGTAATCTCACAGGCTGCCTCTTTGGCTAAAAAACTCGGCGTGGTTCCGAAGGACAATGATGTTAGCAGGCAACTTTTAGCGGATGCGGAAAAGACAAAGAAAGAGTTGCAATCTAAAAGCGGCGAAGCATTCAATACGGCTTATGTAGACAATGAGGTTGCTTATCATAAGGCTGTAATTGGAGCCGTTGAAGGATTGCTGATACCAGAAACGGAGAATGCGGAGTTGAAATCCCTGCTTCAAAAAGTATTGCCTGCATTGAAGGCACACCTGGGTCATGCCGAAATGCTTCAGAAAAACCGTAAGAAATGATGGACAGTAAGATGTTTTCCGGCGGACTGATGGTTGTTCTTGCATTGTTCCTTACAACAGGTTGTACATCAACCGGCGATACCAAAGATGATCCATCAGCTGGTAACCCGGCAATTCAACCGAAGAGTTATACAGTGGAAATTGCGATGATGAAATTTACGCCGTCCACGCTAAGCGTTCATAAAGGCGATACGATCATTTTTGTAAACAATGACATGGTAACGCATGATGTAACGGAGCAGAAAGAGAAGGCCTGGAGATCTTCGACCCTGGCGGCAGGCAATACCTGGTCGATGGTGGCCATGACAAGTTCTGACTACTATTGCTCAATTCACCCTGTTATGACAGGGAAGATCATTGTTGAGTAATGTCGTGATTCTCTTCGGCTTTATCGCCGAAGAGAATCCTGGTCATCATTAAAATCAGGTGTGGGCATGTTTTGAAAAGGCATTAAGATCTTATTGTAAAGTTTTATAGCGAAATAGCTGATATATAAGATAAGCCTGGGATGCCTGTGTAGTTTTTTCATTTTTCAAGGTTATGATCAGTGACGGAAACTTGTGATGAATGATAGTTTATTTCCATTCCCTATATCCAGGAAGTGGTTTAGCACCAGCTCATTTTCGGTGAGCCGAAGGATCTTAAATGTATTGACGTTAAATTCAATCTGGCTGGTACCTTCTTTGAATTTCCAGGTGAAGGGTAGTTCATTTATACCAGTACCGCAATCCAGTTCACCTTCCTCAAAGAGTCCGGTACCGTTGATAAAAAAGCTATAGCTGTTATCGACGTCGCACTCGCGGATCATTTCTTCCTCCGCTTCGATGATCCCGTTTTTGTTGTCATCGATACCCACGCTTTTTAGTATCCAGTTTTTTTGCGTTAGAAGAATGGTTGGAGATTTGGATTCATCATTGTCCTTATCGCAGGCGGCCAATATCAATGATATAATTGGTAAAACAAATCTTAAAAGCATAGTGATATATGTGATTAATAGTTATAGAAGTTTGTTGATAAATACCAAAAGATCGGTGGCAAAGCGCAGGGGCTCTTCCCAATGGACAGCATGACCTGTGTTTTTATAGATGATTAACCTGGAGCCTTTGATATGGTTCAGTAGTATCTCCTGGTCCTGCCCGGTTACGAATGCATCTTTATCACCCCAGACTAATAAAGTGGGGATGTTCATTTTTTTGAGTTCGTCATTGTAGTTTATTTCCATCAGACTTTTCATGACTGACTGCCATACATGGGCTGGCACCTTCCGGCTTTCCGAGACAAACATTTGTAGCTGTGATGCAGGTATCGCTTTAGCCAAAGTGCTTTTTTGGAACTCATAAATAAATGTAGAATCAACAGGGTCGGTAAGTTGATTTACAAAATCCGTGAATTCTTTCATATCAGGTTTATCGCCAAATGAGGCAAATGAGCCGATCAGCACCAGGCCTTTCGTGAGCTGGGGATAATCCAGTCCAAATCGTTGTGCGATTGTTGCGCCCATCGAATGCCCGACGATGATGGCAGGGCCTAGATTGAGTTCTTTAATAAACGCTGCCAGGTCTGCTGCAAAGACTGAAGGGTCATAAGAACCCAAAGGTTTATCAGCATCCCCATGACCTCTTTGCGTGATGGCATAGGCATGAATGGATGGCGGTAAAAATGGCAGCAGGCTTTCATAAGAATACCATGAATCCGTTATGCCATGTAGGAAAATAACCGGCTGACTTCTTTCACGCCCCTGCTCCACATAGTTGAGTTGAACTCCTGATGCAAGCCTGATTTTTTTTACAAGGAAATTGTGACCGGCCCGGAGTTCCGGGGAGGTAAACTGCATCTGGGAGAAACTCATCAGATGAAGTAAATTGAAGAAAAACGGGAGTACGATATGTCTCTTTTGCATAGTAAAAGGTTTAATGATTAAGCATCAAATTTGCGGTCGTGGAAATGCATTGGCAATAACCATTATGGGGTGCTGTATCCCCTAAAATGGTTATGATGCACGAACGGTTATTTGGACCGCTTATGGAACCGACGGCGATAGAAACCGATAATCACTAAATTTGTGGTATTCTTCACTTAAATCTATAATCGTGATTAAATTTTTGCCCGGTACTATTATAGGCCTTACCGTTTTATTGACAGCCTGTAACAGTCAACAGACTCCTCCGGATAATCGTTCGACGGACGATGCCACCACCCTGGCCCCGGTAGAAACAAAGCAGCCAAATACGAACTATAAACCTGCTTTTGCAGGTCAGACACGCATAGCCGGCGTTAAAACACAAACACCGATCGATGTAAAAGTTCTGAACAGTGGGCTCACCAAGCCCTGGGGTATTACCAGTCTTCCCGATGGACGGTTCCTGATCACGGAAAAGGGTGGGTCCATGCGGATAGCCAGCGCTACCGGTGAGCTTTCTGAAGCTATCACGGGTCTGCCAGCAGTGAACTCAAAAGGTCAGGGCGGATTACTGGGAGTTACTCTTGACCCTGCATTCTCGACAAACAGGATGGTCTACTGGGTATTTTCAGAAGATGTATCGGGTGGCAATCTCACAGCTGTTGCGAAAGGAAAGTTGTCGGCTGATGAGAAAAAAATAGAAGGCAGCACCGTTATTTATCGTGCTACCCCAGCTTATAACGGTAATCTTCATTTTGGCGGAAGGATCCTTTTTGATAAGGACGGCAATTTGTTTGTGAGCACAGGTGAGCGATCCGACAAAGTGACCAGGCCACAGTCGCAGGATTTGAAATCCGGTCTCGGGAAGGTGATGCATATCACTACGGATGGAAAACCGGCGCCGGGTAACCCATTCTTAAATGATCCCAATGCAAGGCCTGAGATCTATACATATGGGCATCGTAATGTACAAGGTCTCGCATTTCATCCGCAGACAGGGGATCTTTGGGAAAATGAATTTGGTCCAAGAGGTGGTGACGAACTTAACCGTATTGAAGCCGGTAAAAATTATGGCTGGCCCACGATCACTTATGGCCTGGAGTATAGCGGTGATAAGATCGGTGACGCCATTACGCAAAAAGATGGTTTGGAGCAACCGGTTTATTACTGGGATCCCGTATTGTCGCCAAGTGGTATGACCTTTTACACAGGCGATGCTATACCAGAATGGAAAAACAATTTGTTTATTTCTGGTCTCAGCAGTCAACATATTGCCCGGTTGGTGATTGAGAATAATAAGGTAGTAGGAGAGGAGAGAATCGCCGCTGATCAGTCACAACGTTTCCGCGACGTAACGCAGGGAAAGGATGGAGCGCTTTATGCTGTTACGGATGAGGGTAGATTGTATCGCATTGGAAAGAAATAATTTGCTGGAAAGCAAATCTAAAAGAAGCCAGGACATCAAGGAAGTCCTGGCTTTTCATTTTTATTGCAAAGGTTTGAGTTTGGTTTCAACCACCCAATTGCCGATTTTATTCCCAAGTTCCTGACCTGCTTCACAGGCGAAGCGGAAATGTATACCGCCTCTCACCCTGGAGTCGGCATTTTCATCCGCTGCCTGGCTAAAGCTGGTAAAGGTCCTGATGTTACCGGCAGGTACAGCAGTAGGCGATGAAAAACTGAATTTTGTATTATCACCCAGTATCCGCGCCATCACCGTTGCCGCGGCATTTCCCAGCGCGCTATGCGTCGAAGGGTAGTCCTGTACTGGCGGAGTTGGCGCTGCGGGTTCCCATTGCTCATCAGGCGTGGTGTTGTTATTGTTGTCGTTCGCTGCGTTTCGAATAGCTGTGAACGGGCGCCAGAAATTGTAATGGAACTTTGCATCCCAGCCGGCTGTATAGGCATCAGCGAGTGCAATATCGACCAGGGCTAACAGTCGCGCTGTTTCAAACAGGTCGAGGTTCTTGCTGATCGACACAACACGTGCAATACGATTCCAGCCAGCCTCTGAAAATTCATACCAGAATTGTGTATACGCCGTCTGGTCAGCAGTGCGGGAAGCACCATTGAGTTTGCCGGATTCTTTCACTTCATTGAAACTGGATGTATAGGCTTCACTGTTGATCGCCGGGGGAGCTGGCGGTCGAAACTGTGATTTGTTTTGCAGGGAGAACATCTTGATATTTTCCCAATGCGGTGCAAATACAAAACCAAAAGGTGGCACAGCCTGGTATACACCCGGTGTGTTGGAAGGCGGGATATTTCCGACCACTTCGCCGGCAGATCCATCATTATCTCTTGCTGCGAGGATAGCCTCTCCCGACTGTTTACCCAATTGCACACCACGGGCTTTTGCATCAGTTTCAGGTATGGCCAGGAGTGATGCCTGTAAGGCTGAATCGAGATAGTCCTTTTTGCCGGGGATCTCATGCACTAATACGGTATGAGCCGCGCTGGCTGCTGCTGCTACCGGGTCAGCTCCGGCATCAGTTCCGGTGAAAGCATATACCTGGTACCTGGGTTGTATGGCGTTGATCGCGTCATGTATCGCGATTTGGGTCATGGCATTGATACGGGAAGCCATCAATGAGTGCTGGTAACTGGTCCCACCGAATGCATGGTATGCAATTTCATTCCACTCCAAAACTACAGTGCCTGGAATTTTTTCTTTGTCATTTGTCGACTCGTTTTTCCTGTCGCAGGAAGTGATGATCAACAATGATGTGATCAATACGAAAATCTTGTTCATGTCTGTTTATTTTTTGAGGCGTAAAATTGGCCGCTTACAGACAGGAAATCAATCACCGAAAATGCCGGATGAATAACCGAAAGTGGGGGATAGCTATTGACTAAAGAAATTAAATAATCGTGTTAGTGTCGTGTCAGGATTAAAATGCTGCTTCAAAAAGCTACGAGCTTCGAGGCCGATCGTTTGACCATTAAATTTGAGGCCTTGAGCCTGATGGCTCACAGCTCACAGCTAAAATAGGAGAAACCGTCAAAATATGGTTGACTTAACACCAGTTGCCCTAAACAATCCTTTGATTGATCGCTTTGGCTACAACTTCGGTGAGTGACGCGACATGTAATTTTTCGTAGATCTTTTTTACATGCGAACGTACGGTTTCATAACTGATATTGAGTTCGGCGCCGATCATTTTATAACTAAGCCCGTTGACCAGGCAGGAGAGCACTTCCTTTTCTCTTGCAGTAAGATGATAGTCGGGTGCTTCTTCGGGTTTGATGACAGAAGATACGGACTGCATTTTATTCAGCACCTTCCTGGCAATAGAAGGACTCATGGGTGAACCGCCGTATTGCAACTCATTGATCGCGTCAACGAGTTTTGTATTCAGGAAATTTTTCAAAATATAACCCGACGCCCCGGCGCAGATCGAATCGAATACACGGTCATCATCCTCAAACACTGTTTGCATCAATACCTGTACGTGCGGAAATTCTTTTTTGATCAGGGAAACAGCTTCGATTCCCGTCATGCCCGGCATTTCTATATCCATCAGCACGATATCGGGTTTGGCTTCCCGCATATCATCGATACAATCCAGTACATGGCTGAAAGATCCCACCACTTCAAACTGGGGAACAGTGTCCAGTAAAAGGCTGATGCTTTCCCGGATGTTTTTGTTGTCGTCGAATATGGCAATGCGCAGGCTCATGTAGGAATGTTTATATAAAGTTCTGGTAAAAACCGCCCTTAGCAATCCCCAAATCAGGGGATAGGCAAACTTAAAGTCACCGTTGTGCCCTTGCCGGGTTCCGATTCAATCCGGCAACTGCCCTTCATTTCCCTCGCACGCATCTGCATATTTTGCACCCCGTTGCCGGCCAGGCTGGCTGTAGACTTTGCCTGGTGGATGTCAAAACCTTTGCCATCATCTTTCACGGTTATCTTCAACACGTGATGCAGGGTACTGATCTCAACCCAGATATTTTTACAACCAGAATATTTCAGCGCGTTGTTGATCGCTTCCTTGAAAATGAGATAGAAGTTCTTGCGTTTGTCCATTTCCAGGTGCAGGTGCTGCACGCTCAATTCATAACTGAAATGGAACTTAATTTCCTGGGAAGCCAACAGGGGTCTGGCAAAGGATTCCATTCTTTGCAGGATGGTGGCCATATTATCGTTGCGGGGATTGATGGCCCACACGATATCATTCATTTCGGAGATCATTTCACTGGACGTGGCACTGATCTTTTCCAGGGTGTCTTGTAAGGGCTCCATGCGGTTTTGTTCCTTATAGATCTTGGCCACCTGGCTATAAACTGAAATACTGCTAAGGGTTGATCCCACATTGTCGTGCAGGTCCTGCGCAATTTTGTTGCGGATATTTTGCCGTTTCAATAATTCGTTAATGCGATAGCGGTAGATCGCATACACACCGATGGAAATGATGGCGGCTGCGAGGGTATAGAACCACCAGGTCTTCCAAACCGGTGGTTTGATGCGGATCCGGATGGATGCAATCTCGGCGCCCCAGGCTCCGGGCTTATTGGTCGCTCTTACCTTAAATATATATTCACCATCATCAAGATTGGTATAATTGACCTGGTTACCGGTGCCATCAGAAACCCAGTTATCATCCACACCTTCCAGTTTGTGAGAGTATTGTACGGGATAACCCGTCTGGAAAGCCGGCGCGGCAAATTCGATAGAGAAAAAATTTTGGTCGTATTTCAGAACAATTTGCTTTTCAAAAAGCAGCTGGCTATGTGAGGTATTGAAAATTTTAAAATCAGTCAGGAAAACTTTTGGTTGTTCATGAGTATCCCGCACCGCGCCGGGTTGGAAAGCGATATAGTAATTCTGCCCCGCGAGATAAAACTTTCCTTTTTCATCTTTAAAAATATAGCCTTTCACCCCGCCTGATTTTTCAAGATCGGGTAGCTGGTAAGTGGTATACGATTTATGATAGGGATCGTATTTATGTAAATTTCCGTTGGCGATAACCCATACATTTCCTTTGTCGTCGATTTGTATGCCTTCAGCGAGGTTATGTGAGGCTGAGATGTGTTCGAATGTTTTGGTTTTTGTATTAAAATAATGCAGCCCGCCGCCATAGGTGCTCACCCACAGGTTACCTTTCGCGTCTTCCACCATATCATAGATATTGTTATTGCTAATGCTACGGTTATCGCGGGGGATATTATTGTAATATTGTATGGTAGGCATGGAATGATTTATCCATTCGCCCAATCCATTTTTGGTGGTGGCAATCCAGATCTGCCCTTTACGAGTTTTATAAAATTTCCTGACCAGGTTATCTCTTAAGTTGAAATTTTTGATGATCTGCCTGACGCTATCCTGGCGGGAAACCCATTGTGCCGTAGTGAAATCGTAATAAGTAAAATAGTGGCCGTATGGCGCTACCATCAATACGGGATGGCCTTCAATGGTATCTGTTACCATCGACACCACTCTTGATTCGATGATCCTGCTCATCACGATATCCTTTTCTGTATTGGGGAGTATTTGTGGTATAAAACCGGGCTGGGCCATCCTGAATAAAGACAGGTTGGTGCCGATGTAAAGATTGGAAAGTTCATCGCGGAAAAATTTAGTGACGGCTAGTTCTTCACCCTTGTATTTGATGGGTAAATTTTGAAAGGAACCATCCTTTTTGTTTTTTCGGTAAATGCCCTGGCTTGTTCCAATCAGCAGGTCACCGTTTTCATCGATTAAGAAATCGTATAGTGTCCTGGCCTCGCTGGTCTCCGGTAAAAATATCTGCTGGAATTTCTGTAGCGAAGGATTATAAACGCTGATCCCCCGGGTGGTTCCGATCCAGACAATACCCGACGGGTCAATATAGATACAGTTCACTCTGTTGTCGGCCAATGAACCTTCCCTGGCGGGGTCATGTTTAAACTGGAAAAATTTCTTTGTCGCGGGGTGAAACATGTGCAAACCTTCATACTGACCGCCGATCCAGATATGTTCGTGCCTGTCTTCGGCGAAGGCAAGCGGATCATCGCCGGGGAACGAAAGTGGTTCGGCGCCAGGTCCAAAAACTTCCTCCACATTGTTCGGCGCTACCCGGTACACCACTTTATCCCATGAGCCGATCCACATATTATTCTTACTGTCTTTGAACAGCGCCGAAACAGTCTGGTGCGGCAGCCTGGCATATACATCGTTATATCCTGGGTCTTCTTCAAATGCCAGGGTGGAAGGATTGATCTTTAATAGGCCCCCGCCCTGCCGGCCTGCCCAAATTTGACCATCGGGGCCAATTGCCAGGTCGAGGTAAGTCCGGGATCGGCGCTGGACCGGCTCGCTAAAGATCCCGGCCCGCGGATCGAACCGAAGGATACCTTGCCCACTGGTCGCCAGCCAAAGACTTCCCTGGTGATCTTCAATCATTGCATTGATCACATTGGCCGGTATGGAATTAGTATCGGACGTGGAATGCTTGAACTGCCTGAACTGCGAGGAAGGCGGCATTCGGTAATCGTATCTGGTCAAACCGCCATCGGCTGTCGCGATCCAGATCACACCCGATTTGTCCTCTAACAGGTCAGTGATGATATTCCCGGAGATACTGGCAGAATTGGAAGGCGAATGCCTGAAGATCTCAAACCGGTAACCATCATAGCGATTCAGCCCATCGTCAGTACCCAGCCATACAAAGCCTCGCTGGTCCTGGATTATGCAGTTAACCTTGTTGTGAGAAAGCCCATGGCTGGTATTGAGGTTACGGAAATAAAGTGAAACCGGCTGTGCCTGCACAACCAGGCCGGAAAGAAGTATGATGTATACGAAGAGTATTCTCATCAGCTGTGTAAAGGTCATAAAAAATAAAAATACCCTTTCACGAATGGAAAGGATATTTTTAAATCACCCGAATGTCCCCAATCAATAACCGCGTTTGGTTATTGCACCGTTACTGAGGTATTTTACCTTGATTTCAGAATCGTTGAGTCCATGTGCTTCCACGGTGCCCATGGTACGGATATGCACTTTGGAAGTGCCATCTACATACACGTCTAGTTTGGCTGTGGTAAGCGAACCGACCGTTTTCACATTACTAGTTCCTTCAACGGTCAGTGTTCTAAGGTTGTTGACGTAGAGATAGACCACGGTTTTCTCTTTGGAAAACAGGCCCCTGTCCGTGATAAAAAGAGATTTGTTGTTCAGCTGAAGGTTGATCCGGTCGGCAGCGTCGTCACCCATAATGACCGAATGTTCGTGAGCTGGTGCCTGCAACAGGACGATCTCCATATCACCCGATACATTGATGTGTTCTACATTTCCCGCGTTCAGGATTACCCGGGCAGGTTCGTTGGCTAATACCGGCAGCAGACCAATCGTAAGTGCCAGCAATAAAAGGGATAGTTTTTGTTTCATGATTTAAGGTTTAATGTTAAAGTTTAAGGTTGTTGAATATGGTTGAATATGGTTGAATGTGGTTGAATGTGGTTGAATGTGGTTGAATATGGTTGAATATGGTTGAATATGGTTGAATGTTGTTTTATGAACGGTTCTGTTTTTCGTAAAATCTGATGCAAATTTGCGTTCCAGTCAGGCCTTTGGCAATCGCCAAAGCGGGTGGAAAATCTCACTACTATCGGGGATAAGAGAAGCACCTGCCAGAATCTGCGATTTATTCGTTTTAGGATTTTTTTCGGGGTATCTACAATTCATCCAGCCAAAAACACAATTCATCCCTTTAATTCGCAATCCATGCTGCGGCAGGGGAGGTAATGATTTCAATCAAATAATTTAGATATAGCCGCATGACTGGATTATTTTACAATATGAAAACGTTGAGCCATAACAGTAAAGAACGGCTTATCGGTGTGCTGATCATTCCGCCGGTGGCGATTACTATCAATTACTTTATTTTCGGATCGGTTTACTTCGATAAATGGCGGAATTTCTTTTTACCCACCATCATTACCATTACGCTGGTGCTCATTGTGTACATCCTATGCAGTATGGTAGCGACTATTTTACTGAACCGTTACCCGGAATACAGCCAAACCTTTAAACGTATTGGCCTCGAGTTACTTGGATTTATCGCGATCACGGTAGCGGCGATCACGATCTTATTCTTTGGTTTCGACTATATCGGCTTCCGGGGTATGCCCGTAATCATGGATAATTATCCCTGGGTACTGGTCGTGGGCGTCGTATGCAACCTGCTGGCTACCAGTTTCAACGAGGGTGCCGCCTTTTATGAGAAATGGCGGGAAGTGGTGGACGAGACCGATAACCTTAAAAAAGAAAATCTTCAAAGTCAGCTCGAAGGGCTCAAGGGTCAGGTCAACCCGCACTTTCTTTTCAACAGTCTCAACTCGCTCTCATCCCTGATCAGCGTGGATGCCGAGAAGGCGGAAAAATTCCTCGATGAAATGAGCAAGGTGTACCGCTACCTGTTGCGGACCAACGAGGAAGGGCTAACCTCCCTCGAATCGGAGATGCAGTTCATTCACTCTTATTTTCACCTTTTGAAAACCAGGTATGGCGACGGATTGGAAATGGAAACCCGGATCAATGAGCGATATTATGAGTACCAGATCCCGCCGCTTACCCTGCAGATGCTGGTTGAGAACGCGGTGAAACATAATATGATACTGAAAGACAGCCCGCTTCATATCCTGATCATGACAACGAATAGCGGCAAACTGGTAGTGACCAATAACCTGCAGCGTAAGGACAGGATGGTGTCATCCAACAAGGTGGGGCTAACCAATATTGTAAAGAAATACCGCCTGATGAAAAAAGAGGAGATTAGCGTGCGGGACGATGGGAAGGAGTTTGCGGTGGTGGTACCACTGATCCAGCCTTAGCCAAAAAGCCCATTACGATTTATACTCGAAAACAGCAGTTCATCACCTGATTTTACCCAAACAGGCGTTTCGTGCTTTCACGGTAGCGTAACCTGCTGTATCTTGCCCTCACACACCAAAAACTAAAACCATGAAGGTCTTAATCATCGAAGACGAGGAACTGGCAGTCAAAAAGCTCAGGAAAACATTGGAATCAGTCGACAGCTCCGCGGAAGTGGTTGGCGTAGCTGATAGTATCCGCTCATCGGTCAACTGGCTGGAATCAAATCCCGCTCCCGACCTGATCCTCATGGATATTGAACTGGCCGATGGACAAAGCTTTGAAATTTTTGACAAAGTGGAAGTGAAAAGCACAGTGATCTTCACCACTTCTTACGATGAGTATGCGTTAAAGGCTTTCAAAGTTAATAGCGTTGATTATCTCCTCAAACCGGTACAGAAAGAGGATCTGGAAGCAGCCCTGAATAAATTGAAAAACCTGCAGGTGATGTATAGCGCCAGCAGCAACGGTAGTTCAGATCCGCTGAACGTAGACAACCTGGTCAAGGAGCTCAAACAAAAACTTCAACCAAAAGAATTCAGGAAAAGGTTCCTGGTGAAGCATGCACAAAAGCTGATAAGCATTGAAGTGCAGGATATTGCTTATTTCTACAGTGACGGCAGGCTGAATTTCTTTAAAACCAACGATAATAAAAAATACGTGGTGGACTACACTATGGATGAACTGGAAGAGATGCTCGATCCTGATAAATATTTCCGCATCAGCCGCTCATTCTATGTATCAATTGCCAGTATCGATCAGATACACGATTATTTTGGCAACCGGCTTTTACTTACGCTCAAACCTTCGGTGGATAAAGAATCACTGGTGAGCCGTGAAAAGGTAGCCGACTTTAAAAAATGGATGGGCAAATAGGATGTTGCAGCATTGATAGTTCACCGGAATTAATTTTCCATTATTTCAGCTGATCAAACATTCATCTCCAGTTTGACAATACTTCCGGTATTTACATTTGACTCGATGTAGAAGGACGCGTCTATGGCGGATGCACGGCGTCGCATATCGCTGATACCGCGACCCAGGAGACCGGTTTCCAGGTCAAAACCTTTACCATCGTCTTCAACCAGCATGATCAGTTTCGAATTGCGCAGGCGCAGGCTAAGCTGCACATGCCGGGCATTGGCATGGCGAGCCACATTTGTCACAGCTTCCTTGAAAATTGACAGGATCTCATACCTGTATTCCATATCCAGTTTCAATTTCATCACTCTGGGATCAATATCAAACACAATCACCAGGTCGAATGTGTTTTCGATCTCGATAGCGAATTCTCTCATCCGCGCGATCGTATCCGGCAGGGTATCATTGCCGGGGTTGATACTCCACACCATATCGTACATCGACTGAACCATCCTGTTGCTGGCATCGCTGATCTGGGCGATATATTCCTTTGTACGGCCAGTGTCCGTATCAATTTTGTTTTTGGCCAGTTCGCTGGAGATATTAATGCTCGCCAGTGAATTGCTCATGTCTTCCGTAAGACTGGTGGCGATACGGGTGCGAATGCTTTCTGTCGCCCGGATCTTTTGTGTTCTTTGTTTGTCGATCCAGTACACGAGTCCTACGGTCGCAAAGATTGCCAGGCCGAGAAACCACCATGTTTTCCAGAATGGCGGTTTTACGCGGATGAACAGTTTGGTAATATTTTTTGAAGGGTTACCGTCAGCGTCCTCACTTTTCATCAGGAAAGTATAGTCTCCAGTCGGCATATAAGAGTACACGGCCTGATTACTTTTGTCGGCCAGCACCCAGTCCTTATCGAGTCCCTCGAGTTTGTATTTGATTATATAGGCCCGGCCGTAACCCAATCCTGAAAATTCAATGGCGATCGTATTGTCCTCTGCTCCCAGTTCAATACGCTCATTGTTCAGCAGTGAATCCACCAGCAGGGGTTGGTTCCTGAGTTTAAAACCACTTACCACTACATCCGGCGCGGGCTCATTGAGCATCACACGAAGTGGATCAAAAAGGATCAACTGGTTGTCGCAGCCAAAGATCAACCTTCCACTTGGTAAACGGTAGGAGGCGGCTTCTACAAAATGATCATTCATGATCCCGTCTATACGATCGAAATGGATAAATATCTCATTGCGCAGGTTCACCCTGTAAAGCCCGTCGGAAAGTGAAAGCCAGATATACCCATTGTCATCTTTTTCCATCGACGCCAGGTTACCAGTTACTGACTCGGGCATGGTGATCGACCTGACCATTTTCCCGGTTTTTGTGTTGAAAATGTGCAGGCCCCGGGCGGCTATCACCATTGTTGTATCGTCGTACTGGATCACCGAAACCGCGTTATCACTCAACAGTTTTCTTTCCGGTGGCTCGTTAGTGCCGAAATGATAAACAATTTTATCAGTAGCAGGGTCTATCGCATACAAGCCAAGATCGGAGGTACCCACCCATACGTATCCTTTTTTGCAGATATAAATTTTCAGGATCTGTCCCGAGGATAGCGCCGGGAACTGTTTTAATCCATCGTCAAATTTTTTTCTTCCTTTTTCAGCGGTCCATTTAAAAATGCCGAGACTCTGGGTGCCGATCCAAAGATTACCCAGTCGGTCCATACCCACCTGCCGGATCGTTCTGTCTTTTAATGCAGCAGGGTGATGAGCTTTGACACGCTGTGTACGTTGATCCAGTTCGTAGATGCCGGGCTGTGCACCCATCCAGATCGTATTGCTGTCGGGCGACATACACATACTCCAGACCCAGGGCGATGATTTTTCATTGATTCCACGAATACCAAGGGGTACCATACGGTAATTACTGTCGTAGCGGTAAAGACCTTCACCCCAGGCTCCGGCGAGTAATGTGCCCTGCCGGGTAAGCATAAATGAAAGCATTCCACCTTTTCCCGGGAGATGACTATTGCGGTCGATATGACGAATATTGGTAAAGAATTGCTCAGAGGGGTTAAAAAAATAGAGGCCGTTATTGTTGGTCGACACCCACACGTTTTCGTCGCGGTCTTCGTACAGATGGTTCACACGGTCAAATTCGATACTCTGCTCGTTTTGATATCCATTATAAACTGCCTGAAATTTTTTTTCCTTTTCCAGGTATTGTGCAAAGACATTAAGACCTTTTACCCAGATAGAACCGTCCTTTCTTTCGAAAAATCCTTTGGTCTCGTGATATCCTTCAATAATGGATAAGAGATCATGCCGCTCCAATACGATTTCGTTTTTCTTTAAATCATAGGCAAATACAGTAGGCGCACCCAGCCAGGTGTCAAACCATACACGGCCCTGCTGATCAAAAAGAAAATAGTTGGGCACCGGCACTTTACCCCAGGTGTCGATGATAGGTTCTTTCTCTACATTATTGCCCCAGTAACTCATATTACCGGTTTCGTGGTTATAGATAACCAGTCCGTCGCGGCGCCCGATCCAGTATTTTTTGGTGCCTGGTTGTTGTTTGATATCAACCACTGGCCAGTCTGCGGGTATTGGGATAAAATTATAAGCAGCAGAAAACTCCTTGGTCACCGGGCTAAAGGTCACGACCTCATGGTTGTGAAAGACGATCAATAGATTACCCTGTTCATCTATGACCAGTTCCCGCTCTATCGTGAGTACTTTAGGATTTTTGACCACAACCGGTGTCTCACGGTATTCAAACCATTTTGTATCAAATACGCCCACTTTGCCGTCACCTGTAAGGATCCAAAGGTTATTCTTATTATCCAGCAGGACCTGAACGATATAGTTGTGGGGAATGGAACGGGGATTGTCTTTACTGTGTATAAAATTCAGGTAGCGGTGCCCGTCAAAACGTTGCAAACCGCGGTTGGTACCGATCCAGATAAAGCCCTGCTCATCCTGTATACTACAGATGGTTTCATTGGAGAGAAGACCCGTTGCGGTGCCGTAGTGGGTAAAAGAATATTGCCTGGCCTGTTGCGCAGCCATGTGGATGCCTGATATTAAAAAAAATAGAATATAGAGCCCGGCTTTTTTCAATTACACCACAAATTTTTGGTAATATCAAATATAACCAATGATGATACAAATTGAGTATTTGTAGTCATGAACTGGCAGCCTGCAGGGATGCAATGATAAAAACCGGGCATGAACTGCATCGGAAATTGCCTGGCCATCGCAATTGGTGCAAGTATCAAAACAACTCATCCAATCCGCTCTTCCTTTACGCAAAGGTTTGTGTGCATATTTACAGTCTATTCGAAACATTAACCATTAAACCTTTTTTAAATCATGAACCGTGACAACGTGGAAGCGCTAATCGGCAAACGGATTCTGTTTGCCAGCATGCCCGCCGAAGGACATGTGAATCCATTGACGGGTCTTGCCAAACACCTCCAGCACATCGGGTGCGATGTAAGGTGGTACACCGGGATGAGCTATTCTGAAAAGATCGCGAAACTCGGTATCCCGTTCTATCCCTATGTAAACGCTATGGATTTTACCGGCGACAACCTCGCCGAACTTGTTCCAGAAAGAGAAAAGATCAACAATAAGATCAAGAAACTCGTTTTTGACCTCATTCATGTTTTTGTCAAACAGGCGCCAAAGTTCGTCGCCGATATGAAAGAGATCAGGAAAGAGTTTCCATTCGATCTGGTCATTGCTGAATGCACGTTTACGGCTATTCCCCTTGTGAAAAAAGTATTTGGTGTACCTGTCGTAGGAGTCGGCATCACGCCACTGATGGAAAACTCCCGCGATCTGCCGCCCACCGGGCTTGGTATGACGCCCTCTTATACCACGTTTGGAAAACTTCGCCAGGCTTTTCTCCGGTATGTCACTAACCGTATTTTATTTCGCAGGGCCAATAAGGTTACACGAGATACGCTGGGCGAATTCGGCGTGGACTATGGCCAAACATTTATTTTTGACATCTCAGTAAAAGCTTCCGATCTATACCTGCAAAGCGGTACACCGGGTTTTGAATACCATCGCAGCGATATGAGCAGGAATGTGAGGTTCATTGGTTCCCTGTTACCTTACTCTTCCAGGAAATCAGCCAGCTGGTATGATCCGCGCTTGTCGCAATTCAATAATGTGATACTGGTAACCCAGGGCACGGTGGAAGGTGATGTTGAAAAACTGCTGGTACCTACGCTGGAAGCTTTCCAGGGAACGGATACATTGGTTGTGTGCACCACGGGTGGTTCGATGACCGAAGAACTGAGACAAAGATTCCCGCAACGCAATATCATCATCGAGGATTTTATTCCCTTTGACCAGGTGATGCCTTACGCCAATGCCTATATCACCAATGGTGGGTATGGCGGTGTGATGCTAGGCATTCAGAATGCCCTGCCCATGGTAGTAGCGGGTGTGCACGAGGGCAAGAACGAGATATGCGCCCGGATTGGCTATTTCAAACTGGGGATCAACCTGCGTACAGAAAAGCCAAAGGCTGCCCAGATCCGTAAAGCGATTCAGCGGATTTTATCTGATACCACTTATAGAACAAATGCGGAGAAGCTAAGCCAGGAATTTAGCAGGTATAACCCGGGTGAACTCTGCGCACGCTATGTATCGGCTTTGCTCACTAAACCCGTAAACGCCAGGCCATCTGTCATAGTGAGCGATGCAGCCGCATAAAGGAATGTAAAACTATTGTTAATCAAAGTTGCGATCAGCAACGTAAATATTTAAACAGATGTCACGATATAATATTTTTAACCAGGTGCACAAAGCGTTGAGGGCAATGTTGTACGATACTTCACTGACCCTCCAGCAAACCTCATTTACAGATTCGAATGAAGCCTCAGCGGCTTTGGCGAAAGTGAGACTTGTCGCCGGGGTTTTCGACGGTCACGCAAAACACGAGGATGAGTTTGTATTACCTGCCATCCAGCAGTATGAACCATCATTGGTGGATGCGTTCGAAAAGGAACATGAGAAAGACCATGCCTTGTCAGAGAACCTGCGGGGTTTACTAATGGTATACCAGCACGCCATTAAGGCTGGCGTAAAGATCGAAACCGGCCAGGCGATCAATAAGGCCTTTACCAGTTTTATGATCTTTAACCTGGAGCACATGACTAAGGAAGAAACTGTATTGAACAAAGTGTTATGGCGCTATTATACCGATGCTGAACTGATCGCGCTTAATCAACGGATCGTAGCATCTATCGACCCGAAGGAAATGGAACTGTTCAGCGCCTGGATGATGCGCGGGCTAAGCAATGCTGAAATATGCCAATGGTTGAAATCGACGGAGAAAAATGCGCCCCAGCCTGTTTTTAATTTCCTGGTGGGCGTTGCGGAAAAAGAACTTCCTGCCGATCGATTCCGCAGGGTGCAGGAAAGCTTGTCGGAGGGAATGATGGTAGCGTAAATGATTGCATTAAAAAAAGTATGAAGCCCATAAATTCTAAAATCATGCAGACAAAAAAAATATTCCTGGTAGTAGCGATGCTGGTATCGTTTGCGATCGCAAATGCGGGATTCGCAGATACCGCCAGAACAATTCAGTCCTATGAGAAAATTCCGGCTGCACTGGTGGGTAAATGGCTGAATGGCTCGTTTTCGATGAGCAATTGGTGGAGTTATGACGGGAAAAAATATATAGGCAATCCCTATACCCGGTCGGTTGCTTTCAATTTTACAGAAAACGGGGAGGCTGAGTTTTTCCTGGTGATCAAAACGCATACAGGTTATTGCAGTACTGAAGCGTTTACCTATCAAAAAGGAAAAATCCGTGTGAATGAACTGGATCAGTCATTTACCATCTACCCCGATAAAGGCAATTATCGCGGATTTTATTCCTGTGCCAGGAGCAGCAATTTCGACCGGCCTGCAAAAAAGGAAGAACTGAAGCCGACAACTTATTACTGGTCGTTTGAGAAGACAGAAGATGGTCAGCAATGGCTCGTCATCAGGTTTAGCCAGGATAAGTCTGCAGCTGGTAGTTATTTCAAAACTTCAAACTGGTAATTATTAAATAAAGTAATCATGAAAAGCATTGTACATTTTATTGAGATCGCCGCGTTTGCCATCAGGTTATCTGTGATGGGCAAAGGGGCTGCAAAGATCTTATTCAGCGACATACGACCGGTATTGTAAGCTGTTTAAGCAATGGTAGGTTTAAAGTGATGGCCTGGCGGTTCTCAGCGGTGCTGCCAGTAGCTATCACTTTTTTTTTGAGTAAATTTCAGGATGGTAAGGATTTTGTACCTGCAAATAAAATCACAAAATGAAACACCATGAATATCCATGAGGTGCAACTCCTGTGTGCGGATATTAGTCAGACACGGCATTTCTACCACCACACCCTCGGCATGGATATATTGTATGAAGATGATCTAACCCTAAAATTATCCGCGGGACTTTCTACCCTTGTCTTTAAGAAAGACGACACAGCCGGTGCCATATATCATTTTGCTTTTAATATTCCCTCAAATCAATTTTCACAGGCGCATCAATGGGCTGGCGCAAACCTGCCATTGATACCGGTAAAAGATGGAGATACTGTAGCCAATTTTGTCAATTGGAACGCGAAAGCGTTTTATTTTTTCGACAACAATGGAAATATCGTGGAGTTTATCGCAAGGTTCGACCTCGATAATCATTCCGATAAACCTTTTGATGGTTCATCGGTTTGTTCGATCAGTGAGCTGGGTATCGTAACCTCCGCGGCCGGTCCTTATGCAGAGCAGTTGATCAATGAGTTTGGCCTCAATTATTTTCATCGTCAACCCCCGGGAGATGGATTTATTGCACTGGGCGATGACGATGGTCTTTTTATTGTCGTAAATGAACACCGTCCCTGGTACCCGACCAATCGGCCAGGAGGCAGGTATTGGTTCAGTACCAGGTTTAGCCAGGGCGACAATACAGCTACGATCACGATACAAAGCGAATAAGAGCGGAATGGAAGGAATAAAAAAAACCTGCAAACTTTCGCTTGCAGGATGGTTTATTCTGAGGGGTTATGTTTTATTTGGCGCTCTTCACAGCGAAGTTGCATTCCCGGCACTGATCATGATGACGGCCTGCTCTCACTGCAAGGCTGATCACCATTATGCAAATCAAAATAAATACGCTGATCTCGATCTTCTTTTTCATGATAAGGTTTTTTGAGTTTTTAATGATCAGAGTTCGCTCCACTTTTTCCAGCCTGGTACACGGTTCTCAACGGGTTTGGTAGTTTTCAAAAAAGCAAAAATTGCCTTCAGGTCCGTGTCGTCCAGGTTGCGATATTGTTCCCAGGGCATGGGAGGCATCAGTGGACGGCTTTCCACCAGTCCTTTTGATTTTCCTTCACGGATTGCCCTCAGGAACTGCTCTTCAGTCCAGTTACCAATACCGGTTCCATCAGAACTGATATTCGCGGCGTAGCTTATACCCCATGGACCGACTGTTGCTGTCAGGTCAGGTGCAAACATGATCCAGCCTTTTTTGGAAACATTGGTATCAACTTTTGGCAAGATGCCATTTGCCTGGAAACCTGAGAATCGCAATTCCTTGATGATCTCCGGTCCATGCGGTCCGAATTTTTTAGGTGAATGACAATCGTCACAGCCAATTGCGTTGACCAGGTAACTTCCCCTTTTTACAAGACTGTCATGTGAGATCTGGATTTCTCCTGTGACGGCACTAGATCCGCTATTGCAGGAAATGATAGCTGTTGCAACCGTTGCAACAGCAAGCGTCATGGTTAATGTAAGTTTTTTCATCGTATAATGTTTAATGATTGTTTACACAGGTAATTAAATGCCGAATACCCAGCCGGCAACCAGGCTTATAAAACCTGTCAGGTTGATGATCTGCCGTACATGGTAAAGCCTGAACCATTTTAATTGGTATTTTTTCCAATTGGAAGGATATTCAGCCGTGGTCCAGTTGCTGATCATTTCATTGAGCGGGATATTCCCTTTTAAAGCGAGCAGGGCATCAGCGAGTAAGGCGGCCAGTGCAATGACGGAGCAAATAAAAAGCACACCCGTAGGATTGACCACGCAGAAGGCTGCGAGCAGGACAGTGGCGGCCATAGCGATATAATACACCCATTGCAGAGGTACCGCCAGGGCCCGTGTCAGCAGGTTCCGGGTTTCGATATAGGTTGGGGCCTGCATTTTTTTCATCGTGCTGGTCATGGCCAGGAAGTAGAAAAGACTCTGGCTGATCACAAGGGCATACATCATCAGCGTGATGAAAAGGGTGATTTTGATTCCCATCGTTTAAGGTTTAATGAGTCGCAAGGTATGCCTGGTACCAGGCGGGTACAAGCCTGACTTGCCTGGACTGTTTCAATTCGGGGATGAACTGTGACAGGTTGTAGATGATCAGGATTTTCCAGGTTTTCCCTGGTTGCAAAGCCTGAAACGGTTTCATTTGTTTTGCTTTTGTTTGTTAATTTCAGGCAATTAATAAGGTCAATACAAGAGAAATATTTTATGACGAGTAAAAACCAACTTTCAAGTATAAAGCAAGCCGTATTTATATTATTGATGACCACATTGTATAACCTGTCGACCGGCTGCCGGCAATCGCCTGCCGATACCCGTATCAAACAACTCGATCCTGTTAGTGCGGCACGCATGGCAGCATCTGTCGATTCCGTTTTTAAAGCCGAGTTGCCTGACAGCAATCTCACCCTGAATCTATGGGGTGTGGATTCGCTGGTGATTTCACCCATCGCCATCGACATTGATGATGATGGGAACCTTTACTATGTCACCACCAACCGGCAAAAGAACTCCGAATTTGATATTCGTGGTCACCAGGATTGGGAGATCCCTTCAATTCAATTGCAGAGCATCGAGGACAAGCGAGCCTTTTTGCATAAAACGCTTTCACCTGAAAACAGTAAAAAAAATACCTGGCTTAAAGATCTGAACGGCGATGGATCACACGACTGGCGGGATATGACCATCGAAAAGGAAAATGTATACCGGTTGACGGATACGGATGGAGATGGCGTGGCTGATCAGTCGCAACTGGTGGTCGATGATTTTAATGATGAAGTGACCGACGTGGCCGGTGGCCTGCTCAAAACAAAAGACGATCTGTTTGTTGCCGTGGGTCCGGATCTGTGGAGAATGAAGGACAAAAACGGAGATGGTATTGCCGATGAAAAAACTTCTATTTCGCATGGGTATGGTATACATATCGGCTTTAGCGGTCACGGCATGTCGGGTGTGGAAATGGGTCCTGATGGAAGAATTTACTGGCAGATCGGTGATATTGGTTTTAATGGTGTGGATCAAACCGGGAGAAAATGGGAATACCCCAACTGTGGCGTCATTGCCAGGAGTAATCCCGATGGTAGCGATTTTGAAATATTTGCTTCTGGTCTGCGCAACACGCATGAGTTTGTTTTTGATGAATACGGTAATCTCATCAGTGAGGATAACGATGGGGATCATGCGGGCGAAAAAGAAAGGCTGGTTTATATTGTCAATGGTTCAGATGCCGGCTGGCGGAGCAACTGGCAATATGGTAAGTACCGGGATCCCGAAAACAATACCTATAAAGTATGGATGGATGAAAAAATGTGGATGCCACGTTTTGAAGGCCAGGCCGCATACATTGTTCCCTGTATCGCCAACTATGTAAGCGGGCCGGCGGGAATGGTGTATAACCCGGGTACCGCACTGAGTCCTGAATACAGCAACACTTTTTTCATTGCAAAGTTTGTGGGCACACCAGCACAGTCGGGGGTATATGGATTTAAATTGAATCCCAGCGGCGCGGGTTTCGAACTGGGCGAGAATAAACTGGTCGTGGGAGGTGTACTACCAACCGGCCTGGATTTTGGACCCGATGGCGCTTTGTATATCGCCGACTGGATCGATGGCTGGGGAACGCATGATTATGGTCGTATTTGGAAACTGGATGACAGGCGTGGTGCCAGCTTCGCGGCACGTCAGCAGACAAGGATCTTACTGGCTGCCGATTTTTCGAAGAAGAGTGAAGATGAATTAAACCAGTTGCTGGCAAATCCTGATATGCAGGTGAGATTAAAAACCCAGTTCGAATCAGCAAAAAGAGGAAAAGAAGGCGAGCGCATTTTCAAAAAAGCGCTTGCGCAAAATTCGAATCAACTGGCCAGGGTGCATGCGATCTGGGGACTGAGCCAGATGGCAAGACAACAAAAAGAGTATGCTGAGCATCTGCTGCCTTTGTTGCAGGATAGCGATCCTGAGATCAGGGCGCAGGCAGCTAAATGGCTGGGTGATATAAAATACAAAAACAGTGCTGATAAACTTATCCCATTGTTGAAAGATAACAACAGCCGTGCACGCTTCTTCGCGGCCGAGGCACTGGGGCGTATGGAATACGAGCCGGCAATATCTCCGCTGATCGAAATGCTGAGAAGCAATAATGACCAGGATGTGTACCTGCGTCATGCAGGTAGCCTTGCCCTGGCAAGGATTGGAAAGACGGAACCGATTCTCCGGCTGACCAACGATCCATCGCATGCCGTCAGGATTGCCGCTGTTGTCGCTTTGCGTAGAATGAGCGAACCGCGCATTGCAGAGTTTTTAAAGGATACCGATGAATTCATTGTTACCGAAGCGGCACGTGCTATCAATGATGATCTTTCTATACCCGATGCCTTACCCGCCCTGGGAAATTTACTGAATACAACCTCATTCAAAAACGAAGCGCTGGTCAGGCGATGCATCAATGCAAATCTTCGGGTAGGATCTGATGAGGCCCTGCAAAACCTGGTGCGGTATGCAAAAAATATAAATGCACCGGAAAACATGCGGACAGAAGCTATTCACACTCTCAGCACATGGGCAAAGCCTTCGGTGGTTGACAGGGTAGATGGCAGGTACCGTGGCGTCATTGAAAGGGACCCTGCTAAACTGGTGAATGAGGCCGGTGAAGCACTGAAAACATTAATGGGCAGTAAGGAATCACGTATAAAGATCAGTGCGGTCAAAGCCGTAGCTAAATTAAAGATCGGGGAGGGGGCACAAGCGTTACTAAACCTTTTGAAAAATGATCGGGATGCGACAGTAAGAGCTGAATCGCTGAAAGCCCTGGTGGCGCTGAAAGATAAGCAGGTAGGCGAAGCGATCAAACTGGCCATTGCCGACAGGGATAAAAATGTTCGCGTTGCCGGCATCGACCTGATCACCCAACTTGATATTCCCAAAGAGCTGGTGGTAACATTGCTGACAGATGTCATCCAAACAAAAACCACGGAGGAAAAACAGGCAGCTTTATTAACGCTTGGCAATTTACCGGTACTGTATTCGCAAAAAGTTTTTGATGACCTGTTGAATAAGATGTCTGCTGGCAGCCTGGCGCCATCACTTTATCTCGAGTTGCAGGAAGCAATTGACAGTAGCCATTCAGCCGAACTGGCTGCCCGTTATAAAGAGATCAATATGCGTCTCTCGCCTGATACGCTTGTTGCTGCTTATGCCGGAAGTCTGACCGGCGGTGATGCCGCAAAAGGAGCGCGGATATTTTATTCCAACCAGTCAGCGCAGTGTATCCGTTGCCATGCATACAACGATGTAGGCGGCAATGCCGGCCCGCGACTCAATGGCGTGGCTGAGCGACTTAGCCGGCAGCAGATACTGGAGTCCCTGGTCAACCCCGGTGCACGACTGGCACCCGGCTATGGATTTGTATCCCTGGAATTAAAAGACGGAAACAGGGTCTCTGGTATACTGAATGCGGAAAACAATCGATCCATTACTGTAAAGGTTGGCGACAAGGACGAAGTGGTCTCCAAAGATCTCATCGCAAAAAGAAACGATGCGCCATCGAGTATGCCGGATATGAAGCTGATACTTTCAAAAAAAGAGATCCGCGACCTGGTGAGTTTTTTGATGGAGATGAAAGAGTAGGGGATTGATGGGGTGATTGAGATCGGGCTGGGTTGCGAATGTCAAAATTTTCGCTATGCTCAAACCCGAATGGTATCGGATGCGAGATGTAAATGAGTCTTAATTCGGAAGCTGACATTTCGCCAAACTCACTGTTGTTTCCTACAATGTATCAATCAGAGTAGTTGAAACAGAATCTTTAGCTTTTGATTGAGGTCAGTGATTTCGGATGGTGATAGTTTTCCCAATAAACCCTTTGCTAATTTTCTATCTAAAGTTGAAATTTTACCCGTCCTTATCAAAGATTGCTTTTTAAGGCCATTAGATATGTTTGGAAGCAGTAACACATCAGTTGACTCTTGCCAATGCACCTGAGTTGTAATAAAACAAACAGTCAGATCAGCACCATCCTCAGAGAGAACTACAGCAGGCCGAAGTTTGCTGCCGCTTTAAGTCCGTAAATGGGAAGGTAATTAAAACGATATCTCCTTTAGCCATTATACACTTCTTTCAAATCATCTGTTGTATAAATATCGTCTTCATCGTTTAGAAAGTCAAATGCCTGGCTTTCTAAGGCTAACTTCTGAATCCCCTTTGTCAACTTGTCATCCTCATAACGTTTAATAAGGAAATCCGCAAAAACAGAAATTTCTTCCGCCTTATCTTCGGGAAGTTGCATAATAGCATTTATAGTACGGTCTATTATTGCTTGTTTTGTCATCATAAAGTAATGAGGACTAAATATACTATATTTAGGCAAAAGGGAAATACCGCCGCATAGCTTTGGCTACGTGAGGATTCCGATAGCTATCGGGACCGAGTTATTGTCGCTCGGTGTGGCGGTAACATTTCCTATTTACTGTCAATGTACAAAAGTTCACCAGCCGGCGTTTTGCCTGCAGCTAACAAGATTTTTTAGTAACTATATTCCCTTTTGAATATCCTATCCCGCTCTTTTTTTCTTTTGCCATTTGCTTTCACGGTTATCTCGTAAATCCTGCTTTCAGTGCAGTTGCCGAATTCGTCGTAAGAATATTCTCCTTCAAAGATTGTCTCTGTGTTATCTAAATTTCTTCTCGACCAAATAACCAGGTCGCCGTTTAAGTTATAAACTTCCTTGTCGCTCGCGAATGATCCAGCTTCTTTGAAGCTTATCTTAATTGTATCGCTTGATAAAATTCTACCGTCATTTGATATTACTGCGGTAGCGACCCTATTCTTGTTATAGAAGTATGTGGCAACTTCTTTCCCAAAAGAATTACCCTTTCCGTCAAATAATAATAACTCGACTGGGTGGCCTCTCTCGTTACAAACGAGCTTTGTTTCAGTAATGACATTCCCTGTTTCATCTTTGTCTGTCGTGCCTATCAAGAAATTGTTAATGTCGTAGCTATAGTAAGCTGTCACTTTGGAATATCCAATGTTTGTCCATCTCTCGATGGTTCTAGTGAGCTTTAGTTTGTTGGCTGTATCGTTAGTATAAACCAGTTTTGCCTTCAACTTCCCGCTCTCATCATAGCGTTCTTCAGTTAGAAGCATACCAGCTGCGTCAAAGGTCTTGATATTTCTATCTACTTGTTTGCCGCGCGAGTTAAAGAAAGTATTTGTTTCAACGATCTTCTTTGGTTTTGCTGTCTTGTACTCTCTATCTTCATTGAGGTGAAGCGCAGAAAAGATGTTTTGCGATGCGGTAATTTGGGTCGAAAGGGTCAGAAAAATGATGAATGTCAATCTAAACATAACATTATGGATAATTGCAGCCAACGTCCAGGGGCTGTCTGCAGTGCTAATCACTGTAGCTATCGGGAACGTGTTAGTTCTGCTGGGCCCGGGATTGAGTAAAGATATAAAGCTGACTTTATATTCCAAAGCTCGTTGGTGATTCTAAGGCTAGAACTGGGTTGACCAGATAGCTATCGGCCTGCCCCGGTATTGAGGATTTATTCTGAAGCCGGCATTTCGCCAGACTTCTTATGCCCATCTTCACAAGGTATTTTCATGTTACTCTATAAAGCTTCTATAAGCCCTCTCTCCAAAATACACATAGTTTTTTTCTTCCCTTCCCGTACCAATTAATATGGAATGTATAAAGCCATTCCGTTCCACCTGCTGCGTATGAAAAATCTTTCTTTCAGGATTGGTTTTTAGAAAGAAAGAAATTTTTTTATTTGTCGATTGATACATGATCAGGCTATCATCTTTCAGTTTAGAAAACACGAAGTTCTTTTGTAAATGTCTTAGCATTAAACCGCTGCGGTACCAGGTACCACCAGTGTCTGATACAAAACGCTTTCCGTCCAATAGTGCTACGCTGTCGTTATAGGCAAATACATTCAAATGCACATCCTTGTTTTGTTTCAGCCATTTTGTAAACTTTGGCAGGTAAGTCGAATCGTAACCATAATTACTATCAAGGAAACTGATATTTTTCACATAGGAAGGAATGGTTTTTACGCCGTCAAGATAACTGAAAATAAAGCGGCCACCGCCACTATGACCGTTCAGGTAAACTGACTTTTTCCCTTTGAATAAGGAGAAAATGCTGTCCACGATATGTTGTGTTTCTTCAATATATGAGGGGTGCTTTGTTTTCCACTGCGGCCAGCTTTTATAACTGTTTTCTAAATAAACAACAATTATATTTTTATCCGGCAATTCCTGTCTTAAGAATTTTGTCTGTGCCTTTATATGTTGAATATCAAAATGCCAGTCATCAGCTTCGGCCATTATTTTTCCCATTGTTTGTTCCGTGGTGTTGCCATTGGGTAAAGCATATAAAATGATCAGGGACTGATTTTTCGTGTCCTGGTCAGCCGCCATATCTATCGTTATATGTACATCCCCATACATCGTGAATCTTTGAAGCGGCTCCTGCGCTTCAGCAAAAAAACCTGTGATCAGGAATAATATCGTAGCCGGGATTTTCATTTGTAGTAATATAATTGAGTTTCGGGCTGGCCGCCATTCATACAATTATTGCTCTATTCAGGTAGTTGGTGCAGCACTCGCATAAGCGATCACGAACTCCATCAACGGCATCCGGTTGGGTACAATGAACAGAGCTTGGAAGTGCGAATAGTCTGTTACTTCTGCCCGTGTCTGTTGCCGGGTAAAGATATACTGCTGAAATTATATTCCAAAGCTCATTCGTGATTCTTCAGCCGGACTGCTGCTGTCCCGATAACTATCGGTTAGCAATATAAAGATGAGGATTTATTCTGAAGCCGGCATTTTGCCAAAGTCCATGTTAGCGGCGGAGTCATTTACCTTATATCGTGATAAATAATGGGGGCTCCAAAGCCCATGCTTTTGTATTGGAACATCCCCCGATAAGATTGCCCACTAGCATTCACGATGGTGTCAGTTCTATTCGCTACAGTTACTGTCACTAGCACCTCTTGCCGAAATGAGCCGTTTAGCACTTTACCTGCCATATCAGTGAGGTCAACTGTTGTATTAGGAGATAGATTTAGTTTAAAGTGATTGGTGTCTATCCAATCCACATTTTGCCAGTTATCGACATGTTTTCGGTAACCACTTTTGAATGCAACCACTTTGTTAGCCACTTTTACTTTGTTGGGCAGGAACTGCAAATCTTCTTTATTTAAAAGATAGACATCGATTGTGGCTGTCCCGTTTGAAGTGTTACGGATAAAAGCATTGTAATATATCGAACAGGAAGAAAGTGAAAGAGAAACCACAAGGAAAAATAATAGGACATTTATCCGCATAATCAAATTTTACTTCGCGGCCAACGGACAAGATTTTATGCTGTGCTGGTATTCATTTAATGCCCAGCCCGGAGCCGCTGCTGATTGAAAAACTGAAGATGAAGTTAACAGCAAAAAGCCAAATAGAATTCCGTCGGCTGGAACAACTGCTGATAGCGAACAAAAAGATGAGGATTTATTCGTCAGCCAGCATAGCAGCAAACCCCATGTTAGCGGCTGTTTTGGGGTCTATTTATAGCTTCGTCAACTAGTATTTCGCTAGAACGATTCATTAATGCTTCGTCACTATCCCTAAATACATTGTAATACAAATCCAAAATTAAAGGGCTTTTACTTCTATGTTCAAAAATCTCGTCTTGCAAACGCCTTGAGTTTGTTTTAAGGATATCATCAGAATATTTATTTTCTAGGGCATCGTCCCAAATTTGTCTCGAATAAATTACAAGCTCATTAAGTCGATTTGCCGCATCCAAATTGTCATTGCATTGTTTTATACAAAATTGAAAAAATGGCACTAGTCCACCAGCAATTAAAGTGATTTCAATTAAGGACAAATTAGAAATATATCCGACAATCATCATCGTTGAAAATACAATTATACTTGTGAATTTTAGGAATGATGAATATCTCTCTCGTAGTTTTGAATCCCACCAACAATTTGTTCTTTGACATAAAATTCTTGCAATTTTCAAAGGTAATTGTGAAACTTTAGGCGAATACCAGTCTTTAATTTTTTCTACGTTGGTAGCAATTTTTATGTGTGCATTATAATATAGTAGTACTTCTTCAACTGCAATATCATCAACAGTTTTTAAAGGTGATTTTGGAAGTTGCAAAACATCGCAATCAAACATCTCCTGAATTTTTGCTGCTTTTGTTTTTCTTTTTTTTACTATAGGTTCTATGAGTGAAATGTCTATCAAAAATGAAGCGACACCAAAAATTGCAGCGATTATGGCAAAGTTATTTAGTAAAAAAGCAAGAGTAGCCAAAATTACAGGAATAATAACAGTTAGAATTATTTGGAAGCCATGCCATTTTTTTGCTGATGAATACAATTCTCTTTGGGCAGCTAATCTTTCAAGTTGTTTTTGACTATTTTGTTCTGTTGCAATTTGATTCATCGGCTAGGAAATTCATTGTTATAAAAAAGATTCCACCAATAAAAAGCATCATCTAAGTTTGATTCTCTTTTTTCTACAGCTTTTTCTGCTCTTGTAAATCCTGTTTTTACTTTCGATAAAGCATCTTCTCTTTTAGCATCGGTTGAACATGCCTTAACATACCCTGAAATTCCCATCGGGTCTTGAATACTTGGTAAATCATAATCGTAGAGAATTTTCATAACCCTTTTTACATCTATGTCATATTCAATTGAAGATTCACCTTCTGCATATTTTGTAGTTCTCAATTCAAGATAAAATGAACTAATTGGTACATTATTGTAAAATTTCCAGGCTTTTATTAGTCTTATTAATGGCTTTAACTTGTAGCCCAATCTTTCATCTTCTCTTTTTACATATGCGTTATGTGCTTGTGGGCTTGATTTCATCCATCCTCCTTCGTAATTTGGAATATCGTAAGAGCCTTTGCTTCCAACAGGAGTGTCAACAAGTCCATTAAATGTACATGGTGTAATTTCTAGAGTTTCGGATGCATAAGTCCCAAATGGAATTTTGACCGCAGGAGTATTCACTGATATTCCCTCAGTACGCCAAAAAGTTTCTTGGAGAGCTTCTTTTACTTTTTTCAAAGTATAAGCTGAATCATTATATACCTTGGCGGCTGGCATTACTCCAAAATAGTCAGTATCGCTGTAATGCCTTACACCAGTAGAGTTTCCAAATGAACCAGTTTCAAAAAAGCTGTAACAGTCAAAGTTTTTCTCTAAGCATGATTTAACGGATTCCTTATGCGATTTTGCCTTGTCATGCTCGGATGACAATGGGACAAGCCACGATAAAAAAGTGTCGAAACCTTGGTCTAATGTTTTTGCCATAAGCTGATGTTTTGGATAACAATAATAGACAAAGAATTTAGCAATTTACTTGCCAATATATTTAGTATGTCAAAATGTCCTTAAACATGTAAGTAGTAGGGTGGTCGACAAATAGCCGCTAACACTAAGATTACTCCATTATCCCTACCATCCAAATTTTTCCTTCGTTGCAGCTCAATCTTAAAAAATTCGCTTTTTAGTATTGCCAGGTAGAGAAATGGGTACTAGTGAGTTTCATTAAATGGGTTCGATTATCCTCAGCCTCCTTCGCTTCCCTGCAGGCTTTCGTTCTTATCATAAGAAATATAAGCCCCGATCTTTTTGAGGAAAATGGTGACGGCAATCATCAGCCCGACAAGGATCAGCAGGATCATCTCCTGTCGCAGCGATTGGATAAGGTATACTTCGATCAGGATAAAGGCATGTACAAAATAAATGACACGCACCGCAAACACATGACTAAAGCCCTGGTTGGTGAGCAGGTGGTGAATATGGGTTTTATCCGCTTCGAAAGGTGAGCCACCTTTCCAGATCCGTTTGGCAAATACACGAATTGTATCAAACACCGGTACCAGCACCACACCCAGTACAAACATCGGCGCGGCAGGTAAAACGGCCGTGGGCGAATCGATATTAAACTTTAACAGGCGAATGCAAAGTACCGCAACCACAAAGCCAATGACCAGCGAGCCGGTATCGCCCATAAATATCTTTGCTGGATTGAAATTGAAATAAAGAAAGGCAAGAATAGCTCCCGCCAGCGCAAAGGCGATCAAAGCGGTGCCTGCATCGCCGCTGAGTGTCATAAAAATGCCGAGCGTGACCAGGCTCATAAAAGCGAGTCCGCCGCAAAGCCCGTCAATGCCGTCGATCAGGTTGAATGCGTTGGTAATACCCACTATGGCCAGGATTGTTAAAGAATACTGTGCCGGGGTGGTAAGTTCATAAATGCCAAACAAACCATCAAATGAAGTGATCCTGATACCGGATAACGCGATCAGCGTTGCCAGCCCCAGTTGCACGATAAACTTATACTTCGCGGAAAGATCTTTCAGGTCATCCATGATGCCCATGGCAAAAAGCGCGATGATGCTGAAGAAGAAACAAACCTGGCGGATATCGTTATTGAAAGGAAACCATAAAACCAGCGCCGCCACCATCCCTGCAATAATAGCGATGCCACCCATAGTGGGTACCGGTACCCGATGCAGTTTGCGACTATTGGGTACGTCATGCAATTGATAGCGATTGATCAGGTAAATGATGGGAGGAATTGCCAGCAAAGCGACGATAAAAGCGGTGACAAAACCAAGCAGGGCAGGCTTGAATAGATCGAAATGCAGGCCGGCCTGCAAGAGGAATGTAGAAATTCTCATTAGTATCGGTTTTTCCTGGTTATTGGTTCTCTGCGACAAAAATAGATCGTATTTCAAAAAACCGCAACTTGTTTTTTATTGTGTATGGTTTAATTTTTTTTAAATCAGACGGTTATGGGGTCAACTGATGCATGATCTCAGCGCTTCTAAACCGGCACAATCCCGTTCAAAATTTTAATAATCAGTTATTTTTGTTAATAAACCATTTCTTATTTCATCCACCGTTTCCATATTAGATAATCCAATTGAATACCTTAAAGGGGTGGGTCCCCAGCGGGCAGAGCTATTGAAGAAAGAGCTGGAAATCTTCAACTTCCGCGACCTGCTCGAGCTTTTTCCTTACCGGCATGTCGACAAAACCCGGATCAACCCGATCAGTGATATCAACCCGCAGACTGACCATATCCAGGTGGCCGGGGTGTTGGTTGACCTCGAAGTTGCCGGCACAAAAGCCTCCCGTCGGCTTATCGGACAACTTAGGGATAAGACCGGCTTTCTCGAACTGGTCTGGTTCCAGGGGATCAGCTGGATTCAAAAGTCGCTGGTGCCCGGTCAGTCTTACCTGGTTTATGGCAAGCCGGGCTTTTTTAATAATAGCGTACAGATCGTTCACCCGGAGATCGAACCCCTGACTGCTGAAAAAAAAGATGGCAAGAGTTTCCTGGAACCAGTTTACCCGGCAACGGAAAAACTAAAGGCCAGGGGATTAGGTGGCAGGCAGCTGGCCAAATTAACCCAGGTCCTGCTGGCCATGCTTCGTGAGAAAGACCTTCCCGAAAACCTGCCCGCAAAAATTATATCCACCCTGCAATTGATGTCCAGGTTTGAAGCTTACCGGCAGGTTCATTTTCCATCCTCAGCCTCACAATATGAAGCGGCGGTGAAAAGACTAAAGTTTGAGGAACTATTCATGGCGCAGCTACGCATGAACCTGATCCGTTCCCGGCGCCATCGTTTTTCAAAAGGGGTGGTCTTCGACAAAGTAGGCGCGCTTTTTAATAGTTTTTATAAAGACCATCTCCCATTTGAGCTAACGGGTGCCCAGAAACGTGTGATCAAAGAGATCAGGACCGATACCGGCACAGGCAGGCAGATGAACCGGTTATTGCAGGGAGATGTGGGAAGTGGCAAAACCATCGTTGCCCTGCTGACGATGCTGCTGGCTGCCGACAATGGTTTCCAGGCCTGCCTGATGGCGCCTACCGCCATCCTCGCCACCCAACATTTTCATTCGATAACGGCACTTTTAAAGGATATGCCGGTTTCTGTTGAACTGCTAACTGGTGCCACAAAAGCACGGGATCGTAAGCGCATCCTGTCTGAATTGGCAGCAGGTAACATTCATATCCTGGTAGGCACTCACGCGGTGATCGAGGATGTGGTACAGTTTCATAAACTGGGGCTGGTGATCGTAGATGAACAGCACAAATTTGGAGTAGCCCAGCGGGCAAGACTTTGGCAAAAAGCCGAAACGCCGCCGCATGTACTGGTAATGACTGCCACCCCCATACCCCGCACGCTTGCCATGACGGCCTATGGCGACCTGGATTATAGCGTTATTGATGAATTGCCTCCCGGCAGGCAGCCGGTCATAACCGTTAACCGAAATGAGTCGCAGCGCAGCCGTGTGATGGATTTTCTGCGTGCCGAAATAGAAAAGGGCCGCCAGGCTTATATCATCTTTCCGCTGATAGAAGAAAGCGATAAATTGGATTATGAGAACCTGATGCGAGGCTATGAAACGGTAAAAGGATATTTCCCTGAACCGAAGTTTTGGATCAGCATGGTACATGGCAAGCAACCCGCCGAACAAAAAGTAACGAATATGCAACGTTTTGTTACCGGGGATACTCAAATCATGGTTTCAACGACGGTGATAGAGGTAGGTGTGAATGTTCCCAATGCCACTGTGATGGTGGTAGAAAGCGCGGAAAAGTTTGGCCTTTCGCAATTACATCAATTGCGTGGCAGGGTAGGCAGGGGTGCGGAGAAAAGTTATTGCATCCTTTTATCAGGATCTAAACTGGGGAATGATGCCCGCGAGCGACTTAAAATTATGGTCTCTACGGCCAACGGTTTTGAGATCGCGGAAAAGGATATGGAACTGAGGGGGCCGGGTGATATTGAGGGTACCCGCCAAAGCGGGATGCTCAATTTTAAAATCGCCAACATCGTGCAGGACCGCAATCTTTTGGATACCGCCCGTAACCTGATCTCAGCCCTGCTGGAGCTGGATCCTGACCTCAGTTCGGCAGAAAATTTGCCGTTGAAAAACTACCTCCTACAGCAGAAAGGTAAAATGGCCTGGAGTAAAATATCGTAAGGATACGAGGATAAGGAACAGGGATTTTGAGAAGCTTCCCGCTAATAATTGAATTGCAGAGAATAGCAATTGCCTTGTCAGCGTTCTTAACATAAATTTTCGGACTGTTTACCGAATATTTGCGTTAATTTAAAGAAAGAATGACAAGCCTTAAGCCCTATATTTTTCTCTTAGCATTTCTTGCTCCTGTTGTTGCTGGTTTTTCCCAGGGTTATGACAATATTGAATTTATTGAAAACAAAGGACAGTGGGACAACCGCATTAAGTATAAAGCAGATGTGTATGCCGGTGCCGTATTTATGAGATCGGGTGGGTTTACCATTTTGCAACATAACAAAGACGATTACGCGAAGTATATCAACAAAAATTCGCAACAACATCATGCACCGGCATCTGCAGTCGCTATGGAAAAGTCGCCAGAGCCATTTGTGCTTCGTTCACATTCTTATAATGTAGATTTTGTTGGGGCATCACCCAAGATGCAGGTTGTTCCCGATAAGCCTATAGATACCTATAATAACTATTTCATTGGCAACGATCCCTCCAAATGGGCTTCCAATTGCAAGATCTACCAGGCTGTCACCATGAAGGAGGTTTATCCGAATGTTGATGTTCGCTATTATTCACACGAAGGCGCGTTGAAATACGATATCATCGTAAAGCCGGGAGCGGATATCCGACAGATCGCTCTTAAATATGAAGGGGTGGAAAAGATGATGGTGAGAAATAAGGAACTCGTTCTCGGCACATCTATTGGCGAGCTAAAGGAAACGATCCCATCCACTTATCAATACCGCGACGAAGGCAAGGTGGAACGCAACTGTAAATATGTGGTTAGAAATAATATTGTGCGGTTTGATGTGAAGAATTACGATCCAACGAAAACACTTGTTATTGACCCTTCACCCATCTTTGTTTCCCTTTCCGGAAGTACCGCCAACAACTGGGGTTTCACCGCTACATATGGGCCGGATGGAAGTTTCTTTGGCGGTGGTATCGTATTTCAATCAAATACTTTCCCGGTTTCACCAGGCGCGTTTCAAACTGTTTTCCAGGGTGGCGACAACAGGGGTCTTGATCCGCATGATATTGGTATCATTAAGTTAACACCCAATGGGGGCAATCGTGTTTACGCGACCTACCTCGGCGGATCCAAAAACGAGCAGCCGCATAGTCTTATTTCCGACAACCAGGGCAACCTGATCATTGCCGGAAGATCTTTTTCATCGGGTTCCAACCTTCCTGAAGACAACTTCCCGACCACCGCGCCGTTGATCGGTCCCGGCGGTGGATCTGAGATTATTATAACGAAATTGAATGCAACAGGCACTGCGCTGATCGGCTCCCGTATGATCGGTGGCGCTGGCGACGATGGTGTCAATATTAATTATAACAGGGCTGGCGATGTATCACTCCAACAAAACTATGGTGATGATGGACGAAGTGAAGTGATCATTGATGGGGCAGGCAATATTTATGTTGCTTCGTGTTCGCAATCTGTCGGAACGGCTGCAAGTGCGAAATTCCCAACCACAGCCGGAGCATTTCAACAGGTTTCAGGTGGCGGTCCCGACAACCAGGACGCCGTGATTTTGAAATTTACACCTGATCTTTCTACTAATTTGTTTTCAACTTACCTGGGTGGACGCGGCAATGATGCCGCATACGTATTATCGCTAAGCCCCAACGGCGACATATTTGTAGCCGGTGGTACACAAAGCGATGATTTTCCCGGTTCACATGCGGGAACCGTAGGCACCGCGTTACATGGTGCTTTTAATACAAATTCAGCGTTGGGTGACGTGGACGGTTTTATTGCACAGCTCTCAAACAATGGCGCCAACCTGATCAGGTCCACTTTTATTGGTACTCCACAGATCGATCAGGTATACGGCATTCAGTTCGACCGCAACGGGTTTCCTTATATCACGGGTCAAACCCAGGGTGCATGGCCGATCATCAATGCTCCTTATAATAACGGTACCTCCAAACAATTTATCTGCAAGTTGCAGCCGGATCTTTCGGCGTATGTATACTCCACAACATTTGGGAATGGATCCGCGCGGCCGAATATTTCCATCACGGCTTTCCTGGTTGACCGTTGCGAGAACGTATATGTTTCGGGATGGGGTAGTGGTACACAGGACCAGCCTGGAAATCTCTATCCTAATGCTGGCACCATTGGTTTGCCGATCACCGCTGATGCACTACAGCGCTCAACCGATGGCAGGGACTTCTATTTCTTTGTCTTAAAAAGAGATGCCGCATCGCAGTTGTATGGTAGCTATTTTGGACAGAACCAGGGTTTCACCGATCACGTGGATGGTGGTACCAGCCGGTTTGATGCAAATGGCGTAATCTATCAGGGTGTGTGTGCTAACTGCGGTGGTAACGTGCCTTTCCCCGCCACATTTGGTGTCTGGAGTTCTACCAATTTATCCGGTCAGGGTTGTAACCTCGGTATGATCAAGATCGCTTTTAATCTTGCTGGAGTGGGATCAGAAGTTTCTTCCGCAATCGGCGGGGTACCCGGCGATACAGCTGGATGTTTTCCACTCGATGTTACATTTACTGACCTTGTTCGAAATGCGCAGTCATATTACTGGAATTTTGGTGACGGCAGCCCTGAAGTGGGTCCACTGCCGGCGGCACAGGGATATACCCAGACCCATACCTTCGCCAATGTAGGTACTTACCGCGTTCGACTTATTGCAGTTGACTCGGCCAGTTGTAATATCACAGATACCTCTTACATCAATATCCGCGTTGGCGATCTGAAGGCAAACCTTGCTATGAGTTTTGAAAAGACAGGGGCCTGTACGGCACTTGATTACCGGTTCAATAACCTGTCGACCACCTCACCTACACGACCGTTTACCGATTCATCGTTTATCTGGGATTTTGGTGACGGAAGTCCGCAGGTTGTGGGTGGACTGAATAGCGTAGTTCATACCTTCCCTGCAGTCGGTTCTTACAATGTAAAATTGATACTGAATGACTCTGCATATTGTAATTTCCCGGATGTGCTGGATACCGTGATCAGCGTTGCCGCCAATGTGCAGGCGGCATTTGAAACAGACCAGGGCTGCGCTCCGTATACGGCACAATTCAGGAACACTTCCGTAGGCGGGCAGAACTTCACCTGGGATTTTGGCGATCCTGCATCAGGTGCGGATAATACTTCCACGCTGGCCAACCCAACGCATTTCTATGCATCACCAGGTCAATATACCGTGAGGCTGATTGCCAATGATCCGAATACTTGTAATAAGACCGATGAAACAACGATGGTATTGACCGTGTCAGACCGGCCAACCGCAAATTTTACTTATACACCCACTGTACCGGTTGAAAACACACCCAACGTATTTACCAATACGTCCTCGACAAACGCCGTAAGTTTCAAATGGTTGTTTGGTGACGGTGATTCGCTGGTCACTAATTCAAGAGCGGATGTGACACACCAGTACAACGCTACGGGTACTTTCAACGTATGCCTAATCGCGTACAACTCTGTGGGTTGTCCTGATTCCTTATGCATGCCGGTGAGTACCATTGTGGTGCCTGCCCTCGATGTGCCCAATGCATTTACACCAAATAGTAATGATATCAACAGCAGGGTTCAGGTTCGCGGATTTGGTATAGCGAAAATGCGGTTCATTATCTGGAACCGCTGGGGTCAGAAAGTATTTGAGACAGCCAATCCCAACGAAGGCTGGGATGGTCGCGTAAAAGGCGTGGTACAACCCATGGATGTTTATGCCTATACACTCGATGTAGAGTTTTTCGATGGCACAAAAACAACCAGGAAGGGTGATATAACGTTAATAAGATAAAAGAGATAATTTGAAAATTTGAAAATGTGAAAATGTGGAAATGATGGAAAAAGGAATCTGGCATGCTTCCATCTGTCGTACATCGTACATCTGTCGCCCTGTACCTTGTGCCCTTACATTGGATGTAGAGTTTCGATGGTACAAAAACAACCAGGAAAGATGATAAAACGTTAATTAGAGATAATTTGAAAATTTGAAAATGTGGAAATGATGGAAAAAGGTATTTGGCAAACAAACATCGCCCGTGTATCGCGCATTCTGCGTCGTGCACACACAACACCGCGATTTGCACCTTGTGCCATGCGCGCTGTCTCTTGCATCGCAGGCTTTATCGCATGTACGATGTTTCTTTCCCATACTGCTTCGGCCCAGGATCTCCATTTTTCACAGTTCATGAATTCACCGCTAAGCACCAATCCCGCCAATACAGGTTTTATTCCCGAAGGTGATTACAGGCTCGGTGTCAATTATCGCAATCAATGGTCGTCGATCATGTCGATACCCTATAAGACGATGAGCGCATTTGGTGATATGCAGATCCTGGAAAACGAGGAGAGGGATGGTTGGGTAGGTGTAGGTGGTATGATCCTGCGTGATGTCGCCGGCAGTGGTAATCTTACCTCTACCAAATTATACGGTTCTATCGCCTATCACCAGATGCTTAACCTGGGAAGCCTGATCAGCCTGGGTTTTAATGTGGGCCTGGCCAACAAACAGATCAATGTTACCAACCTTAAATTTCCTGATCAGTTCGATGGTCATTTCTTTGATGCGCACCTGCCTACCAGTGTGGCGCTGGCAACTAATAATATCAGTTACCTGGATATCCAGGCGGGAATGAATTATGCTTATTTTCCTGACGACAATACTTATTTTAATGTCGGTTTTTCCACCGCGCATATCAACCGCCCGCGGGAATCGTTTTTCAATCCCCAGCCGGGTGTTGACAATCGCATACCGGTGAGACATACCGCATTTATCAATGGCAGTTTTAAACTCAATGAGCAATGGATCATCAATCCCAATTCGTATTTTTCATTGCAGGCGAAATCTTATGAGTGGGTGCTTGGGGCTAATGCGCATTATAATTTATCAGGCGATGGCGAGAACGTGTTGATCGGTGGCGTGTATTATCGCAGTGGCGACGCTTTCATACCCATGATCGGACTGGGCTATAAAGACTTTAATTTCACGTTCACATACGACGCCACGATCTCAACATTGAGAAATTATAACAACACCCGTGGCGCCTTTGAGTTTTCCCTGGTCAAACAGGGTGTTTTTGATCGCTATAAAGGCAACAGGCAACAGTCCATGTGCCCTACTTTTAAGACGTATTGATCCCCCGATGAGCTTCGAGCTTCGAGACCGATCGTATGACGACGAAATTTGAGGTCCTTGAACCTCGTGGCTCATAGCTCACAGCTCGCGGCTAAATAAGAGGAACCGTCAAAATATTGTTGGCTTAACACTATTGTCGTGTCAAAGTTAAAATGTCGCTTCAAAAAAGCTACGAGCGACGAGCTACGTGCTTCGAGACCGATCGTATGACGACGAAATTTGAGGTCCTTGAACCTCGTGGCTCGAAGCTCGCAGCTCGCGGCTAAATAAGACTAGGGATTCCGCCACATCTCCAATGCTTTCCCGCTAGCGGAGATTGCACACTGAATTTTGAACATTTTCCTCAAATTATCCCGATTTTTGCACCCTTATGAATCCAGCAACGACAGGGGTTTTAACCCGTGCTACAATTAGTTCCAGTCATATCGAACGCTTTAAACAGATAACGGGAGAGGCGTATGTTTTTGTAGACGAAGAATCTTTAAACTTCTATTCGCACGATCAGACCGAAACACTCAGCTACCTTCCCGAAGTTGTGATCAAGCCACGCACCGTGGAGGAGGTTAGCGCGATCATGAAGATTTGCAACGAAAATAAAATACCGGTCACACCACGGGGCGCCGGTACAGGTTTGAGTGGCGGCGCCCTGCCACATCTTGGAGGTGTATTGCTTTCAACCGAAAGGATGAATTCCATCCTGCAAATCGACGAGCGCAACCTACAGGTCACCACGGAGCCCGGCGTGATCACCGAAGTGTTGCAAAATGCCGTGAAAGAAAAAGGACTTTTTTACCCACCCGACCCAAGTAGCCGCGGCTCCTGTTTTATCGGCGGTAATATTGCTGAAAACAGTGGCGGCCCGAAAGCTGTTAAATATGGTGTGGTAAAGGATTATGTGCTCAACCTGCAAATGGTATTGCCTTCGGGTGAGATCATCTGGACAGGTTCGAATGTTTTAAAAAACTCGACAGGATACAACCTGACACAATTGGTTGTTGGCAGTGAAGGAACCCTGGGCATCGTTACCAGGATCGTTTTGAAACTGATACCGCTTCCTGTTCATGATCTCCTGATGCTGGTGCCTTTTGCATCACTGGAAAAAGCGAGCGAAGCCGTAAGCGCCATCTTTCGGGCGGGATTTACGCCCAGCGCACTTGAACTGGTGGAAATTGACGCTTTGAAGATCGTGAGTAAGATGGTGGACAGTTATGCAGTACCGGTGAGCGATGATATTGCCGCACACCTGATCATTGAAGTGGATGGCAACGATATGGAAGTGCTGATGAAGGAAATGGAACAGATCGCGGAGTTGATGGCGCAATACGAGGGTGGCGAAGTCTTTTTTGCAGATGATTCGCAGCAAAAAGCGGAGCTCTGGAAACTGAGACGGCGTACTGCCGAAGCAGTGAAAATGGCCGGCTATACAATTGAGGAAGATACAGTGGTCCCCCGCGCTGAGTTGCCTGCATTGGTAAAGGGTGTAAAAGCCCTGGGCATAAAGCATGGCTTCGAAGCCGTATGCTATGGACATGCGGGAGATGGTAACCTGCATATACGCATCAAAAAAGAAGGTGTACCCAACAGCTATGGACATCCAGAGATGACCAAAAGCCTGCGCGCCCTTTTTGAATTGGTGAAAGGTCTGGGGGGCACCATCAGCGGTGAGCACGGCATCGGGCTTATTCAAAAAGAATACCTTGACATTGTTTTTGATGAAGCGCAACTGGAACTAATGCGTGGTATTAAAAAGGTTTTCGACCCAAATAATATCCTGAACGCAGGGAAAATATTTGATGCATGAGTAACAAAGCCCCGGGAACAGCGGCGGCTGAGATGCGGGTGACAAGGCTTGTTTTTTTCGCCATCACAGGTTTTGTCATATTATTTTTTTTCGCGGCGCTTGTCATTATACAATTCCAGCCACCTGTAGGTGCTGATACGGAACGATACGAACTGTGGAAGTGGGTGGCAGCCGTTCTTTCGCTGTTTGCTTTATTCCTGGCAAAAAGAGTTTTTTATAAAGGCAGTAACGCTGCTAAAAATTCTTTAATTCCGCTTGCCGGTAAACTAAGAATATACCGTCGGGCGTTGCTGGTGTACCTGGCCCTGATGGAACTGGGGGCCTGCGTGAATATTGTTCTTTTTATTTTGAGCGGCCATTTTATTTTCCTGGCTTTTGCCGCGGTTTTGCTGGGGTTCATGCTGGCCATGAACCCATCGCTACGCAGGGTGGCCACGGAACTGGGGATTGATTCAGGTGAAGAAAATAAATTGCGATAAGCTTTAGTACTAAAATAATATTATGAAAAAATCAATTCTTACTCTTGTATTTGCCGGCCTGGCCCTATTCATCGCACAGGCACAGGACGAAGACCCGGAAGAAAAGGGTTTTAAGAAGGAAAACCTGTTTACCGGTGGAAGCATCACCCTGTCTTTTTTCAACGGCCAGACAGTACTCGGCGCTAACCCGGTATTTGGTTACAAATTATCCGATTGGGCCGATGCAGGCCTGGCACTGAATTTTTTATACAATGGCGCACGCGACTATTATGAGTTTGATGATAAGATCAGGCAAACCGTTGTAGGTCCGGGTGTGTTTGCCCGCCTGTACCCCGCACGATTTCTTTTCATTCAGGGTCAGTTGGAGCACAATTTTACAACCCTGAAATACATCCCGAGGCCTGGCAGTGTGAGTTATATTGCTGATAAGAATAAAGTTGATGCTACTTCCCTGTTGTTGGGAGCAGGATTTGCACAGGGACGTGAGCCGGGATCTACTTCCTTTTATTATATCTCGTTATTGTTTGATGTATTAAAGGATATCCATTCCCCTTATGTCAATGTAAATTACGATCCCAACAATTCATTACGACAAAGGGTGACCATGCAGCCCATCATCCGCGCCGGTGTCAATATCGGATTGTTCCAGGGGAGGTACAGGTATTGATTAATAGTTGTGGGAGACAACACAGACTTGCACAATACTTATTTCAAATATGATTCGAGGTCAGCTGGTTCATCCAGGATGATGATCCGTTCACGCGCCTCTTCGTATAAGAAATTCTCATCCTGCATTTGGCCAATATGTGAGATAAGATGATTGTAAAATCCCCCGGAGTTAAGAATAAATATCCTCTTGTCATGGATAGACAATTGGTTCCAGGTGACCATTTCAAACAATTCGTCGAGTGTACCAAAGCCACCCGGCAATATCACCGCGGCATCGCAGAGATCATACATTTTCTTTTTCCGCGTATGCATATCATCCACAACCAATAATTCAGAGATAGAAGTATGTTGCCGTTCCCATGCTACAAGTACCTTTGGAATGACACCGATCACTTTGCCACCGTTGTTCATCACTTCGTCGGCGATGATGCCCATGATACCAACATTGCCACCGCCATAGACCAATGTCACACCATGCGTTGCCATGATTTTTGCGAGTGCAACCGTATGTGTTTTAAAGAGGGGATTGTTACCAAATTTCGAACCGCAAAAAACCGCAAGTGATCGTATGGCCATAAACCTGTTAATTTGCACAAAGGGAATATAAATTTACCTATCTTCAAAAATTCATATTACTAAAAAAAGCCTCCTAAAAAAAACTATATGTCGGCCGGATTATTGTTCTCATTTGTTATTGGATATTTCGTTCTTTTATTGGTAGTAGCCTGGTATACTTCACGCAATTCAAATAATGATTCATTCTTTATCGGCAACCGGAGCAGCAACTGGATGCTGGTGGCTTTCGGGATGATCGGCACATCGCTGTCGGGTGTAACGTTTGTAAGTGTGCCCGGTACGGTAGGGGATTTTGCCGGCGACGCATTCAAAGGTTTTAGCTATTTCCAGGTTGTGATCGGTTATTTCATCGGGTACTTTGTGATCGCGTATGTATTATTGCCCTTATACTACCGGCTCAACCTCACATCTATTTATAATTACCTGCAGCACCGTTTTGGATTCTTTTCGTACAAGACAGGCGCCTTGTTTTTTATTCTATCCAGGACCATCGGTGCCACCGCAAGGCTATACCTGGTGATCAATGTACTGCAGATATTTATTCTCGACAGGATGGGGGTGCCGTTCACTGTAACGACGGTCATCTTTTTGTTGATGATCCTTTTGTACACCTTTGAAGGAGGGGTAAGAACGATCGTTTATACCGACACGCTGCAAACCTCTTTCATGCTGATCGGACTTATCGTTTGTGTGGTGTATATATTGTTCAACCTTGACCTGAATATGGTGAGCGCCCTGGAGGTTCTGAACGCCAAAGGTTACACCGATATTTTTAATACCGATCCCGGGAGCAAAGGATTTTTCCTCAAGCAGATCATTGGTGGTGCATTCATAACGATCGCCATGACCGGCCTCGACCAGGAAATGATGCAGAAGAATATCAGCGTTAAAAACCTGAAAGACTCCCAGAAAAACATGGTCACTTTCAGTACCATCATTGTATTTGTGAATTTCTTATTCCTGCTGCTGGGTGGTTTGCTTTATCTTTTTATGCTACAAAACGGGGCTGGTTATGAAGGCAACCAACTCATTGCAAATGGTACTAATATTATCGGCGATGACCTTTTCCCGACAGTTGCCTTGCAATACCTGCCTGAGGCCATCAGTATCATTTTTATAATTGGCCTGATATCCGCGCTGTTTCCCAGTGCCGATGGTGCACTCACAGCGCTTACGTCATCATTTTGTATCGATTTGCTGGGTCTGAAGCGCAGGGAGGACTGGACTGAGAAGAAAAGAAGAAGGGTGCGCCTGACTGTTCACCTGATTTTTACGATCGTATTTTTTATATGCATCTTAATTTTCAAGCTCATCGACAACAAATCCATCATTTATGTGATCCTTGACCTTGCAGGATATACATACGGACCACTTTTAGGTTTGTTTGCTTTTGGTATCCTGACAAAGCGTGTGATAAAAGATGGACTGGTGGTAACTGTGATTTGCCTGGTGGCACCCGTTCTTTCTTACCTGTTGAGTAAATATTCCGCTAATGTGCTCGGCGGATACCAGGTGGGCATAGAATTACTCATCATCAATGGATTTCTTACTTTTATGGGTCTAATGTTGATATCAGGGAAGCCCACAGCTTCGCTTAAACAATGATTGTTTTGAATATTATTGATCCAGGCATCCAGGAATACGCTGAGTCGCTCACAGAGCCGGAAGACGAACTGCTCCGGGAAGTGAATCTTTTTACTAAGGAGAATCATACAGAGTACCAGATGCTCAGCGGGCATTTGCAAGGTAAACTGCTGGAAATGATCAGCCGTATGATCCAACCCCGCCGTATACTTGAGATAGGCACATTTACCGGCTATAGCGCCCTTTGCCTGGCCAGGGGACTGGCCGCCGATGGCCAGTTACACACAATTGAATTGAGAGAAAAAGATGCGGCTACCGCACGTAGCTTTTTTGATCGTTCTGAATATGCAGACCGGATAATTTTACATACCGGAAATGCGTTAGAAGTAATTCCTGCGTTGAATGAAACCTGGGATCTTGTTTTCATTGACGCAGACAAGGTTTCATATATAGAATATTTTAAGATTGTTTTGCCCCAGGTACGCCAAAACGGTTTTATCTTAGCAGATAATATTTTTTTCCATGGCGAGGTGCTGGAGCAGCCTGTGAAAGGCAAGAACGCGAAAGCCATGATAGAGTTTAACGAATATGTGCGCACCTGCGAAGAAGTAGATAAAGTAGCGATCTCTTTACGCGATGGACTTTACCTGGCCAGGAAGCGATAATTGAAATTTTAAAATCATAATCCTCTTATCCATGCAGAATTTCCGCATTTGTCTATTTTCAATTCTGCTTTTTGCGGGTCTGAAATCGCAGGCACAGCAGGAAGAAGTAATTAAAAATTATATCGAAACCTATCGCGATATTGCTATTGCTGAAATGCATAGAACCGGTATTCCTGCTGCCATCAAACTTGCGCAGGGGATACATGAGACCGCGGCTGGAACCAGCGACCTGGTAAGACGATCCAATAATCATTTTGGCATCAAGTGTAAATCCAACTGGACCGGTGAATCAGTAAAGCACACTGATGACGCACCTAATGAATGTTTTCGTAAATACGCAGATCCTCTTGACTCATACCGTGATCATTCTGATTTCTTAAAAGGCAGCAAACGTTATGCTTCTCTTTTTACGCTCGATCCACTCGATTTCGCCGGTTGGGCAAATGGCCTGAAAAAAGCAGGGTACGCTACTAACCCGAAATACCCGCAGATCATCATAAAGCTTGTAGAAAAGTATCAGTTGCAGGATTATACCCTGATCGCGATGGGCAAAATGGAGCCCAAGGAAGCGATTCTTGCGAAGAATAATGATGTTGCAGCCCCGGCCGATGCAGTGGTTGCTGTTAGCCATCCGGTCAGTAATGTGATCTCCAAACCCGCAAAAACTTATCCCAGCGGCGAGTTTAAGATCAACGATACAAGAGTGGTATATGCACATGCGGGCATTTCATATCTCTCACTGGCACAACAATATAATGTTTCACTGAAAAGGATTTTTGAATTTAATGAACTTCCTGAACTGGAAACGGTATACCAGGATCAGTTGATCTTCCTGCAACGTAAAAGAAAAAGTGGCGCCGCTGAGATTCATGTGGTAAAAGCGGGCGAGACACTTCAGGATATCGCGCAGGAGCAGGGCATCAGGATGGAATCACTCCTTGAGTATAATCACCTGCAACCTCATATGCAACCTGCCGACGGCGAACAATTATACTTGCGGCATAAAGCACCTGCGATGCCAAAGCTGAGCCAGAAAGTGATCGCTGCAAACAGCGCTATAGGTACAAATACTGTTAACCAGTTCTAATATTAACTGCTTTGCTGCTCCAAACTATGTCGGTTGTAAAAGTGCATGATAAAACATTTGGAATCTATCTTCCAGAGGAAACAATACTTCGGCGTGTAAAGGAATTGGCCGCCGCGATCAATGAAGACTATGCTGGTAAAAGACCTTTTTGTATCGCGATATTAAATGGTTCTTTTATGTTCGCTTCGGACCTGTTTAAACAACTGACCGTCGATGCTGAACTTTGTTTTATCAAACTGGCTTCTTACAAGGGCATGAAATCATCGGGCAATATCGTGACATCTATCGGGCTGGATGATGACCTGTTTGATAAGGATGTGCTTATAGTGGAAGATATAGTTGATACTGGTAAAACGCTGCATGAATTCTTACCAAGGCTCCTGCACCAACAACCACGCTCACTTAAAATAGTAACCCTGCTTCATAAATCGGAGGCTACACAGTTTCCACTTACGCTGGACTACATAGGATTTGAGATCCCCGATAAATTCGTCGTAGGGTATGGATTGGATTACGATGGATTAGGACGAAACCTGAAGGAAATTTATCAGTTGGTGTAGAATAATCGCAATTTGGATCCGGAGTAAAGGTGATGGCTTGCAGCTATGGCCGACAACGAGTATCTTGTACCCGTTTACCCCATAACGGGTTATTCTTCAATTCTATATCTGCTTTGAAGACTGGTTCTTACATATTATTCTGTCTTTTGATTTGCCATATTGCCGCAGCGCAGCAGTACTACCTGCGCGGTGAAGTCAAAGACGAATCGGGCAACCCCTTGCAGAACGTGAAGATCCTTCAGTTGCGGACCGGCTATATTTATAAAAGTGGCTCCGTTGGATCTTTTGGCATAGCCCTGCATCAGAAGATCGACAGCTTTAGCTTTTCACATGACGGGTATATCACTCAAAAAGTAACGGTGAATGCTGAAAGCTATCTGTCAGTTCAACTTAAGCTCGCTCCTGCCAATGTTTCCACCGCCCGGCTAAATAAACTCCTGTCTTTTACCCGGGGTATGGCCAAGGAAGATCACCGGAAATGGTTTGCCGGCGATGAAACCTATGCCAGCATCGTCGAGAATAAGTTCGTTAATACCCACCGGTTTCCTTCCACGGGTATCACGCTTAACGTGGACCGCGCATCTTATAGCAATGTCCGCCGTTTTATCTCGGGCAATTCCATTGTGCCTCCCGATGCAGTGCGTATCGAAGAGATGCTCAACTATTTCAATCTAAATTACATTACTCCAGACGGAGATGACCAGTTTCATGTCACGACACAGCTTACATCCTGTCCCTGGAACACAAGTAACCAGCTTTTATATATCGACCTGTCTGCAAAAAAACTCGACCTTGCCAGTCTGCCACCCAGTAATCTTGTTTTCCTGGTGGATGTATCGGGTTCGATGGACATGCCTAACCGGCTGCCGCTTCTGAAGTCGGCATTCAGGCTGGTGGTAAATAACCTGAGGGACCAGGATTCGGTGTCAATTGTTGTGTATGGGGGTGTAACGGGTATCATGCTCAATACTACCAGTGGCGCAGACAAGGAAACAATATTAAGAGCGATCGATGATCTCACACCTGGCGGATCCACACCGGGAGAATCGGGTATTACACTTGCCTACAGCCTGGCCAGAAGACATTTTATTGTCAATGGCAATAACAGGGTGATCCTGGCTACTGATGGTGATTTTAATGTCGGGCTCAGAACGGAAGAAGAACTTGATGAACTGATATCAAGAAATAAGGAATCGGGCATCTATCTCACCTGCCTGGGGGTAGGTATGGGTAATTACAAGGATTCAAAGATTCAAACACTGGCAAGGAAAGGGAACGGTAATTTTTCCTACCTGGATAATTTTAATGAAGCGGAGAAAGTATTGATGAAGGAATTTACGCAGACCCTGTACTCGGTCGCGGATGACGCATTCATGAATATCGAATTTAATCCCAGGTATGTAAAAGAATATCGTTTACTGGGATTCGACAACAAAGTCGGGGCCTTAAATGATACGGCAGCGCAGGTGGAAGGAGGGGAAATTGGATCGGGATATTCCATGATGGGTATTTTCGAAATCGTACCCGAGTCGACGGATTCATTGGCCCGGTTACGTGAATCTATAGCGCATATCAATTTGCATTACAGGTTGCCGGGAGATACCAGTACAAACGTATTCCAATACGACTGTCCTGGTAATTTCAAATCCTTCGCAGAATTGGATAAATACTACCGTTTTTCTGCTGCAGTCGCCATGTTTGGCTCGCTACTCCGACAGTCAACTTTTACCAGAAACATAGACTGGAACGACGTATTGCTCCTGGCCATTGCTTCGGCAAGCCCGAACGACCAGTTGCAAAAGGAATTCATTTCGCTGGTCGAACACGCAAAAGTTATTTATTCAAGGGGAAAGAAAAAACGGAGATCCGATTAATGGTGATGATGCTGATGCTCTTCCACCATCTTTGTAAAATCTTCCGCGCTGATCTCCTGGTCTGTTGGGTTTAACCTGGTTTCACCCCATTCAAACAATTTCTGAGTCTGGATGCGGTTGTAAGAATCTTCCACGTATTTGCGGTCCTTCATCATTTTTTCGACGTAGTCGGTGATCCAGGGCTGGTCTTCTGCTACAGGTCCCATACCGCCCATATAGCCCATCAGTTGTTGTTTGGCAAATTCACGGATCTCATCCGGTTGTACCTGTATCTCGTTTTCCTGGACGATCTTATCGGTGATGAGGGTCCATTTCAATTGCTTCAGGAAAGTAGGGAACTCTTTTTCAACCTGTTCATCCGAATTTCCTTCAGCATCAGGATCTCCCTGGCTCTTCACCCATTTCTTTAAAAAGCCTTCAGGAAACTGAATCTCGGTCTTATCAGTTAGCAAATGGAAAAGCTGGTCATGTATCTGGTTCCTCGCCTGGTTGTTCCAATGCGCCTGTATTTCTTCTTTTACCTTGTTACGGAAATCAGCTTCTGATTTTACTTCCTGGCCGGGATAAAGCTGATTGAAGAACTCTTCATTCAACTCTTTTTTCTCCAGTAAACCGATCTTGGTGATCTGAAGTTTGAAATGTTTTTTGAGCGATTCTTTATCGTCTATGTCGATACCCAGATCGCTCGCAATGAATTCCAGCTCTTTTTCATCAAAAGCGTTATCAAGCTGAACGATCACAAAATCATTTGTGACCTTACCGATCATATTGGCGCGGAAGTCTTCTTTAAAATATTTTACCAGCAGCGAGTTGTCTTTTGTAATGCCATTTTCAACCTCGTTTCCGTTCTCGTCTACTTCGGTGAAAACCAGGTTCAGTACGTTATCCTCAGACTCAACTTTATCCTGGTCTTTCATATTGCCATACCTGTTTTGAAGACGGGTGATCTCGTTGTTGATCATCTCATCTGTAACGGCTACAACGTACCGGGTGATTTTAGCGGTGGCCAGGTCTGGCAGCTGGAATTCCGGTTTCATACCGATCTCAAAATGGAAAGTATATTCAGCCGGGTTGTTTACATCCAGCTGGCGGATATCTGTTTCCAGCGGCAAAGGCTGGGCGAAAATATCCAGCTTGTCGTTTTCAAGATAGCCGATCAGTTCACGGTCGACTGAACGAAGTACTTCATCCGTGAAAAGGGAGGGGCCGTACATCTTTTTGATAAGACCGGCAGGCACCATTCCTTTACGGAAACCAGGAATATTTGCTTTTTTACTATAATCCTTAAGCGCTTTTTCAAAAGAAGGCAGATAATCCGTCTTCTCCAGTTTCACGGTGAGTTTTTCGTGTAATAAGCCGATGTTTTCCCTGGTTACTGTTGCCATATAGAAAGTTTAAAGTCTGAACGTATAAGCGCTTAAGGCCCAGGCTGTCGTATTGCAGTCTTTGGCTTTTAAGCGCTTAACTTCTGTGCGGGTGGAGGGACTCGAACCCCCATGCCTTGCGGCGCCAGATCCTAAGTCTGGTATGTCTACCAATTTCACCACACCCGCGGGTTGGGGTTGAGAAGATTAAGACTGAGGTTAAGGTTGAGGTTAAGGTTGAGGTCGGGGGATTTTCCAGCCACTAACTTTAAACCTTAAACTTTACGCCATTAAACATTAAACTTCAAAAAACCACCTCTTAAATTGGGCTGCAAATGTATGGCATTTATATAAATGCACTACAGAAAATGGCGTATATTATGAGCCTGTTAGGAATTTTTCTTTTCCAGGCATTTATGCTACTGCCTGTAATTCAGTAAATTCGTTGCGAAAGCGAGGTGTTAATGGAGACTGTTGAAAAAACCCCCAAATACAATCTTAATGAAGAGCAGGAAAAGAAACTGATCCTGCGGGAATACCGTTCCCTGATGCGATCGCTCAAGGTTAAAATAAAGCCAGGCGATAAGGAATTATTGCGAACCGCCTTTGAAATGGCCGTGGAAGCGCATAAGACCATGCGTCGAAAAAGCGGTGAGCCCTATATTTTACATCCTATCGCGGTGGCGAAGATCTGCGTGGAAGAGATCGGCCTGGGTGTACGTTCCACCATCTGCTCACTGCTCCACGACACCGTAGAGGATACCGATATTACTCTCGATGATATCGAAAGAGAATTTGGACAGGAAATTGCCCGGATCGTGGATGGTCTGACCAAGATATCGAATGTGATCGACATCAATGGCTCGCAACAGGCCGAAAACTTCAAGAAGATCCTGATGACGCTAACCGATGACCCCCGCGTGATCCTGATCAAACTCGCCGACCGCCTGCATAATATGCGAACCCTGGAAAGCATGAAGCGGGAGAAGCAATTGAAAATATCTTCGGAAACGGTATATGTGTATGCACCCCTGGCGCACCGTATGGGTCTTTATACAATAAAAACGGAAATGGAAGACCTGGCCATGAAATATATGGAACCGGAGATCTACCGGGATATCGCACGCAAGCTGGCGGAAACAAAACGGGAACGCACGAAATATATTAACGAGTTTATCAAACCGATCCGGGATAAACTGGAACGTAGCAATTTCAAATTTGAAATATACGGCAGGCCTAAAAGCATTCACTCCATTTCCAATAAAATAAAAAAGAAAGGTGTCGACTTTGAGGAGGTGTACGACCTATTTGCCATCAGGATAATTTTAGATTCGCCTCACGAACGGGAGAAAGAAGATTGCTGGAAGGTGTATTCCATGGTCACCGATGAATACACGCCGTCGCCCGAACGGCTCAGGGACTGGTTGAGCAATCCTAAATCCAATGGATATGAGGCACTGCATACCACCGTGATGGGTCCGCAGGGCAAATGGGTGGAAGTGCAGATACGTACAAAGCGTATGAATGAAATCGCAGAAAAGGGGCTTGCCGCGCATTACAAATACAAAGAAGGCGGTAGCGACGAAAGCCGCTTTGACAAATGGTTTCAGCAGATCCGCGAAGTGATCTCCGGCCAGGAAACGGATAGTATTGATTTCCTCCAGGATTTTAAAACAAGCTTTCTCGCTGAAGAGATCTATGTATACACTCCCAAGGGTGATGTGAAGATGCTGCCTGTCGGGTCAACAGCCCTTGACTTTGCGTTTGCCATTCACAGTGCTATCGGCGTAAAAACGATTGGCGCCAAGGTCAATCATAAACTGGTGCCCATCAGTCATAAACTTCGGAGCGGTGACCAGGTAGAGATCATTACCAGTAACAAGCAAAAGCCATCCGAAGACTGGCTCACCTTTGTTGTAACGGCCAAGGCCAGGGGCCGTATCAAAGACGCGTTAAAAGAAGAAAAGAAAAAAATAGCTGATGAAGGTAAATACACCGTGCAAAGGAAGCTGGAGGGTATCGGCGCTGCCTTGAATCAGTATAATATCGATGAACTGGTGCACTGGTACAAACTGCAATCGCATCTTGATCTTTTTTACCAGGTAGCGGTAAAGAATATCGACCTGAAGGATATCAAGGAGTTTACGGTAATAGGAGACAGGATTGAAGCACCCAGGCCTGTCAAGTCCGTACAGGAACTGAAACAGGAATTCAATCCCCTGCCGTCCACAGCTGCGAGAAAAGACGCCGAGCTGGTGATATTTGGGGAAAGCAGTGATAAAATTGTATACAACCTCGCCAATTGCTGTAAACCCATACCTGGGGATGACGTTTTCGGGTTTATCACAACCGGCAAGGGGCTTACGATCCACCGCACCAATTGTCCCAATGCTGCCAAACTCCTGGCCAACTATGGACACCGTGTTGTAAAAACGAAATGGGCAAAAAACAAGGAGATTTCCTTCTTAACGGGTTTAAAGATCGTGGGACTTGACGATGTGGGTGTGGTCAATAAGATCACCAGTCTGATCTCGGGCGATCTGCGGATCAATATTTCCGCACTTACTATTGAAGCTAAAGAAGGATTATTCCAGGGAAATATAAAATTGTTTGTTCATGATAAGGAAGAGTTGGAAAAACTGGTACAAAGCCTGAAAAACCTGCCAGGCATTGAATCCGTGGAACGTTTTGATACGGAAGATATCCCCTGAGATATACTCATAAACCGTGTATTTTTAAGCCCCTTTGCGATTGCCAAAATGAAATGATCCAATCCTTTCGAATTAATTCGGTTGCTTCGTTTCCGGGGCCTTATTTTTGCGCCGGTTAATACGACCGGAAAACCAAATAAATCCAGCTATGGTAGATGTAATACTCGGCCTCCAGTGGGGCGATGAAGGAAAAGGAAAGATCGTTGATTATTTCGCGAAAGACTATGATGTAATTGCCCGCTTCCAGGGAGGACCCAACGCGGGTCATACTTTATATATCGGAGATAAAAAAGTTGTGCTCCACCAGATACCATCTGGAGTTTTTCATGCCAATAAGTTGAATCTTATCGGAAATGGGGTGGTACTCGACCCTGTGACCCTCAAAAGAGAATGCGAGATCGTAGCCGGGTTTGGTGTTGATCTCAGGAAAAATCTTTTTATTTCCGAAAGGGCTCACCTGATAGTACCAACGCACCGTGCCCTGGATAAAGCATCGGAAACTTCTAAAGGGAATCAGAAAATAGGTTCCACCTTAAAAGGCATAGGACCCACCTATATGGATAAAACCGGGCGTAATGGCCTGAGGGTGGGAGATATTTTAGACAAGAATTTTACAACCTCCTATATCAAGTTACGTCTGAAGCATCAGCGCCTCCTCGATAATTACGCTTTTAATGAAGATATTTCAGCCTGGGAGGAGGAGTTTTTTGAAGCACTTGAGTTTCTCAAAGAGCTGAACATTGTAAATGGCGAATATTTTATCAACAAGCAATTGCAGGCAGGAAAAAAAGTGCTGGCAGAAGGTGCACAGGGCAGCATGCTTGATATCGATTTCGGAACGTTCCCATATGTCACTTCTTCCAATACGATTTCCGCAGGTGTTTGCAACGGGCTGGGTATCGCACCACAAAGGATCAGGGAAGTGATCGGCATTACCAAAGCCTATTGTACCCGTGTGGGTGGCGGACCTTTCCCGACTGAACTGGATAATGAAATCGGAGAGGAGCTGCGAAAGGCCGGCCATGAATTTGGTGCCACTACTGGTCGTCCCCGCCGTTGCGGATGGATAGACCTGGTTGCTTTGAAGTTTGCCTGTATGATCAATGGTGTGACAAAAATCGTCATGACAAAAGCAGATGTTCTCGATGAATTCAAAGACCTTAATGTATGTACCGCGTACAAATTGAATGGTGAGGAAAGCACAGAAATTCCATTCCGTCTTGATAAGCATGTGGTGGAACCGGTATATAAGAAATTTCCCGGATGGGATACGCCCAGCAGTGCCGCCACCAGTGCAAAGGAATTGCCAGGTACCATGAAAACATACATGGCTTTTATTGATGAATTTTTAGGGGTGAAGATCCATTATATTTCGAATGGTCCTGGCCGTAACCAGATCATTTCCATTGACTAAACCATGGATTAAATATTTATCCAAAAAAATTTGGTCGTTTAAAAACTTCGCTGAAATTTTACACCAATAACCCTATCTTATTATGGCACCAAAATCCGATAAGGCAAAAAAAGCGACAGGAAACACTTACCCTGATTCTAACAAGGCATCGGCGAAAAAGGATTCTCCTAAGCCTAAGAAAAAGGAAGAAGAGGATGATGACGACGACCTGGATGATGATATTGAAGAGACCGCTCCAAAAAAAGGAAAGGCGGTATCATCTAAAAAGAAAGGTCGCGATGACGACGACGATGATGATGATGACATTGAAAAGGAGGATGATTGGGATAAGGTAGAAGAGGAAGAAGAATGGGATCCAGACTTTGCCGAATTCGATGTTCCAAAATCAAAAGGGAAAAAAGCCGGTCCTGGTAAGAAAGGCGCTATCGCTGACGAAGACGACGATTTTAAGGTTGACGACGAATTCAAGGATATGTTTAGCGACAGTGACGACTTTGGTGATGAAGATGATGACTATTAAATGATCCTTTTTACCTGATCAAGCAAATATCATTCTGAATAATACAATATTCCCGGTTGACGATTTCCGGATGATCAAAGAAAAAGTGTTGAACTGGTTGCAACAGTTCGACACTTTTTGTTTTTTAGACAACCACGAATACCAGATACCTCCCCATTCGCAGGAATGCCTTGTAGCCGCGGGACGCCGGGCTGCACTGGAACTGCAACCCGGCTCTGAACTTAATCAGCTTCGCGATTTTACACGTCAGCACGAGCATAAGTGGTTGTTTGGCCATATCAACTACGACCTGAAAAACGAACTTGAGGGGCTCAGCTCGCGCCACTTGGATCCAATCGGCTTTCCCTCTATTTTCTTTTTTGAACCCTCCGTGGTTTTACATTTGAACGAACGTGAATTGAAGATCGAAGCCCGCAACCCTGCAGAGATCTACGAAGAGATCAGCAATATTGTTTTAGAAGATGGAGAACGCCGCGGCTTGCCTGTTGATATCAGGCATAGGTTACAGAAAGAGGAATATCTCGCTATTATTCAGAAACTGCAGCAGCACATATTGCGCGGAGATTGTTACGAGATCAATTTTTGCCAGGAATTTTTTGCAGAGAGAGCTGGTATAGATCCCTTGCAGGTTTATAGAAAGCTCAGCCAGATTTCACCCAATCCATTTTCGGCTCTGTACCGCGTGCAGGATAAATGGTTGTTATGTGCAAGTCCCGAACGCTATCTTAGAAAACAGGGACAGCATATCATGGCCCAACCCATAAAAGGTACCGCGGCGCGTATTGCTGACAACCAGCAGGCAGATGAACATGCGCGGTATGATCTCCTGCATAGTGACAAGGACAGGTCCGAGAACGTGATGATCGTTGATCTCATGCGTAACGATCTCTCAAAGGTGTGCGAAGAAGGTACGGTGAAGGTTGACGAGCTGTATGGGATATATTCATTTCCCCAGGTACACCAGATGATCTCGACTATTAGTGGTGAACTAAAAGAAGGAGTCGATTTTGCAGACATCATCAAAGCAAGCTTCCCTATGGGCTCCATGACCGGTGCCCCGAAAAAAAGAGTGATGGAGTTGATCGATCAATATGAAACCACGCGACGTGGTATATTCTCCGGCACGCTCGGCTATATTTCTCCCCACGGCGACTTCGACTTCAATGTAATAATACGAAGTATAATGTACAATACATCGTCGCAATACCTCTCATTCCAAACCGGCTCTGCCATTACCTTCTATAGTGATCCTGCCAAAGAGTGGGAAGAATGTCTCCTGAAAGCAGAGGCGATGAAGAAGTGTTTTCTGTAACACCAGCAAAATGTCAGCTTGAAAACACGCGCAGTCGTTTGCGTGGGTCAGCTCTGTTTATAACTTTTTTCTGTTACTGACAATATGTAATAAAAGATTGACAACTACACTCGTAAGCTTTGTAAACCAGTCAGAAAAATCTATTGGTATGATGTTTGGATAATGAGGTGTATCATCAAATAAATACGTATGAAACAAATCAAAAAATTGCTTATTGGTGCGATGGCTTTCACTATTCTTTTTTCCAGTTGTAAAAATATGAACAAGACTCAGAAGGGCGCCGTGATTGGTACAGCGGGCGGTGGTGCCATGGGTGCGGTGATCGGTAAGGCCGCAGGTAACACTGCCCTGGGTGCAATTATTGGTGCTACAGTGGGTGGCGTTGCCGGCGCTGTTATCGGTAAGAAAATGGACAAACAGGCTGAGGAAATTAAAAATGAAGTTCCGGGTGCAAAAGTGGAAAGAGTAGGAGAAGGTATCGTGGTTGAATTCAGCAGCGCCGTTTTGTTTGGATTTGATCAGTCAAACTTATCATCGTCTGCGCAGTCAACTCTCAATGACCTGGTACAGGTTTTAAACAAGTATCCTGATACCGATCTTGAGATCCAGGGTCATACTGACAACACCGGTACCGACAAATACAACCAGGCCTTGTCGGAAAGAAGGGCTTCTACTGTTGCCAATTATCTAACCAGTCATGGTATTGCACTTGAGAGAGTAAGAACCGTGGGACTTGGGGAATCTGCTCCAAAGTATACCAATGATACAGAGTCGGGCCGTGCTCAAAACCGTCGCGTGGAATTCCTGATCACTGCCAACGAAAAGATGAAGGCAGATGCTGAAAAGGAAGCAAAAAATTAATATCTGGGCAGGAAATAATATACTAACACAAAAACACACTTATGAAAGCAAAAAACCTGGTGATTGCCATAGCTGCAATCCTATTCTCAGGCGCTATTTATGCGCAGTCAGCCACTACATTTGGTATACGGGCTGGTGTTAACTTTCAAAACCTGAATGGTAAAGATTTCAACGACGACAAACTGGAGAATAAATTAAAGACAGGATTCCATGCCGGAGTGAATGCGGAAATTCCGGTTGGTATAGACTTCTACCTTCAGCCTGGATTGTTATTCAGCACAAAAGGCGCTAAGGCTGAAGTGGGTGATACCAAACTCAATCTTTCATACCTGGAACTACCTATAAATTTTGTTTATAAACCTGAACTGGGCAATGGAAGGGTGATCATTGGATTTGGTCCTTATGCGGCTTATGCGCTTGGTGGTAAAATAACGGATCCGGATTCAGATATTGAGTTTGGTGATCAACCAGGCGAATGGAAACGTTTCGATGCCGGTGCAAACCTATTGGCAGGATATGAATTCAGCAACAAGCTTTCGTTTCAGTTGAATGCAGGCCTTGGACTCATAAATTTAGTTAACTGGCCCGATAATGATAATAACTCTTCGACGAAAAACACCGGCTTTGGTGTTTCCCTGGGTTACCGGTTTGGTCAATAAGAAATGATAACAAACAAATAAAAAGAGGCTGTCTCAGAACTAATGTGAGGCAGCCTCTTTTTATTTATTAGACTGGTCGGCAACATACGGCTAAACCACAGGATGGTGTGGAAGCTGCGTACCGGGCAACAGGGTTTACCAAAAGAGATTTCGAGAAAGACAAATAAGCACCAAAGCCCGCCAATCGTCGGGCTTTGGTATTATAATGAGGTGATGGACTGCCATCTGGAGTTGTTTTTTTACGATTTTTTCACAAAACTATAATTGATATAGATCGTGTTTCCTTCAAACAATACATTTGACCGGAGGTTCAGCGTAGCGTCGGTAGCAGATACGATTTCAAATTTGTAACCATCCGTTACGTCCTTTGCTTTTACACCACCCGGGAGGCGTTTGTATTGCAGGATCGTCTGACCGTTCTCCAGTCTATATGACCAGACAATATTTCTTTCACCCGGTGTGCAGTCTGTCGCATCGTTTTGCGCGATAGTATATGATCCGTTACCATTGTTAGGGAAAACCCAGGTGCTTCCTTTCAGACAGTTTTCATTGCCTTCGCCAAGCAGGGTCAGTTTGATATTCCCTTGTGGTGTACCATCATAAGTAATATTTTCCAACACCCAGGTGCCCTTGATATCCTCCCGCTTTGCAGTTGCCGTAGCATTTTTTGATGAGGAACACGAGCTTGCGAGAAACATGACTCCGACGATAAGGGGAAGGATCTGAATTGCTTTTTTTGTAACCATACGAAATTGTTTTAGTACCTATAGGAAATATTGTGCCTGTTTTTATAGGGATAATAAAAACCGGCTTTACGCATCGCATAAAGCCGGTTGAATATCTTTTATTCCAATTAGCGGGAACTGGAAACTGATGCGTCGGGGCTTAATAACAAATCAATGGATTCTTTAAGGATCTGAATTTTTTTCGACAAAAACTGGTTCATCTTTTCTTCCGGCAGCCTCATATCATATTTTCCTGCCGTAGCGACCTGGTTGTCAAAATTAGGATTGATCTTCTCGAAATCGGCCATCTCCATGTCTACATGCTTTACAATGATAGAGGCGATATAACGGCCGTTGATTGTTTTTACAATTGTACAATCCTCCTCTTCGGGAACAACCGTTGCTGTTTTGACGGCCTGAAGATAATTCGCAGTCTCCTTTTTAGTTAAAGTGGTCAGTCCCCCGCTACCTTCCATGATATAATGGGTAGCAATGAATTTCTTTACGTGCTTTCTGGATTCTGCAGGCAGGTATTTCTGGAGGGTCCAAAAATCACGACTACCACTTCTTTTTATCGCTGAGTTCACCTTACCGGGTCCGCCGTTATAAGCAGCGATCACCAGCAACCAGTCGCCATACAGTTTATACAGGCTGTTCAGGTATTTTGCGGCAGCATGGGTGCTTTTAGTTATATCTCTTCTTTCATCCACCGAGCGGTTGATCCGCAGGCCAAGATTACGGCCAGTAGCGGGCATCAGTTGCCAGGGACCTACAGCGCCGGCCCATGAACGGGCATTTGACTTGAGTTGCGATTCGATCACGGCCAGGTATTTCAGCTCCCTGGGCAATCCGTGTTTATCCAGTATAGCGTCGATCTTATCAAAATAGGGACGGGCCTTCGATTTCAGGTTGGTCAGCATCTTACTGTGACTGTCGATATAACCCTCTACGAAATTGATGGCAAGGGGATTGAGCTGGGTAATATTGATATTCTCGTCGTTCCGGTTTGTAAAAAGGTCCCTAAACTCATCTTTTGGGTCGGCCAGGGGCTGACTGACTGAGTCCTTATCCAGAATATCCAGGGTGTCGGAAGCAGGAGTATAACCTGTTTCATTGTTTGCGTAACCAGCGGTGGAGGCGATGGCGATAATACACGAAATCCCAATTTTAATAAACATCACAGCGAAATTTTAATAAAAAAAGATACCCTCACTTCCGTTGGGGCTCAGTTTTTTAGGACGGTTCGGCCGGGAGTTGGATCACTCTTAATGGGTCAGCAGCTGGTTCGAAATGTGGAGCAAATCTAACTCTTTAAACCGGTTTGACATCACCTGCACGCCAAAAGGCATGCCAGTACTGTGTTTGAATAATGGAAGGGAAATCGCGGGAATACCCACTAAATTAGCCATAACTGTATAAATATCAGCTATATACATGGCAATTGGGTCGTTTATTTTCTCGCCGATTTTAAAGGCGGGAGTAGGCGCTGTAGGCAGAAAAATAAGGTCGAAATCGTTGAAAATCAGTTGGGTTTTGTCAAATAACAATTTTCTAACTTTTTGAGCACGTGTGAAGTAGGCGTCGAAATACCCGGCGCTCAGCACAAAGGTACCAAGCATAATCCGGCGCTTGACCTCTTTACCAAAGCCCTCCGAGCGGCTCTGTTTGTAAAGCAGGTTCAGGTCGGTAGCATTGGAATGGCGATAGCCGAATTTCACGCCATCATAGCGGGAAAGATTGGACGAGGCCTCAGCAGTTGTGAGAACATAGTAAGCTGGCACGATATGGTCGATCAGGTCAAACCGGACGGGTGCCACTATATGTCCCTGCTTTTCCAGTCCATCCAGCTGCTTTTTTATGGCATCGGCGATTTCGGGGTCAAGACTGGGATGGTCAACCGCCTCGGGGAACCAGGCGATCCTGTATTTTTTATCCGGGTCTTTTGTATACTTGCCTGAATAGTCATCAATTGGCATATGCGAAACGGTACTGTCAAAATCATCCGCTCCCGCCATTACCTGCAGCGCCACAGCTACGTCAAATACAGCCCTTCCAAAAATGCCGATCTGGTCAAAAGAAGAAGCATAGGCGATAAGACCATAACGCGAGATCCGTCCATAAGTCGGCTTCAGCCCGATCACGCCGCAGAAATCGGCTGGCTGCCTAACCGATCCACCGGTATCGCTGCCCAGTGAGATCATACAGCAGCCACTTTGAACCGCTACGGCTGAACCACCCGAAGACCCTCCGGGAACACGGGTTTCATCCATCGCGTTTAGCACTTTCCCATACGCCGAGTTCTCATTGGTAGAACCCATCGCAAATTCATCACAGTTAAGACTACCAATAATGATCGCCTCTTCAGCCAACAACCGTTCAATTGCTGTTGCAGAATAAATAGAAATGAAATCCTGGTTATCGTTTTTTAAAATGCGTGAGGCGGCGGTGAGTGGGTGATCTTTATAAGCTATCACGTCTTTGATGCCGATGATAACCCCATGCAACCTGCCAAGAGGTTTACCTGCAGCTCTTTTCGCATCAAGCCGCCTGGCAGCTTCCATCGCCTCTTCCGCATATACATGCACAAAAGCATTCAAATGGCGGTACACGCGGATTTGTTCCAGGTAATGTTCTACAGCCTGTATACAGGAAGTCCTGCCTTCCCTTAATTGGGAATGGTAATGTTCAATAGAAATGAACTCAAACAAAAGCGGTTATTCTTATGTCAATAAAGAAGGAGAGAGTCGTTGAAGTTGATATCCTAGGTAGTCTTGATATCGTTAGCGCTTTCTTCAATTTCTTTCTTCACATTCGACTTGGCATCATTGAATTCACGAACGCCTTTGCCGAGGCCTCTCATCAGCTCAGGAATTTTACGGCCACCAAACAGCAACAAAACGATGATCAGGATAATGATGATCTCGTTTGTACCCAACACGCCTAACAAATATGGATATGTCATGATATAACAGATTAGACTCCAAAGATAAGGATAACTATAATCAAAAGAATCAAAAAAGATCGCCCCAAAATTATCGAAATACAGAACTCCGTTTCTTATTCTTGCTGGGGAACAGTGTTCCGCTGTCCTGTTTGGATTAAGGTAGAAAAGAGTTTTTTCAAACGCGGCGAAGCCCATGATGAAACAAAAATCCCCTGCCAAAGGCAGGGGATCAGTTAAATTTAAATATTGCGACAGTTTATTTTGCAGCTTCAGTGGTTGCCACAGCCTGGCGTTTTTCACGGATCCTGGCACTTTTACCACTACGCTTACGCTGGTAGAACAATTTAGCGCGGCGTACATTACCGGTTTTGTTCAATACAATGGAATCCACATTGGGAGATGCAAAAGGGAACACACGCTCAACACCTACGCCATCAGAGATTTTGCGCACTGTAAAGCTGGAGGTGAAGCCGGTACCCTGGATCTTGATCACATCACCTTTAAACGACTGGATACGCTCCTTGTTTCCTTCAATGATCTTGTAATTGACAGTAATATTGTCACCAGCCTTGAAAGAAGGATGCTTTTTCTTGTTACTCAGCTGCTCATGTACATAATCTATAGCGTTCATGACTAGTATTTTTAAGGACGGCAAAGGTAATAGTCAGGCCGGGATATACCAAATCTATTTTGAAAGATAATACTCTCAGGAACCAGGGTTAATACAGATTAATATGATCGTTTTTCCCCTGCTTCCCGACACCCATTCCCCTGTATCCGATTTGTTTATCGGGCAATATTCACGGCCCTTTTCTCGCGGATCACAGTAACCTTGATCTGGCCCGGGAAAGTCATTTCAGTCTGTATCTTTTGAGCGATCTCAAAGGATAGTTTGTCGGAGTCGCCATCGGTAACTTTTTCAGACTCAACGATAACGCGCAATTCACGTCCTGCCTGGATCGCGTATGCCTTTTCTACGCCAGGATAGGTCATAGCCAGGTTTTCAAGGTCTTTGATCCGTTGCAGGTATTGCTGCATGATCTCCCGCCTTGCTCCGGGGCGGGCTCCACTGATGGCGTCGCAGGCCTGTACTATGGGGGCGATCACGTATTGCATTTCCATTTCATCGTGGTGGGCACCTATTGCATTGACCACCGCGGGGTTTTCACCATATTTTTCAGCCAGTTTAGCTCCAAGCAGGGCATGACTCAATTCGCTTTCCTCATCAGGTACTTTTCCAATATCGTGGAGCAGACCAGCTCTTTTGGCCAGTTTGGGATTCAGACCCAGTTCAGCAGCCATTGTTGCGCAAAGATTGGCGGTTTCACGGCTGTGCATCAACAAGTTTTGTCCGTACGACGAACGGAAGCGCATCCTTCCCACCATCCGTACCAGTTCTTTATGCAGCCCGTGAATACCGAGTTCGATCACAGTTCTTTCACCGATCTCCATCACCTGGTCCTCGATCTGTTTACGTGTTTTCTCCACCACTTCCTCGATACGGGCAGGGTGGATACGACCATCAGTTACCAAGCGCTGCAAACTCAGCCTTGCGATCTCACGACGAAGGGGATCAAAGCTGGAAAGGATAATCGCTTCAGGAGTGTCATCCACGATCAGATCCACACCGGTAGCGGCTTCCAGGGCGCGGATATTCCGGCCTTCACGACCGATGATCTGGCCTTTGATCTCATCACTTTCGAGGTTGAAAACCGTAATGGAGTTTTCAATAGCCTGTTCGGCAGCTGTCCGCTGGATGGTCTGGATGATGATCTTGCGGGCCTCCTTATTAGCTTTTTGCTTGGCTTCTTCAATAATCTCCTGTTGCAGTACAAGGGCCTGGGTATTGGCCTCATGTTTCAGGCTTTCAACCAGTTGTGCCTTGGCTTCCTCGGCAGAAAGCCCGGCTATCTTTTCCAGGCGGCGGATATGCTCTTCCTGGTGCTTTTCCAGTTCGCTACGCTTGATATTTACCAGGTCGATCTGGCGATTCAGGTTTTCTTTGATCGCTTCATTTTCCTTCACCTGCTTTTCGAGATTGGCTTCTTTCTGGCCTATCGACTGTTCTTTCTGCCTTATCCTGTTTTCGCTTTCGTTGATCTTCCTGTTGCGGTCGTTTACTTCCTTGTCGTGCGCGGCTTTTAGCTGAATGAATTTTTCTTTTACTTCAAGTTCTTTCTCTTTGCGGACGGTTTCTGCTCTTAATTCGGCTTCTTTAAGGATATTTTTGGATTGCAGTTCAGCTTCTTCAATTCTTTTCTGTGTGTTTTTGGCAAAAATGAATTTGCCTGCGATGACGCCTATTATAAGTGCGGCAACACCAATTATGATTGATATTACATTGAGATCCATGAATTTTTTGTTTAATATTTTCCGAAATCATTGACTTAATTTTCCCATCATTCTCAGCCATATAACTGATTCTAAACAGGTAGTAGGCGAAGATACAAAACGGAAACTAATGCATAAAAATAAGCTGCGGGGGGTAGCGTATTTGGCGTACGGACCGATTTTTCTTACTAACTTTCCATATCTCACTTAACCAACTGCGATGCAATTTTCTACAATTAAAGCTGCTGTTACGATACTGTTGTTTTCCCTTGTGTCTATTAGTTGTTCCAAGGGTGGCGGAGGCGGTACCAATCCACCCGCACCTACGGAGGAAAATTTGTCGATCGGGATTGATCCGGACCCCGGCAGCAGCTTTGCCAAGGCCCTGGGTGCCAGTTATGATTTCAAATTGGAGATCAAATCTAAAATGCCTGCCCAGGGGGTAGAAGGCACCGTGGTGTTCAGAAGAGAAGCTGATAACAGCGTACTTTCCACTCAGAATGTGTCCGGGACCACTTCTCCCATCAATGTCACCATTTCCAATATTGCCTTCAGCGAGGTGGGAATCGTTGCCATCGATCTTAAATCAAAGTCAAAGCCCTCCAATACAACAGCGAGGACGTTTAAGCTGCACCGGAAGTAGATTTTGGTTGAGAGGAATTTGTAATCATTATTACCCCGGGAACTATGGAGTACTATAAACCACGGCGGGCACGGCGAGCACAGCGAAAGGGGTTTGCGCGTTAAAAAATCTGATATGGAGAACAGGACATGATGCTAATACTCCGCCGTGTCCGCTATGTCGCTGTGGTTTCCTGACACTTCGTGACATTTGATCTACGACCAGCGAGGGGAACAGTCTCCAGGAAAAATAAAACAAAGCCCCTGTAAAAGTAAAAGTCATAGAAGCCGCGCGGGTCAAGGGTTTTGACAACAATCCAAAGTTTTATTCCGGACAGCAATGATTCCTAATCATTAATTCCTGGCATCGAGTAATTTTTCAATGCTATTTAATTTTTCGGATAAAAGATCCTGGTGAATATCCGAATTCCCCGCCTGCTGCTCGGTGGCCAGCCAGATCAATACCATAGCGATATAGTCCTGCATATCTTTTCCGGCAAACTGGGTTTTGTATTCGATGATCTTATCATTGATGATTTTCACCGTACGGCGAACAGTTTCCTCATCTTTAGGATGGAGTTTGATACGGTAGTTACGGTCGGCTATTACGACGGTTGCTGCAATTAGTTGATCCATAACTTGCTATTTTAAAAAAGTCTTTTTAATTTGGATGACTTATTGATATCAGACCTGACTGGACTTTATACATACTGATTCGACCCTTGGAAGATGTCGTTCAATGCCAAAAAGCTAGCCCATGTTTGCCAAAATTAAGTCATCAAACTTTATTGATGCCCTACACCTTGAATTAGTTAGTCACAACGACTGTGCACTCAAAGGAATCCTGAAAGATGAAAAAGGCAGTGTATGCAGTACACTGGAACGCGAAGTGCCGGTCAACCAAAGCCGTGTAGACTGGCGTGGACTGGATGATCTGCCATATGGTAAATATGTGCTTGAACTAACGCAGGGGGCGGAAAAAATGAAAGTGCATCTCGTCAAGAGGGTTTGATCACTGGCTCAGCATCGCGATACAGCGATCGATTTCCCTGATATACGTATTGATCCGTTTTTCAAATTGCTTCTTCTCTTCGTCATCCATTTCATTATTGCTATACTTCAGGATCTCCATCCGTTGCCGGAGCAAAGCGGAATTTTCCTGGGAAAGTGCAGCTTCCTTTTTTAAAGCCTCGAGTTCCTCCTTCAATGCATCATTTTCCTTTTGAAGTGCGGCATGCTGCTTTAGCAAATGCTGAACCTTTTCCTGTATCCTTTTTAAATGTTGTTCGGTCGCATTCATGGTTTGCACATTGACAGGTTAATAAACGTACGCTATTTCCTGATCTCTGCCTGCAGATCTTTTTCCAGTGACAGCATGATCTTGTTCATCCATCCGTCAATTTCCTGGTCGGTCAGTGTTTTTTCGGTATCAAGAAAAATGAAATTAACCGCCATTGACTTTTTATCCTTTCCAAGCTTTTCACTTTCAAAAACATCAAATAGTTTCAATCCCTGCAGTTTATTTAGTTTCAGTTTCTGCACGGTTTTCTCGATCTCTTCATATACCAATGGTGAGGGTACGATGATTGCCAGGTCACGCTGTACGGACGGGTATTTTGGAATCGGCTGAATCGCTGGTTTCTGATTAGCCGCCAGCACTGATACCATGTTCCAGTCAATATCTGCGAAAAACACCGGTTGCTTTATATCGAAGCGCTGCAATACTTTTTTGTGAACAATCCCTGCTCGTACGGCCGGTTTTCCTTTCACTTTACCCAGGATCATCGCCTCCGATTTAGCATCCGTTACGGCCTCAAATGAATCTATTTTTATGCCAAGTAACTGAAAAACCCTGGTCACAACACCTTTCAATTGGTAAAAATCTACATTTACCGGTTTGTTTTTCCAGCTTTCCTCGCCTGTTTTACCACTCATGTACAGGCAAAGGTGATCGCGTTCCCCGTATTCACCCGGCGCTGCCTGGCTATAGGTTTTGCCAAATTCAAAAAAGCGCAAGTCGTTATTTTTCCTATTGAGGTTGTATGCAATGGCTTCCAGCCCGGTTTCCAGCATGGAGGGCCGCATCACATCCAGTTCCGCACTCAGGTTGTTCAGCATTTTCACCGTGGTCTGCAATTCCGCTTCGCTGAAATAAGCCGAGTTGGTGATTGAATTGGTCATTATCTCATAGAAGCCCAGACCCACAAGGTAATCCGCGGTCTTTTCCCTGTAAGACTCTATTGCAAAATTTTGTTCAACTGCGGGGGTAATGGTGATCGCTTCCGGGATCATGACATTATCAAGTCCATCGATCCTCAAAATCTCTTCCACCAGGTCAGCGGGCAGGGTGATGTCTGGTTTATGAAAAGGCACCGCAACACGAATCTCATCAATGCCTTCTTTTACAATTTCAAATCCCAGGCTGCCGAGAATTGTTTTTACTGCGTCGGGATGATAATTTTTGCCGCTAAGTTTTTTCAGGTAATGATACTTTAGTGAAACCTCCGCTTTTTGCTTTGGATCGGGGTAAACGTCGATGATCTCCGAAGCAATTTCGCCACCACAAATTTCCCTGATCATCAGTGCGGCTCTTTTCAACACATTCACTGTCGCCGAAATATCTGTTCCCTTTTCAAATCTCGAAGCGGCGTCGGTTCTTAATCCATGACCGAAAGATGTTTTGCGAATAGATATGGGGTCAAAACAGGCGCTTTCCAGGAATATGTTTTTGGTAGCCGTGGTTACACCGCTATGCAGGCCGCCAAACACACCCGCGATGCACATTCCCTCTTTTTCATTGCAGATCATCAGGTCATCTGCAGAAAGTTTTCTTTCCTTTTCATCCAGTGTGATAAACTTCGAACCTGCGGGTAAATTCTTGACGATGATCTTGCCACCGCTGATTGCGTCGAGGTCGAACGCATGCAGGGGCTGGCCCGTTTCGTGCTGAATATAGTTGGTGATATCAACGATATTGTTGATGGGCCGCTGGCCTATTGCCTTTAGTTTTTGCTGCAACCAGCGAGGTGACTCGGCAATTTTAAGGTTGTTAAGACTTACACCGGAATATCGGGGACAGGCTGCCAGATTCTCGACACTCACTTCGATAGGAAGTGATACATTGTCGGCCTTGAACCCGTTGCTATATGGTAATTTGGGTTTTGTTCCCTTTTTATCATGGTGCGATAAATATGCGCATACATCACGGGCCACTCCCCAATGGCTCATAGCGTCCATCCTGTTGGGTGTGAGCCCAATTTCATAGATCCAGTCTTCGTATGGTTTGAAAAACTCAACCGCGCTGGAACCCACTTTCGCATCATTTGGCAAAACCATGATACCCGCATGCGAATCGCCCAGGCCAATCTCGTCTTCTGCGCATATCATCCCATAACTTTCAACGCTGCGGATCTTTGCCACCTTCATGGTGAGGGGTTCGCCGCTGACAGGATATATAGTGGTGCCAACTGGTGCAACCACTACTTTCTGGCCAGCAGCTACATTAGGTGCACCGCAAACTATTTGGAGCGGATCTCCATTGCCAATATCTACACGTGTGAGGGTTAATTTGTCGGCGTTCGGATGTTTTTCTGTGTTAAGCACTTCGCCAATCACGAGGCCTTTTAGTCCACCGCGAACTTCTTCATATTTGTCCATGCTTTCCACTTCCAGGCCTATTGAAGTGAGAATGCGGCTAAGTCTTTCGGGCTCAATAGCTACCGGGAGGTATTCACTTAGCCATTTATACGAGATCGTCATATTCTTGCTTGCTTCTTATGGCTGCGAAGATAAGGATGGAACATGGATTACTTTGAGGCCGAAAGTCCGCGGCAACAAAATTTCCGCTCGTTTCAGCCGCCTGTTATATTTAGTGCGACGAAACGAGGACATTGTTGGGATCAGCAAACCTTTCTTCCCTCATTTCGAAGTTGCGCAGACGTTCTTCCTTATATTTTTCCCAATCGAACTGGCGTAGGAAATCGGCTGCGGCTCTTGCGCCTTTGCGAAAAAGCTCGACTTTTTCTTTGTCTTCCATGAAAAAGTTAAGCCAGCTATGCTCCTTCACGTCGATCAGTTTCACACCGAAATTGTAAGCCCTGTTTTTTGTTATAAAATCACGGTCGAAATGAAAACGAAGGGTTGAAAAAAAAGATTTCAGGTATTTAAGAAATGTGTTGTTGCTCCGGTTCACCGAATCGAGGATTCCGTCCTGCAACCTGATACCTAAAGTAGGCATACGTGGTACAGGGAAATTGGGGTTATAGAACACATTGATTGGAAAATTTGACAGGGTGCCTCCATCGATAAACTGGGCTTTGTCCGGTATCTTTTTGTTTTCGTTTTGCCAGTTGAGGTGTTTATCCCAAATAGCAAAGCTGCTTTTCTTACGAAGATCTGTGAGCGTGTATGTTTCAAAGAAAACGGGTATCGACATGCTGGCTCTTACAAAATCACCGGGATGCACATCTTCCTGCCTGGCCCAGTAGAGGTCCCACATGTTTGGAAATTCGATCTTACGTTCCGAAACAATATCGCAGGTGATGATGGTGAGCATCGGCATATCAGGCGGAAGGTTGATGGCACGCCTGGGATCGTGTTTCAATTGCAGGCCTGGTGGCACCCGCATAAAATGCCTGGCGAACCCAGCCATGGTACTGATCTTTTCATCTGCCGGATCAGCCTGTACATGATTAGTGGAGATCACCTTTTTGATCCATTCATGAAATACTTTTCCTTCATTCAGTCCATAACCGTTTTTACTGAAAGCCTGGAATTTCTTTTTGAGCGATATCAATCCGGCTGTTACCAATAAAAATATCACTCCTGCAGCCAGCCCGATCCATTTGGAAACACCCGGAATAAAAAAGTTCGCGATAAAACTTATAATTGTCATTAAGAACAAACTGATCAGCAGCCATTTTGCAATAGAAAAAATGCGTTTAAAGAAATTCTTTTTTACCAGCAGTTTCTGTACAAATGATTTTACTTTTTTGGTGAACTTCCAATTGGTGGATTTTCCATCAACCAGCGAAAAGAAATCAAGCGCGAGGAGGTCGGCAATGATCTTTTCAACTTTTTCATCTTCCTTGTTGCCCGTACATGCCAGCAGCATCGCGTTGATAGAACCAGCGCTGGTACCGGCCAGGCTGAAAAAACGAATACCCATCTTTTCCAATACATAAGTATAACCAACCAGTGCAACACCCAGAACGCCGCCACCCTCCTGAACCAGGTCTACATACTGATGCCCCTGATCATCGGTGAGATCTGAAACAACCAATTGTTTGTTTTTGAAATGAAGCTTTAATTCCTCCACAATTTTGTCTGCGCCTGAAAGGCGGAGGAATTCATCAACGGGAATAGGCTCTTTTTGAACCATAGTTTAAGATTTAAAAAAATAATTTCGACGGGGTCCTGTTGAAAATATTGTGCGTTAAGTTAACGAATACTTAAGCATTATTTTTTTTGCACCGTTGTGCCAATCTTTTCGATGCATACACCGATTATTTTAGCTAACTTGATTGCCGGCAATTGGGGGTTGCCAGGTGAAACAGGATATGTGGATAACCTGTAAATCGGGGTGAAAAATTGGTGCACAAAGAAAAAGTGTTTTAAAATAATTTTTGAAAAGGAATTGAACTTATTTTCGCCGTCTGACTGCGGGAAAACATTCCGATAAACGTAGAGGTAACATTTTTCTGAAAGCAAGACTGGAATTCACCCTAAGGTCATTAGTGAACAACTGATGGTTTAATTTTTTATCGCTGTAACTCAAAGATGGACCTGACGAATTTAAACAAAGACCGGAAACAGAAAAGGAGATCTTCAATAGACCTTGGAACAATGGTGTACGGTAAAGTGCCCCCACAGGCAAAAGACCTGGAGGAGGCGGTGTTGGGTGCTATCATGCTGGAGAAAAATGCCTTTGATGATGTCGTAGACATTCTAAAGCCTGAATGTTTTTATGTAGAAGCTCACCAGCGCATCTTTAATGCGATGCAGGGCCTGGCCAATAAAAGCCAGCCCATTGACATCCTGACCGTCGCAGAAGAACTCCGCAGTCGTGAAGAACTGGAAATGGTTGGTGGACCCTATTATGTGACCAAGCTGACCAATGCAGTTGTTTCCTCCGCCAATATCGAAGCGCACGCACGGATCATTTTACAAAAATTTATACAGCGCGAACTTATCCGTATCAGCGGTGAGATCATCGGTGATGCTTATGAAGATTCAACTGACGTGTTTGACCTCCTGGATGACGCGGAGAACAAGTTGTTCCAGATCACTAACAATCACCTGCGCAAAGATTTCAATTCAATCGATACCGTATTGGTCAATACCATCAAACGTATTGAAGATCTGCGCCAGCGCAACGAGGATGTAACCGGTGTACCCAGCGGATTTTCCGGTTTGGATCGAGTTACGTATGGCTGGCAGAATACGGATCTGATCATACTTGCTGCAAGGCCTGCGGTTGGTAAAACCGCATTTGCACTAAACCTTGCACGTAATGCTGCGATGCATCCTACAAAGGCTACGCCTGTAGCGTTGTTCTCACTCGAAATGAGTGCGGGTCAGCTGGTACAACGTATACTTTCTGCAGAAAGTGAAATCTGGTTGGAGAAGATCGCCCGTGGTAAAATGGAAGAACATGAAATGAAGCAGCTGTACGCAAGAGGTATCCAACGCCTTTCGCAGGCTCCCTTGTATATTGATGATACACCCGCGCTGAATATATTCGAACTACGTGCTAAATGCCGTCGTTTGAAAAACCAGCACAATATCGGGATGGTGATCATCGATTACCTGCAGCTGATGAGTGGTACCGGTGATGGACGCAATTCCAATCGCGAACAGGAGATCAGCAATATTTCACGCAACCTGAAAGGACTTGCCAAAGAGTTGAATATTCCAATCATTGCGCTATCGCAGTTGAGCCGTGCGGTTGAGCAAAGAGGTGCCAAAGATGGCAGCCGGGTTCCGCAGCTAAGCGATCTTCGTGAATCAGGTGCTATCGAGCAGGATGCCGATATGGTAATGTTTTTGTATCGTCCCGAGTATTATGACCTTACCCAAAACGCGGAAGGTGAAAACATAAAAGGTCTTACCGAAGTAAAAATCGCCAAGCATAGAAACGGTTCGCTGGAAACGGTGAAACTGAAAGCGCTGTTGCATATCCAGAAATTCGCCAACTGGGATGAAGATCCTTATAGCGGGATCGGCTTACCATCGGGCGGCTGGAGACCGGTGGAAGATGGTGGCGGTGGTGAAAAATTATACATCCAGACCGGAAGTAAAATGAACGATATCGACGACGAAGAAGATCCGTTTTAAGCTGTTTATCCGGGTTTGTTCAAGATGTCACTCCCTTTTTTTTATATCAGTGATTATAAACCGGCGGATGTCGAAATCAGTCTCGACGAAGATAATTCCCGTCATATCATCCAGGTACTGCGTATGAAGAAAGGCGAGCAGCTCAACCTGACCGACGGTAAGGGCAACCTGCTCACCACAACCATCATCGCCGATCATAAAAAGCATTGTGTTGTTGCGGTGCAGGAAAAGCAATTCCGATCCCCCTGGCCGAGAAAAGTTATGATCGCTATTTCCTTATTGAAAAATGCCAACCGTTTTGAATGGTTCCTTGAGAAAGCCACGGAAATTGGCGTAAATGAGATCATTCCCCTGGTTTGTCATCGCACCGAGAAGGAGCGGTTTCGCCACGATAGGATGGAGGCGATACTGATCAGTGCCATGCTGCAATCTCAACAATGCTGGTTGCCTGTATTACATCAGCCAATTACTTTTGATATGCTGCTCAGGCAGGAAGAGATCGTCAATGCCTCACAAAAATTTATTGCGCATTGCATCGAAAATGAAAAGCGGAATTTAGCCGACCTGGTCAATGAGTCCGTTGCCTCGCAGCTTATACTCATCGGTCCCGAAGGCGATTTTACAAAGGAAGAGATCGACTACGCTTTGGAAAACCATTTCGATGCTGTTTCTCTTGGTGATACAAGACTTCGAACAGAGACAGCAGGCATCGTTGCCGGGGTATTGTTGAGGGCGGGTTGAGATTGAGGTTGAGATTGAGGTTTAGAGTAAGGATTTACAGATCCTTTTTACAATTGAAGGTCCTTCATAAATAAAACCTGTCCATACCTGCACAAGCGATGCGCCGCTATTAAATTTTTCACGCGCATCTTCTCCTGTAAAGACACCTCCCGATGCAATAATAGGTATCTCACCTTTGGTTCGCTGGTGGATATAGTTGACGATTTCAGTAGCCCGTTCCTTCACCGGCTTTCCGCTCAGTCCCCCTGCGCCTATCTTTTCAATCTCAGCTTTGGAAGTTTCCCGGGCGTTGCGACTAATCGTTGTGTTGGCGCAAACCAGACCATCTAACTGGATCTCCAGGGCCAGGTCTACTACATCGTCTACCTGCTCGGGTGTAAGATCGGGTGCAATTTTTAGAAGGATCGGTTTTGACACCGCTTTGCCATTGTTGATCATCTGAAGATGACGCAGGATCTTATGGAGTGAGTCTTTCTCCTGCAGTTCACGCAAACCAGGGGTATTAGGGCTGCTTACATTCACGACGAAATAATCAACATAGGGATGAAGTTCCTTGAAGCAGATCTCGTAATCCTTCCAGGCTTCTTCATTTGGGGTCACCTTATTTTTACCAATATTCCCTCCGATGATGAGTCGGTGTCCGGTGCTAACGCGACGCTCTCTCCATTTCTTTAAACGTTCGGCTACAACTACTACACCATCATTATTAAAACCCATACGGTTGATCAGAGCCTGGTCTGCGGGGAGACGAAACAACCTTGGTTTTTCATTACCAGCCTGGGGCTGAGGAGTAACTGTTCCAATCTCGACAAAACCAAAACCAAGCGATTCCAGTTCACGGAGATACCTGGCATTTTTGTCAAAACCGGCGCCTAGTCCGACAGGATTTTTAAAATCCAGCCTGAACAGGGTAGTTTGAAGGCGGGGATCATTCAATGTAAAGGTAAATCGCAGCAAACGGCGAAAAATTCCGACACTACAGATCAGCCGCAGACAGTTCATGGAAAAATAATGGACCGACTCGGGCGGAAACAGGAACAGTATACTACGTAACACCTTATACATAATGGCCGCGAAGATAAATTAAGTTTAAAGTCGTGACTTGGTTAGTAAGGTAAGTCTGATTAAATTTGTTATTAAAGTTGCATAAACAACTAAAATGGTTTGTTTGCAGGCTTTGTAAATCCAGCTTTGCTAAGCAAACCATACACCAAAAAAGGTAGTATTCTTTTGATATTAAATTTTTTTTATGCAGGAAGCTTATATCGTAGCCGGATTCAGAACAGCCGTTGGTAAAGCCAAAAGAGGTGGCTTTCGTTTTTATCGTCCCGATGACCTGGCCGTTGAAGTTATCAAAGGTTTGATGTCGTCGGTACCTCAGCTGGAGGCCAGCCGTGTTGACGATGTGATAGTAGGAAACGCGGTACCGGAAGCGGAGCAGGGTTTGCAGTTTGGCCGCATCATCTCGGCAAGGGCTCTTGGTTTCGATGTACCTGGTGTAACGGTAAACCGGTATTGCGCATCCGGACTCGAAACGATTGCGATAGCTACTGCACGTATTCGTACCGGCATGGCAGATTGTATTATTGCCGGAGGTACGGAAAGTATGAGCCTGGTACCTACCGCTGGCTGGAAGACCGTTCCTTCGTACCGTATCGCCAAGGATGATCCTGATTATTACCTCAGCATGGGTCTCACAGCTGAAGCGGTTGCCAAAGATTATAAAGTGAGCCGCGAGGACCAGGATGAGTTTTCTTATAACTCGCATCAAAAAGCTATCGCTGCTATAAAAAATGGTTATTTCAAATCCGGCATTCTTCCTATTGAAGTAGAAGAAATTTACCTGGATCAAAAAGGTAAGAAGCAAAAACGAAGCTATGTCGTAGATACGGATGAAGGCCCGCGTGCTGATACTTCTATCGAAGTGTTGGCGAAACTAAAACCGGTATTTGCAGCCAACGGTGTGGTGACGGCCGGGAACTCTTCCCAAACCTCGGATGGTGCAGCTTTTATGATCGTGATGGGAGAGAAGATGATGAATGAACTTGGATTAAAACCGATCGGTCGACTGGTCGCCTGTGCATCTGCCGGTGTACCGCCGAGAGTAATGGGTATCGGACCTATTGCAGCGATCCCGAAAGCCCTGAAACAGGTCGGCATGAATCTGAATGATATTGACCTGGTAGAATTGAACGAAGCTTTTGCTTCGCAGTCATTGGCTGTGATACGTGAAGTAGGACTTGATCCGGCAAAGGTCAACATCAATGGCGGCGCTATCGCTTTGGGACATCCCCTGGGTTGTACCGGCGCCAAACTCACCATCCAGGTGCTTAACGATATGAAACGGCTGAATAAAAAATATGGGATGGTCACAGCCTGTGTGGGTGGTGGCCAGGGGATAGCAGGAGTGATAGAGAATTTGTAAGAAAAAATCTTTACAATCGCTTCGCGATCTTTAAGACCCGGTGCCAGTTACCGCCGTTGTAATATTCTTTCAGACCTTTTTGCTTCATGTATTGAATGGCCTGGTTGCAACGCTCGCCGGTAGTGCAGCAGAAAACAATCGGGGCATCCATTTCAAGGATCCTTTGTGCATTGATGGGGATACGATCCACGGGGATATTGATAGAACCCGGTACCTTACCGCGATCAAATTCCCCGGCTGATCGTACATCTACAATGACTCCACCACGGAGCAAGGCATCTTTTATTCCACTTTTTCCAATACCTAGCCAGGAAAATAGGGACATTGTATCTTTTTATACGGTTAATGCTTTTGTTTTTCTTTCGCCGATCTGTTGCCGCCACATGGCATAGTAAAGTCCCTTTTCTTCCAGCAGACTTTCGTGTGAGCCGGTCTCAACCACATCACCTTTTTCCAACACATAAATGCGTTCTGCATGCATAATAGTCGACAGCCGATGCGCGATAAGGATCGTAACCTGGTTCCCTTCACCGGAAATTTCACGGATGGTATCGGTGATCTCTTCTTCTGTCAATGAATCGAGTGCTGAAGTGGCTTCATCAAACAAAAGCATATTGGGTTTGCGTATCAGCGCCCTCGCGATGGACAGCCTTTGCTTTTCACCGCCCGATAATTTTAATCCACCCTCACCAATAGTTGTCTCCAAACCTTTTTCAGCCCTGGCCAAAAGATTTTGACAGGAAGCTTTATTCAATGCGTCATAAAGATCTTCTTCCGTAGCTGATGGATTTACAAACATGAGGTTTTCCCGGATAGTACCCGAAAACAATTGTGTGTCCTGTGTTACAAAACCTATCTGTGACCGCAGGTCATCAAAGCTGATCTCGTTTTCGTCGAGATGGTTGTAAAGGATCTTTCCTTTCTGTGGCCGGTAAAGTCCTACCAGCAGTTTCATAAGTGTTGTTTTGCCGGAACCCGATGGTCCCACAAACGCTATTGTTTCTCCTCTTCTCACCCTAAAGCTGATATCATTGATGGCGCTTTGATTCGCGGTTTGGTGTTTGAATCCCACATTTCTGAACTCCAGCGTTTCGATATTGCCGAGGTGTTTGGGATGCAATGATTGTGGTTCCGGTTTTTTCTCCATCAGCTTCTGGAAATTTTCAAGCGAAGCCTGTGCTTCACGATAGGAAAGGATGATATTGCCGATCTCCTGCAAAGGACCGAAAACAAAAAATGAAAAGATCTGCATGGTCACGATCTCCCCGGGCTGCAACTGGCCGCGAAACACCAGCCACATGAGCATGAACAGGATCACCTGCCGGAGAGTATTGACAAATGTGCCCTGGACGAAGCTGATACTGCGGATCCGTTTTACCTTGGTCAGTTCAAGACCCAGTATCTTGAAAGTATTTTTATTCAGGCGGTTTACCTCCTGGTGGGTGAGACCCAGGCTTTTTACCAGTTCGATATTACGCAGTGATTCCGTAGTGGCGCCGGCCAGTGAGGTGGTTTGCGAAACAATATTTTTCTGGATCGTTTTTACTTTCTTACTCAGCAGATTTGAAATGATCGTAAGCAGGAAGATGCCCCCGAAGTAGATGATCGGCAATCGCCAGTCCTTACTAAAAGCATAGACCGCAACAAACACGATACCGACAATAACAGGGAAAAGTATATTGATAAAAGTAGAAATAAACTTTTCCGTATCGATCCTTACTTTTTGTAAAATACCCAGTGTCTCCCCGCTGCGCTGGTCCTCAAAATCTGAATAGGGCAGCTTCATCGCATGTTTCAAACCATCGGTAAAAACTGTCGCGCCGAACTTCTGGGTGATCAGATTTAGGAAATAATCCTGGAATGCCTTGGCGATCCTGCTCACCATCGCTACACTGATCGAGGCCAGCAGCAGCCAAACAATCCCATATAATTTTTGTTCAACGACTTTATCCCCGAGACTGATCGAAACGGTTTGCCGGGTGTAAAGAAAATCGTTCCAGGAAAAATTTTGTGTAGTCTGGTGATAACTGGCCAGATCGACCAGTCGCCCGAAAATGATCGGGTCTACCAGCGAAAAGCCGATATTGATGGCCGCCAGCGTTAAAACCAATGCCACGAGCCATTTATAAGGTTTAAGGTAATGTATTAATGTTCTCATAAAAAGGAAAGGCTAAATGCAAAGTATGGTAACAATTGAAATAGCGTACAAGTTCGGGAAAATTTTGTGATGGTGGGTGGTGAGTGGTGAGTGGTGAGTCGTGAGTGGTGAGTGG
>JAFAEM010000050.1 GCA_023424015.1 Bacteroidota bacterium | reverse complement strand
TCACGACTCACGACTCACGACTCACGACTCACGACTCGCAGCTTAAAAAAAATGCTCAACGCAACGAAAATACCGCCAATCCCTCTCCCCGTCATGGAACACTTCTATACCCTGCAGGGCGAAGGTTATCACCAGGGCAGGGCCGCCTATTTTATCCGGCTTGGCGGCTGTGATGTAGGCTGCGTGTGGTGTGATGTAAAGGAAAGCTGGGATGCCACACATCATCCTTTAACCGGTATCGACACCCTGGTGGATGAAGTGAAGAAAACACGCGCGCAGATGGTGGTGATCACAGGCGGTGAACCATTGTTGCATAACCTCGATGAATTGACGCAACAATTGCAGCATGCCGGACTGGAAACAAATATTGAAACCTCCGGTTCATCGCCGCTTAGTGGTAAATGGGACTGGATATGTTTGTCTCCAAAAAAATTCAAGGAACCCCTTCCGGAAGTGATCAGTATGGCGGATGAATTAAAGATCATCATTTACAACGCATCGGACTTCAAATGGGCGGAAAAATATGCGGCGCTGGTGCCGGCATCCTGTAAGCTTTATTTGCAACCCGAGTGGAGCAGGGCCGCGCAAATGACGCCACTGATCGTGGATTATATAAAGCTTCATCCCCAATGGCAACTGAGCCTGCAGATCCATAAATATATAAACGTGCCTTAATATCCCCCCGGCAGCCCGGGCAGGGAATAAAATGCGATTAACTTCGTTATTATTATTCAATCCCGGTTCAATGAAAAAACTTGTTTTGCATCTTTTTTTCCTGGCCCTGACCTACAGTCTTTGTGCACAGAACTACGATCCTTCCAGGATTGACAAAAAAGCTTTTGCTTTTTATAACCAGGCCATGGAAAAAGCACAGGATGACCAGTTGGACGAGGCTGCGGCTTTGTTGCAAAAAGCCATCCAGACTGATAACAATTATCTCGACGCTTACCTTTCGCTGGCAGGTGTGTATGGACAGCAAAAAAATTATAAAGCCAGTACCGAGTATTATGAAAAGGCATTTGGGATGGACGCCGGCTATACATTAGAGTACAAACTCCCCTACTCCATCAACCTCGCGGGTCAAGGTGAATTTGAAAAAGCCTTAGCGTCGATCAACGATCTGCTGGAAAATGATCCCCCGAAAAATTCAAATACAATGAAGGCTGCACAGTACCGCAAACGTTGTTACGAGTTTGCGGTGGAATATGCCAGGAAAAATCCAAACAAAGACTATGTGTTTGCGCCGCAAAATATGGGCGCTGAGATCAACACCGCTGAATCGGAATACTTTCCTTCTCTGACAATTGACGGTAGCGAGTTTATTTTCACACGCAGATTGAACGGCACCAATGAAGACTTTTTTACAAGCAAAAAAGAAAACAGTAGCTGGTCGGCAGCAAAGCCCCTGGAAGGAAATGTAAACACGCCCCAGAATGAAGCGGCACAAAATATTTCGCAGGATGGCCAATGGCTTGTGTTCACGGGTTGCTACCGTCCTGATGGTTTTGGTAGTTGTGATCTTTATATTTCCTACAAAGAAAATGACGGATGGAGCAAGCCCATCAATCTTGGCGGATGGATCAATACCGACCAATGGGAATCACAACCCTGCCTGTCACCCGATAAACGTGAACTATATTTTGCCAGCCGCAGGCATGGCGGCTATGGCGGCAGTGATATTTATGTGTCGCGGCTGCTCCCCAATGGTAAATGGAGTGAACCGGAAAATATGGGAGAAGATGTGAACACCAGCGGTGATGAGCAAAGCCCGTTTATGCATGCCGACAACCAGACCCTTTACTTCACTTCCAATTCCTGGCCGGGTTATGGTGATGATGATATTTTTTATATCAGGAAAGGCCCCGGTGGCACCTGGAGCAAACCCATTAATCTCGGCTATCCTATTAACACCATCAACCGTGAAGGCACATTGTTTATTGGTGCCGACGGTAAGACCGCTTACTATGCGAGTGACCGCAGTGACAGTAAAGGAGGAATGGATATCTACAGCTTTGAGTTACGCGAAGACGTGCGGCCCTACAAAACTTTATGGGTAAGGGGTAAGGTATTTGATAAAAAAACATCAGCGGGACTCCCTTCCTCTGTGGAACTGATCGATATCAAAGGCAGGCAGACCATTTCAAATGTGCAAACCGATGACCAGGGGAATTATATGATCACACTACCGGTGGGCAAGGACTACGCCTTCAATGTAAACCGTAAAGGCTACCTGTTTTATTCGGAGAATATTTCGTTGAGCACCGACCCTGCGGATTCGGTGTTTCATAAAGACATTGCCCTGCAGCCTATTGAAGCCAATGCTTCCATTGTACTGAACAATATCTTTTTTGAGGTAAACAAATGGGACATCAAAACCGAGTCACAGGCTGAGCTCGACAAGATCGTACAGCTGCTCAACGAAAATCCAACAATCAGGATACAAATTGCCGGTCATACCGATAATGTAGGCAAACCATCCGAAAACCTTTCACTGTCTAACAACCGGGCGAAAGCGGTGGTAAATTACCTGATCAGTAAAGGCATACAGCCGCAAAGGCTTTCCGCAAAAGGATTTGGAGAAACTAAACCTGTTGCCGACAACAAAACCGAAGCAGGAAGGGCAAAGAACAGGAGAACGGAGATGACGGTTGTTAAATAGAAGCATCTGCCGTGTTTTTCGGTTTTTCTGACGTTTTATCACCGGTGTATTGATGGAGTGAAAAATTATTTTTGGCCGGTGATTATGCATCCCGACCTGTTATACCGGCTGGCACTGACGCTGATCCCCCATATCGGTCCTATCCAGGCAAAAATTCTTTTGCAGCATTATGATGCGCCGGATATTTTCAAGGCAAAGAAGCGGGAGCTTGAAAAAATTGAAGGAATTGGCACGATCCGCGCGGAAGCGATCAGGACTTTTAACGATTTTAAAAAAGCCGAAGAAGAAATTGAGTTTACCGAGAAATTCAGGATCACTCCTTTATTTATTACAGATGAACAATACCCCAGGCGATTACTGAATTGCTATGACCCGCCTACCCTGCTGTACTTTAAGGGATCGGCCGATCTGAACCAAAGCAGGATCGTGTCGATCATCGGCACCCGCAACAATACCAATTATGGAAAACATATTACCGAAAAACTCGTACAGGGATTAAGTGAGCACAACATCCTGGTGGTAAGCGGGCTTGCCTTCGGGATCGATGCCATTGCCCATAAAGCTGCTATCAAATATAATTGCGCCACGGTAGGAGTACTGGCGCATGGCCTCGACCAGGTGTATCCAGGCCAGCACCTGGGTCTCGCCAAAGAGATGATCAAATCCGGTGGCGGATTACTCACAGAATTTCGCTCTAAAACAGACCCCGACCGGCATAATTTCCCAACCCGCAACCGCGTAGTGGCGGGCATGAGCGATGCCACCATTGTGGTGGAAACGGGACTGAAAGGAGGAAGTATGATCACCGCAGAACTTGCCAACAATTACAACAGGGATGTTTTTGCAATCCCCGGTAAAATAACCGATCCGAAAAGCGAGGGCTGCCATTTTCTCGTACGCAACAACAAGGCCTGGTTATTGACCGATGCCCGGGAACTGCTGGAGATCATGGGCTGGGAGAAAAAAGCCGGTAGCCACAAGGAAACCGCGAAACAAAGAGCACTATTTATTGAACTAAAGCCAGATGAAAAACTAGTGCTTTCCCTCCTGGACGGGAAAGACAACATGCATATTGACGAGATCAATGCCCGGAGCGGGCTCAGCAGCAGCTCGGTGGCCGCCGCCATCCTGAACCTGGAACTCCAAAATCTAATATTATCTTTACCGGGCAAGCTCTACAGACTAGCCTGAAATTTGTGGACCGGGCAACGTAAGAGCTTGTTTTATTGTCATTAGGAGATGCCATTACTATTAATTATCCAGTGTTCATGAGATCTGTAAAGAGCGGAATTTTTTGTGTACTTTTTTGTTTATCCGTCTGTGTAAACAAGGCTTTTGGGCAAGTCTGCACCAATCTTGGGCAAACACCGGCCAGCGCTTTCCCGGTCTGTGGCACCGATAAATTTGAACAGGCCAATGTTCCAATCTGCGCGACTAATAGCCTTTATGTGCCGGGATGTTCAGGAGCAGGCAATGCAAATTATGAAAATAAAAACCCCTACTGGTATAAGTTCACCTGCTTTACTTCCGGAACGCTAGGGTTTACTATCACTCCAAAGGATGCGACCGATGATTATGACTGGCAACTCTATGATGTGACCGGTCTTGATCCCAACGAAGTTTTTACTAACCAAAATATCATTGTATCGGGCAACTGGGCAGGGAACCCTGGCCCCACGGGTGCATCTGCTAGCGGAGTAAGTCATATTCAATGCGCATCGAGTCCGACAGGAACTGAATCACGTTTTGCAAAAATGCCGGAATTGATCGCCGGTCATGAATATATTCTGCTGGTAAGCCATTTTACAGAATCCCAAAGCGGATACTCTCTTACATTTGGCGGCGGGACTGCTGTCATTACTGATCCCTCCGAACCGCATCTCGAAAAAGCTTCCAGCAGTTGCGATGGCTCCAGGATCACGGTGAAGTTGAATAAGAAAATGAAATGCAGCAGCCTTACGGCCAACGGATCTGAGTTTAGCCTGGTGCCTGCAACCACCACGATCGTTTCGGCAGAAGCGGTCAACTGTTCGTCTTCTTTCGATTTCGATGAAGTAGTGCTCACGCTTGCTGCACCACTTGCTTCCAACGACTACCGGCTGGTGATCAATGCGGGTAGTGATGGCAATTCCCTGCTTGATAATTGCGACCGTGAAATTCCGGATGCTGAGTATGCCGAATTCAAATACTTTATACCGCAACCCATCCCGATAGACAGCGTGGGCCAGGCAGGCTGTGCGCCGGGATCGGTTAAACTATATTTCAGCAAAAAAATTGACTGCAGTACGATCGCGGCGGATGGCAGCAATTTCCTTGTCACCGGGCCCACGCCGGTTACCGTCACCGGTGCTTCGGGCGATTGTACCAACGGTCTTAGTGATATTATCACTATAAAATTTTCTCAACCCATTTTTACAAAAGGAATATATACCGTCGTTCCGAAACTAAGCGTCAATGGTGGCGCCGTGGTGGATGAATGCGGACAGGTGATACAGCCCGCCCCCGTCAATTTCAGTACGGCCGATACGGTTTCGGCGCTATTTAACTACAACAACGAGATGGGATGCCGGATGGACACACTGAGCTTTTCTCATAACGGCGCGCACGATGTCAATAGTTGGAACTGGACCTTTAACGGCAGTGTAACTGCTACGACTCCTACCTATACCATTATCTTCCCGGCAAGCAGTAGCAATACCGTGCAACTTATCGTGAGCAATGGTATATGCAGTGATACCAGTAACCAGTCCATTGTGCTGGACAATGAAGTGATCGCAGGTTTCAATATTCCGGATGTGATCTGTCCTGAAGATCCTTTGACCCCTGAGAATATAAGTACGGGTCTGATCGATCAATGGAACTGGCATTATGATGTGCTTACACGCAACACCGAGGAACATCCAACGCCTTACCAGTTCCCCCCGGCAAATGTTGTAAAGAATTATAACATTAAACTGGTGGCTACAAACACAACGCTTGGCTGCAGCGACAGCGTTACAAAAACACTTAAAGTATTGGCCAACTGTTATATTGCTGTGCCCACTGCTTTTACACCCAATGGTGATGGTTTAAACGATTTTCTCTACCCCACCAATGCCATCAAGGCTGATAACCTGCAGTTCAAAGTCTTCAACCGCTGGGGGCAGCTGGTATTCTCTTCCCGCAGCTGGCAGGATAAATGGAATGGCAAAATCAAAGGCATCGAACAAAATGCCGGGGTTTATGTCTGGTTCCTCGAATACACGCACCGGGATACGGGGCAAAAAGTTTTTCAGAAAGGTACTACGACTTTGATAAGGTAACAGTAATCAGGGATCGGTAATTAGGACCCGATAGCTATCGGGTTGGGCGGTAATGCATGACGACACATGCTTTCGCCGCGCTCTCTGCGCCCGCTGTGGTTCATTGGAGTCCAGGTCTTAAGAAACCATATCGAACACAGCGGACACCGCGAAATAATCTTAAGTTTTAGCAGTTTTTTGAACTAACACCAAACCCGATAGCTGTCGGTTCCAAATTCCCTATCTTTGCACATGGCAACAAGAAATTCCCCCTCTACAACCATCAATTCCCAGAAATTTTTCGGTGAAGGACTGACCTTCGATGACGTTTTACTCGTACCCGGATACAGCCAGGTGCTTCCTCGCGATGTAGATATCAGGACCCGGCTCACCAAAGACATCACTCTCAACGTTCCCCTACTTTCGGCGGCGATGGATACCGTTACCGAGGCCTCGCTGGCGATGGCGCTGGCGCGTGAAGGCGGGCTTGGCATACTGCATAAAAACATGTCGATCGAGCAGCAAGCCAACCAGGTTCGCAAGGTCAAACGGAGTGAAAGCGGACTGATCCTCGATCCTATCACCCTGCTCGAGAATGCGACGATCGGTGATGCATTAAAATTGATGCGTGACAACAAAATTGGTGGTATTCCCATCGTAGACAAGAATGGTAAGTTAACTGGTATCCTGACCAACCGCGATTTGCGATTCGAGAAAGATGTAAAAATGAAGATCAGTGAGGTGATGACTTCTGAAAATCTGATCACCGCACCGGAAGGCACCGATCTGAAAAAAGCCGAGAAAATCCTTCAGCAATATAAAATTGAGAAACTACCGGTAGTAGACAAGTCAGGAAAACTGATCGGGCTTATTACCTATCGTGACATTTTACAATTATATAGTTTCCCCAATGCCTTAAAAGACCAGTACGGTCGCCTCCTGGTTGGTGCCGGTGTAGGTATTACCCGCGACTTTCTTGACAGGGTATCAGCCCTCAAACAGGTTGGCGCCGATGTGATCGCCCTCGACAGTGCACACGGTCATAGCAGAGGTGTGATCGACGCATTGAAACAGGTAAAGAAGAATTTTAAAGCGCTCAATGTCATTGCAGGAAACGTGGGTACAGCCGCTGGCGCCAAAGCACTTGCTGAAGCAGGTGCCGACGCAGTGAAAGTTGGTATCGGCCCGGGATCTATTTGCACTACGCGCATTGTAGCTGGGGCGGGCATGCCGCAACTCACTGCCATCATGGAAGCCTATAGTATATTGAAACCATTGAATGTGCCACTGATCGCCGATGGTGGTATCCGCTATACCGGCGATATGGTAAAAGCGCTTGCAGCCGGTGCTGATTGTGTGATGATGGGCAGCATTTTCGCAGGTACGGAAGAAAGTCCGGGTGAAACCATAATTTATGAGGGCAGGAAATTTAAAGAATACCGTGGCATGGGTTCGCTTGGCGCCATGGCTACCGGTAGCAGTGACCGCTATTTCCAGGATCCCGAAGATGATGTAAAGAAATTTGTACCCGAAGGAATAGAAGGACGTGTTGCCTACAAAGGAACGCTGAAAGAAGTGGTGTACCAGTATGTAGGAGGTCTGCGTGCAGGCATGGGCTATTGTGGCGCCGGCGATCTGGCCGCACTCAAAAACGCGAGTTTTGTCAAGATCACCAATGCGGGTATGCGAGAAAGTCATGCTCATGATATTGAGATCACCAAGGAAGCTCCAAACTATAGCAGGAAATGATGTATTGATATATTTAACGACCTAAAGCCGAAAGTTAATGCAAAGGATAGCAGTTGACATGGATGGGGTATTGTCCGACACAGTAGAACAATTTATTGCCTGGGAATACCGTGAGAACGGGATAAAAAGAACGATCGAAGAATTGATGGGTAAGCCTGAACTGGAAGTATTTCCCAATTCAAAAAAATACCTACATACAAAAGATTTTTTTCGTACCACATCGGTGATCAAAGGCAGCCAGGAAACTCTTGAGCGGCTGAATGAAAAATACAAGGTCTTCATTGTATCTGCTGCAACTGAGTTCCCTCAAAGTCTTACGGAAAAACAGGCATGGCTCAATGAATATTTTCCATTTATCACCTGGCAGCAAATGGTTTTTTGCGGTTCCAAGGAGATCATCCAGGCTGATATCATGATCGATGATCATTTCAAAAATCTCAACGGATTTAATGGTGAATTGAGTATACTTTTTACCCAGCCTCATAACGCGCATGCAGACAACGGACGACATAGAAGGGTGTATAGCTGGGAGGAGATTGGAGGTTTATTGTTGTAATTGGGAATTTGGACCCGATAGCCATCGGGCTTGGAATTAGATGTATACCCAATAAGTTGGATGTACAGATTGTTTGTTACCAAAAATAAGTTTCGTGAAGCGATACCAGGACTTTCTCATAGCCCTCTTAGGCGGCGTTTTACTTTGGGCAGCATGGCCTGTTTCTTCTTTTACTTTCCTGATCTTTATCGCATGGGTTCCCTTATTGATAGTAGAGGACCGTGTTGGTAGTTGGAAACGCCTGCTGGCTTTTTGCTATCTCCATATGCTGGTCTGGAATGTGGCGACCACCTGGTGGGTATGGAACGCGAGTGCGGTGGGCGCTATGGGCGCGTTTTTGGCAAATAGCCTGATCATGTGTGTGCCCTGGCTGCTTTTCTATTTTACAAAAAAGAAATTTGGGAAGTGGATCGGTTATGGCTCGTTGATCATTTACTGGCTTAGCTTTGAATATATTCACCACAACTGGGAATTAAGCTGGCCATGGCTTACGCTGGGCAATGCCTTCGCTACGCAGACCGGGTGGGTACAATGGTATGAGTACACCGGCAGCTCAGGAGGTTCGCTATGGGTCTGGATTGCCAATATCGTGGCCTTTCTTATTTTTTCTGAATACCAGCGCCAGGGAAGAACACGCTCCTATTTTGCAGGGCTCGGTGTATGGATCGCGATCATTGCCTTTCCCATTATCGCCTCAAGACTGATCTCAAGTGGTGAAAAAAAACAGGTGGCGGCTTCTTTGACCAATGCAACTAAAAACGTAGTGGTCGTACAACCGAATGTAGACCCCTATACAGAAAAATTCACCGGATCCATTGAATCGCAGATCCAAAAACTTGTTGTACTGTCCGAAAAACTTATGGACGACAACACATCACTGGTTGTTTGGCCTGAAACCGCTATCCCTGCACAGGTATGGGAGCACCAGATCAGGGAAAATTTTTTCTATCACCCGGTATGGTCGTTTTTGAACCGCCACCCCTATACAACCCTGCTAACGGGCATTGACAGTTATAAAAATTATGGGACCAATAAAAAAGATGCCCCATCTACATCGCGCTTTGATGAGGAATCGGGTACCTATTACGATGCCTTTAACACTGCTGCTTTTTTTGAAGCCGATACCAGCATTCAACTCTATCATAAAGCCAAACTTGTTCCAGGCGTTGAAACGCTTCCTTCGTTCCTGAATTTCATGGGTAAATGGTTTGAAAGTTTTGGAGGCATCAGTGGCACCCTGGGAAGAGATTCGGAAAGAAAGGTTTTTGTAGGCTGGGACAATTATTATAAATCAGCGCCGATCATCTGCTATGAAAGTATCTACAGCGACTATATCACAGAATATATCCGTAAGGGTGCGAATATCTTAACCATCATCACCAACGATGGCTGGTGGGGCAATACACCTGGATATAAACAGCATATGAATTATGGTAGGTTACGCGCCATAGAAACACGCAAATGGGTGGCGAGAAGCGCTAATACCGGAATCAGTTGCTTTATCGATCCTTTGGGAAATGTGATCAATCCCCAGCCATGGGATATTGCGTCATCTATTAAACTATCCATACCCATCGATAATCGACAAACTTTTTTTGTAAAAAACGGGGATATGCTTTCCCGCAGCGCTATCGCGGTATGCATCTTGTTGCTTTTACTCCTGGGAACGGCTGTTGTTTTAAACCGTTTCTTTAACAAAACGATTCCTTTCCTCCAACAATGATGATATGAATAAAGAACTTTCATACCAGGACCGCAATATTTTTTACCGTGTATTTGGTGAAGGGAAAACAGTGTTGTTACTACATGGATTTGGTGAAACAGGTGAGGTTTGGCAGCAGCAGGTCGAATTTCTGAAAAATGATTTTAAGCTGATCGTCCCCGAGCTGCCAGGAAGTGGCCGCTCAGCAATTATCGACGACATGAGCATGGAAGGCCTGGCTGATGCCATTAAAAAAATAGCTGACGAGGAAGGGATTGACAGCGGGAATAATGAAGTGCTAACCATGATTGGTCATAGTATGGGTGGGTATATCACCATGGCATTCGCAGAAAAATATCCTCAATACCTGGATGCCTTTGGTTTATTTCATTCTTCGGCCTATGCCGATTCGGATGAAAAGCGGGCAACCCGGAAAAAAGGAATTGAATTTGTTCGCGAGCATGGTGCCTTTGAATTTTTTAAAACTTCCACACCCAAACTTTTTTCACCCGTTACAATACAAGATAACCCCTCAATTGTCAAGGCCCTTTTAGAAACCCTGGAGGATTTTTCGGCGGAAGCTGTCATCATGTATTACGAAGCTATGATGCAGCGACCCGACCGGACAGAAATATTGAAAAAGACGGATTTACCCGTGCTCTTCGTAATTGGGGAACACGATAATGCTGTGCCACCCAGTGATAGTCTGCAACAGGCGCATTTGCCACACACCTCTTTTATCCACCTGCTAAAAAACTCCGGCCATATGGGTATGCTGGAAGAAGCTGAAAAATCGGGATTAATTTTAAAGGAATTCATGACAGAAACCTAGTCCGGCGGGCTAATTCCACCCAGCCTGGCGAAACCCAGCCCTTAAGCAGGCTTTTCACTTCAAATATCCTTGTTAGTTAAATAATAATCACCAACTTATCCCGTTCTTCAAATAGCTTCTTCATATAGGGAGCTTTTTTGTATTTTGAGCGATATACATCATACAAGCCCTTTAATGAAACGCTACCTGCTTATAGCTATCCTCTTTTTTTTCGTCAAACCCCTGTTTGCAGAACATATTACCGGCGGACAGATATATTACACCTATGCAGGTTTGGTGAATGGTAATCACACGTACAATGTTACACTTTTACTTTACAGGGATTCTGCTTCACGTGGCGCACAACTTGATGCGGGCGCTGCCCTGGCTGTTTTTAATAATAGCGACAGAAGTATGGTTTGGAGCAGAACGGTCGACCTGACCCGCCGGGAATTCATACGCCTTTCCGACCCCGGACCCTGTGTGACGAATGCGCCAACCATTGTCTATGAGGTCGGATTTTATGAGTTTACAGTGTCTTTGCCCGCATCGGGCAACGGCTACACGATCGCATACCAGCGCTGTTGCCGTATAAATGGGATCAGCAATCTTTTTAACTCCGGGGGCCAGGGTGCTACTTATACTGCCGAAATTCCGGGGGTCTCAACACGTTCGGATGGGCCTGTGAACAATAGCGCCAAATTTGTTGGTTCGGATACTGTGCTTGTATGCGGAGGATATCCCTTCACATATAGTTTTGCTGCTCTTGACCCTGATCCGAACGACAACCTGCGTTACTCATTTTGTGGTGCCTATAAAGGTGGCGGTCAGGCCAATCAGCCAGTTGGCGGTCCAAACACACCTGCTCCCAATCCGCCTGTGGCACCTCCATACAGCAATGTTGACTATAGTTTTCCGTATAGTATGACCTCGCCGTTGGGCGTCAACGTCACCATCGACCCAAACACTGGATTGATCACTGGAACTGCGCCAGCTGAAGGTATTTATGTAGTGACGGTTTGCGTGGAGGAGATCAGGGGTGGACAGGTGATAGCTGTGCAACGAAAAGATTTGCAAATCAAAGCCGGCGGGTGTGATATTGCCAAAGCGCAACTTAATCCCGAATACATCACCTGCGATGGGTTTACTTTAACGTTTAGAAATCTTAGTAACAGCCCACTGATTAACTCATATTATTGGGAATTTGGAGATCCCGGAAGTGGCGCTGCCAATAACTCTTCTGCACTGGCCAGCCCCACACATACCTATTCAACCGCGGGTGACTACACCATCAAACTTGTTACCAACCGTAACCAGGAATGTTCGGACTCAGCCACAGCAATCGCCAAAGTTTGGCCCGGCTTTTTTCCTGAATTTTCCTCTACCGGTGTTTGCCTGATCAATCCTGTCGATTTCTTTGATCAAACAACAACTAATCATGGTGTGGTCGATAAATGGTCCTGGGATTTTGGACAACTAAATGCCACGAATGATACGGCAAATATCCGTACTCCAACCTGGACCTATGCCGACACGGGAACAAAAACGGTGAGATTGATCGTAGGTAATAGTAAAGGATGTATTGACACTGTTACGAAGTCAATAAAAATACTTGATAAGCCGCCCATCACACTCGCTTTTCGCGATACACTGATCTGTGTTCCCGACAACCTTCAATTACAGGCATCAGGAACGGGTACGTTCAGCTGGTCACCCAATGTCAGTATCATCAATGCCAATACAGCCACTCCTACGGTAAACCCTGTCAACACCACTAAGTATATGGTGGAACTAAATGACCAGGGATGTGTGAATACCGATTCGGTCAATGTGAGGGTGGTGCGCTTTGTGACCGTTGCGCCTTTCCCCGATACTACTATATGCCTCACCGATTCTGTGCGTCTGGATTTAATAAGTGATGGTTTGCGATATCAATGGACATCTATTCCCGCTTCAGGAATAGATGATCCGACCCTTCAAACGCCTACCGTGCTACCTACAGCAAACAGCACCACTTATACTGTAGTAGCATCCATCGGAAGTTGTACTGAGGTGGAAACGATCGTCGTGAATACCGATCCTTACCCGTTGGCAAATGCAGGACCGGATACAACAATTTGTTATAACACACCTGCCCTATTGCATGCGACTCATGATGGCAGTTCATTTAGTTGGACTCCGGTGGGTACTCTTGCCAATTCAAACACACTGAATCCAACCGCTTACCCCTTTGATACGACTGCTTATGTATTGGCAACCTACGACACGCTTAATATGCCCGGTTGCCCTAAACCCGGTTATGATACGGTTATAGTAAACGTAATGCCCAGGATTCAGCCATTTGCCGGTCGGGATACCCTGGTCGTTGTAGGACAGCCATTGCAATTCACAGCAAGTGGTGGCGTGTCCTACAACTGGACGCCTGGCAGCTATTTAGATAATCCCGGTATAGCAAACCCGATAGCGGTGTATGGTCCGGAGATCGATTCGATCCGTTACAGGGTCGCAGTCTTCGACGAGATCGGGTGTTCGGATACAGCGTATATCAACGTGAAAGTGTTTAAGACAAACCCTTATGTATTTGTTCCCTCAGCTTTCACGCCCAACGGTGACGGGCTTAATGATGTGATCCGCCCCATCGCGGTGGGTGTACAGGAAATTAAATATTTCAGGATCTATAATCGATGGGGACAAATGATCTTTCATACCACTACCAATGAACATGGCTGGGATGGCCGGATCAAGGGAACACTGCAGGGCAGTAATGTTTTTGTATGGGTTGTATCTGCTATCGATTACCTTGGCAAGCCGATCTTTCTTAAAGGAACCTTCACCCTGGTGCGTTAAAACAAATCATCTGATTTTTTTATTGAAAGCTGTAAAGGCCATTTGAATTAATTTCGGGACGGATATCAAATTGGACTTTATATGCAAAAAATAGCTTTTATCACCGGCGCGACTTCAGGTTTCGGTGAAGCCTGTGCTGAAAAATTTGCTGCAGGCGGTTATGACCTCATCCTGAATGGACGGCGTGCCGAGCGGTTGAATGAATTATGCAACCGGCTTGAAAACAGATACAATATCGCGGCTTATACCCTGCCTTTTGATGTGCGAAATGAAACAGCGGTATTTGATGCTATCAGTTCCCTGCCCTCACAATGGAAAAATATCGATGTGCTGATCAACAACGCCGGCCTTGCCCTTGGTCGTGATTACTTCGACGAAGCCGACACCAATGATTGGAATATTATGGTGGATACGAATATCAAAGGCTTTATGTATGTTGCTAAAGCTATTTCGCAATTAATGGCTGTGCGTAAACAGGGACATATCATCAATATGGGTTCGGTGGCAGCCAAACAGGTGTATGAGAAAGGTAATGTGTATTGCGCCACAAAATATGCAGTTGACGCTATGAACCAGGGTATGCGGATCGACCTGCTTCGACATAATATCAAAGTAACCGCTATTCATCCTGGCGCCGCCGAAACGGAGTTCTCGTTGGTGCGGTTCAAAGGAGATGCCAGCACAGCAGATGCTGTTTACAATGGCATTAAACCGCTCACTGCAGCTGACGTGGCTGACGTGATCTATTATTGTACTACCCTGCCCCCGCATGTTTGCATCAACGACCTGGTCATTACGTGTACTCAACAGGCGGATGCTATTTACTTTTTTCGTGAGGCATAGTCAATAAATTCGGGGGATAAAGACAATATAAAAACTACTTATTAGGAATAATTTATTATTCCATGGCATCCAGTGGTCTCAAATTTGCCGTTATTTTACTACGGAAATACCCTGTTACAGCTTAATTTCCGAAGGCAAAACTGGAAACTTTCATAATTTGTAATGTACTTTGTAGGAGGTCCGTCTTCTATTTAAAACTCAGTATGAAAAAGATATCCTTGGTTTTCTCCCTCCTTGTGTGCAGCTGTTGTATTGCATTTTCCCAGGAAGTTATACGTTTACGGACATGCCAGGACGACCTGATCAGCAAACAGGTGGATAGTCTGAAGAGCTTGTACGGCCGCGACGGATTTGTTTTATTAAAAGAAGCTTCTATCTCCATGGAAAGCGAGTTCGAAATGCCTGTGATCATACCACTGACACAAGGCAGCTGGTATCAATTTGTGTTTATCGGTGATTACACTTCACGGCTTTACGAAGTAAGAATGTTTGACTGGAACGAAAGACAGGTTGTATTTCAGCAAAAAAGATGGGGTGATGTAGATGGTAATATCATTTCCTATTCCTATATACCCAAGATATCGGAATTTCATATGATGAAGCCGGTGCAGGTCAACAAGAAAAAGAAGAAGAACCTTTGCGGATATGTCATGTTGTTTAAGAAAACTCCCACCAACGACAGCGCAAGTGTAAATATTACAAACAAGTAGTCGCTTCGGTTAATGCCCGATGCCGAAATATTCCATTCCCGCTTGTTGGACCTTTGACTTATCAATATTGTTCCTGCCATCTACAAAATACCTGGATCCACTCTCCGACAAACGCCGCAGATCAAGATCATGGTATTCTCTGTGCATGGTAACAAGGAAAATAACCTCGGCACCACTATTATAAATATCAGCAGCAGGATTAAATCCTTTTTGCCTGATCTCATCCAACGAATACTCTGTATCATGCACAAGGACCTGGTAGCCTAAACGGGTTAGAACTTCGTGAAGCCGGTATGTCGTACTCAGCGAATCCTCTTTTACATTGGGGCGAAAACCGAGTCCCAGGATCAAAGCACGTTTAATTTGTATCTTATCATTTACCAGCGATACCGCGTAGTCGGCCATCTGGTTGTTGATCAAACGACCTTGCAATGCGAGGGAAAAATCGAGCCCTACCTCCCTGAAATTTTCGATTAAAAAATAAGGATACACAGGAGTACAATGTCCTCCTACCCCGATGCCGGGTTGTAATAATCCGGCTTCTCCATCAGTATTGATAAGGGGGATCAGCGCCGTGAAATCTATCCCTTTGCTATTCGCGAACCTGGCGAGCTGGTTTGAAAGAGCAATGTTTAAATCGCGGTAGATCATTCCCGCCAACTTCAGCATTTCAGCCGCTTCAACACTTTCTACGGGGTGCAACAGCTTATCATCAAAAAACAACCGATATACCTCGTACGCTTTTTGGGTGTCGTCGGATGACAGCCCGCCAATTACTTTTGGAACCTTTGCCAGTTGATGCAGCATGGTTCCGCTTTTGATACGTTCCGGACTATGTGCCAGCCAAAAATCACTGCCGTGTTTTTTACCAGTCGACACCATGGCTGGCAAAATCGAATGGCGGCTAAATCCCACAGGAAGCGAGGTTTCCACAACGACAACCGTCTCATCGGCTAAGCCGGGCTCCAGCTTTTTCATGGTATCCAGGAATGGTGCTGACAACACTTGTTTTTCCTCATCGATTAAAAGAGGTATTGCAACAATGATCGCGATACTGCCTTTTATTGTTGTAAAATCGCTGGAAACGGAAAGCACCTTGCTGGCAAAGGCATTGTTGAGTATATCTTCCAGTCCCGGTTCATTTGACCTGAAGTTTGCGGTTGTAAAAAGTTCAGACAATGACTCATCTATATCAACAGCGTTGACTTTGATCCCATGTTTGAGGATATTGGCCGCCACAGCCTGTCCAATCTTACCAAACCCGATTACGCTGATTTTTTTCATCGTTATTGCCATTTTCAAAGGATCGATTTCTGTCAATCGAAAAAAATAAGGCGTTTCAAAAGTAACTCTTTGTCGTGAAGACAAAAGACATAATGATAAAACGGAACTGTCCCGGGTGGGCCGGGACAGTCATCGTTTAATTATGTCTCTATTAAACTTAAAATCGATCAGGATACGACCGGTACGCCAACGAGCATACGGAAAGTCTCAATTACTTTTTCAATGTCTTCATTGCTCATCGGGATATACAGGGGCAGGATAATACTCCTGTCCGCCGACTTCTCAGACACCGGCAGGGATAATCCTGCATAGTCTGTTTTATAAGCTGTTTCACGGTGTGCGGTCATAATACCCCGACGGGTTGAGATGCCTGCATCCAGCATTTTTTGCATGATATCGTTCCTCCCTACGGGACAATCGTCTTTCAGATAGATGCTGTACGACTGGTAATTGCTGAAATAGCCTTCTTCCTCTATCGGGAGATGAATGTGTTCAATATCTCTAAATGCTTCGTTATAGCGCAACGCGATCTTTCTTCTTTCCTCCACGATCCAGTCCAGCTTTTCCAGTTGTTTTAAACCTACTGCTGCCTGGATATCCGTCATACGGTAATTGTAGCCTACTTCCACATGATCTTCAAAGATCAGCTTTGATGATTCATGGCGAACCCGGTCGTTGACCGACATACCATGTTGGCGCAGGAGTTTCATGCGCTGGTAGTAATCTTCACGGTTGGTAGTTACAAAACCGCCGTCGCCGGTGGAGATCACCTTTCGAGGGTGAAGAGAAAAGCAAACCAACTCCGAGTGACTGCCAATCTTCGCCCCCTTGTAAGATGAACCGGCGGCACAGGCAGCATCTTCGATCAGTTTCAAACCGTGCTTATCTGCCAGTTGACGGAAGGCGTCAATATCAGCGGGCATGCCGATCTGGTGTACCAATAATATGGCCTTAGTCTTAGACGTGATCTTCCTCGCTGCATCCTCCACATCGAGGTTATAATTGGCCGGGTTGATTTCGGCGAACACAGGTATTGCACCGACATACCGGATACAGTTTGCCGTAGCGATATAACTCATCGAAGGGCAGATCACTTCATCTCCGGGACCAACTCCGGCAACGATCATTGCCAGGTGGAGCGCAGTTGTACAGTTAGAAACGGCTACGGCATATTTAGCACCGGTATAGGTTGCGAATTTTTCTTCAAACTCCGCAACGCGAGGGCCCTGCGTGATCCAACCGGTAAGGATGGTGTCGTATGCAGCCTGCGCCTCGTCGGCGGTCAGGTAAGGTTTTGCTATGGGTATCATTAATTGACAGTTATTTTAATTTTATCGAAATACCATTTACTGAGTTCTTTCATTCCCTGCTCAAGGCTGACAGTAGGTGTAAATCCAAGCAGTTCCTTCGCCTTGCTGATATCAGCAAGCCTGCGGCTTACGGGGTTGATGGAATTTTCTTCCCTGTATTCAGGCTCGAGTGTTGAATCATTCACTTTCAACAATACTTCCAGCAGTTGTTTAAGACTGGTTTCCTCACAATTACCGATATTAAACGCCTCGTCGGTTACATCAGCCTGTAATGCGGCCACATTCGCCCGTGCAATATCTCTCACATATACAAAATCCATGGTGGTGGAACCGTCGCCGTAGATCAATGGGTTTCTGCCATCACGTATACAATCGAGCCACTTGATCATCACCTCGGTGTATTTGCCATCGGTATCCATCCGCGGGCCATACGCGTTAAAATAGCGAAGAGCAACATAATCCAGGCCATACATGAACTTATAGCTCCTGAAAAGCTGCTCGCCCCACATTTTCGCAGCACCATAAAAAGTCTGGTTATTGTATGGATTATCCGTCTCAGGCGTTGGAAAATGCTGGGCCAGCCCGTATACTGAAGCGCTGGAACTATAGATCACTTTTTTCACCTTATGCTTATTACACAGGTCGGCGACTTCAAAGGTAGATTTAAGCATCACATCAAACCCGTCGCGCGGATTAGCAGCGCATGCATTGATTCGGAGTGCAGCCATATGAAACACATAATCGCAGCCGGCAATGCAACGCTCCAGTACCGCTGTATCACGGATATCTGCTTCATGCAACTCGATGATCGGGTTATTGATGAAAGATTTCATGTTCTCATGACTACCACGGATGAAATTGTCGATAATGATGATCTTCCCTGGTTGCAGCGGTATAAGTTCTTCTATCACGTAGGAACCGATAAAGCCCGCGCCTCCGGTAACAAGTATTGTACTGTCTTTAACTTTATTATGCATGTTGTGCGTTATTTATACTTAATAATATGATACCAGAAATGATCAATGTGAAACCAATAAAAGATGCCAGGTTCAAATGATCTTTGAAAATATAGTACCCTGCTATGATGGTCAATATGAAATTGATACCGGCCGACACAGGGATCACGAAAGTGAAATTGGCTGCAGACAGGGCTTTAAACATTACCAGGGCTGATACAAAGATGATCACGAATGCGCCGATCACCTGTACGTTCAGCAGGAATTGCAGCCAGTCTGAGAACGAGTTCAGCACTCGTCCCTTGAGTTTCCATTTAATGATGGCTGCGCCCGATACATTAAGCATCGCATACAGGAAACAATATAATACTGCTTTTATCATTTTTTCTTCAGGTCTATGATCTCGTCAACAATAAACAAAGGCCGCTTCCTGCTCGCATCCAGGGTGCGCCAAAGATATTCCGCGATGATGCCGAGTGAAATATTGGTAATGCCAAACCCAACCATCAGGATGGACATGAGGGCTGGCCAGCCCGACGCGAGATCATCAAACAATATCTTGCGCAGGATGATGTAAATCGTCCAAATTGATCCGAGTATGAAAAATAGAATGCCGACCATCGACACCAGTCTGATCGGCGCAAAAGAGAATGCCACGAAGGAGTCGATGAACAACTTTATCTTCTTGGAAAAAGTCCATTTCGACTTGCCTACTTTACGTTCAGCCTTGTCGTAGTAAACGTTCTCCGATTTATACCCCAGCGTAAATATCTGTAATTGAATGGAGGAGTTCAATTCAATGTTCTGGTCCAGGTTTTCTTTTACTTTCCTGTTGAAAAACACGATGTCAAATCCTTTCCCTGGAAATTTTGGGCTGACGAATTTCTTCATCAGGTAAGCATAGAACTGTGAGAATACACTTTCGAAAAATGAGTTATTTGTTGTTTTACGAAAAGCATACACAATATCTGCCTCTTTTTCTTTCACCATTTGAAGGCTCAGGTCGATCAGGTCGAGGGGATCCTGCAGGTCGGCAGGAAGAAAAGTGATATAATCGCCTGTAGCATGTTGTACTCCCGCTCTTACCGCAGCTTGTGCTCCAAAATTCTTTGACAGCTTGATGATCTTTATTTCGTAATCACCAAATTGTAGCGATTGCAGCAATTCAATTGAATTATCAGTGGAACCGTCATCCACCAGGATGATCTCGGCCGAATACGGCTTGTTGATGAAAAAACTATTGACCGTGTTCACATAATTTTCAATGTTGCCGGATTCGTTCAAAAAGGGACTGATAACACTGATCTTTGGTCGCATTTTTTTATAATGGTTCGTTTGTTTAAGCAATACCGGGCAGCATTTATGGCTGACATGGTTCTGTACCTGCTGTAGTATTAATTTACCTGCAATGACATTGGAGACTTACTGAAATACAGTTTATCCATTAATGGACTTACGGGAATTGATGAGGTCAATGATGCCTCTCACCGAATTGAGTTCTTCAATTTCCTCCATAGATAAACCCAGGTCGAACGAATTTTCCAACTCAACAACCAGGTTCAGGTGATTCAGGGAATCCCATTCCAGCACCATCTCCTTTTCGGTATCGATGTCAACATTGATATCGTTTCCCATAGCAAGCTTAAAAACCTGCTGAACCGATTTCAACAACTCACTGGTCTGACTTTCGTTCATAACATTACGTATCATATAAAGCAGAAAATTAGTGAAAATTATTACAATTTCTAAGCAGTTATACCCTTTTTTGCTGCAGTTTCGAGCTTATCCATAAATAGCCTTGCCGGCTGGTTCTTTGCTGTCGCTTTAAACAGGATTTCCTTCAGATTCACCCCTTTTCCCGCCAGGTCGTTTGTCACGTAGTCAAAAAACTCGTTCTCGATCAAGCGCCCAAGTGCACGGCAGCTCATCAGGAAATTGCGCATGATGCCGGCGTTTCCATCAAGTTCTACCTGGATCATGCCTACCAGGCCGTAATCCCCAAATTTGTCCGACACCCGAAGGCCATAGACAAGGTTGCCATCCGCTATGAACTTCTCGAGCGCCGCAATGCTAAGCGCTTCCTTATTAAAGTTGAACTGGTTGGTTTTTTCAGTAAGCTGCGATAATCTTGGCAAATCAGTCCTATTATTGACACTGATATCCGATTTGATTTCAAGACTTGCTATATATTCTTCAAATGAATGAACACTTGATTTTATATCATTCCTTTTCTGTTCGGCCAGGTATTGTTCATTTTTATCAATATCCTCCCGGGTCACCTGCTTTCTTTTAAAACAATAATCATCGCTCAACCGCAGGAAGTCATCATAAACCGGGGACAGCTTTTTGGTGGTCACTTCTGGAAGAAGCAGGTTGACTGATTGCAGCTCGAATTCATTATCGTCTACAAATATGAACGAATCGAGCCCGATATTCAACTCCGTGGCGGCTTCTTTCAGGTTTTCGATCTTGTTCTGCCAGTTGACTTTCCTAACGAGGAAGTCGTCCCATTTGAGGGGCATGTTCAATTTTTCAAAGGCCGCTTTCACATCTGCCTCATTATTCTTTGAGCAAAGCCCAAGAATAAAACCCTCCTTCTTCTTTTCCAGCAAAAACTCCTGGAACTGGAAGAATAACACTCCCTGGGCGTTGCGGTCGCACTGGACGCCCTCAATTCCGTCTTCACCAAGAATACCTTTCCAAAGTGTATTATCACAGTCAACCATGATGGCTTTTTTTTCCGGCGTTGTCATAAACCGCATCAACGATGCGAGCTCTGCCGCCAGCAGGCTAATCATGCTTTTGGTATAGGGCATCTGGTATAAAAATCCCAGCTTAAAATTGTAGGCGTTATTTATACCGATGGAAGCGACAAGTTTTTTGACATCGAAAAAGTAGATGTTGCTGCTGTTGAGTGTATTCTTCACCGTCGCTTCCAGTTCCAGCACGGTTTGTTCGTGCTGACCGATGTTCTTTTTTAAGACAGATACATGCCGTCCGCCTGAAAGATGGTTTGAAACGAGTACAATCCCCGTAAACCCACTGGCCACAATATTAACTGCATCCAGGATCTGAGCAATATACTCATCCGTATAGCGATAAAAATAACTGTCGAAATGAACGATAAGGATGTCAATATCCTCAAGCTGGTTACCGATGGTCATCAGCTCAGGCACGATCTGTCCTGCATAAATATTTTTCCTGACAATAAGATCCCCTTCAGGTTCCCACTGCTTCAACACAAGGTCAAAGGTCACATCTGATATGACGGCGATATTCATATAATCTAAATAACGAATTCAACTATCTGTTTGTTACGGGTGAAATAGAACCAAACTTCGCGGTTATCGAACAGGATGGCTGGTAGTGGCCCTTTTATCCTGATCAGCTTTTGCGCCGATGCAAGTTCCATCAATTCCCCTGCCGAGTTCATCTCATAGCAAAGGTGATGATAACCGCCACCGCTTTTTTGAAGGAAATTATAGGTAAAGGATTCTTCGTTCAGGGGCTGAATCAGCTCAATAAAGGAATCGTTGAAATTGCTGTAAAGTGCCATTTTGCTGTTTTGAACAGGATCGAACAGTTCCCTGACCTTTTTTTCAAATAGTAAGTTTTTTTCATACTGTTCTATATCCTTCACCACGTACCCGATATGATGCAATTTCATTGTCAATCGAAAAAATTTATAAGACTGATGATCTTATCATAATTAAAAGCCCTGAACTCTTCCGCGGTGATCTCCTGTACAATTGCTGTGACTGTTACAGAAGAATCCGATCCCACGATCACTTCTTTCCGTTCTACCTCCCGAAATCCCAGTTTGGTATGCTGCCGCCAGACTGCTTTATTCTCAATGTTTGTCTGGCAGTAGACTGATTTGAGACCCAGTTCTCCGAAGCAGAGATCGAGCAGGAGGTATTCCGACTCAATAGCATGTACAGGATTGGTAACGATATATCTGCCAAACTCTCCTCTTCCATCCACAATGTTATAGATCGAGATCGTGCCTTTGAATTCGTTGGCGAGATTGGTCACCTTGAAGTTTCGGGCCTTCTGATCTCCCTGGTTTTTCTTGATCCAGTTTACCTGTTCCTCAGAGCTTATTGGTTTTTGAAACAGGAATTTATTATTGGCAGGATCGTTCCTCAACCTGAGGATATCCTCCGCGTCCGCTTCAGTTACCTCGGTAAGAATTGTCTTTTTGCCCCTGATCGAAACCATTGGTTGTTTATATTAGGTCAACCAGTTTTATACCCTGGTATTGTGTTTCTTTCTTCAACAGTAGTTCTCCCACTTTTAGCCCTCCCGATTGTAAACGCGTGATCGGGTCATTGCCAATCGCAGATGGGAGTATGCCCATATGTCCGGAATGCACATGAGCCGGATAAAATTCAACCCGGTCTTTACAATAGGACTCGTCAATATCACCTGCGTACCTCAACAGTAAAGCGCCTGGTGCGCCTTCGCTTATTTTTCGCACCGGTATAGGCAGGTTATCATCGCCGATCCATGATTTGTCAAAAGGGTAAGCGGTAAAAATCACGGCTTCGCTATTACGATAATTCTCAGGAATCTCAATGTCAGGAAAATTGCCGATCCAGTCAATGTCCATTCCTTCATAGTTGTGCTTATTCTCCTCTGTATCACATACAGCCAGTCCCTCGCAAACCCGGCTCAGCACTTTTGCAATAAATGGTCCGAAATCGTTATTGCAGACAAGAATGAACCTGTTCTTATAGGGACACATACCCGCGTCAAAGATCATCTTGAGAGCCATATCGCCCAGGTAGTTGAACACATCCACACCAGGATGTCTCTCATTGGTTGCCCCTACCACTATGCCGCGTTTTTTACAATGTTCAATATCCAGGTCAGCGTCGCGCCATTCCCAGGCTTCATACATTAAAGGTATTACAACATTATCTTTCGCGTACTGCAATTTCGCACTGTCCAATGGCCGGAGGTGACCAGAGTTGGTGATAATATCAGCCTTGGCAATGATATCGGGTGTCAGTGTATCGATCACTGTTAACTTCAGATCGCGATCCCCGAATTCGGCCAGCAAATCGGTTGTTTTCTTTTTTACTTCCTCAACCGTTCCGTAGCGTGTGCTTTTTGTAAAGGCGTACACTTCTGCTCCCGCCAGTGCAGCCAGTACGGGTGTGACGATATAGGCGCCGGTTGCTGCTTCGGTTAAAACTACTTTGCCAGCCAGGTCCAGATCCAGTCTTTTAATTGCTTCCTCGATCTTGTTTTTAATTGCCGGCATACTGGTTCACTACATTTATAACGTAATCTATATCCGAATCAGTCAACTCTGCGTACATTGGCAATGAAACGCAATGTGCGGCCAGGTATTCCGAATGAGGGAAATCGCCTTGTTTATATCCCAGGTGCGCATAAGCCTTCTGCAAATGACATGGCACCGGGTAATGAAAAGCAGCGTTAATATTATTTTCCGCGAGATATTTTACAAACCCGTCTTTGTCTTCAGTTGTTACCACAAAAAGATGGAATACAGAGTCAGCCCAATCGGGTTGTGACTGCATTTTGATAGCCGGATTTTTTATCTCTGATAGATAGCGGCTTGCTATTGCTCTGCGACGATCGTTCCACCCCTGCAGGTATTTAAGCTTTACACTCAGCGAAGCTCCTTCAAGTCCCCCCATACGATAGTTGTAACCGATTTCGTCGTGGTAATATCTTTCCACGCATCCGTGGTTGCGCAGGCTTTGCAGGTGCTTTGCATACTTCTCATAGTTGGTGGTGATACCACCGGCTTCGCCGCAGGCGCCCAGGTTTTTACCGGGATAGAAACTAAAGCAGGCCATTTCTCCAAAACCTCCGGCAGGTTTACCCTTGTATCTTGCTCCCTGCGCCTGTGCGGCATCTTCAATAAAGAGCAGGTTATGTTTTTTACAAATCCCGGCAACAGCATCAATATCGAAAGGCTGTCCGTACAAGTGTACACCGATTATCGCTTTAGTGCGGGGACTGATCTTCTCCTCTATTTTGGTTACATCGATCTCCCATGTGTTAGGATCGCAGTCTACAAACACTGGTGTGGCGCCGGCATGACTTACACCCCAGGCAGAAGCGATAAATGTATTGGCGGGAAGGATCACTTCGTCACCCGCGCCAATGCCCATGGCCAGCATGGCCAGGTGCAGGGCGGTGGTGCCATTGCTTACTCCCACAGCATAGGGTGTTTCACAATAATCCGCGAAAGCTTTTTCGAATTCAGCGACAAAAGGGCCACCTGAAAAAGCGGTCTTTTCATATACTTTTTCAAAAGCAGCAAATATTTCGTCCTTTACCTGGCGATGTTGTCCGCCGAGGTCGAGACAGGGTATCTTCTTGTCTATGATTGTGTTTACCATACGTACGTATAATTAAATTGTTTTAATAATTTTTGCCGGGCTTCCTGCCACAACGGTATTGGGTGGTACGTCTTTTGTCACTACAGCTCCTGCTCCCACCAAAGCATTTTCACCGATTGTAATCCCGCAAAGGATCGTCGCGTTACTGCCAATCGAAGCACCTTTTTTTACATGTGTCTCGATCACTTTCCAGTCAGCGTCGGTTTGCTGGCTGCCATCGGCATTGGTAGCACGGGGGAAAAGATCATTGGTAAACATCACCCCATGGCCGATAAATACGTTGTCTTCGATATGAACGCCTTCGCATAAGAAGCTATGGCTGGAAATTTTGCAATTCTTACCGATAAAAACGCCTTTCTGTATTTCTACAAAAGCGCCTACTTTGCTATTGTCGTCGACACTGCAGCCATAAGCATTTACAAAATTGAAAAAGCGAACATTCTCACCAACCGTTACATTATTCAGGCTCTGCTTGTCATTATTTATCGTGATCGTCTGCATGTTATTTTATTTTAACCTCGCGGCCTTTATTTTTTATTGATTCCTGTGAGGCTTCAAGTATTTTGACCACCTGCATACCCAATTCTGCGCAGGCCAGTGGCTTTTTCTTCTGGTTGATCGACTGGATAAAATCGTTTGCCACGCCTGACAATGCCTCGGATAAAGATATCTTGGGGATATAAACGTCACCGGTACGATAGTCAACCATGATCTTGGTTTTTTCTTCGTCGGTGGTATGGTTATAGCTGGTATCGTAAACGCGCACTTTCTCGGATGGTTCGAGGTCATTATATACGATCATTTTCTTGTCGCCTCCGATCAGGGTCTGCCTCACTTTCACCGGCGAAGTCCATGAGCAGTTGAAGTGGGCGATAAAGTCGGAATTGTAATTGACCGTCATGTAGGCGATGTTCTCAATATTATTCCGCGTATGAGAAATACCGGTGGCGTTGATGCTCACGGGTGCCTCTGTGATCAGGTATGTCAGGATCGAAATATCGTGTGGCGCGAGATCCCACAGTACATTCACATCTGGCTGGAACAAGCCCAGGTTGATACGGGAGGAATCAAAATAGCGAGGTGTGCCAACAATATCTGACTCGATCAGTTCTTTCATTTTCTGAACGGCTCCGGTGTAAAGGAAGGTATGATCGGCCATAAGGGTCAGGCCTTTTTTGGCAGCCAGTTCTATCAGTTCCTCGGCCTGTGCTACTGTTGAGGTCATTGGCTTCTCGATCAAAACGTGTTTTCCGTTTTCAAGTGCCTTTTTTGCCAGTGCATAATGGGTAAATACCGGGGTAGCAACTACTACAGCATCTATTTCCTTGTCCTGTATAATATCCTCAGCTGTAGCCACTCCATTTATAGAAGGGAAAATTTTAGCAAGCACGGCCAAACGCTCGGGGCGTCCGTCTGCCACTGCCTTTACTGTACAATCTTTTGTGTTGAAAAAGTTTCTTACGATGTTGGGTCCCCAGTATCCATAGCCGATAACGCCCAGATTAATGTTTGCCATTGCGAACGAGTTAATAGTTTATTTTAGGGTTTAGAATAAATCGATCTCCGTTTTCACCTTAAATCTTCGGACTTTCATAGGTACTATTACCGGTGGGACCAGTTAGAACCAAAATAGCATTCCAGGATTGAAAAAAGAGTAAATGATAGGATTATGGGTACTTATATGGGTAGCTAGCTTCTCTAAATTACGTCTTACGCGGGACACTTCTACCCCCGGCTACCGATCATATGAGGCTTATGGTATTTGCTACCACGAGTCCAAAAGTATAAAAAAATAAAAATTATTCAAATCTTTTTGAGAATAGTTCTGAAATTTCGTTAATCTACGTAAAAACCTGGCATACTAAGAACTTAGGGTGTAACAGCTGGTTCATTTTGTTCAGAGTTTCCTAATCTCGGTAATCACTATTATTTTTAACCCTCCATTCCGATTAACCAGCCCATCCGGAAAGCCACCATCAAGTACAAACCCTGAAAACGAAACGACCGTCATGACGCAAAAGAACAATTTCCAGACCTTATTTGAAAATATGAGCCAGGTGGGATTTATCCTGCTGGTCGTACTTTACCAGGTCATCTTTATGTTCCAGGGCATGGATTTCCTGGACGAGGGCTTCACCGCCACCTTTTATCAGCAGTTCTTCAACGATCCCGCCTCGGTACAATATAATTTTATGTACTGGCTCTCGGGGCTTGTAGGTGGTGTTTTTGTATCTGTTTTCCCCGACACCGGTTTATTGGGTCTGCGGTTTCTCGCTATTGTTTTTACCACAACCAGCATTATGGTGGTCTATAACCTGCTCAAGGGCTACCTTAATAAAGGATACCTCCGGATAGGATTGCTGCTGGTGGTCATGTGTGCCTGTCATAATCCCAAGATCTTTCACTACAATTTTCTTTCTGTTTTATTCTATACGCTTACCGCCAGTCTCCTTTTTAATGGCCTGAAAAAAGATAAGATCTGGATGTTCCTGGTGGCAGGAGCGCTGGTGGGTATGGATGCTTTTGCGCGACTCCCGAGTATTGTCAATCTTGGCCTGGTGGTGGCGATTGTTTTTTACGGCATCTTTAATAAGAGTGCTGTTAAAAAGATGGTCATCCAGTCATTTGGATTTTTTGCGGGCTTTTGTCTTGCTGTGGCGGGCATGCTTTTGCTGATAAAATCGATGGGACATTTCGATGTGTTTGTGAATGCCTTTAAGCTGGTCACGCAGATGGGTCAGGCCGATGGTGAATCTGCCTACGGCATCATGATCCTCCTGCGCAATTTCCTAGGGTCTTATAGCGATGCGCTCGTATTCACCGTATATATACTTGCGCTAATCATCATTGCGGCAGTGGCGCCACGTTGGTTGACTGAGGAATGGAAGGTACCCCGCTGGATCGCCTCTGTAGTAAAATATACCTGTCTTATAGCAGCCTGCCTGATCATGCTGAAGGGTCTCGAAATCCTGATGCGCTGGTATGTGGGACTGGTACTGATCAGTTTCGCGTTGATCATGCTTTCAAAAGCCAGCAAAGAGATCAAGACACTGATGCTGATAGGCACCTATATCACGGCAACTTATGCTCTCGGTAGCAGCGCCGGGATATTTACTGCCGGTATACATGTTTTCTGGATCTCGATGCCTATCGCCATTGACTATTTCCTTGGACTAAGGAATTTTGATTTCAGGATTAACCTTGCCACCAATCATAATACGGTGTTCAATAACGATGCGATCGTAAAAGAGCCGCAGTTCAGGAGCTTTAAAGCGGCCATCCTCGTGATATCGGTAATCGGTTGTCTTTATCACCAGTGGTTTTACCCTTTGCATGATGAGAGCAGCAGGCTGGGCATGTTCTATTCCGTAGATAATAAATACGTGAAGGGTGTGCTGACTACTAAAGAACGGGTGGAAGCAACCAACGAACTACTGGAGGCCAGCAAGGATTTTGTGAAACCAGGTGATTATGTCCTGGCTTTTCATTCGCTGCCCATTTACCATTTCATGACGCAAACCCGTCCTTACACGCGTAACCCGATGCCCTGGTACTATGTATCTAGTGCATTTAAAGAGCAACTTCATAAAGCGGTGGAAGAAACCAGGATACTGCCTGTAGTGGTCATGCAGAAAATAAAAACCACTCCCAATGATCATGGTGCCTGGCCTGACCTATGGCCAACGGATTCTATTTTTCACAAACCTGATACTGATATCAGGACCATCCGCCAAAAGCAGTATATGGATGAATTCCTGGAGAAATATGACTATAATGTTGGATGGGAGAATGAATTATTTAAAATAATGACTCCGCCGGGCAGGAATGAACAACCCGCTGTCAGAACAGAAGATTAAAATTTCAATCTTATTGCGCCAGTGAAATCCTCACCTGTAACCCACCCCTGGTATTGGTGATGGGAAAGGCATTACTGATCTTCGGAATATTCCGGTTTTGTTCGAAATACAATTTCAAACTGATCCTGTTGTTCAGGATATAGTCGATTGACGGCGCAACCCGGATCACTTTCTGTCCTGCTGTTCCAAATGATGTACCCTGGTCCAGTTTACTATTAGCGGTTGCATCGTCGCGGATGCTGAAGTCAAACCGGAAGGTCACATCGTTATCCAGTTTCATTCCTTTTTTACCAATCTTCACATTTTTCAATAGCGGTAAACCTTTCTTTCTCCAGTTGAATCCAAATGTCACCTCGTTGGACCTGTTCTCGGCCAGCTGGTAATCGATCAGACTAAGGCTAAGCGACCTCGTCTTGCGGTACTCCAATCGAATTGATAATTGGTTGGTAAAGGTCATATCCACCTCAAACAGCGGATCGAAACTTTCCTGGATCGTTATATTCGGGATAAGGAAATATGGAATATAGTTGCCGGTAAGAGTATCCACAAACGATGGGTAAGCTACACGTAACGGATCCTGGAACAAAAGGGCTGTATTGAAGCTATTCATCGAAAGTGTGCTATGATACCCGTGTTTAATGTTGACGTTGGTAAATATCTTATCCAGACCCGGTATACGCGATAAACCGTTGTAGGTAACCGTCCAGTTGGGTTTTGGCATCAATCCTTTGAATGGATTGGACCGCAGGTCGGGGTTATTATTTTTAAATAAGGTCACCGATGACGGATCTTTACCTGAATAAGCAGCAAGGAAAGCCGGGATCACCACCTCCTGTGCGTAACGGCCATAACCCTGTACATAACCATCCGGGTTTGTAGGATTATTTGTGGCATAGGGGTTCAGTCCTTTCAACCGGTTGGAAAGTGTCAGCCTGTTTGCTTCAAACTGTTTAAAGGTTTCTGAGATCACATTCGGATCAAACTTTGTAAACATGGTCTGATAGGAAATATAGCTGATACTGAAACTTCCCATCGCATAGGGATTCAGTCGGGTAAGCCCTACCGCATCAAACTTACTCGTGTCTTTATACAACTCAGAGTATTGCTTGCTGAATGACTTGTCAAGATTGAGATCAATATTCAAATCGCGGAACGGACTTACCTGCGCAGTGATATTCAAACGCTGACTATAGCGTTGCTGGATCATGGCCGATACAAGTGTATCCATGCTCAACAATCCTTTGGAACCGAATCGGTTGATCCAACTTGTATCAGGTTGATACCCGAAGATAAAGTCGAAGCCAGGATTTCCATTCTTGATATTAGCACCAAGTATTCTTGTACTGTCCATATACCCGGGCAACATAGTGCCGAGATCTTCATTATATTGTATACCTACCCTCTTGACAGATGTTGCAACACCGCCTACCAGTCTGGCTACACCACCTACATCAGGCAGCTGATTCTTTCTTTGTTCCCTGATCCTTCTACGTTCTTCCCGTGCCATGCGTTTCGCATCGCGGCGTGCTTTGCGAAGTTCTTTTGCGGACATGGATGCCTTCAATGAATCGGGAATGTCAAAATTGGGCTTTGGTTTCTTTTCCGCTGCGTTGCGTACCTGTCTTGTGTTAGAAGTATCTCTTGTTCGGTTAGGTGAAGGCGCCGTGTTGATCGCACGCAGAAAGCGTGATTTATTATACAGTTGTTCGAAGTTAAGTTCACCATTGATCGTCCGGGTTTGTGTATTGGACAAGGTATTGCCCAGTTCGCGGGCCAGCAGGGAAGCAGCCAGCCAATTATATTGCGCGCTATAGGATGCACGGAGTGTTGTCCAGTCCAGCAAGGGGAATTTTTCTGTTGGCACATTATAGCTCAATGTAGCCTGTTGGGAATACTGGGTATTTCGACCTCCTTTAAAAATGTTCTTCTTAATAGTATCCTTTTTCGAATCCGTATCGATTCGTCCAAAAGGCTCATCAATCCTGGCATTGTTGGTAGCAGTAAAGTCCAGCGTGATAGAACGCGTGATGGGCCATTGCAGGATATAATACCGGTCAAAGGTGAAATACTTATCGTATGTCTCCGGTATTTTGTAGGGACCGCCGCCGACATTTCGCGGCCTGGTCGCACCAAACTGCCTGAAGATATCGGCCCTGAAAGAAAGTTGTGATGGAACGTAGTTGAAGTTAAGATCCTTGATGAGTGTAAGCCATTTTGATTTTGACTTTATACTCTTAAATGGCTCCAGGAATTTTGGCTGGGGAGCATAGTTGTAACCCAACGCACCGCGGGTCCTGCGCATCTCATAATTTTCAATTAACGGATTGTGCTGCTGGGTTTCCATGTAGGAATAGTTCAGGTCAAAATTGGTGACGCTCCAGATCTTTGGTTGCTTACCATCTGTCTTCACTTTTTTGACATTGGTAAAATTCACCGTTTTGATCGTTGTGATATCCTGTGCATTATTCCGGATCGAATCTTTAGCGCTCCTGCCCTGGGTGTAATCGAGTTTGTCCTTCAATTTAATATCAAGATCATAAGGATCATATTCAGGTGTGCTGGTAATACGGCTTACGCCGGCATACACCGGGATCTGTATACCGAGTTGCTTGGGCAACAATTTACCAGCATCGATATTAGCGGAGATATCGAAAGTATAGAGATCTTCACGACTTCTTTCATTGACCCTTTGCTCCAGTGTACCAAATCCTCTCGAACGCGCCGTACCCGCGAAGGTCAAACTACCGAGGTCGGCCAGTTTTATATCTACCCTTCCCAGTGCGGCCCAACCACCTTTCTCATCGAGATGTGAAAACCGGAGCTCATTGAACCAAACTTCAGCGCAGGCATTGGGGAGATTGGTATTCTCTACCGAGAGCAACATACCTTTTACTTCACCAAGGTTAGGATTCCCGATCACAGCGAATCGGCGTCCGTCAGGCATTACTTCACTATAATATTGCGAGGTAGACCAGCCCTGCTGGTTTCGTCTCGATTTCAGACGATTCAGTTCCTGCAGGTCGAAGTCGAGATTGTTGGCTTCAGGCCATACTCTTAAACTATCCCTTTCACCCCAGTTAGTTTTCTTGAGTGGTACTCTTATTTCATAATAGTTACCCTGGAAATCGCTACCGATCCTGACGATGGCAGTAAGCGAGTTATCCTGGATCGCTGCATCGCTGCCTGTACCCTCCGCATGAATGAACATATGCATCTTTCCATACTGGCGCATATCCATGTTGAAAGTTTTGAACACACCTCTTGATTCACCGGTTGGAAGATCACAGAGTTGTACGCTCAGGGCCTGCTCATTGAGGAAAAGTTGTACGTTGTTATTACTTAATTGTTGTTGTCTTTCTATTCCAGGCGGGCTAACATAGTTGACTGGCAGACGCTGATCGTTTTCCTCGAGGTTTACCGCGAGTGTATTGAATTCAACAGGATCGTTAGGAGGCAGACCTACATACTGTCCAGTAGTGTCGATCTGGTATTGAAACTGGCGCCACTGATTTCTTACGAGTTCAAGTTTACCAAAGCGCATCACCACCTGCTCCTGGAAGCCTGTTACAAACATGCGGATAAAGCGCACCGATTTAAAGTCGGGGATATTACCCACTTTGGATTCAAAATCGGCAACAGGGATACGGAACAGGTACCAGCTTTCAGTTCTTGAACTACCATCGGGCAGGCTCACGTTTACCTGTCTTCTGTCGGTAATAAAATTCGTTCCTACCAGCATATTGGGCTGGATGTCCACTTTATACTGGAAATATTCTTCTGTTTCACTCAGCGTGTTATCACGGTTTAATTCTTCCGCATCGGGGTATTGTGTAAATGCATTTACAAACTGGCTGTTATTGTCTGATACCGGTGAGTTACCATGTGGGTTGTTGATATGCTTGTACCTTTCAAGAATACCAACACCGGCTGCATCATAAGATGGATCACGATATGGCTTGAAATTATCCGCGGCGGGATCGTTCATGGCAATGGCCTGTGCGGCGGGTGGCAGACTGGAAATATAAGCGTTGAATTTTACGCGTTCTTCATCATCAGTCAAACCATCTAAACCAACGTCCTGGTATTGCCGGTCATCAGGATCATTGCTGAAAGCATTGGTTACCTGCAAGGGATTGGTTGGAACCTTGCCCCAAACAGTATTATTATCTACCTGTGCGTTATTGGTTGGCGTCGGCAATCCATTTTCATATTGTCTCTTACCGTCTTTGAGGATGTCTTCGGAAATAGTACCGAGGTTAAAGTATAACTGGCCGCCGGAACTACCAGGATTTAATACATAAGGATCCTGCATCCAGAATTCGATGAATTCGATATTGCTGGTTTCAAAGTCTGTTTGATCAATGTTGCGCATTAACCCGGCCCATGCCTGGGATGGATTAGCTAAAGTTCCATCGCTGTTGATCCTGCCGGGACGGTATTCGAAATTATAAGGACCTTTTTCGCGTGGATAGAATGATATATCGAATGTTGTCAATAAACCCTGCCCGAAGTCGGTAGTACGTTGCGGGAATATCTCGCGCTGTAATACCTGGCGGGTTTCAGGTTTTGACAATTCAGCGGGATTGTTTTGATAAGGATTGTTGTTATTTCCTCTTTCCTGCAGTACTGGCTCGATATTATACCAGGCGATCTTGGCGCGATTGTATCCGCTTGCCAGATCGTTGTTCAATGATGATTCGGGAAACAATCCATTTCCCTGGGGAACAGAAGCAAGGTTCCAGCTGATCAGGGGAAACCGAAGGTCGATACCTGAACGGGTTCCTTCGAAATCATCGATAAACATCTGACCAGCACTACCCTTTCCAATTTGTGGTGCGTGGCCAGGTTGCAACATGGCAGCTTCTGCGTAGGCAGTAATAGAAGAACTTTCCTGGGAATTATAAAAAGGAAGTTTGTTTAACCATTTCGTTAGACGCGGCCATTCGCTGCGGTAATCTGCATCGATGCCATACATTGTATTGCGGATCGGGTCATCACCGTATGCCTGTTTTACAAAAAACGGGCGCTCCCCCAACCTTGCAATGGTACCACCCAGCGTCAATTTGCTGTTGGCAAAATAATCCAGGCGTAAGCCCATGTAGTTTCTCTGCTGTATACCAAATGCAGCCTGGTTTTCATACTGGATATTAACTGGCACACCGGAATTGATGATAGCCTGGTTGATCACACGCAGGGTTCCCAGGTCATAGTTGATCTCGTAATCGATATTCTCCTGGAGCGTTTGTCCGCCGGCGGTAACTGTTACCGAACCTCGTGGTATATTAAATCCGAGCTGATAATCGCCTGTTGAAGAACTTTTTGATTTACCATTTATTTCAAACCGGTTCAGGTTCGCATAGGTCTGCGCGATCGCCTTGATAGTATCGTAAAGCGGGTAGTACAGGTATTTATCACGTTCCACCTGAGAAGGATATACGTACTCCAGGTCGCGGCCGAAAGGTTCCAATACGGGGAAAATAACCCTGCTCATAGATGAGATGATGGTAAATCCTTCTATAAAGTCGAAGACGCCATCCGGTTGCGGGTCATTTTGATTATTCAGCCGGTCGAGATTTACAAGCGAGATCAGGGGTTGTCCCTGGTATTGCGGCAGCACATCATTCGGTGGCAAATATCTTTTTTCACCAAGACTGGGCTCTTCATACAACACGTCCAGTTTAAAGTCTGCTCTTTCCAACTGGCCATAACCCACCGAATACACGTTTTTCATCATCAGGTCCCAGATCGGGAGATTGGTACGTTGCGAAGTAGCTTTTAATAATTTCAGGAATAAAACCCTTTGCGAAGTACCCAGGGTATCAGGTGGTACATCCTGAGAAAATTCACCCACCTGGAATACCCGCCCATTATAAGTATATTGGAATGCAACACCCAATACTTCATCCGGCTGCAGTGGCTGGTTGAGCGACAGGAAGCCGATCTGTGGATTAAAGTAGTAATCGGTGGGCATTAATTTGCGGGCGAAGGTTTTTTCAAAATCCTGTACAGAACGAAGCCCCATGCCAGTGAGTACACTTTGCACCAGGGACGAATTACGGCTATTGGGGTTGGAAAGAATATTTCGATAAAGTGGGTTGGCACCGTTGTCGGGTAAAGTGTTGGGATTACCCGGTGGCCCGATAAAAGGATCGCCTTCACCAAGGTCCATCAGGGCCACGATATCACGGGTATCTGTTGTTGCGCCGGTTCTGTTCGTTACCCAAACCTCCATTCTTAAGATCTGTACGCCCGATTGCACCAGGGGCAGCCTGCTCATCGCGGTATTATAGTTATTGCGGAAATATTGCGCCAGCAGGAAATGCCGGTTTTCTTCGTACTCATCCGCTTTTAAAGAAAAAGACTGCAACGCTGATCCACCAGCCATGTCGAGTGACTGGCGCTGCGCTCTTTGATTAGCCAGTACGCCGGTGACGAAAAGTTTTCCAAATTGCAGTTGGGTTTTTATACCGAACAATGACTGCGCACCGGGGATCAAGGTTCCTTTGGAAGTAAAATTGACATTACCAAGTTGGAATTGCTTGATGATCTCGTCGTCTTTGCCCTGGTAATTGAGGTTGAGCTGGTTCTCAAATTCGAAATTGGCCAGGGTGTTATAATTGATCGGCAATTTTAGTTTATCACCAATATTGGCGTCAACCTGCAATTGTGCATTCATGTTGAAATCAAGGCCACCATTGCGCCTTGCCCGTTCCGGTAAAGTGGGGTTGTTGATATTCTGGCCCTGGTAACCTGCCAGCAGATCGACATAGCCGGATGGCTTTATATCTATTTTCCCCACTCCCACGATCCTGTTGAACCAGCTTTTTGGGGCATTGATCTTTGGCTTGAATAACCTGCGATTCATATCCACGAGCTGGTCGGCCCGCTTGCGGAAATAAGTGTTCTCATCCTTCCTGCCCTGCAGGCGGAGAAATTCATCGCGACCCATCGAAACAGGTGTGCGATAGTTGGTAGAGCCGATCTTTTCGATGATGTAATACTCACCGGTCAGCGGATCATACTGTACTTTTCTTTTGATAAATCCCGTGTCCTTCAGGTCGAAGGGGTTGCGATTAGGGTTGGAAAATGGATCGCCGTAACGGTCAGTCAGCGGGTAGCGAATCGTATCTTTTTTGGTGGTATCGGCCGGGTTTTGGTAAAAATGAGCATGGGTTTGACCACTAATGGCCAGAAAGATGGTAATAACTACCAACGTACGGAAGATATGGGCAGTTGTAATGTCCAAGATTTCTCAGAGTCAATTAGTCCAGTAATAAATGTTCATCAGAGGATACGCAGGGCTTTTTTGATCAGCTCTTCGACAGGCAGGCCCGGCTCTGAAGCCAATACCTTTTTCACCGCCTGTTCTGCTGCTGAACGGTTGATACCTAATGCCGTCAGAGCATTAAACGCATCTTGGTGCAAAGTATTGCTTTTCAATGTGGGAATATTTGTATCGAGGGGGTGTTTTGCAAGTTTATCCTTTAATTCAACCACAATCCTTTCGGCCGTTTTTTTACCGATACCCTTTATACCCTCCAGGGTGCGAATATCGGCCCGGATGATGGCATCGGACAGTTCTGCGGGTTTCATGTATGAAAGCATGATCCGGGCGGTAGAAGCCCCCACCCCGGAGATACTTGTCAGGAGTTGAAACATTTCTTTTTCAGCCAGTTCGAAAAAGCCATACAGCAGGTGAGCATCCTCCCTGACAATCAGGATCGTATGAAGGATCCCTTTTTCCTGGTCCTGGATACGCGTGTAGGTGTTGAGGGATATTTGAACTTCATATGCCACGCCATTCACATCGACATAGACCATCGACGGGGTTTTCTTCACAAAATCACCTTTCAGGTATGCTATCATGGCCGCGAAATTAGGCGAAAGATTTATACAGTCGATAGTCTATAGCCAGTAGTCGGTAGTCTGGATCCTGTCAACTTGGGTTAAAACATTTAATATTTGAATCTTAAGCCCCGGACTCCTGACTATAGACTATCGACCCCAGACTATTTGTCGGCAGTTCTTACCTTTGGCCTCAATTATTTGAAAAACAAACTATGATAAGCAAAAAAATTACTGCGGCCATAACTGCTGTAGGTGGATATGTTCCCGAAGACAAGTTGACGAATTTCGACCTCGAGAAAATGGTGGACACCAACGATGAATGGATCCGTACCCGTACAGGCATCTCCGAACGCCGCATACTTAGAGGCGAAGGGAAGGCCACATCCGATATGGTAGTGCCGGCAGTGAGACAGCTTTGCGATAAAAGGGGTATCAGTCCGGAAGAGATCGACTGCCTGATCGTGGGAACGGTTACTCCCGACATGGTTTTTCCAGCGACTGCCAATATTGCCTGTGATAAACTGGGTGCCAAAAACGCCTGGGGATTTGATGTTTCGGCCGCCTGTTCAGGTTTTTTGTATACGCTTACCCTGGGTGCTTCACTGATTGAAAGTGGCCGTTATAAAAAAGTGGTGGTATGCGGCGCGGATAAAATGAGCGCGATCGTTGACTATACAGACCGTACGACCTGTGTCATTTTTGGTGATGGTGCCGGCGCAGTATTGCTGGAACCCAACCACGAAGGATATGGTGTGCTGGATAGTATTTTGAAAAGTGATGGTAGTGGTTGCCAATACCTCCATATGAAAGCTGGTGGATCACTTCGACCAGCATCCATTGAAACAGTCAATGCGAAAGAACATTTTATTTACCAGGATGGCCAGCCGGTGTTCAAGGCAGCAGTAAAGGGAATGGCTGATGTCAGTGCCGAGTTGCTGGAACGGAATAAATTAACCGGCGATGATATCGCATGGCTTGTGCCACACCAGGCCAACCTGCGGATCATAGATGCGACGGCTAACAGGATGGGGTTGCCAAGGGAAAAGGTGATGATCAATATTCAAAAGTTTGGCAATACAACTGCAGCGACGATACCGCTTTGTTTATGGGAATGGAGGCACGAGTTGAATAAGGGGGATAATATAGTGGTGGCTGCGTTTGGAGGTGGGTTTACCTGGGGGGCGACACTAGTGAAATGGGCGTATTAAGGGAGACTTAGTTTAGAGATAAGAAAAATAAAAAACATTTTTTGCCGTGGTTTTCATCACGGCTTTTTCACAGATTTTCGCTACTAGATGTCAGAAGCTTTAAGTATCTGACATGCTTTTTATAACCGCGTTCCAAAAAAACGTTTTTGAACGAGGTTTTCACCATGGCTTTCTCACAAATTTTCGCTACTAAATGTCAGAAGCTTTAAGTATCTGACATGGGTTTTGCAGCCTTGTTCGAAAAAAACGTTTTTGCCCGTGGTTTTCACCATGGCCTTCTCACGAATTTTCGCTACTAAATGTCAGAAGCTTTAAGTATCTGACCTGGGTTTATGCCCTTCCGAATAAAACTGCAAAATCCGTTGTTTTCCCCGAGGTTTATCAAACAATAACTGTCAATTTCAACCCATGAACATTGACAAACCTGGTATATACCACATATTCAACAGGGGCATTAACCAACAACGCATTTTCTACAACAGGAGAAACTATAAGTACTTCCTCGATAAATGCTTTACCCACCTCCAACCTATTTCCGAAGTTCTCGCCTGGTGCCTGTCTCCTTCTCATTTTGATTTTCTCCTCGAAGTAACACCTAAAAGCCTCCTTCGAATAAAACAAGGTATCATCTCTATGCCAGTCATCTCAAACGCCTTCCGCCTCATTCAAAGCCACTATGCGAAAGGGCTCAATAAACAACTTAAAAGATCGGGAAACCTGTTCCAGCAAAAAGCCAGGTCAAACTTTATCGATGACCATGAGCTCGCATTATCAATCTTTCACTATATCCATCAAATCCCCATCGTAGATGGACTGGTCCGTTCTGCTGAAGAATGGCCCCATAGTTCCTTTATCGAGTATACCCGCAACCCGGAGAAATGCTTATGCAACAAAAAAAGGGCGTCCAATCTACTCATGTTAAATGATCAGAATATTAAATCATGCCTGGAATTAAACAGGGGATTTGAAAAGTATAATGGGGCTTACTAAATCCAATCAGCGTTTGCTTCTTTTGAACTAGTTTTGGAGACTTTGATCCAAAGAATTACCAAAACAAAGATTTTATAATGAATAAACAGTTTCCATTCTCCGGATTTAGTTCCGTTTCCATTCATGCTGGTCATACACAGGGACACAATTATTCTCACCTCACGCCCATCTACGCCACCAGCACTTTTGTATATGATGACGCAGAACAAGGGATGCGTCGTTTCAGCGGACAGGAAGAAGGATATATCTACAGCCGATGGGGCAATCCCACATTCACGGAAGCGGAGCAAAAGATCGCTGCCATGGAAAGTTTCGGGATCAGCAACGATAACGGCACTCCACTACAATTAAGAGCGCTTTTACACGCTTCCGGCATGGCAGCGATCACAAACCTGCTGATGTTAACCTTGAAGTCGGGTGATAAGGTACTCACTCATTACTCGCTGTATGGCGGAACGGAAGAAATACTGCGGAATGTATTGCCCTCATTTGGTATTACTCCTATCATTACCGACCTGCGCGATCTCAACAAAGCGAAGGAAGCTTTTCAAAGCGACCCTTCCATCCGGATGCTTTACCTGGAAACCCCGGCCAATCCCACTATTCAATGTGTAAATATCGAAGCGTTGAGCCTGCTTGCAAAAGAACATAACTGCATTGTTGCCTGTGATAATACTTTCGCCACACCATACTTGCAGCAACCTTTTCGATATAAGGTCGATTTCGTGATTCATTCAACTACCAAATTTCTGAATGGGCATGGAACCGCCATTGGTGGCGTATTACTGGGCAGGGACCTGGATTTTATAAAAACAAAAGGCAATACCATGCGAAAGACATTGGGTGGCAGCAGCAGTCCGTTTGATGCATTTCTATTGGTGAATGGCATGAAAACCCTTGCCATCAGGATGGATAGACATTGCAGTAATGCGATGGACATTGCGAAGTTTTTGAATAGTCATCCAGCTGTGGCAAGAGTCAACTACAATGGGTTACCCGATCATCCCGATCACGCTGTTGCCATGAAACAAATGAAGCATCCCGGCGCGATGATGAGCTTCGAATTAAAAAAAGGATTCAAGGGTGGCGTCGACTTCATGAATAACCTGCAGATGTGCACCCGCACAGTTTCTTTAGGCACCTGTGATACCCTGCTCTGCCATCCGGCTTCCATGACGCATTTCAGCGTACCAAAAGAAGCGCGTGAAAAGTATGGCATCACAGACGGACTGATCAGGATGAGTGTTGGAATTGAGAATATCGAAGATATTCTGGCAGATCTTGATCAATCACTGCAATGCTGATTCAAAAACATTATTATTTTCTGATACAAATGGGAATAAAAATTCGAAAAGCCGTGCGTGAAGATTGTCCACGCCTTTTGGAACTGGTGCATGAACTAGCCATCTATGAGAAAGCACCTGATGAAGTGACAGTCACCTTACAACATTTTGAAGAAAGCGGTTTTGGTGAGAAACCAGTTTGGTGGGCCTTCGTGGCAGAGGAAGATGGAGTGATCCAGGGGTTCGCTTTATACTATATCCGTTATTCCACCTGGAAAGGACAACGCATGTATCTCGAAGATATCATCGTTACGGAGGAAGCAAGAGGTAAAGGAATTGGGAAATTGCTCATGGATCGCCTGATCGAAGAAGCAAAAGAGAAAAAGTTCAGCGGCATGATGTGGCAGGTGCTGGACTGGAACGAACCCGCTATTAATTTTTACAGGAAATTCAATGCCCACTTCGATGGTGAATGGGTGAACTGCAGTCTGAACTTTTAACAATTAGCTGACGCCGTCCGTCTCCATCGTTTTGTCGATCTTCTGGACCAGGCCCTGCAATACTTTGCCGGGGCCCACTTCAGTAAATTTGGAAGCACCGTCATTAATCATTGCCTGTACACTCTGCGTCCAGCGTACCGCACCAGTCAACTGGTCGATAAGATTCTTTTTGATCTCCTCTTTATCAAAAACCGCTTTGGCCACCACGTTCTGGTAAACCGGGCAGGCGGGAGTATGAAAGGTCGTGGATTCAATCGCAGCTTTTAATTCTTCCCGGGCAGGAGCCATCAGTTCGGAATGGAAAGCACCTCCTACCGGAAGGATTAAAGCCCTTTTTGCCCCGGCGGCCTTCATTCTCTCGCAGGCGATCTCTACTGCTTTAATTGACCCGCTGATCACCAGTTGTCCTGGGCAGTTATAATTGGCAGGTACCACTACTTCGCGCGTTTCCTGTTCTACTTCCCTGCATATTTCTTCCACTTTTTCGTCAGCCAAAGCAAGTATGGCTGCCATGGTTGATGGATTCAGTTCACAGGCTTTCTGCATGGCACGGGCCCGGATAGCTACGAGTTGCAAAGCATCTTCAAAACTTAACACGCCATTTGCTACCAGTGCTGAGAACTCACCAAGTGAGTGACCGGCGACCATTTCGGGCCGTGCATTATCTATACTTTTAAACGCTATAACAGAATGAAGAAAAACGGCTGGTTGTGTAACATTCGTTTGCTTCAGGTCTTCCTCAGTACCATTGAACATGGTATCCGAAATCCGGAATCCCAGCAACTCATTGGCTTGTTCAAACAATTTTTTTGCAAATGCGCTATTGTCATAATGTCCCCTGGCCATTCCCGGGAATTGCGAACCCTGACCGGGAAATACGTACGCATGCTTCATAAATTGTAGTTATTATGGACAAAAATGCCACAAAGCTTTTAACAAAAAAAATCTTTATATCAGGAGTCCGGCTTTTTAATAAAAATGTATCTATCGCCTGCTCAGGTTGGAAGAAATAAGTTTTAAAAACTCCGTACGGGTGGAATTCTTTTGAAACTCGCCGTCAAAGGCCGATGTGGTGGTTTCAGAGTTTTGCTTCTGTACACCCCTCATCATCATACATAGATGCTGGGCTTCTATCACAACAGCTACGCCAAGAGGATTTAACGTTTCCTTGATCGCATTCATGATCTCTACGGTCAGTCTTTCCTGTACCTGCAGCCGCCGGGCATAAACATCTACGGCACGAGCTATTTTACTTAGCCCGGTGATCCATCCATTTGGAATATAGGCCACATGCGCCCTGCCAAAAAATGGCAGCATATGATGTTCGCACATGCTATATATCTCAATATCCTTGACCACGATCATTTCACTAATGGTTTCATGAAACTTAGCCGAATTAAGTATTTCACGGGCATCGGACTGATAGCCCTGGGTCATGTATTGCATAGCCTTGGCCAGCCTTTCAGGAGTCTTCTCAAGGCCTTCGCGTGAAGGGTTCTCACCGATATATTCCAACACCTTGCGATAACTTTCAATTAAGCCAGTAGTGACCGCTTCATCATAGTGTTCAGTCTTTTTATATGCCATCTTTAATCATTTAACACCTGTTGATCAGGCGGGGTATTCTACAAAATTTCTGGGTGTTTCATACAATCTTACCTGCAAATCTTTTTCCTGAGCAATATGAGGACGCAACAGCCCGTAAATAACCTTCGCAATATTTTCAGCAGTTGGATTTAGATTTTTAAACTCTTCCGTGTCCAGGTTTAAGTTCTTATGGTCAAACCTTGAGTGCACTTCTCTTCTTACCAGGTCTGACAGTAATTTCAGATCCATCACAAAACCTGTCCGGGGATCGGGTTCACCAGTGACCTTTACTTCCAATTCATAGTTGTGCCCATGATAGTTCGGTAACGCGCATTTACCAAAAACCTGTTCATTTAACGCATCGTCCCAATCCGGGTTGAATAACCGGTGGGCCGCATTAAAATGTTCTTTTCTAAAAACGGCTACCCTGCTCATGATTTCAATTTACTAAATATAAGTTGTGCAATGTTGAATAATTTATAATCAGCGATGTCTATTCACCAAAATACTCAACATAAATGCGTGGTGTTTCGTACAGCTTTATACAATGCAATTTGACCCTTGCAGGAAGATGCGGCAACAACTCGTTCCATATTCCCATAGCCAGGTTTTCGGTGCTGCAAAATTTATCCCGCATAAAATCAACATCAACATTAAGGTTGCGGTGGTCCAGCTTTTCAATCACATGCCTCTTGATTATATCACTGAGTTTTTTTACGTCAAACACAAACCCTGTATCAGGATCGGGCGCTCCCTTTACCGTAACAAAAAGGTCATAGTTATGTCCATGCCAGTTCTCATTGGCGCATTTGCCAAATACTTCGTCATTTTTTTCGCGTGTCCAGGCCGGGTTATAAAGTTTATGCGCGGCATTGAAGTGCTCATTACGAGTTAAGTAAACCATGCTTCACTTATTAGTTCCCACCAGCATTGGGCGGAGGGAATGATGAACCTGCCAACTTGCAGGCAGGCGCAAAGGTAAGAGAAAAACGACGGATGAAAGGCCTGGAAAAACACGTTTTCAATATTATCTATAAGCTTAACAAATTCTATCGCGAAGACCTTTAAGTTCCCATCGCTAAATAAGCTCCGATTTCTCAATATCTTCGTCACCCGGCATATCACCGGCACAACAGTTATGCATTGCTTATTAATTGCGGCAACCGCTTTTGAAATTGGTCCATATATAAAGAGATATCGTCAACAGGTAGCGTCGAAACAAACAGCCGCTACGGATATACTCATTACTGGTGTTGGCATGGTTGCCTGCACCTACTCGATCATGAAATACATTTCGGCCAGGCGCCCCTCAATCATCATCCAGGCAGGGATCGCGGGTTGTTTCGACAGACATCTGCCATTGGGCACTGTGGTAGTTGTCAAACAAGAACGAGTTGCCGATCTTGGTGTGAAAGAAAAACATAAATGGAATACCATTTTCGACCTGGAGCTGGCAAAGCCAGGCAGGCCACCCTATTCAAAAGGTTGGCTGATCAACCGGTCACCGGTCTTAAAAGAAACTTCTTTACTCAGGGTTAACGGCATTTCGGTCAACGAGATCACGACTTCCCCTCAGCGAATCAAAGCCTACCAGCAGCAGTTCCAACCAGTGACAGAATCTATGGAAGGTGCTGCCTTGCACCATGTCGCTTTATCAGAGAATATTCCCTTCCTTCAATTAAGATCACTCTCCAACTATGTGGGCGAAAGAGAAAAGAAAAAATGGAGGCTGGCAGAGTCTATACATAATCTTAACCAGGAATTGGTCAATACAATTAATACATTGAACACAGGCTCCAAAAATTTGTTATAAACTCAATTGGAAAGACCGCATGAAGCTGATTCTGGGATTTTCTCCCTGCCCCAATGATACTTTTATCTTCGATGCACTGGTCAATAATAAAATTGATACAGGTGGGATCGAGTTTGAGGTCGTATTACAGGATGTGGAAACGCTTAACCAGGGGGCACTGGAAGGAAAACTGGATATTACCAAGCTGAGCTTTCCAGCATTTTTCCGCTCTCTTCAGCATTATACCCTTCTTCATGCCGGTAGCGCACTCGGAAAAGGTGTCGGTCCACTGCTGATATCCAAAGACCCGGCTATTACCCTGGATTCTGTAAAAAACCGATCCATCGCTATTCCCGGTTTGAACACGACGGCTAATCTTTTACTCGGTTATGCCTTTCCGCAAGCATGGAATAAAAAAATAATGGTTTTTTCGGAGATCGAAAACGCGGTACTATCCGGATACGCAGAATTGGGTGTTATTATTCATGAAAATCGTTTTACTTACCAACAAAAGGGACTTTACAAACTAGTAGACCTTGGTGAGTTTTGGGAGAATAAAATCAGTATGCCCATACCCCTCGGAGGAATAGCCATCAATAAAAAAGTTGAAAGATCTGTTGCGGAAAAAATAAACGAACTGATCCGGCAAAGTGTTCAATTTGCTTTTTCAAATTATCCCCTGATACCAGGCTACGTGAAACAACATTCACAGGAAATGGAAGAGTCGGTGATGAAACAACATATCGATCTTTATGTGAACCATTACTCAGTTGATCTTGGCGCAGAAGGAAAAAAAGCGATCGAAACTATGTTTGACGTGTATAAGATTATTTATCCGCAAATTGTCGACGATACCTCTCTTCAACTATTTCTTTGACAAAACTGTCGAAGTTCTTATTCAACCTGATTCCCGTTGTAGTTTTTGATAAATATCCAAAGACAATTTTGCGTAATACTTTGCGTCACCACACTGCCTCACCCAGCGTATTCCGCTGATGGCATTGCTGAGGAATACTTCATCCGCGGATTTTATATCTTCAGGTGTAAGACCTTTCTCCACCACATCATAGTTTTCCAGGATCCACCTGCGAACCGTACCAGACACACATCCTTCCTGGAGTGAAGGTGTAAACAGCCGCCCGTCTTTTACCACAAAAACATTCGCAATCGATGATTCGGCGATCCTTTCATGTGCATTCAGCACCAGGGCATCGTCGAGTTGATTTTTCGAAGCATACCGGGCAGCCATAACATATGGTAAATAATTTGCAGATTTTAAATGGCTGAACCTGTCACAGGTTTTCCTTGCCGAAGGGTAAACATCAACCAGCAGTCCCGTTTCATTCCAGGATCTTTTTTTAATTGGCTGGCATTCGATAATATATTGCGAATTGTTCGGGTCGCTTAGATTCCCATTGCCACTGTTGACCGAGAGTCTAACGCGGGCAAGTTCAGTACAATTGTTCTGTTCACAAAGTTTAAGGCTTTCACCTGCCAGTTTTTTTGGATTTATGTCAGGAGGAAGTTCAATTTGAATCAATTTGAGACCTTCAAATAATCTTTCAAAATGATATGTCTCAAAAATGATCTTTCCTGCCAGGACAAGCATGGTTTCAAACAGCCCGTCACCATAACGATAACCCCGGTTATTCACTTGCAATGCCGGCTTATCCTCAGTCACCAGGTTACCATCCACAATAACATAGTTCATGGAATGAAAATAGCATAAAAAAAGCCACCCACCGTAAGTGGATGGCTATAAGCAATTAGTCGGAGTTAAGCTTGCTCTACAAGACCTGCCTTCACCGCATACATCACCAGGCCGGCCATTGATTTGGTACCGGTCTTTGTTTTGAGTTTGTCGCGGATGGCCTCTACTGTACGTGGGCTGAGGTCTACGATATCGGCAATTTCTTTTGTGCTTTTCTCATCGCACATCAGTTTCAATATAGTTATTTCTTTATCAGTAAGCTGTACATCCTGGGGCATGGATGATTCCGCAGTACGCTTGGTGCGCAGACCGCTTAATAACGCTTTATTAGTCAGATCATTAAAGTAGAAATCCTGCTCATACACCGCCCGGATGGCATCGTAGATCATTTCGGATCCGGATTCTTTGGTCAGGTACGAGTTGGCGCCGATTTCCATCATACGGGAGATCACGGAATGATCATTATGCATCGAGAGCATGATCACTTTTACACCAGGGTAAAGCTTTTTGATCTCAGGCAGGGTGGCTAGTCCGTCCATGATAGGCATTTGGATATCCAGCAACACCACATCCGGCTGGATATGACGTAACAGATTGAGTAACTGCATGCCATTCTCGGCTTCAGCCACCATTTGAATATCTTTTCTGCTGGAAAGTGATGTTTTCACACCCGTACGGAAGAGGGCGTGGTCGTCGGCGATAGCTACTTTGATTAAAGAGTTAGATTCGGGGGTTTTCATGGATGATTGTATTTGTAAACTGTATAGGGTTTGGTATTTGTTCTACAGATGCAAGATGGAAAATTCCTGCAACATATACCATAGTAGAAGTACTTGATTTAGCTTTTGTGGAAACTACCAGTAAACAGCAGCTGTACAATTTACGGTAGTGAATAGAAGATTTACGAACATCCAAAGAAGATAATTTACGAAGGAAAACGTAAATACTGCCATATTTAAATAGAGCGTTTATGCTCTTGTTAACATAGCAGTGTGAATATATTTTTGTTTCAGAAAGTTGGTCAGCGGATGTTTCGTTAATCCTATCCAATGTCCAAAACCGTCCAGAAAGTCATTTCCAATCCTTTGAAAAACTGGCGATTCGTTTCCAGCCGATCAACTTTCTACTTTTTGTAATATGACACTCAACCCTGTTTTTTGATCCGTTCTTTTTTATGAAAAACTATCAACCTAAACCAGGACCATTAGCCTTTTCCTATTAAGTTTTTAAAATAAGTGTTTTTCTTTCATAACAGTAACGTTCAAAGCCCCTTCATCTGGAGGGGTTTTTTTTATGGCATAATTTTTTAACCTCATGGTAGCTAAACGCTTTGATATGCAAAATTGGCTACGAACATTACTCGCCGGATGGGGCGCCTACAAATGGGGAGGCGGCTGCCTTGGATTTATTGCTGTGTTTGCGCTGCTTTACTGGCTATTGGGCTATTGCTAAATTTTCCGTTTTCGGAGTTATATGTTGAAAAATTTACACGGTTTAGAATCAGACCGGGGTAAAGCTTTGTTTTTAAAAAATATACCCCGGGACCGATGCCCTATTTTGAGTTACAGATTTAGTTGTGTAATTTGATCGGCTCAAACAAGCCTCTATGAAGTATTTGATAGGCGCCGCAGCCGTTTTTTGTGGGTTAGCAATGAGTTCCTGCCGGGAAAAACCAGCAACGCGGCCAACTGTTGCAAACCCGCAATTTAGCCTGCCAACAGGTAACGGCGCAACGCCAGCAAATCCCGTTCTTCCAGGTACAAGTACAGCCTCGGCTACCGGTGCAATCAACCCGGCGCACGGTCAGCCTGGTCATAGATGCGATATAGCCGTCGGCGCACCCTTACCAGCGTCATCTCCGGTTAACCCATCAGCACTGACTGCGTCAAACCCTGCAACGCAACCTGTTTCTGTACCCCCTGCAGCTGCGACCAAGCCAGCCGCTACAGGTATCAATCCTGCACACGGTCAGCCAGGCCACCGTTGTGATATTGCCGTGGGTGCACCATTAAATTCAAAACCAACAACACCGTCTACCACAACACCAACAACTACTACCAGTACAGTTTCCAAACCCTCGCCGCTGCAACCTGATACACTTTTTGCGAAGGGCTTGAACCCTGCTCATGGCCAGCCGGGGCACCGTTGTGATATTGCCGTTGGTCAACCACTTAATGCCTCAAAGAAAACTGATACACTGGTCAATGCTCCTGTTTCGATAGAAAGGGCGGGTAATTAAAAATGATCTTTGGCAAGATGCCAAAACTGGTCGAGCGCGATCATCCTTGGCTTTAAGAAAGATATTATCGCAGGCCAGTCGGCTTCATTAAAAATATTCACGCCTTGCAGCCTGGTTATTATTCTACTGACGGGTTTGCTATCTTCATCGATACTATGCAATTCCCAATCCCAGTCAGTACCAGCGATTTCAAGAAACATTTTTTTTAATGTTTCAAACTTTTTGAAGATTTCATCCTGCTCGCCCATGTCGGAATGTCGCATTTCGATCGCAACACTTGCCTGCTTTTTACCTGCGTCCATCCGAAAATAAAGTTGCCTGATGCCGGTCTTATAGTTGAGCCAATTCACCGCCATACCGTCCGCGCCAGGTAGGGGCCGCATGTATTGCCCAAAACTCGTCCAGAAATTCCTACGCACCTGGGATGATTGTTGTCTGCTATACACAAAAGCAAAATAAAGACATTCTGATTCTTGAAGTTTTCTGTTCTAAGCCTATAATTCGCAAAACATTATTATCGAGAGAAGGGAACTATGGCGCCGGAAGGTAGACGGAACCCTTTTCAGTTCTTGCTGGCCGGAACCTAAGATCCGGCTTTCCTATTCATTCACATGTAATCAGCATGGGGATTTTTTTACACGTATACATTCAATGCAACCTGGAAAAGCTCTCCAATGACTGAAATCCATTTGCGCTTAGCGACACTTATTTCAGGTATTTACCATGAATCCAACCACAACGGTTAAAAACCACCTGTTTGGCATACAATTATATCCTGATATGCAAAAGAAACTTATGCAAAACAAAAGACTTCGTAAATACCTGCTTCAGAAAGAGGCCAAGAAAAAAGAAGTGATGAGAGAAGAAAACGTTCAGTCAAGTTCAGATCAGCGTATCGACCAGGATTTCTCAGGCTACCCACATGCACCGTCTAAAGAAAAAATAATTTCTCCTGAAAGCAGCGAAGAAAAAAAAGTTGCAGCGCTCCATACGAAAGATGGCGAAAAAGAGAACAACCCTCCCGCAAAAACGAAGGCTTTGAAAAAAGAGAAAGACGAACAGGATTCCGACGGCTCAGCCAATGCTTTTGAAGGCACGGAGCGTGTGAACGATGATGAATAGGAATTGGGAGTGAATCTTATCTCCCAATCCTATTTACGATACTAATTATTGAACAATATTTATCACGCCTGCCCCGTGATATGAATGATACTCTCCGTTATACATCGCGTCCGCACTAACAGGTCCCATTTTATAGCGTCCGGGTGAAACTGCACGCACTGCGTAATAATAGGTCTGACGGTTATTATAGGCGTCGACAAAAAAATGAATCCTGTCGTCACGCACATCCAATGAGGTCGGTGTGGAAGCATCTTTGATCCAGTCCATACCCGGAATATCTTTGGTCCGGGGATTTTCAATTTCAAATCCAGCGGGCAACAGATCGGTGATAACCACGTTTTCAATTGAAGTGGAAAAAGCCCTGTCCAATGTGATACCAACAATGATCAGTTCATTCTGCTTAAACTCGTTTCCTGAAACGGCTTGTCCAAACCTGTTGTAAAAACGCTTTCTCACTTTAAGATAATTATCAACTTCCTGGTAAGCGCCGCTGCTGCTGATACCTTCAGCCTGCCAAAAATAATAGAGACTGCCACTCCCTTTTGTTTCAATTTCTATCGCCGTTCCTTTCAAAGCCGCTTTGTCTCCTCGCCATTGTCCGCCCTCAACTTTTGCAACCACCTTACCATTCACTTTTACATTCGCTGTAGCAGTAGACTGGTTGGCCGAACGTGAAACTTTTCCAAGAGCAAGAAATGCAAACGCGCGTTCCTGTGTACTTAACCAGCGACGGGCTTTTAGTTTATCAGCAACATGCTTTGCCATCACGGGAACCTGGCTATTGCCAGGATCGGCTTCAAGCAAAGCATTCAATGCAATCGCTTCATCGCGTACATCAGAATAATAACTACCCCCGGTTTGCGCAACAGATTCTTCCCCGGTGAATGCCGCGGGCAGTAAAGCGGTAAATGATTTTTTATCACCTGCAGTGGCATAGGCAGCTGAAAGTAAGTAACGGCTGTCGAGGGCCAGTATCTCGGGTTTCGCTTTGTAATAGTTCATGGCCGGAACATTGGGCTGGCCTGCCAGCGCCAAAACATAAAGACTGTAAGTCACTTCCTTCGGCGCAATCTTTTTATTCTGGTTCCTGTTGTAGTAATAAGTGATCGTTTCCTTTTTCTTCAACCGGTTGCTCAGGTAACTAAGCATCGTTTGCAGCAGGCTATTATCCACATCAAAGCCGGCTTTTTTGGCTTCCAGCAGGAAATGCGCAGCATAGGCCGTAGTCCACCAGTCCTCGCGACTCTCCCCATCCCACATCACAACCGCGCCGTTATACAACTGCCGCATTTTTATTTTTCGAATGGCTTCCAGTATGTTACTGTTGGCATTTAGTTTATTCTGCGTATTCAATTGCATCAGATCAGCAATATCTCCGTAGTACAATTGCGGGAAAGCAGCTGAAATAGTTTGTTCCGAACAGCCATAGGGATATTGCACCAGGTAACGCAGGTGATCACCAAGCTCTACTACCGGCGACCGACTGACGACAAGGTTATAATCCGTACTTCCTTCAATAAAATCACTCAAACCGATATTGATCTTCCCAGTACTTCCACCGCCTATTGAACCGCTGCCGGATATTTTCTGCAATGTTGATGGCGGACGCACCGAAATTTGTGTTTCATCGATGAATTTCTCACCCATACCATCCACAGATATTTTAATATTACCTACTCCCAGGGCAGAACTGGCAGCTACACTAAACCCTGCACGGCCCTCACTGTTTGCATTGACGGCAACTGACTGGCTGCTGCCACCTATGATTTGTAATGGACCCGACGCTTCTATTTTCGCGGTGAGTGATGCGCTTTTCCCAGTTGTATTACTCAGCGTAACCGGTACAAATGCTGTATCGCCAGGACTAAGGAACCTGGGCAGGGCTGTACTAATTACGACTGGATCAGCAATCGTCATGGTATTTTCAGCTGCACCGAAATGTTGATCCTTATAAGAAATCGCCATCAGGCGAACTTCACCACTAAACGGTGGAATATCCACTTCAAATTCCGCTAATCCGTTGCCATTCGCTTTTTTTATCCCGCTCCAATAACTTATTACTTTAATTCTTTTAGCCGGCATAGGATTTACGCGTTTTTCCATACTGAGCTCTGCGTCACCCCCGGTGCTGCTCAGTTTGGCTCTAAGCTCAGCAAACAATAGCGGGTACAGATCATACGAACTCACCTGCAACGCCCTTTTCTGATAGAAGTATTCATAAGGATCCGGTGTTTTAAAATTGCTGATCTGCAACACACCGTTATCCACGGCAGAGAGGGTAACAAAACTACCAGGCGCCGCTTTTACCCTTATCTTTTGCCTGGTTTTTGAACGGGCATTTTTTTGCGCCTCGATCTCCACCGCGATCTTACGGCTCTTTTCTTCCACTTTTACATTCTGGAAACCATGCGCCACCGTAAGAGGAATATCTGTTACCTCATGTGGTTTTATCAGCGTGGCGGTGATATACACATTAGGTATATGGTCGCCTGATAATTTCAAGTCAAGACTAGCATTACGACTATTGACTTCAACGTATTGATGTGAAACGACACGATCTGTCTCCAGGGTCACCAGCATACGGCCGTCAAATGGTGCTTTAAACAAAGCTTTTACCGTCTCGCCGCTGAGGTAAGACTTTTTATCCAGCTCGATCTCGATATTTCCTTCATTACTTACTTCAAAGGAATTATTGTCACCACCCCATGATCCATAACTATAAAAACTACGGCTGACATAGTTGTTTGCACCCGGCAGATAAACTCTCAACTCGTAATCACCAGGTGAACGTGGAATGTAACTATACTCGGTACTGGCCCCGACACTGATCTTATTCTCCGTCATCACTTTGTCCTGCTTCTGGGATTCATAGCGGAAATAACTGCCGCTTCTTGCAAGCACGGTTTTGTATTCATGCTTTACCACCTCTACCCGTGCTGATGCGTTGGTCCCATTTCCTTCCCTGCTCACAGCCGCCAACTGGAATTTAACGGGTTGATTGAGCGGATAATAATAAAACCAGTCATGACGAATACCAAAGAACACATCCTGCGTATAGATATCTGCTGTACTCAGCCTGCTTACCGGCCGGCCGGTTTCATCAAACACCGTGGTATAAAAATTCGTCTGCAGCAAGCCCATATTGGAGTATGTGGCTGGCACCTGGTATTTTTCCGTTGCATTACCTTCCGCATCAGTCTTCCCTTCTTTTACCTGCTTATCAAAAAAACTATTCTGGTTTGCCAGCGAAAAATCAAAGTTCTCGAATTTGGCAGGCGAAAAGTTTTTTTGCCTCACCTGTATTTCCATCTCATAGTTACGGTTGGCAGCAGGCGGCCCAAAGAAGTTCATGGCATTCAAAGACAATACCGAAGACTCACCCGGTTTTAATGAGGTTTTATCCAGTTTGGTAGAAACCCGGATACGATCAGGTACAAATTCCTCTATTGAAAAACTTTTAGCAGAAAGTAACACATCATTTGACGTATACACTTCCAGGTTGTAGCTGCCGGTGATGGCAGCCGTTCCGATATCAATACTTCCCTCGATAGAACCTTGTTCATTTAGTGTTTTGCGGAATGATTTAAGCTCTTTACCATTCGGCATCAGGAATTTTATCTTGAGAGGTATATCACCTGGCGCCTTCCATTGCCTGTCGCGGATGATTACAGAAAAATTCACTTTCTCACCCGGCCTGTAGATATCTCTTTCACCATAGATAAATGCGTCGAGTCCAGAAGAATTTCCTCTTTTACCTCCCACTTCGAATCTTGATGTATTGACACGAGTATTATTGAAGGGCAGGAAATTGAAATCGTCAGCGGTTTTTGCAATCACCATGGCCGGTTTGAAACCGGCAAAATCTTTACTGGACCAGTTGATCTCCGCAACGCCATTCCCATCAGTAGCACCTGTTCCAATCAATTGGTTATTGGCCGCATACACTGATACGTTCACACCATTTACCGGCATGGCCGTTTTAATAGAATTGGAGAAGACAAAGATCTTATCCTGTCCTTCCCGTACTATCAATCCCAGATCCGATAGAGACACAAAACGGCTGTCCCTTACCCAATAACTATCCATCGAACGGATCACAATATGATATACACCTTTGAAATCGGGAAGCCGGTCTTCAAACTGTGATAAGTTGAGCAACCTGCCAGCCCCGCTTTTAGGAAGCGTCCTGGTGTCGAGTTCCTTTTCATAAACCACATCACCCAGCATCACATCGGTATAACCATCGTCATAATAGCCATCATCATAGCCACCATCATAACTTGCATATCGGCTGGAGGTCTCCTTTGGATAGTAACCATAGCGTTGTGAAAGAAGGAGATTGTTTTCATAGATCTTGGAGATCACCAGTTTCACTTTTGGCACATTAGTGATCTGCACTTCTATATTCTTGCCGCCATTTTTGGAAAGATAAACTGCTTTGCTGTTTGCAAACCTGATATTAGCTTCCAACTCACCGAAAGCCACACTTCCTGAATAATCTTCTTTTAGCACGCCTCCAATTTTACCACGCAGGCCCTTATAAATCGTCAACGCATAAGTTTTGCTTACATCAAACTTATCACTGCGTAAAGTGAACCCGTTTTCATTCTGCTCTACGGAAAAGCCGAGGTTTGGATCCAGTTGAAGTAAAGGTTTTATATTCTCACTTGACAACTGCTGACTGGTAACCACCCGTACTGTTCCTTCCGTCCCGTCGTGCTGTGCTTCCATTTCGAGGATGCTAAGTACATAGGGTGAAGGAACGATCAAAGATGCTTTAATCGGTTCAGCCAAAGCATTATTACCTGCTTCAGGTTTCAATCCTTTATCAATGGTCACCCGTGCATCAAGGTCTTTGTCTTCATTTTTAAGACCGTTGATCCTCACGGCAATCCTGTTTTCCGGAGATGCTGTAATGATCGCATATTCTGCTTTTTTGCCTTCGACTTCGATCGTCATCCTTTCTTTCAGGCTTTCGGGATTGACACGGTAATTAAAAAGGAGGTCAAGTTGCGGTACCGCTGAGGTACTGCTTTCACCCACCCAGGTAATCTGTGAGTTATCCAGAGTGAGCCCGGGTGTATGGAAACTGATCTTGTCCCCGTCTTTTATATCGTCAAATTTGCTGAATCGAAGCACCGAATTCTTAACCCTGGCTTTGTAGTCTGTAGCGGGATTAAGAGGTTGTGCAGGAGAAAAAACGAGTTGATCCGGGCTCTCCCACCTGAACCTGCCAGGTATGGCGGGTTCAAAACTGATGTACTCAGTGGAATCCCATACATTCAGCATCGAATCTTTGACCATGCTTTGTGAAAAACGGAATACCAGGTTTCCCAGTAACGGAACTTCGTCCTTTGCATTTGTGTAAGAAAGACTGACGGCGTTTTTGTTGCAGGACATAGTAAAAACGAGTCCTGCAAGCAAGAAGATAAAACGGAATTGCATATTAAGGTTTGGTTAAATGGTTCGCTTTGAAATGAGAAGATAAAGAAATTTGATGAACCGGAAACTCAGGATCATCATCTTTTTATCCTAAAATTATCCATGGATGCAGACATGTAATATTTTGTTAAGTAGGTTTGTCTGCAGGATAATGCAACCACATGTAACATTCAGAGAATGAAATTGAAACTCAACAGGAAAACATTGCTGCTCTTATTGAAACGCACGGGAATATTCCTGCTGGCCACGTTTACCCTGTTCCTGTTGTTCAACCTGCTGTTCCCGTTGCCCGACAAAATTGAATACTCCACGGTCATAACCAGCAATAAAGGCGAGATGATCAATGCTTATCTGACCAGTGATGACAAATGGCGGATGAAAACAGAGCTCAATGAGATCTCTCCCCTGCTTCGCAAGACCATTGTCGCCAAAGAGGACAAATATTTCTATTATCATCCGGGAGTGAATCCTTTTTCAGTTGGCCGCGCATTTGTCAAAAACCTGTTGCGGATGAAGCGAACATCAGGTGCCAGCACCATTACGATGCAGGTAGCCAGAGTGCTTGAGCCAGGACGAAGAAATATTTTTAGTAAAGCCAGGGAAACATTCCGTGCATTCCAACTGGAATGGAAATATTCCAAGAACGAGATACTCCAGATGTATCTTAACCTCGTTCCCTATGGTGGTAATATCGAGGGGGTAAAGACCGCGGCGTTCTTATATTTCAATAAAAACCCCGACCATTTATCGCTGGCCGAGATCACCGCGCTAAGCATCATACCCAACCGGCCTTCCTCACTCGTGATGGGCAGGTACAATGACCGGATCGTAACGGAGCGAAATAGGTGGCTGCATAAATTCGCTACAGATAGAGTTTTCTCCAAAAAAGAAATTGAGGATGCACTGGCCGAACCACTGCATGCCACCCGAAATACCGTACCCCACTACATCCCACATCTTTCCCTAAAGTTGAAAAGACAGGCCGGTTTGTCCGATCAAACTATTATCAGGACCAGCATCGACCTGAATACCCAACTCAAGGCCGAAAAGATCGTAGAAGATTATATCCGGGTACAAAAGCTGAGGAATATAAAAAATGCTGCTGTCGTCATTGTAGACAATAAAACAAACAAGGTCATTAGTTATATCGGCTCCTCTAATTTTTATGATACTACCGACGGTGGCCAGGTAAACGGAGCCAACGCTGTCAGGCAACCGGGCAGTACACTCAAACCAATACTATACGCGCTGTGTTTTGACGAAGGCCTGCTGACACCGAAAACGATGATAACCGATGTACCGGTAAACTATGAAGGCTATGCGCCGGAGAATTATGATAAAAAGTTCAACGGCTTTGTCACTTCGCAATACGCCCTTGAACATTCTCTAAATATCCCTGCTGTTAAACAACTCAGGCAACTGGGTCAGGAGAAACTGATACAAGCCCTGGTACAATCCGATTTCAAACAGGTTCAGAAAGACCGGCGCAAACTGGGGTTGTCGATGATCCTTGGTGGTTGTGGTACTTCACTGGAAGAGCTGACAGGCTTGTTTGCCGCTTTCGCAAATAATGGCAAATTCCGGCCGCTTTCATTTCTGCAGGAAGAAAGTAACGCGACTTCAAGAACCCTGGTAAGCCCGGCGGCTGCTTATATGATCAATGAGATCCTTTCAAAAGTAAATCGTCCCGATTTCCCACTCAACTGGTCGGCGACCGAACATATGCCAAAAATTGCTTGGAAAACAGGTACCAGCTATGGCCGTCGCGATGCATGGAGTATCGGCTATAATAAAAATTATACAGTGGGTGTATGGGTCGGCAATTTTTCTGGTGTTGGAGTAGCCGATCTCAGCGGCGCCAATATTGCCACACCGCTTTTATTCAGGATCTTTAATACGATCGATTATGATAATGACAGGGAATGGTTTAACCAACCTGAAGACTGCGATATCAGGCAGGTATGCAGCGAATCAGGTCTGCCGCCTTCAGATCATTGCAATAGCCTGTTGACCGACTATTTTATTCCACTCGTATCATCGACAAAAACATGTAGCGACCGACAGGAAATCATGGTAAGCCCGGATGAAAAACTTTCCTATTGCAAATCCTGTATGCCCGCAAGTGATTACAAGAAAAAATGGTATAAGATCATTGATCCGGGCATGCAGGCCTGGTTTGAAGAAAATAACGTGGTGTATCAAAAGATCCCCGGCCATAACCCGGATTGCGACATGATCTTCAAAGGCAACGCGCCTGTTATAACTTCTCCCACCAATGGTACCGAATACCTCGTGAGTCGAAAAAATCCTGAACCGTTACAACTGTCTTGCAAAACAGCCAACGATGTAAGCCGCGTATTCTGGTATATAGACAATAAATTTTATAAAAGCACCGCTGCCGGCGAAAAGCTTTTCTTCCTTCCCACCGAAGGACCGGTAAAAATATCATGTACGGATGATAAGGGAAGAAATAAGGATGTAAAGATTGTGGTGAAGTATGTGAGTATGTGACGGAAGCTGGATGCTGGATACTGGAAGCTGGATGCTGGATACTGGATGTTTCTGGCTCCCCTCTCTCCTTGGGAGAGGGGCTGGGGGTGAGGCCGATTCAGGATACTGGATGCTGGATACTGGATTTCCCAACAAGATAGCTATCCGCTCCTGGTCTCCAATTACTAATCATTGCTCTCCGGAATAAAATTTTGATTGTGTCAACCTTTGACCCGCGCGGCTTCTATGACTTTTACTTTGACAGGGGCTTTGCTTTATTTTTTCTGAAGACTGTTCTCTTTGCCGGTCGTAATTCAAATGCCTCGATGTGTCAGGAAACCACAGCGCACACAGCGGACACATCAGAGTATTACCATCATGTCCTGTTCTCCGTAGCAGATTTTTAACACGTAGGCGCCTTTCGCTGTGCTCGCAGTGCCCGCCGTGGTTTATAGCACTCCAGCGTTCTCCGGACAACAATGATTACAATCTCCCAATACCCAAGTCCTCAAATCCTCGAAGCGGCAGCCTCGCCGGTATCAATCGCTCCTTCCATGAATCCCTGCCATTCAGCGAGGTGCTCGCCGGCGAAATGGGTATGAATATGCGAACGGCGGAGAATAGGCTGGAGGGTAAACCATTGTCCTTTTCCATATAGTGCATAAGCGCCGCGGGAAAACTCATCGTTGCCCCAGTAGTAGTTGGCCTGTTTGTCTATCAAAGATTTCACATCGCCAAAATGAGGCTGGAGTGTTTGCTGGATCATATTGGCTTTCCATTCATCAGTCTGGTTGGCCACCACCGCGGCTTTGTCTCCAATGGTATAGGAAATCAAAACCCCTTTTTCTGAGACCTGGTTTTTAGTAGCATGATAAAAATAATGGGGTAACTGATCCGTGACCATATCGAAACTTTCATCTTTCCAGAATCTCTCACGGAACAGTAAAGGGTTTTTATTGATGCGCGCATACTGGAGCTGGTTCATGGCATTTACCTGGTCGGCGGGAAGACCGGGCTCCCATTTAATTCTTTGCGCTGCAAACGTGGGTACCGTGCAAATGATCTTATCGGCCGTAAACGATTCGCCACCGTCACAAAAAACTTTTACGCCTCCTTTTGATTGCTGAACAATACGCTGTACCCGTTGTTGCAGTTTGATCTTATCCTGACCGATCGTACCGGCGATCTTTTGAGCCAGCATACTATTGCCTCCTTTGATCTTCAGATCCATCTCATTCTTTTCACTGCTTTCGGCATACTCGGCCAACGCTGCAAAGGCAGATACATTTCTGATCGTTTCACCAAAATCAGTGCTATCCAGTAATTCCCTCAGGTCAAGATCGCGGCCCTCACAACCATTATTGACCAGGTATCGCCACCAGTCTGTCTTATCCAGCCTGATTTTGTCGGCTGGCGTCATTTTATCGTAGCCATCGAGCAGGGATTGAAATTTTGCTTTCCACGCATCACTGTAATCCCACTCATTCTTCCCATAGTACTTGCCCTGGAAGATCAGATGTGTATCGAACTGATTATTCTGTAACTCCAGTGAAAACTCATCACAGAGTTCCCGCACACGTGTATGAGAGTTGCCAACCCATTCAGCACCTAGTTCAATCACGAGGTTCTCATGCGGGTCAATAGTATGGGAAAACACTCGGCCACCAATACGGTTGCGCGCCTCCAGAATGATAAAGTCAATTTTTTTCTTATACAATTGCAGGGCGGCAGCCAGGCCTGCGAAGCCTGCACCAATGATAATCACCTTCGTTTTTTTCCCAATAAAAAACCGCCCAAAAGAAGACGAGGAAAGAAGAACTCCACCCGTTGCCAGCGTGGATTGCCTGATAAAATCCCGGCGTGATGTCATAAGCTTTAGTTATGGTAAATCAACATTCAACCACCTCTAACCACCTTCAACAACATTCAACAATATTCAACTTCCCCATTAATCCACTTTCTTCACACTACTCGCCCCACTCATATCCTGCGTGACAGCCGCATTGCCCCTGTACTTTACACTACTCGCCCCACTGGCCCGGATATCGGCTTTCACGCTGGCAAAAACCTCTGCTGAACAGGCTCCTGAAATATCGATCGATGTGTTTTCGGTTTTCAGGTCAAAACCTTTAACGCCACTGGCACCGGAACCTTCTACGTTAAAGTCCCTGGTTTCCCCGGCGATGTGTAACTCCGACGCGCCGGAAAGGTCTACATCTACCCGTGGCGCGTTCAGGTCTATCTTCACTTCCGAAGCTCCGCTGATATCAATATCAAAACTTTCGGTGGATGAGATCCTGTTCTCACCGAAAACATTACTGGCGCCGGAGACCTCCAGGCTGTGGATCTGGGGAGAAGAAACATATACTTTTACACTTTTATTACTTGGATTCAGATTGAAATTATCCCGTGGCGAAATATAGAGACGGCCATTTTGTTCATACACTTCCACCAGTTCCTGGAGGTTTTCATCTGTCTCAACACGTATCGACTGCGAGGAGTCCTGCTTGATATATACATCAATTGCGCCGCTAACGTCCACGGAACTAAAGCTTCCAGCTGTACGATTTTGTGAGACTATATTACCATTCCCACTAACTCGTTTTCCACCAAAATAGCTACAAGACGTTAAAAACAGGGTAATGAGGCCAGCTAAAAATAAATTCCTTTTCATATAGTTGGTTTGTGTTAACAAATTTGCAATATTATCACCGCTTTGGAAAAATAATATGACGCCTTGCTTTTTGAAGTGGTTACAGGTCAGCGCTTTGATTTCCCTCGAAAACGGTAAGCTCCCCCAAATTAATCGTATATTTGCCGGCTAATTTTTTAAATGATGAGCAGGAAAGGTAAGGTGCTTATGGCTATGAGCGGCGGTATCGACAGTACCGTTGCTGCGCTCATGCTCAACGACCAGGGCTATGAAGTGGTGGGTATCACCATGAAAACCTGGGACTACGCTGCCAGTGGTGGAAGCAAGAAAGAAACCGGCTGCTGCAATGTGGACAGTTTTAATGATGCCCGCCAGGCGGCTGTGGAACATGGTTTCGCGCACTATATCCTGGATATCAGAGAAGAGTTTGGCGGTTTTGTGATCGATAATTTCGTAGAGGAATACCTTGCGGGGCGTACTCCCAATCCCTGCGTACTCTGCAATACACATATTAAATGGCGTGCTTTATTAAAACGTGCTGATGCCCTTGGCTGTGATTTCATCGCAACAGGACACTACGCAAAAATTCGTCAGCATGATAATGGCCGTTTTGTGGTCAGCAAAGCCATTGATGAAACAAAAGATCAAAGCTATGTGTTATGGGGTCTGCAACAGGACCTCTTGAGCCGGACCCTGCTCCCACTAGCTCCATACAAAAAAACCGAGATCAGGCAGATGGCACTGGATTATGGCTATCCTGAACTGGCAAAAAAAAGCGAAAGTTATGAGATCTGTTTTGTACCGGACAATGACTACCGGGGGTTTTTAAAACGTCGTGTAGAAGGACTTGAAGAAAGTGTAAATGGTGGAAACTTTATTGATAAAACCGGGCGGGTTTTGGGCAAACACAAGGGCTACCCTTTTTATACCGTGGGACAAAGAAAAGGGCTGGACATCGCCCTGGGGAAACCTGTTTTTGTCACCAAAATCGATCCAGATACAAATACTGTCACCCTGGGCGATGAAAACGACCTGGAACAAAACGAAATGACGGTAGGCAGGCTTAACCTGATCAAATACGACAACCTCACCCCTGGTATGGAATCCGTCACCAAGATCCGGTACAAAGACAAAGGCGCACTTTCAAACCTTTACCCCGAAAATGGCGGTGTAAAAGTGAGGTTTTATGAGAATGTGAAAGGGATCGCGCCCGGACAAAGCGCTGTATTTTATGAAGGAGATGATGTTATCGGCGGAGGGATCATCCAGGCGGGCAGCCTGAAGGCGTAATCCCTACAACCGAGTCCCTATCGATCTAAAAATCAGCTAAAACTTCGGATGGGCAACGCCTTGTATAAGCAATAAAAAAAGCCCGATTTCGTTAAAGGACAATATACAATCATTCCGTTTTCAAAAAGAAAGCGATATATGAAAAAGCAGCTAAAAGGCTGTGACTGATGTCTTTAAACCGAAACTATTTGTATCCCTTAGTCAACTGCAAAATATTTATGCGCCATCGCCTCAGCCTGATCGCCCTGTTATTTGTGATGCTTTTTTCCTGCTCCGACAAAAAAGAGGAATTCCCAACTGAAGCTTTGGCAGAATATTTCCCTCTTGAACCCGGCAAATCGATCACCTACCGGATCGACTCAACTGTATTCACCAATTTCCAGCGTGATGTGGAAGTACATAGCTACCAGGTGAAGCATGTGGTGGATTCGGAAACCGTCGATAACCTGAACCGTCCCTCCTATCGGATCTACCGTTTCCTTCGTAACGCGGATGGCACCGGCGAATGGATCAACAACGGTTCCTATTTTGTAACCCCGCTATTCGATAGAGTGGAAGTAATCGAAGACAATCTTCGTTTTATAAAATTGCACGCACCCCTGAGGGAAGGATACAACTGGAAAGGCAATAGCTATTTGCATCTTGATCCGTACAGTTCTTATAAGTTTACATCATTTGGCTATATGCGCAACTGGGATTACAATTATGATTCTTTCAATTCCAGCTTCGAGTTTGAGAACCAGGTCTACAATGATGTGTGGACTGTGGAGCATGAAAATTTTGGTGATAATTACCCTGTCATCGAAGCGGCACGTCCCGGCGGTATGACCAGGTCTGTTGAGCATTATGCAAAAAATATCGGACTCGTTCATAAGGAATATGCCATTATTGAATACGAGCCCAACACTTCCGGCCCTGAACCTTACTATCGTGGTTTTGGCATCACGATGTGGATGATCGATCATAATTGATATCGGATCGCCTAATTTTGATCTAGCAATTCATTTCATGGGGAAGTTTTCAATTTTTGTGCTGTTATTGCTGTTTGCATACCCGGGCAATGCACAACTCACCCACTTTGTCGTTCAGTTCAAAAACAAAGCAGCTACAACACATAAACTAAGTTCCCCTGCTGATTACCTAAGCCAGCGTGCGATCGAAAGAAGAGCCAGGTACAATATCGCGATTGACAGTACCGACCTGCCTGTACCATTCAATTATGTTTCACAAGTCGCCGCCATTCCCAATGTAACCGTACTGAATGTATCGCGATGGCTGAACGCGATCAGCATACAAACTTCAGACGCGAATGCTATCGCAGCGATCAATGCACTGCCTTTTGTTTTAAATACGGCTGCTGTTGCCGCGAGGCCTTCCAGCAGGTTGAAAAATAAAATAGAATCTGAACACTCCTCTCCGGCAACCACTTCATCAAGACCTGGATCGATAGAATCAAATTTTTATAACTACGGGGACAATTCACTGAAGGAAATAACCCTGCATAAGGGTGAATTCTTACATAATATAGGACTGCGTGGACAGGGCATACAAATAGCCATGCTCGATGCCGGCTATTTCAATTATACCACGTATAAAGCCTTTGATAGTGTAAATACGAATAACCAGGTATTGAGTACCTGGGATTTTGTATCACGCGAGGAAACTGTTGTTGAAGACCATTCACATGGGATGATGTGTTTTTCCGTGATTGCCGCGAATGTGCCTGGTACTATGGTAGGAAAAGCCCCAGGGGCTGGTTTTCACCTTTTCAGAACAGAAGATATAGGTTCGGAGTATCCCATCGAGGAATTCAACTGGGCCTGCGGAGCGGAAAGAGCTGATAGTATCGGTGCCGATGTGATCTCGTCTTCGCTGGGTTATGGATATGATTTCAGTGGCAATGTTCCGGACTATCCATTTAGTGACCTGAATGGTGATATCACCATGTCGGCGCGTGCCGCAGACCTGGCGGCGGTTAAAGGGCTTCTCGTCGTCAACTCGGCTGGTAACTCCGGCACGGATTACTGGGAGAAAATAACGACGCCCGCCGATGGCGATAGCGTGTTGGCCGTTGGTGCCGTTGATGTGTTTGGGACGGTAGGTGCTTTTTCAAGTTATGGACCTTCTGCCGATGGAAGAATAAAACCTGATGTGGCATCGGTTGGGGTGAATGCTCTCATACAGGCGCCGACCAACCAGTTTGGTTATTTAAATGGTACTTCTTTAGCATGCCCCGCGATTGCCGGCCTTGCAAGCTGTCTATGGCAGGGATTTCCCGAAGTGAATAATATGCGCATCATCAGGGCGCTGCGGGAAGCGGGCAGCACTTATCAAAATCCAAACAATCGTATCGGCTATGGTATTCCCGATATGAAAAAAGCACTCATAACCCTTCTAAAAGAACAGGCGACATCATCAGTTACAATCAGTAATTGTTCCGTACAACTGAACTGGACCAGCAAAGACAGTGAGGGCATGAAATACGAGATCGAACGACTAGCACCGGGAGATACAAGATATACCCTGATTGGTCAACTACCCGCCATGACTGGAAATACCTTTAAGACGCATAATTACCAGGTTAGCGATCCTTTAAATGGGATACCACCCGGAATAATTACCTACCGCATTCGCCAGGTACTCGATTCCAGTCGCGCCAGTTTTACTGATGCTTATATCGACACGATCGAAGTGAGGCCTGGCACTACCTGTACTTCCGATATTACTGCAGTTTATGTGGCCCCAAACCCTGTTGCGGGTAGTAGCCTGTTGATTGTCGATAGTCCGGAAGCCGTGCCGCGGTTATCAATTCTTATTTATGATTCCGCAGGTAAACTCATGTTTAGACAACGCAAAACCAAACCAGCCGGCCGCGCCATTTTTGATTTGCCTTCGCAAAAACTAAGTAATGGTCAATACTTCATTCGTGTGATGAATGAAAACAAGGTCCTGGGTAAAACGCAGTTCCTTAAACTATAATTTCTGTAGCAGGGCTGCAAACATGCTGTCTGCTTTCTTATCATAGCCAGCGATGATACCAATTTTTTTTAAAGACAGGGGAAAATTAGATTGGAGCTCTTGAATATTCTCTTCGTTCTCTTTTTTAAATACCGAGCAGGTAATATAGAGTATGAATCCACCTGTGTTCAAATGCGGGACCAGGTTAGCAAGTATATCTTTCTGCAACGCCGCATATCTGATGATATCCTGTTTATCAAAATAAAATAATTGCTCGGGTGTTCTGCTCCAGGTACCACTGCCTGTACAGGGCAGATCAGCAATAATAAGGTCGAAACCAGGTTGCGCAAGTCGGAAACCCGGCACTGAAAGATCAGCCACCAGGCTTTTATACTTCGTGATGCCTGCATCGGAAAATCTTTTGTCAAGGTTATGGAGTATGCTTTTGCGAATATCAGAGACAGTCAGGTCAATACCACCAAGTAAATCCACTGCCATGATCGACTTACCACCGCTGGCAGCACAACAATCCCAAACACGTAACGGCTTCTTGTCTATGCCGGTGACATTTTCTAAAAGTTCTCCTGTTTTTTGCGAACTCAGATCCTGTATCACCGCTTCCCTGTTCAGTTCAATCAAAGCGTCAATCTTCGCGGCATTAGGTAGTGCTATGCAATTCACTGCGGGATAACTAAAATCAAGACCCGCAGCTTCAAGCTTCCGCATTACAATTTGTTCCTTCTCCGGTCGCGTTCTCAGAAATAAGTCGGGCTGTATAAAAAATGAGACGTTGAATAAATCAAAGTCTATCCCTTCGCTCAACTCTTCTTTCCATGGAAATACATTGATTGAATCCTTTATTCCGAGTGTGACAAGTTTATCTGTCAGTGTGCGAGTGACTTGCTGATTCCAGTCCGGCTTTAATCCTTCCAGCAATTCATTTGGTGCAGTCGAACAAAGAAACAAGCCTAATACAATCCTCTCCTCCACCGACATATCCACGTGTGCTTTTCCCAACCGGAAATAACAATAACAAAGATGACTCACCTGCTTCCTGTCTCTCGAACCAAACTTTTTATGCAGGCTGAAATACTTTTTAAGGAAGGAGGCAAAAGGCTCCTGTCCGTCATACGCCGACAGTATCTCTTTCGCAGAATTAATATATGAGTGAAAACGGCTCACGCTTTGGGAATGCCCAACCGGTTTGTAAACGGGATGAAACTCAAATAAACAAGTAATAAATCCATTACCCAGGACACCCCTTATTCCTAATTCCTATTACTAATCCCCACAAAAACTAGAGCTCCAACAATGTCTTCACCGGATCTTTCCCAATCAGTAATTGCTCTGGGTTTTCCAGCAACTCTTTTACCCTTACAAGGAAGCTTACTGATTCGCGGCCGTCGATGATTCGGTGGTCATAGCTAAGCGCTATATACATCATGGGCTTGATCACCACCTGGCCATTTACGGCCATGGGGCGCTCTTCAATTTTATGCATACCCAGGATAGCGCTCTGGGGCAGGTTGATAATTGGCGTGCTCATAAGCGAACCGAATACACCACCATTTGTGATAGTGAATGTGCCGCCTGTCAATTCATCGGCAGTGAGTTTGCTGTCTCGTGCCTTGGCAGCCAGTTCCACAACCTTTCTTTCTACATCAGCCATGCTCATGCTCTCCACGTTACGCATCACGGGTACAGTAAGTCCACGTGGTGTGCTGACAGCTATACTGATGTCCGCATAGTCATGAAATACCAGCTGATCGCCATCGATATACGCATTTACCGAAGGCCATTCTGCCAGTGCTACGGCGCAGGCTTTGGCAAAAAAGCTCATAAAGCCCAGCCCTACACCATGTACTTCCTTAAACTTGTCTTTGTATTTGCTCCTGATCGCCATGATGGGACCCATATCCACTTCATTGAAAGTGGTGAGCATGGCTGTAGTGTTTTTCGATTCTACCAGTCTCCGCGAAATAGTTTTCCGAAGATTACTCATTTTTTCAGTCCGTGTGTTGCGGCTATTCAATGCCGCACCTTCAAATGCTTTTTTACCAGGTGTACTTAAAGCCGCCAGCACGTCATCCTTCAGAATCTTGCCCTGGAATCCTGATGGGGTTACTGATTTGGGATCCACTTTTTTATCAGCGATAATGGCTGAAGCCACAGGTGTAGCCTTAATATCATTTGGTACTGAGGTAACAGAAGCCGTCGTGGCTGGCTTTGCATCGGGTTCTTTCGCAGGAGCAGGTTCAGATTTCGCTTCTTTCTTTTCATTTGCAACGGGTGCTCCATTTGTAGCAGGTTTAGCAGCGGTTTCGTCGATGCTGGCGAGCAGGTCGCCGATCTTCAGCGTATCACCTTCACGGGCTGCGGTTTTGAGGACGCCTGCTTTTTCCGCGTTTACTTCAAACGTTGCCTTTTCGCTTTCGAGTTCGGCAATCACTTCGTCACGGTCAACGTAATCACCATCTTTCTTATTCCATTTCAACAGTGTTACTTCACTAATGGATTCACCTACAGTAGGTACTTTTATATCGGTCATATATATTATTTCAAGTGTTGCTTAAAAGCAATTCTATTTCAAATCTTCAAATTCTCAAATTCCAAATGCTGTCTCGATGATCTCCTCCTGCTCCTGCTTATGGATCTTTGTGTAACCGGTAGCCGGAGAAGCACTGGGCTGGCGGCTGATGACCCCATAGTTGATATTCTTCAGGTTCATCTGCAGGAATGATGCCGCACCCATGTTGAGCGGTTCTTCCTGCACCCAAAACCAGGTAGCACGGCTGTATTTTTTATACAACTCGTCGAGTTGGTTCACAGGAAGCGGGTATAATTGTTCCACCCTGATGATCGCCACATCTTTTTTATTTTCTTTCTGCTGGCGTTCAGCCAGGTCAAAATAGATCTTACCAGAACAGAACAATACTTTTTTCACTGATTTAGCATCGGCAAAGCTATCATCGATCACTTCTTTAAATCCACCGGTTAAGAATTCATCCTTAGCGGAATAACTTCCCGGGTGACGCAGGTTGGCTTTCGGTGAAAAATTGACCAGTGGCTTTCGGAATGGCCATGCCTGCTGTCTTCTCAGGGCATGGAAAAAGTTGGACGCCGTGGTAATATTTGTGATCACCATATTGAGCTCGGCGCAGGATTGAAGAAATCTTTCAAGTCTTGCACTGCTATGTTCTGGCCCCTGCCCTTCATAGCCATGTGGCAACAAAAGGGTGACACCATTCATACGGTTCCATTTCTGTTCGCCGGCAGATATAAACTGGTCGATCATGGTCTGCGCGCCGTTGACAAAATCGCCAAACTGAGCCTCCCAAACCACAAGGGCATTCGGATTAGCCAGGCTGTAACCGTATTCAAACCCCAACACGCCATACTCACTCAGCAGCGAGTTGAAGATCCGGTATTTGCCTTTCGCACCTTCGATCCTGTCGAGACGGTTGTATGGTTCGTCATTGTTTTCATCCCTCAACACCGCATGACGGTGCGAAAAAGTACCCCGGCGGATATCCTGGCCGCTCATTCTCACATCGCGACCTTCCAGCAGGAGGCTACCATAGGCAAGCAGTTCACCGGTTGCCCAGTCAACCTTTCCTTCTGACTCAAACAACCTGATCTTATCCTGTAATATCTTTTCGATCTTACGAAGCGGCTTGAAATTATCAGGCCATTTCATCATCGCCTCGAATATCTTGTCGAAATCTTCTTTATTGATCGCGGTCACCGGAGATTTTTCAAAATCCTCCTCTGTTGCCCTGCGCAGGTTGCGCCACCAGATCTCGGGCTGCTGGTAATGATAAGGAAGTGGTTTCTGCTTAACCTCATCAAGGCGTTCCTGCAGGTCACCCCAGAATTTCTTCTCTGCTTCCTTGGCCAGTTCCTGCGCGTCTGCTTCACCGTTCTCCAGCAGGTATTTTACATACACCTCCCTGGGATTGGGATGCTTATCGATCAGTGCGTATAAATGCGGTTGGGTAAACTTGGGATCATCGCCTTCGTTATGTCCATGACGGCGATAACATACCATATCAATAAATACATCACTATTGAACTCTTGCCTATAGCGGGTAGCGATCTCAGCACATTTTAAAACAGCTTCGGGATCATCGCCATTGACATGGAAAACCGGAGCCTGGATAGCCGCGGCCAGTGAGGTACAATAATCCGAGCTCCTCGCCTCATCAAAGTCGGTGGTAAAACCGATCTGGTTATTGATCACAAAATGTATGGTCCCACCTACATAATATCCTTCGAGGTTGGCCATCTGCAATACTTCGTACACAATTCCCTGTCCTGCTACCGAGGCATCACCATGGATCAGGATGGGAAGGATTTTATCGTATTCGCTTTCGTACAATACATCCGCCTTTGCCCTCGCAAATCCCACCACCACCGGGTTCACAGCTTCCAGGTGCGAGGGATTTGGCATCAATTTAAGATGAACAGTCTTATCATTGGCAGTCTTTACTTCACTCCCAAAACCCATGTGGTACTTCACATCACCGCTGCCCATGGTCTGGTCAACTTTGCCGGTGCCTTCAAATTCACTGAATATCTGCTCATAGGTTTTGCCCATGATATTGGCCAGCACATTGAGCCGGCCGCGGTGAGCCATACCGATAACCACCTCCTGCACATCATGATCCGCAGCGGTATTGATGATAGCATCCAGTGCTGCGATGGTAGTTTCGCCGCCTTCCAGGGAAAAGCGTTTCTGACCTACATATTTAGTGTGCAGGAATTTTTCAAACATCACACCCTGGTTCAGTTTTTCCAGGATACGTTTCTTTTTCTCAAGCGGTACCGGGTTGGAAAAATTCCGCTCCATTTCTACCGCCAGCCAGTTTACTTTTTTCTGGTTGCTGATATATTTGAATTCAAGGCCTACATGGCCGGCATAAACTTTTTCAAGATGTGCCCAGATATTCCGGAGGGTTGTTGCACCCAGCCCTATTCTTTCGCCTACCTGGAATGTTTTATCAAGATCAGACTCCTCCAAACCAAAAAATTCGAGGTTGAGGTTGGCATCGCGGTCTTTGCGGGGGCGGATGGGGTTTGTTTTCGCGATCAGGTGGCCTTTATTGCGATACCCCAGGATCATACGGTAAGCGCCAAGCTCTTTTCTCCAGCCCAGGTTGCTGATCAGTCCTTCAGTGGCTTCCGTGCCAGTGGCTGCTTTGGCAGTTCCGCCATTCACCGCGGCAACACCGCTTCCCACGGCAAAGTCAAAGCCCTCAAAGAATTTTTTCAATTCAGGATCAACACTGCCGGGGTCTTTTACAAACTCCAGGTACATATTTTCAATAAAAGCCGGGGAGGAACTGGTTATATACGAAAAATCTTTCATCTGAAGGCACTTTGATAATGAATTCTAAGGGTGACAAATATCGATTAAAAAACTGAGAATCCGCCTGTCCGGGAGGTGGTGGACAATAATTTTGTAATTTGTTCAGGATCACTAGATACCAGCCTGGTCGCCGGCGTAATCCGGCAATCCGGCCGGTTCAATTTTACTTTCAATCCCGGGCTTTATTTTGCAGAATATATCTGATATTATTTGGCAGGTATGGCTGCCTGCCTTACCTTTGCCATCCTTAAAAAAGAACAGGAATGGCTAATCACAAAGCAACAAAGAAAGATGTACGTCAGGCTGCCAAGCGCCGTGATAGGAACAGATATTACGGAAAAACAACCCGTAACGCGATCCGCGACCTGAGGGCAGCAACCGGCAAGGAAGCAGCAGATCAATTTCCTACTGTTGCAAGTATGATCGATAAGCTGGCAAAGCGCAACATCATTCATAAGAATAAAGCTGCCAACCTGAAAAGCAAACTGGCTAAAAAGCTGACCGCAGCTAAGTAATACATTATAATCTTATTTTGCAAAAAGAGACTGCCCCGGTGGTCTCTTTTTTATTGCCGGGAGTCGCCATTCAAAAACATATGACAGCAGGTAAATTCATTAAAAATCTTTTTTATTACCTCTCGCCATTTAGCTTGGTCATTATTTATTGCATAGTGGGAGTTCTACTCAAAAAACCTGGAGAAACTTCTCACTGGACACATATAGCCGCAAGTATGTTAATACCGTCATTCTTTATCCTTGGAGGATTGTATGCCATCATCCGATTGGTTTTGAAAGAACGGATTCTATGGATTTGGGCAGTGGAGGCCGTTACGCTGCTTCTCCTGAATTATATTATATTCAACTAAACTTTCTTTATTAGGGTGAAGGTGTCTCCATTCAGTTTTTGTGCATGATTTCACCGCCATAACTTCATTCATTCCGTAATTTACACGCTTTAAATAACCAGTCTGCATGAGGAAGAATATTATAGCCTGCCTGGCATTGATGTACAGCTGCTTTTTGTCTGCGCAAAGCATCCCTACCAAATTTGAACAAACCGGCGGCAAAGAAACACCCGTATACCACGAGATCATCGACTGGTGGAAAAAGCTGGACGAACGTTCCGGGAAAGTAAAGATGCTCACGATGGGTATGACCGATGCCGGCTTTCCGCTCCACCTTATCATCGTTTCCAACAACGGTGATTACAATTTTAATAATATCCGAAAGAACAATAAACGGGTTATCCTGATCAACAATGGCATTCATCCCGGCGAGCCCGATGGCATTGATGCCAGTATGCTCTTGGTAAGGGATATCGTGCTTAACAAATACCGGATACCCGACAATATTGTCCTCGCCTTCATACCAGTTTATAATATTGGTGGCTGTCTGAACCGTAGCATTCATTACCGCATCGACCAGAATGGCCCGCTTGAAAAAGGTTTCCGTGGCAATTCACAAAACCTCGACCTGAACCGCGATTTTATCAAATGCGACTCAAAGGATGCCAGGGCTTTTGCTGAAATCTTTCACCTGACCGACCCCGACGTATTTGTAGATAATCATGTCAGCAACGGCGCCGATTACCAGCATGTCATGACCCTGCTCACTTCCCAACATAATAAACTCGGTGGTGTGATGGGTGAATTTATGAATAAAACATTCGAGCCTGGCCTGTATGCGCTTATGAAAGAAAAAAACTACGACCTCGTGCCTTATGTCAATGTATACGGCGATATACCCGATAAGGGCTGGACAGAGTTCTGGGATAGTCCCCGCTATGGCAGCGGCTATGCTTCACTCTGGAACAGTTTTGCATTTGTACCGGAAACTCATATGCTCAAGCCTTATGACCAACGGGTAAAAGCCACTTACGCGCTGATGCAAAGCTTTATCGAGTTCACCAGCAGCAATAGCGCAGCAATCAGGCAAACCCGTGAAGATGGTAAACAGGCGGTAAAAATACAGGCGGAATTTCCTGTTAGCTGGAAGCTCGACAAATCAAAATTTAGCCAAATCACTTATAAGGGTTATACTGCGGGGTACAAGCCCAGCGAGGTTTCGGGGCATCCGCGTTTGTACTACGATCGCAGCAAACCATTCGAGACACAAATACCTTTCTACAACTATTATGAACCAACCGCATTTATAAAAAAACCAAAAGCCTACATAATCCCACAGGGATGGTGGAAAGTGATTGAGCTACTGAAGCTGAATAAGGTGAACATGACACAGTTGAAAAAAGATACGACTATCGAAGTGGAAGTGTATTATATCGAAGACTATAAAACAGCAGCACGCCAGTATGAAATGCATCATCCCAACAGCGATGTAAAGCTGCGCACTGTGGTACAAAAAATGTCTTTCCGGAAAGGCGACTACTATATCCACATGAACCAGGTTGCCAACCGATTCCTGATTGAAACTTTAGAACCACAGGCACAGGATTCTTATTTCGCCTGGAATTATTTCGATGCCATCCTGGGACAAAAAGAAGGTTACTCCGCATACGCCTTTGAAGATATTGCCGCAGAATACCTAAAGAAAAACCCCGATCTTAAATCCAGGCTGGAAACACGCAGGTCCGCTGATACCGCTTTTGCAAAAAGCGGCTCTGCACAGTTAAATTTTGTGTTTCAAAATTCTACTTACTTCGAACCGGTCAACATGCGCTATCCCATTGTTCGCGTATTGAATTAAATGGAGTTGATCATTCCTTTTCGATCCTGAAGCTATTTGCTTCGGCAAATTTCTTTTGCGCGTCCTGCATGGCTTTGGTAGCATCATCCTTGTCCGCAATGATCTTCGCGAGCCGCTGGCGTTCAGTCTCACGTTCTTCGTCGTTGGTTGCTTTCGTAAAACGGTTGAAAGAATTGTAAATAGTTTTGAGATAAGTAAAATAATGTATCGCAGCCTGCTTGAAATTCTCACCTTCGGCCACATCCGGCGCTTTTAACTTGCGCACCTCTTCGAGTTTGTTCTCGGCAAGGTCTTCCATTTGCTGGGTAATGATCGCGGCACTATCGTTTTGCTCCGCGTCCATATAACGGGTCACCTTTTCATCGGCTTTTACGATCTCTGCCGCAAAATCCCTTTCGATCTTCACGATCGCCTGGCTATAATCAAAAGCGCTTTTTGATTTACACCCGATTAAAAAAAGGATGAGAAATATAAAAATGGTTGACTGCAATTTCATGCTGGTTAGCTTTAGTTGATGGAGATATTTGGCAGCCCAATATACAATCTCTGCAAAACCGGTACAAGGAAAATCATTCTTTTATTTGATTCTCTGAAACCACAACCCGTGCTTTTTTATCCATGCCTGCAAACAGATAGCGACCCAGCAGCAGGCTGGCTACCAGTACAATAATGCTCAAATAGCCAAGCCATTCGTAATGCTGTATCCTGCCGGCTTTGTCTTTTAACACGATCAGCCCGGCTAGCACCGAGGCGATACTGGTACCCAGTTGTTGTACACTCCCGTTAAAACTCATGAAGCTGCCACGTTGCTCAGGCTTTACTACTTCACTGATCATCGCCTGTGCAGTAACAGCCCTGCCGGTGGCAAATACAAACCAGATAGCAAAAAATATCAACACTGCTGCAAAAGGCACGGTAGGCATGCGGGTGATGAGCATCACCATAAACAGCGAGAAGAATACACAAACGGAAAATACCGGCAGCTTTCCTTTTTTATCTGCTACTCGTCCCAGGTATATAGCAGCGATCAGTGAGGCGATACCACCCACCAGGTAGATCATGGGTGTAAGGTCTTTTGAAAAGCCCTTATTGAACTCCAGGTAAGGGTTGATAAAAGGAATGATAAGAAAATGACCCATCATCAGCAGGCAGGAAAATATCAATGCTGATCGTTGCGCTGGTGTTTGCAATACAGTCCCAAGAATGACCAGCGGCTGCTCCTTGTTCTCCGCGCTCGCAATATGTCCATTCATGGGCGGTATAAAACGAAATAACAGCGGAGTAAGAACAATTCCCACACCGGCTACAAGCAGGAATGGTATATGCCAGTCTTCCTTAAACAAATTAGTCAGGTAAAGTGAGAACGGCACACCTAATATGGATGCGATGGCAAAGGCACTCATCACGGATCCCATGGCAGCACCTCTTCTTTCGTACACAAAAAGATCGGCGATGATGGAAAAAACCTGCGCGCCAATGATGCCACCGAAAATACCGGCCAGTATTCTCGATGCAAACAAGAGATTATAACTGGCTGCTAAGCCGCAGGCCAGTGTGCCCAATAAAAAACCAATATATGAAATGATCAATATCTTCTTCCGGTCGAAACGATCTACGATGAAGGCCGCTACAAAGCCCGAAACAGCTGCACTTATGGAATAGGCGCTCACCAGGAAACTAAACTGCCTGGGACTAATATCGAAATATGGCATCAGGTAATTCCCCAATGGCATCATGATCATGAAATCAAGGATATGGGTAAAATTCAGGCCCGCCAGGATCAACACAATGATTCGCTCTTTCTTTGTCATATCAATTTAAAGATCGCTAAGGTCGGCAATCCTGAGAGGATGGGCAAAAAGGTTTGGGTGAGTTTGAGATTGAGGGTGAGGTTAAGATTAAGGTTGAGGTTAAGATTAAGGTTGAGGTTGAGGTTGTGAGTCTAATAGCTTAAGGAACCGTCGGCTCATGGTATCACGAATACTTCCATCCGAATGTCTGTATATAAAATGCGCGGCCAGTTCTCTCCGTCTGTTTACGAATGCCAGGCCATTTTTCAGACCCATGGCCATGATCGCATTGTCGTATGCATCGGCAGTGATCGCATCCTTTGCATAGACGGTAACGCTGATCAACTCGTTATCAACCGGGTAACCGGTACGCGGATCGAGCAGGTGGGAAACTCTTTTTCCATCACTCTCATAATACCTGCGGTAACTGCCCGAAGTGGTGATGGCACCCGATGATGGATATATGATCTTGTTGATGACTGAAAAGTCGGCATCCTCGCCGGGCGTTTCAATGCCTATCGACATTTTCTCTCCCCCCGGCTTTCTTCCTTTCACCCTGATCTCTCCTCCAAGTTCAATGATAAAATTGCCAATCCCCGCTTTTTCAAAAAACTCCGCGATCACATCCACCGTATAACCCTGCGCAATTCCATTGGGATCCAGTTGAACACAGGCTTTCTTTTTTATCAAGCTGTTCCCATTTTTCACAATCAGGTCAGTGTTGATACAAGATAAAATAGTTTTTACCCGGCCGGAATCAGGCAGACCAGAATGGCGTTCCGGGCCAAAGCCCCAGGCATCCGTCAGGGGAAAAATAGTTATATCAAAGATCCCCCGTGTTTTGCGGAAAACCTGTTTACCTTTTGTCACTATATGAAGTAAATGCTCATCAGCTTCGATCCCTGTTTCGGACCGGTTAAATTGACTTACCAGTGAATAAGACTGATAAAGCGAAAGCGAGCTGTCAATTTTTTGAAATATGCTATCGATTTGTTGTTTTCGAACAAGCGTATCATCCGCGTAATAAGTGATATGATAGGTAGTTCCCTGTGCACTGCCTGTAAATCGTATCGCTTTCGATGCAGTAGCTGTCGGAAGATCATGGATAAAAAATGTACATAACAGACAGAGGGAAAAAATTCGCATCAAACAAAAATACTGCGAATCCCGATGATCGCTGACCTCAATCCCGCCAGCCCCAGGGCCCGGGTGGTGCCGCTACGGGTTTGCTGATATCAAACCGGATACTGAATATTCTGTCACTGCCCATACGCCTGAGATTATAGGTAAAATGTTTTCCCGGTACCAGTTCAATCCACCAAACATTTCCCCCAGCAGCAGGTAACATATCCACCGTTTGCTGGTCGGCCGGAAAGTATTGCATGGTTGCAGATCCGCTATTATTGGTCGCACCGCCATACATAGTGATGCTGTCATCCGAACCATCCTCATGCCGGTGATCGTGTTTTAATACAAGCTGATTTTCCCCGCGGGTCAGCACCCATGTTCTGGATCGGTTCTCACCGACCATAAAAGGTATGCGTATTTTGATTTCACCGCAGGCCCGCACATGCATTAGTAGTGTTTTATTTCTGAATGTTGTATCACTTGCTGGTGCTGCCTCGACCGTTCCTTCAAAAGCCTTCCCGCACAGTTCCTGGAGCGCCTGCCAAAACTTATCCTGGCTGTCGTTTGTATGTGTAGTTTGTGCATAAGCCGGTATAGCATAACCAATTGTTATTACACATGCGATACAAAATGCGGTTAAAGTTCTCATCATAAAAAAGTTTGATATACATTCGTATGCTTTCGCTAAGCAAAACTCCTTATTTTAATTTTTTTAATAATTCCTCTGCACCAGCCGTTGCAAAAATTGTTTTCCCTTTTTCAGACTGGCACTGATTTGAAAGATCATTCTTCGGGTCTTTTAAAAATTGTTTCACACGGTCCATCGTACAATCATTAAAATGCAATACGGCATGAGATGCGCCCTGTACGACCATCACCCTTGCATTCGAAAGCGAATTCGCTGCAATTTCTCCAAAATAAGGCGGCGTAACGGGATCAAACTCACCGCTCATGATCATCACCGGGATATCACTGCTCACCGGGGCAAAATAGTCTTTTGCAGGTAACTCCGGCCGGAACACATCGCAAAGCTGTTGCTTGAAACCGAGGTTAAAGCTAACCAGGTCAGGATATTTTTTTGCAAGCGAGTCAGCCATATCCCCGGGATTCTGCGGCCTGTTCTCATAGCAAAGCATAGCCGTCTCCTGTGCTGCCGAATATTTTCCATACGATCCCGAAGGTCCTATTTTCTCTTTCCAAATTGCGAGGATGGAATCGTTGCCCCCGGCCACCTCTTTGATCACCAGCGGAACCAACGGTACTAAGGTAGGTTTCAACAAGGCACGCTGTACAGACCAGGCAAATTCGTCACCCCAATAAGTCAATCCGTTAACCAATGGCGGCTTACTGTTTAACCTTCGTATTGCTGTTCCAAGTTCGCGGCGAATATCAGGATAATAGCGCCGGGTAATACTATCCTCATCGAGGTAACCTTGTATATGCGCCAGCACTGCGTTCATCGGGCGCACAAAATCCAGCCAGGGTGTATTGGGTGGAAATGGAGAATCAAGTACCACGTTATTCAGGTTTCCCGGGTAGTGCCTGATATATTTCAAAGCGATGAAAGTCCCATACGATACGCCATACAGGTTCCATTTTTCAATGCCCAGGGCAGCGCGGATGGCTTCGGCATCGGCGGCTACCTGTGGTGAAGTAAAACTTGTAATGTCAATACTATCCCTTTTCAGAACAGATGCACACTCTCGGAACAAATCCGTCTCCCTTTTAAAATATTCTTCCATGGAGGGATTCGTCTTCCTAAAATTGTCTAAAGAATCCATCAGATCCGAACATAGATCAGGCTGTGAAAACCCGGTACCCCGGTAATCGAAAAATACAAGATCATGTTTTTCCCTTATCAGTTTCCAGGCGGGACTATTAATATACCTTTTTACATTGCTAAGCGTAGAAATACCGGGTCCCCCATGCAGGTAAAGTAGTGGTTCCAATGGGCTGGCACCCGACGCTTTAACTACGGCAACTGCCATTAGTATTTTTTTACTACTACTGTAGTTATTGGCATTTTGGCTTACCGGTACCTGGTAGCAAACTACATCACTCGAATCCGCCCAGCTGCTGTCAATGCCAACCTCTGAACAATTACACTGGTACGGAACATCTCGTGCTGGCTGTTTACAGGAAAAATAAAATAAGGCTGGTGCAGTGATCAAGACCAACGGAAACTTAAAATCGATTTTCATTGCGCTTAATTATTCGTTGAAAAAAACTGTCGCGTTATCATAGAAGATTTTTTGCTTTTGCTTTTCGGTTAGAAAATCCAGGTTTTCCACCGAGGCGATACAGTTTTCAATTTCCGCGTTGTCTGAGCCAAATAGTAGCCTGTCTTCCAAACCGGCATCGATCAATTCCTTCATGATCTTATAAAACTCATCAGTAGGTATGATACCCGGGTTGTTGAGAACGGAAATATCGGCATACACGTTGGGGAATTCCTTCATCATCGCTATGCATTCCTCAAGAAAGGGACCTCCGCCATGCATAAACCAGGCGCGCAGCTTTGGAAACCTGGCCAGAGCTTCCCTGAACAAAACGGGGTTACCCATTTCTTCCTTGAAGTTGGGACAGCCATGATCGGACCCTGCTGATCCGGTGTGTAAGCCTACAGGTAAATTGTATTTTTCCGCCAGGGCATAATAAGGAAACATCAATGAATCCGAAGAGGAGATCCCATGGTATTGCGTAAGCACTTCACCAATGAAACGGATCTTATTTTCCTTCACCTGCTGTTCTACCCAGTTTATATCGGGCCATTCTTTTCCATCTTCAAAACAGGGTTGCAGGCTGTATGGTACTTTCCCGTTGGGGCAGGGAATAAATAACCCGTGCAATACTTTTAGCTTTTCATCACCCTTGTACCCCTGCTGCTCCTGCCAGGATGTACTTACTGCCACGACTGCAACTCCACCTGACTGAAGCTGGTTAAGTTGACTAGTTGGATCTTCTGCTCCATGAAGGTGAACATCGAATATTTTTCGTTCGATGGTTGTAGTACTGTTACATCCCGCTACCAGCAGGACAAGAAATAAGATTGTAATCCGCATGTTTATTTATTCAATTGAAATTCGGGATGACCAGTTTGCCAGAGTGCAAACTTTAGAATATAAAAAGGTTCGTTTTCATTGATCGTCGCATGACCGCCTTCCCAATCCACCAGGAATAGAATGGGACGGTCGCCCTTCTGATGTTCCTGCAACCTTGCGGCATAGCGGGCCGCTGGTGACATCGACAGGATATAATCAGTAGCGCCATGTATGATCAATATACCTGGTAAATTCCTGCCTTCCGGAATATGGTACAAAGCGCTTTGCTGGTAATTTGATAAAAAACCTTCCGGCGTATTTTTGGGGCCAGTAGTTTTATTGCCTTCCCTTGCGCCTGCTGCATCCGTGTGCGTAGCGAGGTCGGGCAGACCGGCCAGGTAAATGCCTGCAGCAAACAGTTCGGGACGCTGATTCATGGCATTTCCAACCAAAAAAGTTCCGGCACTACCTCCCATCAATACGATTTTGGAAGGGGAAGAATATTTGTTTTTTACCAGCCACTCGGCGATATCCACCACGTCATTGACCGAGTTCATTTTATGGGGAAACTGACCATCTTTTGTCCAGTCCTCACCTAACTCGCCGCCTCCGCGTACATGCGCGTATGCGTATACACCGCCGCGTTTTATCCAGGAATACATGGTGGGATCAAAATACAAGTCGCGGCTGGCACCGCCATTTCCATATCCCTCTATCAGCCATGCATTGGTATTTTTCAGGTCGACAGTATTGGCATAAACAACCGATACCGGGATCTTTTTCCCATCACGGGATGGTGCATACAATACTTCTGTTTTCAACTCTCCTGATTTATCCAACACTTTATCAGCAAACGAAAAGCCATGGACTTTGTTTTGCCGATGTTCATACCACTGGTACAAATCCATTTTGACCGGCGAGGAAAGGCAGAACAGGAGATCATTCCCGTTAAACAACTGAAGCTGGCTGACCGACTGGTTTCGTGGCAATGGTAAAAGTGTTGTCTCCCTGCTTTTAAGATCCAGTTTCAGGATCTGCATATCCCCGATCTTTCGCAACAGAACATACAACACATCTCTGCCTGCAATGATGGCTTTGTTGTGTGAAAAATCGGTCCCGGCAATCACATCCTGTTGCTGTGGAAGAAATTCAACCGGCGTATTTCCGGTTGACATATCAATTTTAACTACTCTGTATCGCGGCGCGCCAGTGGAAACCGCGTATAGCCATTTATCGTTTGCGTCAAACGCATCGCCGAGATTCACATAATTTTTTAGCTTTTTCCAGGGCGTATTGTCCCCGTTGAGTTTGGAAATATGAACCGCATATGCATAGTTATCTCCTTCGGCGGAGCGAATTCGGGCGACGATATAGGGTGAATGGCTGAAACTGTAAACATACGGCGTTTCTGCAGGGCTTAAAGATATTTTACTATTAACACCACTTCCGAAAATCGGCTTGTCTGAAGACTGTGACGTGCCCAACCGGTGTTGCATGATCTTCCCGTTAAAATATTTTTCCGCATGTTTATTGGTAGGCGGCGACTGCGTATAGAACAATGATTTATTATCCGGCGACCAGGCCATTGAAACGCCTCTTGAGTCATTGAACATGACCGGCGCAATGCTGTCGGGCAGGAACTCCTTTGTTTCGAGATTAAAAAACCTGATCTGCGGGTTAGCTTCACCGTTTTGGGTGAGCATCATGGCAAGCAGCGACTCATTGTAAGAAAACAATCTTTTCCTGACAGAATAGTTTTGCCCGTTGATCTTTACACGTCCCAGGACTTTCTCCTCGGTCGCTTCAGGACCTTTTCGCCGGCAAAGCATCGAACCTTCGCCGGGAATATCCCGGAAATAGTAAATACTTTTTCCGTTTGCAGTCATTCTCCATACCTCATCCTTTATGGCTTCAAATAATTCACCGGATTCCTGGTACAGTGCTTCCATTCCCGTAATGCTGTCCAAAACCTGTTTTGCCAACTGACCCTGCTGCCGGCTAAAGGACTGCATTTCCGTTTCATTTTCTTTCCTGCTCATCCAGAAATACGGATCCGACATTTTAGTACCAAAGACGGTAGTATCGAACGACTCATGTCTGGCCACAGGATAACTGAACTGTGAAAAGCACATAGTTTGGGATAGGGCAAAAGAAAAAACAAGCAGCAATAATCTTTTCATAAATCATATTTAATGATCTCCGGCTAAATAATATCAGTATAAAATATCAAAGAAATTGTTCCAGCAACCACTGCTATTATTGTATCTCCGGGTTCTTACACTTATTAAACTTATAATATTTCTACAATGTTTGTTCAACTACAAGCTTTTTTTGAAGTAGCTAGTCACTTTTGTGTCTCACCTGATACCGGTATATGTGATCCAAAATCGCTTTGGCAACAATATCGGGTTGAGATCTTGCAATATGGTGTCCGCTACTTGTAATGATCTCATATTTTAATGCTGGTCTTTTAACCGCCCATTTCACTAGTTCTTCCACCCATGCACGATTTATTGGATTTGTTGTGTCACGATCCTGGCCTCCTTCAGCTTTACCTGCCGCTATCAATAATGTGGTTGGCGTGGCATGTAATTCATCCGAAAGCCGTGCCTGGTTCATTGAAATATCAAACATCCGCATCTCTTCACGCTCACCGGGGCGGGTCTTGCTGGTCAATATTGCCTGCATATACTCCATGTCTTCTTTCATCATTTCCGGGAACTCTCTCTCCAGCCGGGGATACACTTCCTCAGGCGCGGGATCAACTAATACCATCCCTGCCACTTCGTCCGGGTAAAGCCCCGCAAACACCCGTATCAGGGCACCGCCATAAGACCAACCCGACAAGATATATGGCGGGTCAATTTTGGCCTTTGTCAATGCTGCTTTTAATTCCCTTGCAATTGTAATCGCATCTCGTGACAATGTACATGTATCAGAATTCAAATACCCAGGTCTGTCATAAGAAATGATCCTTGCAGAGGCAGCTAATTTAGGTTGTACCAATTCCCACGTTTTATGACTGGAGCCTCCCCCTGCTTCTAATATAACTGTAGGCTTTCCAATGCCGGATGAGTAGAGGGTCATGGTGTGTTCATGCACTTTTACTTTTATGGTATCATATATTTGTGCATTAATTGAATACAGGAAAATTATAAGTGCAAAGAAGAGAGTATAACTTTTTTTCATATTGCTTCACTAAAGCTTCCTGATAAAATCATAACAGGTCTATTCTACCAATTCTATTTCCAATCCATCTATTGCCAGCGGCGAAATAAAAACACTATTGGCAGCTACCTTACCCAATATTTTTTTTGATTCAAGGAACAGCTTCGCCGACTTAAGTGATTTTACAACAATCACAATTTTCGAAATCCAGTTTTTCTCACATTTTTGTAATCGTAAAGCCGGCCCTTCAATAAAGGTAAAAAGTTCACCAGTTTTTTTTAAGTCCGGTAGTTTCAGCAATTGCTTTTCGTAAATACCCGGATCAGTTGAACCTATTACAATTTCTTTGAGCAAAATAATCCCCAGTTCACCCCCATTGACTTCCTCTAATTTATCAGCCCCTTTCTTACGATTTTCTGCGACTTGCTGCCTTGACTTGTAGTCGCAAACAAACAGGTTGGCTTCATCCGGCAATAAATTTTTTGGCGTCAAAGTTGACCAGCCACGTAGTGTGCCGTTCAAGTCTTTTGATACATTACTGTTATCGATCGTATCATGAGCAATGCCGAGTCTGTCAAGTTCTTTTTCAAACTCCTCCATGTGCCTGATTGGTTCGAGCGCAATACCATTGAAGGATGTGGTGTCCGCACCCTTAAACGTCACAAGTTCAAATGCGACATTACCGAGAGTAACACCCCCACTTGCAAAATCACCGAATGATTGAAAACTCCACAATACCGGCAAGCCCAATTCCCCTGAAAAAAAATCGAAAAGTTTCTCAGGTTTTGGCGAACTGGCAAAGAAGTGCTCTATTTTATTCACCTGTGCATGAATTCTGGTGAAGGTCAAAACAAAACACACTGAAACTAAAAATTTCATACACTCCGGTTTTATTTTTTTAGAAGCCGCTTTTCCCCAATTAGTTATTGTCGCCGGATCCAATCAAGTGAGCATTAACTGAAATACTTCCACGCCCTGCTCGCGCTTGTGGAGTCGAAGGCTCTGCGAGACAGATGAATCATTTTCTATCGAACAGCCTTTTAATCTCACCTTCACCCAGCAGAATCCGCCCATCATCAGTTGAAAGCATGATCTGGTGCCCCGTCAATTGCTTGTAATGTTGTACAAATACCCGCTTATTACCCAGGTTGAACAATTTCTGGTAGTCTTTATTTTTCCTGTTCTCCTTTTTAAAAAAAGAAGTCAATATTTCGTAAAATTTGTCAAGTGTTCCCCCTTCGCTGCTGAATCTTACACTAAAATACTCCTTTAGCTCATAGCGGCTGTCACGCATCAAAAGCAGGTAAGTAGTGTCCGTTTTCCCGGGCATAAATTCAAGACTGGCTTTCGCTGCGCCTACGTACTTTACCTGGCCAAAGATCTGCCAGTCACCAGATGGCTTGATTTCGGAAAGCTGCGCAGCCAGATGTTGATGTATGACTAATACGATCAACAGGAAGATTATTTTGATGTGCATATAGCAATTATTTCTAGTCAATGTTTTCAAGCAGCTCAGGCTTCGCCCGACTCGATCATTTCATATAATTTATATACCGCAAACAAAATGAAAGCGGTGAGTGCTATCCCAAACCCGAGTATGAAATTCGATTGCCAGGCGCCATTCACGGTATTGAGTTTCGGGTTTCCGGGATCGTAGTACACATCGATCACATCATCCACTTTGTACAACCCCGATTTGCAGGTCAGGCTGCCATTGAACTGTTTCATGTGCTGATCATAAAAGGTATAATACACGATATCGGTTGGCTGTCGTCTCACAGTGTGGATTCCGTACACCCGGGCTTTCGACATCCTGCCGGTGGTTAGAACTCTATTCACGCGCCGGCGTTTGTAAAGAATGATGGCAAGAGGCAAAAACCCAAACAATGCCAAACCCGTCAGTACAAAATAAATGCCCTTCATGAACGTAATTAATTATTAAAAATATCTTCTTTAACTTAAACCATGATACATGTAACAAACATTTGCCAGCCCTGCGTTTTTGGCAACAGAAAATATCCCAGCTGTCCGACCAGGTAAATAGAAAGAGCCAGGGCTGCTGCTCTAATGGGATAATTATTCCGCCAGTGATAATACAGCAAACCCAGCAATAAGATGTCGATGAGCACAAATACCGCAACTTCCGCAAAAAGGTCGAATTCGCGGTCGTAATATTCATAAACCTGAAAAATGATCCGGTCCACCGAAGGACCCAGCATCGTAAGGATCGCTGCAAACATAAACGTCGCGTGATAGATCATTCGCCTGCGCCAGCTCACAGCCAGAATATAAAATACTGCGAGCCAGGCCAGGTATATGATGGGTATGTACAATTCGCTTTTAATGAATGCCAGTGTCGCGATATCAGCGCCTGTCCCTCCTGCCCTGTCGATGCGGCCCAGGTAGGAAAACCGGATGACCATGTAGCCAAAAAAGAGTACAAGAGGCATGACCACATAACTTAATTTTCCCAGGGTTCTGTGCCACCTGATCTTTTTCTTGCGGATGAGCATGGGTTGGGTGATCGCCAGGATCAGCCAGCAACTCATAAACAGGGTGTGAATATGAATGATCCCTCCCATAGAGCCAGGCAACTTTGCCAGGTATGTGGGATAGAATCCCGCCAGTATTACAGGGATCAACAAAAGCAGCCATAACGAAATGCCGGGATATAGTATTTTATCCGCTTTCATGATTGTTCCGGTTTTGCAACATTTTTTTTCTTATAATAAACAGAGGGTATCCAAACCATAAAGATCTCTGCCAGTATCAGTGGCACGAACGAAAAGAAATACTCATTCACCACCCGCCTGAACATGCCATCGCTGATCTGGCCGAACAAAAAATCGAGCGGGAATACTTCATCAACCCGAACCGCTACAAAAGCCAGCACGCATACATAACTACGTACCATCATTTGCCGGTGGACTTTCAGATTTCTTTTTTTTATTGCCTTCCATGCGAAAAAAGTAGCCAGCACTGCAAACACTGTAAGAAGGAACAGGGATATACGACAGGGTACACAGGGACTAACCAACGATAATCGCGATGCAGATATCCCGATGAGCGCGATCCCGGTCATGTAAATCTTCCCGGCCATACGATGAAAAGATAAAAACCTGTTGCGGATGGATGGCCAAAACTGTAAAGGTCCCAGTAGTAAAGTCATAGTGCCGCCTACCATATGCATCACCACCCAAAGCTGGTTGTTAAAAATGGAATTCCCGAACGAAGGCCCCCTGTACCCGTAGAAATAAGCGATGACATTGTCGAGAAAGAAATAAACTGATAACGCGATGATAAGGAACCAGGACCCGGCTTTCAACGCGATACCAAAAACTTTGATCATATCTGCCTGTTGATGAAGGATGAACGCTACTGGATAACGATGGCTTTAACCTGAGTAGATTTGAAAGGGTAATCGAATTGGCAGCAAGGAATTGGAAACCTATGCATGAATATAAGCTATTAACGTTAAAAGTGAAACTCCGCGTGAAGTATATATTATGAGGCTACAATTTAATAACGGCTCATTTTACCCCGGATTCATAATTCACTTCCTTCTTCTCCGATCGCTCAAATCCCCTATTGAAGACTTTTCCCAAATAAAACTTCACAAAATATTAAGTCTCATTTGCCGTTTAGAAGCAGGGACCTGTAAACTTTAACTTATAAGCAGGGGCATTCTCTTAGGAAATGAGCACTCAAATCGTATTTTCGCAGATGCACACAAAAAATCCCGTGAAACCCACCATGACCAGGCTTTTTTTGATGACCGCGCTGTTCATAGTTTTTTCGCAGGCGGCTTTTTCGCAAACCATCAGCACGGCCGACCTGAAAAAATTGAGGGCAAAAGAAGACACGCTGCAAGAATATGCCCGTTATATGGCGACTGATACGCTCCAGGCCGACCGGATGATCTCCGACAGCATTTTCACCCGCACCCTGGTTAGGGCGTTGCAAATAAAAAACTCGTTCTATTTCCCCTTCGATTCTGTAAAAGGCATTTCCAAACTCTATGCTCCCGACAGCAGTTTCCGGATCTTTACCTGGGGACTTCAATTTGATGAATATTATGCAAGACAAAAAGGCGCGATCCAGATGCGCACACGCGATGGTTCACTGAAACTGATCCCGCTGCGCGATGATTCTGAGTTTACGATGAACGCGATGGATTCGGTACGCAATAGAAACAACTGGATCGGTGCGATCTATTATAATATTGTACAGACCGAGCATAGGGGAAAAAAATATTACACGCTTTTTGGTATCGATCACAATACCATCCGCACGACAAAAAAATGGATCGAAGTGCTTCATTTCAATGAAAAGAATGAGCCGCTGTTTGGCGGGCCGTTTTTTAGTTTTGAAAAAGACAGCATTCCTAAAAAACCACAGTTCCGCTTTAGCCTGGAATATAAAAAGGATGCACGGGTACTGTTGAATTATCTCGACGAACTGGATATGATTCTCGTTGATCACCTGGTGTCGGAGACAAATGAACCGGAGAATAAATGGACCCTTGTTCCCGATGGAGATAATGAAGCGTTCAAATGGGAAAATGGAAAATGGGTGCATGTCGACAAAGCTTTCGACTTCAAAGTGGATATGAGGGGCGTTGATCCCTATATCGGCAATCCCCCCATGGGCGATCCCATACTTGATAACAAAGGCAATAAAGATGAGAAAAGACTACAGGAGAAATCGGAGAAAAATAAAGGGAAGGAAAAGCCGATTATTGAATAGTGTTTTTCTATGGGTATTGGGGGATTCGGAATTTGGAATCAGGTCCTCGAGTCGAAAATACCTTTCAGTAAATATTGACTCCCTAAATTCAATCTGTGCAAATCCGTGTAATCCGTGGCCCCATTCGTGTGATTCGTGCAATTCGTGGCCAATCCCCTGCCGCAGGCAGTTATCCGTGTGATCCGTGCAATCCGTGGCCCCATTCGTGTGATTCGTGCAATTCGTGGCCAATCACCTGCCGCAGGCAGTTATCCGTGTGATCCGTGCAATCC
>JAFAEM010000039.1 GCA_023424015.1 Bacteroidota bacterium | reverse complement strand
TCGTCTGGTCATTTACAACAGCAGCAGCTGATGTGATCGCACCAACCGTGGTTTCGGTTGCGCCATTAAATGCTGCAACAGGCGTCAGTGCGTCTACTACTGTAGTAGCAAACTTTAGCGAAGCAATCGATCCATCAACGGTAACAGCAACTACCTTCCAACTACGGGGACCAGGCAACACACTGGTGACCGCTACTCTTAGTGCAAGTGCTAATCAAATAACATTAACGCCATCTGCTGCACTCGCGGGCTCTACAAATTATACAGCGACTATCACTGGTGGTGCTTCTGGTGTAAAGGACCTGGCGGGCAATGCACTTGCAAGCAATTATGTGTGGTCGTTTACAACAGCAGCAGCTGATGTGATCGCACCAACCGTAACATCAGTTTCGCCAACAAGCGGAGCTACCGGGATAAGCACGGGAACAACAGTGGTAGCCAATTTCAGTGAAGCAATCAATCCGTCAACTGTTACTGGTACAACCTTCCAGCTTCGCGGCCCTGGTAATACCCTGGTGTCTGCCTCCGTGAGCGCAGCGGCAAACCAGATCACGTTAATTCCTTCAACAGCATTAGCTGTCTCGACAATGTATACCGCTACCATTACAGGTGGTGCATCGGGAGTGAAAGACCTGGCTGGTAATGCACTTGCCAGCAACTTTGTATGGTCATTTACTACTGAGGGAGGTGGCGGAGGTACAGCTTTGCACATATTACCACAAGAAGCAGTGCCTTCCAGCCCGCGTAGTAATGACGGAGTGGGTATCGCCCTTGGTGTAAGATTCAGATCATCACAGAATGGTATGATCACCGGTGTAAGATATTACAAAGGCGCTGGCACTACGGGTACGCATACAGGGCAATTGTGGACCAATACGGGTACATTGCTGGCGCAGGCAACATTTACCAATGAAACGGCTTCAGGTTGGCAAACTGCGCTGTTTAGCACACCAGTTCAGATTACCGCAGGTGTCAACTATGTCGCGTCGTATCATAGTCCATCAGGTGATTTTGCAGCTACCGTAAATTACTATACCCAGGCGGTTGTTAATGGCCCCTTGCGTGGCCTTGCCAATGGAGAAAGCGGACCCAATGGACTGTACCGCTATTCAGCCACCGCTGTTTTCCCTAATAATGGATACCAGTCGAGCAACTATTGGGCAGATGTCGTATTTGTACCAGCCGTCGCGGGAACAGCGCCGGTAGTGACACTACAGCCAAATTCACAATCATTGTGTAATGGCGGCCAGGTAAGCTTTATTTCAACAGCAAGCGGAACGCCTACACCAACCGTGCAATGGCAGGAAAGCAGCAATGGAAATACCTGGACAAATATTACAGGTGCCACAACCGGCACACTGAGTCTGACTGCTACAGCAGCTTTAAACAATCGGCAATATCGTGCCGTTTGGACCAATACTGCAGGTTCAGTGAATTCAAACCCTGCGATACTTACTGTAAACGCAATACCCGCTGCACCTACTGTTACCGTCGTTAATAATTGTGGCAATTCAGTACTCACCGCATCGGGATATACCGGTACACTTTTGTGGAGTAATGGAGCAACCACTTCATCAATTACAGTGACTGCAGCAGGAACCTATACTGTTACTCAAACAGTGAATGGATGCACCAGTGCAAATGGAACTGGTGTAGCAGCGCCAAATACTTCCGTTGTGCCAACTCCGGTTGTTACCGTTGTTGATAGTTGTGGCAGTTCTGTTTTGTCGGCTTCAGGGTATACCGGCAGCTTGTTATGGAGTACCGGTGCAGTCACAGCTTCCATTACTGTTACAACCAGCGGTTCGTATTCAGTAACCCAGACAGTAAATGGCTGTTCAAGCGCCGCGGGAATTGCGACAGCTGCACCAAAGGCTATCCCGGTTGCACCTACCGTTACGGTCACGGATAATTGTACTAATTCAGTTTTAACTGCTTCGAATTTCAGCGGATCATTATTGTGGAGTAACGGCGCTACCACTCCTTCTATTAACGTTACTACACCCGGTACTTATACAGTAACGCAAACTGTAAATGGTTGTACAAGTTCAGAAGGTAGTGGTATTGCCACACCCAAACCAATACCTTCCGCGCCGTCCGTAGAGGTAGTCAACAATTGTGGAAATTCAGTATTGACTGCGTCGAACTTTACAGGTTCATTGTTGTGGAGTAATGGTGCCACAACCTCATCTATCACGGTGACCACCGCCGGTACTTATACCGTAACGCAAACAGTGAATGGTTGTACCAGTGTTTCAGGCAGTGGGGTAGCGGCTCCATTGAATTCGTCTGTGACGACACCTGTTGTTACGGTGCAGGATAGTTGTGGTTATTCGATCCTGACAGCATCTGAATATACCGGTTCATTACTGTGGAGCACCGGTGATACCACCTGGCAGATCACGGTATTGGCTGCAGGAACATACACCGTAACTCAAACCATAAATGGTTGCGCAAGTGCGCCGGCCATTTCGCTGGCTAATCCTAAAACGATACCGGCAGCACCTGCTGTCTCTGTGGTTGATAATTGTGGTAATTCCGTATTGACGGCTAACGGGTTTACGGGATCATTACTTTGGAGCAATGGTGCGACTACATCTTCTATTGCAGTAACTGCTGCGGGCACATATACCGTAACACAAACTGTAAATGGCTGTACCAGTAATGCTGGTGCAGGTGTTGCTCAGCCCAATCCCGCTTCTGTACCCACACCATCAGTTGATGTTGTCAATAATTGCGGTAACTCCTTGTTGACCGCGTCGAACTTTACCGGGACTTTATTATGGAGTACAGGTGCTACCACCACTTCAATTATTGTAAATAACCCCGGTGTCTACACTGTTACACAAACGATCAATGGGTGTAACAGTGCAGCTGGAAGTGGTACCGCGGCGCCGAAACCTGTACCTCAATTATCAGGCAGTCTCGCCGAAACAGTAAATAGCGGAACCTTATTTAACTACACACCGCAGAGTGCAACGGTTGGTACCACATTTACATGGAGCCGCGCCGCCGTAGCGGGCATTAGTAATAGTGCTGCCAACGGTACAGGCAATATATCAGAAACGCTTATCAATACAGGAACTACGCCGGTCAATGTTACTTATGTGTACACAATGACGGCCGGGGACTGCGTCAATACACAGGATGTGGTGGTCACCGTATTACCTATACTGGATATTACCTGCACAATGAATGGATCTATTACGACCAACTTTAACAATACTGCGATACCAGCCGGAAGATATATATGGTTTAATAGTGTGCTCGACCGCGGTAGCTTCACAGGTATAACAGGTGACGTCACTTTTTACATTACAAATAGCAGGATCAGCTTTACAGCCAATAACCAGCAGTACACGTTAAATGTACCCGACGCGCAGGTGAAATATGAGTCGCTGGTATTGTCAGCCACTACACAATTTGCAAACAATACCTGGGTCACTACAGTGCCGAGAGGTTATACCAATTATGTGTTCATGACCGGGCTCGCATACCAGGTTCCCGTCAACTTCCCTGGCAATATCAGCAATATCACCTGGACAGCCGATATTGGAGTAAATAAAACCGGTGTGGCCATCTCCTGGAAATGGGCTGCGGCAGTTTATACAAGTTTTGGTGATCACAGCGCACTTCAGATTAAACCACTGGGTGGATTATTGCAAAACCCGTATCTGAACAACGACAAAGCTGGAGCACCACAAAACTTCAAGACCTTCCTGGTAAGTGGTGCCAAAGGAACGGGTGGTACCAATTATACAGGTAATTATAGCGGTACCAGCAATATTGAGTGCACGCCTGTATCGAACCTAAGATCGCCTGAAATAGCACAACCCCTGTTGACGCGACAATTGCCTGTTTCGCTTGCAGAGACTTTCCGGACAGGCAGTCTTGATGTGAATGTGATGCCCAATCCTGCCAGGGATCTGTTCAATATAGTCATCAGGGGAAATCCCAGGGAACCTGTCTCCGTACGTGTGTTTGATATCTTCGGACAACTTCTTGAGAGACATGACAAGTTATTCCCGGGTCAGCTTACCCGCATGGGTCAGAAATGGCGAAATGGAACATATATCGTGGAAGTGATCCAGGGTAATGAACGAAAAGTAGTAAAGGTCATCAAAGCCTATTAGGCTTGTATTATATTAATGGAGCATACAGGAGACAGCATGACTGTGTTTCTCTTGTATGCTCTTTTTTTGTTTTTTGGATCCCACATTATATCCCGCCCTGCCTGGCACCAATAATACGGTGCTTAATACTGACATTCACGGGAAAAGGAAAACTTAAAGACTTTGTATAATTTTCCTTAATTTTAATATAGCCATCTCCAATACCATCTCTAGGGTACGAATTGAATATCTTCTAAAAGTCTGCATTACGAAGTATCCTCTGCTAAAGCCATTAACAAAAAAAATGTTAGTATGGCAAGTAAATTCTACCCTCACAGCAAATCGCTGGTGTTATTGACGTGTTCGTGCTTATTGTTTCTTTTCACATTTTCCCAAAATCCGATTGTAACAGAGAATACCCAGCCGGGTAATCCAATATCGGAATGGGGAGTGCCTGATTTTCGCGATAGCCGGGTCGCGGGTTTTAGCACAAAGATGAGTCTAAACAAGGGCGAGACAGCAAGTTTTAAAATCAGCTCCGAAGCCGGCGCGTCTTTTACATTGAAAATTTACCGCCTGGGCTATTATGGTGGAAATGGCGCAAGACTTGTGGCCGACCTGGGCACAGTCCCCGGTACCGCACAACCCGCCGGTAATTTTGATCCCGTGACCGGTCTGCTGGACTGTGACAACTGGTCGGTTTCTGCAAACTGGAGCATACCAGCAACGGCAGTTTCAGGTTTCTACGTCGCAAAAATGGAAAGGAATGGGGGCGGCAGCAACCATATCGTTTTTGTCGTTCGCGATGACGCCGGTGACGCAGATCTTTATCTACAGGTTCCCGATGCCACATGGCAGGCTTATAATGGCTACGGTGGCAACTCGCTTTATGACGGCACCACTGCTTTTCCCAGCGGACATGCTGTTAAAGTGAGCTACAACAGGCCCTTCTTCCCATACAATACAATGTTTAATGCCGAGGGCAAAGAAGCCGACTGGTATATGAATGCCGTGTATCCCATGATCCGCTGGCTGGAAAGAAATGGCTATGACGTGAGTTATGCAGCTTCCAATGACATTGCAACAAAACCTTCACTGTTACTAAATCATAAAGTCTTCCTTAGCGTTGGTCACGATGAGTACTGGTCGAAAGAGCAGCGTGAAAACATTGAAATGGCATTGAATGCCGGGATTCATCTCGCATTCTTTACAGGTAATGAGGTTTACTGGAAAACCCGGTGGGAAAACCTGGGCGATGGCGAACACCGCACCCTTGTTTGTTACAAAGAAGGTTTGATGGGTGATGGCTCAGTGGGCGAAAGGGTTTGTGGGACTAAGTGTGATGTTTCCAGCAGCGAATGGACCGGCCTTTGGAGAACTGGAGCCGACTACGACGCCGGCAAACCTGAAAATGCATTAGTGGGACAGATCAGCTGGACTGAAACAGATGCTGCCATACAGGTTCCATCGAAGTATAAGAAGTTAAGGTTCTGGCGCAATACAGGTGTAGCAAGCCTTGCAGATGGACAGGTGGCAACGCTTGCGCCAAACACCCTGGGATTTGAGTGGGATTATGAACAATACAATGAGTTTTACCCCGAAGCAAGGATCACTATGTCGAGTACGGTAGTCAATAATCTTAATCATAAGTTATCATTATACCGGCATAGTAGTGGCGCATGGGTTTTCGGCGCTGGCACTGTGCAATGGTCATGGGGCCTTGATGGGGAACATTTTGGGGGTTCTACAGTCGTGAGTAGCGATATGCAACAGGCCACAGTCAACCTTTTTGCAGATATGGGTGTACAACCAGCAACCCTGCAGGGCGGGTTGACTCCAGCTACAATATCGGCTGATGCCAGCGCACCAACGTCTGTGATAGTATTTCCTGCCAATGGGAGCACAACACCCGCGAGTACCACCGTTACCATCACTGGTACAGCCACAGATGCCGGTGGTGTGGTGGCAGGAGTGGAAGTTTCCACGGATGGCGGCGCCACCTGGAGCCAGGCCGAATTGGATAAGATGGACGCAGGTGTAAACTGGAGTTTTACCTGGACACCATCGATAGAAGGATCGGCGACTATCAAGACCCGTGCATTTGATGATAGTGGGAACAAAGAAATACCAGGCCCGGGAACAACCATTATTATTGGACCTGCCGTATGTCCCTGCACCATCTTTACTTCAACCGACACGCCTGCTAAGCCCTGGAATAACGATGGTCAGGGCGGCATCGAGCTTGGCGTTAAATTTCAGGCTTCGCAGGATGGATTTATTACAGCTATCCGTTTTTATAAAGGAGAAGGAGCTTCGGGCACCAACACAGGCAGCCTTTGGACAAATAGCGGCACCTTGTTGGGAAGAGTAGTTTTTACAAACGAGACTTCTTCAGGCTGGCAGCAAATGGAATTAAGTACTCCTATTGCTATTTCTGCTGGCGTAACCTATCTCGTTTCTTATCATAATTCAAACGGCGACTATGCCGCTACCAATCCTTTCTTTACCGAAGCAACGATAAATGGTCCATTGCGTGCACTGGCCAATGGCGAAGACGGTCCCAATGGTATTTACGCCTATACATCCTCACCCTCTTTCCCAACCAATGCTTCCCAGACCAATAATTACTGGGTTGATGTTGTGTACACAAGAGAGAGTGACAACGCAGCGCCCGTTTTGATCACCCAGCCATCCGATCAGGCTGTCTGTGCCGGCGATACTGTGATGTTCAAGTCCACGGCACATGGTCAACCAGCTCCTGCCGTTCAATGGCAATCATCCACTGATAGCCTGAACTGGACTGATATAACCGGTGCCACCGATAGTGTATTAAGTTTTGTTGCAGTAGTAAATGACCATAGCAAACAGTATCGTGCTGTATGGAGCAATACAGAAGCCCAGGTTGAATCTGCCATCGCAACACTTTCGGTAAACGCACTGCCTGCACTTTCAGGACCAGTACAAGTATCAACCAATAGCGCAGTGGTGTTTAACTATACGCCGACGAGCACTGTGGCCGGCACAGTATTTACATGGAGTCGTGCTGCTGTTGCAGGCATCAGCAACCCCGCAACTTCTGGAACCGGCGGTATTAGCGAAAAATTGATCAACACGACCAATGCCGCGATCGATGTAGTGTACGTATATGCACTTATTGCGAATGGATGTAGTCAAACTCAATCTCTCGTCGTTACCGTCAGCCCCGCGTCGGATTGCGGGGTCAATAGTTCCATAACCGCGAAGTTCAATCATCACACGATAAAAGCGGGTCGGTTTATCTGGTTTAATAGTTCTTTAAAACTTAAAAAACACGATAAGAAAAAAGACAAATCGCCCGTGGTTATTCATGTTTCTAATAGCTGGATCAGCTTTAAGGCCAATGGGCGCGACTATAAATTAAGAGTGCCTGATTCATATATAAGGTTCGATAAAGATGTGCAGGAGGCAGGCGCGAGATTTGTAAATAATCGTTGGGAAATTGTCGCGCCAATCGATTTTGACAAAGATGTTTTCATGGGAGGTTTGGCATATAAGGTGCCATCTAATTTGCCTGGCCATATCAAAAATGTCAAATGGACTTCCGATATAAGTATCAGCAAAGGCGTTGAAATAAGTTGGAGATGGGCAGCTGCAACTTATACGCAACTAGGCACCCATGACAACCTGGATGTGAAATCTGCCGGTGATAAAAAAGGAGGTCCGCATCACAACGGTAATCATGTAGGAACACCTGAAAACTTTACAGCTTACCTGGTACCTGGTGCTACTGGTAACGGTAAAAAAGATTATACCGGGAAACATAGCTCGCGGAAAAACATCCATTGTAAGAAGAAAGATGATCATTCGCAACATGACGAGCATGATGATGGTGATGAAGATGACGACGATGATAATAAACCCATAACACGCCTGATCAGAACGATCAGGTCGCTAGTTCCGCTGGCTGCATTAAATCAGGGCAATGAAAAGCTGGAAATTAAAATTTCGCCCAACCCAAGCAGTAACCATTTCAATCTAATGATCAGCAGCAAAGCAGGGGGGCCATCGACAGTGATCGTGACTGATATTCTTGGCGTTGTCCGTGAGCGGTACGAGAAAGTAAATGCAAACACAACATTACAGGTGGGCGCACAATTGAGAGCCGGTGTGTATTTCATCGCTGTGTTGCAGGGTAACCAGCGACGTACTGTGATGGCTGTGAAAGCTCTTTAGCTTGTATAGCTGTAAAAGCTGCGAGCTACGAGCGATGAGCGATGAGCGATGAGCTTCGAGACCGATCGTTTGACCGCGAACCTTGAGGCTTTGAGCCTCATGGCTCGCGGCTCGCAGCTGCTTCAAAAAGCTACGAGCTTCGAGTGACGAGCTACTAGCTTCGAGCTACGAGCGATGAGCTAGTAGCTCGATCGTTTGACCAACGAAACTCGAGGCCTTGAGGCTCTGGCTCACGGCTCACAGCTCGCGGCTCACGGCTCACAGCTCGCGGCTCGCGGCTAAAATAAGAGAAACCCTCAAACTATGGTTGACTTAACACTAGTCTTATTATAGATGTATTGCTTCGCCATAAGCCACCTCGATCGCATCTTTAACGCTTTCGCTGATGGTGGGGTGGGGGTGAATGCTGTTCAACACTTCGTGGTGCGTAGTCTCCAGCTTACGGGCAACAACGGTCTCAATGATGATCTCGGTAACATTGTAGCCGATCATGTGAGTACCCAGCCATTCGCCGTATTTCGCATCGAAGATAACCTTTACAAAGCCCTCACCGTGCCCTGCCGCTGATGCTTTACCGGAAGCGGAGAGAGGAAACTTGCCAACCTTCACTTCGTAACCGGCGTCGCGAGCCTGTTTTTCTGTGAAGCCCACTGATGCAACTTCAGGATAGCAATAAGTACAGCCCGGTACATTATTATAATCCAGGCCTTCGGGCTGGTGATTGTATTTCTTTTCAGCGTAACCGATCGCTTCCACGCATATGATGGCTTCCTTACTGGCAACATGCGCCAGGGCCTGTCCGGGCACGCAATCACCAATGGCATAAATGCCGGGAACATTTGTCTGGTAATACTTGTCAACAAGTATCCGTCCCTTATCTGCTTTTATGCCCTGCTCTTCCAGGCCTATACCTTCAATATTAGCCGACACACCAACCGCGCTGAGCAGGATATCTGCTTCAAGTGTTACTTCTCCGGATGCTGTTTTTACTTTTGCTTTAACGCCATTACCCGAGGTGTCTACTGAAGTCACTTCGCTGCTGGTCATTATCTCGATACCTTGTTTCTTAAGATTTTTATCGAGCTCTTTCGATATATCTTCATCTTCTACTGGTACGATCCTCGGTAAGAATTCGACGATGGTAACTTTTGTTCCCATGCTATTGTAGAAATAACCAAACTCCACACCAATGGCGCCACTACCCACTACGATCATCGATTTTGGCTGACTTGGGAGGTTCATTGCTTCGCGGTAGCCGATGATCTTTTTACCATCCTGTTTTAAGGCGGGGAGTTCACGGCTTCTTCCACCCGTAGCAATGATAATATGTTTGGCTTCCACGGTTTGTTTCTTTCCATCCGCGCCGGTCACTTCCACTTTCCCTTTCCCTGCGATCTTACCAAATCCCATGACCACATCGATCTTGTTTTTACGCATCAGGAATTGAACGCCTTTGCTCATCTTGTCGGCAACACCGCGGCTGCGTTTGATCACCGCTTCAAAGTTTACAGATCCGGTAGCTTCCAGTCCAAAATCTTTTGCATGTTTTATGTCTTCATACACCTGGGCGCTTTTCAATAAGGCCTTGGTAGGGATACATCCCCAGTTGAGGCAGATACCACCCAGGCTTTCCTTTTCAATGATCGCTGTCTTAAATCCTAATTGGGATGCACGGATTGCTGCCACATAACCACCAGGGCCGCTACCGATCACCACTACATCGTATGCCATATGATCTGTTTTTGAAGTTGTTGATTGTGAGAAAATGAGTTGCGAAGCTACTTGAAATGGAGGAATTGGGCAAAAACCTGAAGTTCACCTGGTGATGGCGAATGCTTATTCATTTAACGTAAGTTCAAAGGTAAACAGGATCGGCAGATGGTCGGAGTAACTTACAGGAAATGTCTCTGCTCTTACGATCCTCCAGTTGCCCCGCTTCGTGTAAAATACGTAGTCGATACGTTTGGTGGGATCTTTTGTACTGTAAGTGGGAGGCGGAACTTTCCTTGCTACAGCGCCGGCATCCTTCCAGTATTTACTTAAAATTTCATAGGCGGCAGAGCTGCTTTCGAAATTAAGATCACCACAAAGTAGAGAGGGAACAAGCAGGCTCCTGTATGTGCTGTCGATATATTTTACCTGCGCCAGCCTGTTATCCTCAAACTGGTGACAGAGATGAGTGCCACCGATGATGATATTTTGCCCGTTGGCCAGCCGGGTATTGGCAAAGATCAGTGCACGTGGTTCGCCACCGGCGGGGCTGGGCAGGATGGCAACCTCAGTACTTAGTGGCCGACGTGAAAGAAGGGCTTCACCATATCCGCCACTGTCATAATCCATGGCCTTCCCGAAATATCCCAGCATGCCGGTTCTCGCGGCCAATTCCTTAACATAATCGATTCTTTCACCATAAATACGGGCCGAGCGACCAGTAGCGCTATCCACTTCCTGGAGGGCTACAAAATCGGGCTTGTACTGATTGATCAGTGCTGCAACGGAGTCGAGGTTAGGTCTCCCGGGTTCATATGCCAGTTCGCCATGATAGATATTATAAGACAGAACTGTGACCCTGGTCTGGGCTGTGCAAAGAGAAAAAATAAAAACTGCCAGGGCTGTAAGACGAAATTTCATGAGGTTGTCGGGTATGTATTTGATAATCAAGCCAAATTCGGTTCATCGACAGGAAAGATCCATTTTTGAAACCGACTTTGCCTCCATTTCCAAAACAAATAAAGCATATTTGCGGCTAAAGGGGGAGAGATTCCTCGAAATTTGGAAAAAAACTCATTTATCCTTCTTAGAATTAACCAGATATCCCTACCTTTGCCGTCCTAAATTTCGATCGTTATGGCAAGAGTATGTCAGGTTACAGGTAAAACTCCAATCGGGGGACACAAAGTTTCTCACTCGAATATCAAAAGCAAAAGGCGTTTTCTGCCCAATTTGCAGAAGAAAAGATTTTACCTCGTTGAGGAAGATAAATGGATCACCCTGAAGTTATCGACTGACGCTATCCGCACCATCAATAAGAATGGTCTTTACAGCGTTGTAAAACAATTGAGAGCGAACGGAGAAAAAATATAAGTCAAATGTGAAAATGTGAAGATGTGCAGATATGGAAATGAAGCACATCAATTCACACATTTCCACATTTCCACATTTTCAAATTTATACTATGGCAAAAAAAGGCAACCGTGTACAGGTTATTATGGAATGCACTGAGCACAAAACAAGTGGTCAGCCAGGTACCAGCCGTTATATCACGGTAAAAAACAAAAAGAACAACCCGGAAAGGCTGGAGTTGAAAAAGTTCAACCCTATCCTGAAGAAGATGACGGTGCATAAAGAAATCAAATAATAATGTGAAAATGTGAAGGTGTGCAGAATGTGAAAATGAAGCACATCAAATTTCCACATTTCCATATTTCCACATTTTCAAATTTATATTATGGCAAAAGCAGCTAAAACCGCCCAGAAGAAAGACCCGAAGCTGGCAGCAGAATCGAAGAACTATACAAAAGTGATCAAAGCTGTACGCAGCCCGAAAACAGGCGCTTACACCTTTAAGGAGCAGATCGTTCACAAGGATAAGGTGAAGGATTTCCTGGCACAAAAATAAGAAGCCTGTTCCCGCTGAGGGAAATAATGATATAGCTGTCATGCCCCGGGCGCGACAGCTTTTTTCATTTTGAAAAAAAGGTTTATGAGATGCCGGGGGAAGGGAAGGGATTCCCGTTTTCCTTTTCGTTCTTTAAGCAGGGTGCAAGTTGTCTGTATAAAGTAAGATCCGTCAGTACTGTAAGCCAGTTTGCGTAGATTTAAATTCTATTAAATATCTTAATAAGAAAAGAATGGGGTTTTTTAATAAGCTGTTTGGTAAAAAAGAGAAGGAATCGCTCGACCAGGGTTTGCAAAAAACCAAGGAAGGATTTTTATCAAAGATCACCAAGGCTATCGCCGGAAAAAGTGTTGTAGATGAAGAAGTGCTTGACAACCTGGAAGAGGCATTGGTCAGCGCAGACGTAGGCGTGGAGACAACGGTGAAGATCATAGATCGAATTGAGAAAAGAGTTTCCAAAGACAAATACCTCAATACCGGGGAGCTGAATAAAATGTTGCAGGAAGAGATCGAAGCCATCCTCGTCGACGCACCCCATTCCAATAATTATGCTTTTGATTCTGAACTCCCCTCAAAACCCTATATCATACTGGTGGTTGGCGTCAACGGTGTTGGTAAGACCACTACGATTGGTAAACTGGCCCATAATTTTCAAAAAGCCGGTAAAAGCGTGTTGCTCGGAGCTGCTGATACCTTCAGGGCTGCAGCGGTAGACCAGCTGACGATCTGGAGCGAAAGGGCAGGAGTGCCGATCATCAAGCAGGACATGGGTAGCGATCCGGCAGCCGTCGCATTTGATACTGTGCAAAGCGCGGTAGCACGTCAGTCGGATGTGGTCCTGATCGATACCGCAGGACGTTTGCACAACAAAGCGCACCTGATGGATGAACTTAACAAGATTAAGAGGGTGATCCAGAAAGTGATACCAGGCGCACCACATGAGGTGATGCTGGTACTCGATGGCAGTACGGGTCAGAATGCCGTGGAGCAGGCTAAACATTTTACCGCAGCGACGGATGTGACGGCACTGGCGATTACAAAACTGGACGGAACCGCGAAAGGCGGCGTAGTGCTGGCCATCGCCAATCAATTCAGGATACCTGTCAAGTTTATCGGAGTGGGAGAAAAAATGGAAGACCTGCTGGTTTTTGATAAACACGAGTTTGTGGATAGCCTGTTTAACCTGGAAAGGAAAGACCCATCATGAAAACAAGGACATTAAAGAAAGATAAAGTCAATATCATTACGCTGGGTTGCAGCAAGAATATGGTGGACAGCGAAGTGCTCAGCGGACAACTCAGGGCTAATGAAATTGACGTGGTGCATGAAAATAATAAGCTCGACCATAATATTGTGGTCGTGAATACCTGTGGTTTTATCGACAAAGCCAAGGAAGAAAGTATCAATACCATCCTCGACCAGGTGGAACTTAAACGAAAAGGTAAACTCGATAAAGTATATGTGACAGGTTGCCTGAGCGAGCGCTATCGAAATAACCTGGAAGCAGAAATTCCCGAAGTGGACGCTTACTTCGGTACGATGGAGCTGCCGCTGATTTTGAAAAAATTTGAAGCGGATTATAAAACAGAACTGGTAGGGGAACGACTCCTTGCTACGCCGCAGCATTACGCGTACATGAAAATTTCTGAAGGCTGCAACCGTACCTGTTCATTTTGTGCCATACCGTTGATGCGTGGACAGCATATCAGCAAGCCGATGGAGGAACTGGTAAAAGAAGCAGAAGGACTGGTAAGAAAAGGCGTAAAGGAAATTATGTTAATTGCGCAGGAACTTACTTATTACGGCCTGGATATTTATAAGAAAAGAATGTTGCCCGACCTTCTTCGTCGCCTGTCGGATATAAAGGGACTGGAGTGGATCCGCCTGCACTATGCTTATCCGTCTAAGTTCCCACTGGAAATACTCGATGCCATGCGGGAAAGACACAATATCTGTAACTACCTCGACATGCCGCTGCAACATGCGGCCAACAATATGCTTAAGGCTATGAAGCGGCAGATCACCCGTGAGGAAATGGAGGAGCTTACTGCTGCTATTCGTGAACGTGTGCCGGGCATTTGCCTGCGCACTACGCTGATTACAGGCTTCCCCGGCGAGACCCTGGATGATGTGGAAGAGCTGAAAGGTTTTCTCGAGCGGCAACGCTTTGACCGCGTTGGCATTTTTACTTATTCACATGAGGAGGGTACTTCAGCCTTCGGTTTGACAGACGATATTCCGCAGGAAGAAAAAGAGAGAAGAGCGCAGGATATCATGGAAACGCAGCAGGAAATATCCTACGAACTAAACCAGGCTAAACTTGGTACAGTATTCAAAACACTCGTAGATAAAAAGGAAGCCGGCCGCTACCTGGGTCGCACCGAATTCGACAGTGTGGAAGTAGACAACGAGGTGGTGATCCACTCTTCAAAAAAATTAACCCCGGGCGAATTCGTGAATGTCAGGATCACAAAAGCCTATGATTATGATCTCGAGGGTGAAGTGGTCACTGAATAAGGAATTTACAAAACGTATATTTCCGGATAGGCCTATAGCCTATCTGTCTCCTACCCAGTGAGGGTAAATGAGGGGGATATTGCTGACCGCATTTAATTTTTCAATGTGTTCCTGCGAAAGGCGCCAGCCGGTGGCACCGATATTTTCTATCAATTGCTTTTCATTCCGGGCGCCGATCACGATATTAGAAACCGTTTTGTTGTGCAGCAACCAGTTGATAGCAAGCTGCGGAACTGTCTTTCTGGTTTCACCCGCAATCTCTTCCAGGCAATCGATCACATTGTACAGGTAATCGTCGGGTATGGTTGGTCCACCTTCGCCGCCGCCGGACTTTATGCGGCCTTCGCCAATCATGCCATTTCTTTTTATTTTTCCTGTAAGCCTTCCCCAGCCAAGCGGGCTCCATACCATCAATCCTACACGCTGGTCCTGCATTAGCGGCATCAGCTCCTGTTCATAATCCCGTCCCACGAGTGAATAATATCCCTGGTAAACAATATATTTCTCCCAGGCATTTTTTTCCGAAACAGAAACTGATTTCATCAATTGCCAGGCGGTAAAATTGGAAGCGCCGATATATCGCACTTTACCGCTTTTTACCATCATATCCAACGTTGACAAGGTTTCTTCGATTGGTGTGCCGCTGTCGAAGCCGTGCATAAAATAAAGATCCACGTAGTCGGTCTCCAGCCTTCTTAAACTATCATCGAGCGACTTCATCAGGTGGTAGCGCGATGAGCCCTTGTCGTTGGCGCCTTCGCCCATTGCGAAAGTAGCTTTTGTAGAAATTAGTGCCTGGTGCCGACGGCCTTTCAATGCCTTACCCAACACTGTTTCGGCACCGCCGGTTGAATACACATTTGCCGTGTCGAAGAAATTTAGGCCGTGTTCGAGACTGATGTCTATCATTCGCGATGCTTCAGGTACATCTGTTTGTCCCCATTTACGAAATAATTCAGTGCTGCCTGCAAAAGTGGCTGTGCCCAGGCTTAACACGGGTACTTTCAATCCGCTGTTACCAAGATTTCTGTTTTCCATGACTTTATTTTATTTAATATTTCATGGCAAATCTCAGCAGCTTCGGCAAAAAGAAAAATGATAAAGCGCACAAAAAAAATGTGACAAATATCACACTATTGCAATAGGAGGCGACTCAGCGTCTCGCGCGAAACACCAAGGTAAGAAGCGATCAGTTTTTTGGGAACCCGCTGTATCAGTCCGGGATTTTTGGTAACCAGTTCATGATAACGATTGGCAGCAGTGCTACTGATAAAACACCGAATGCGTCTTTGCAGATGAATGTTTTGTTCTATCGCCTTTCTTCTGAAGAAGTACTGCATCTTGTCCAGCTGCGAACAAAGCTTTTCCAAATTATCCTGGCCGATGGCGAGTGTTTCGCAATCTTCGAGACAGTAAATATTCATGGTGGCCTTTTGTTTCAGGTGAAAAGCCTGCATATCCGTTGTCCAGTTATTATCCATATTGAGATCGAGGATATCTTCACGGCCATCATCTTCCACAACAAATGATTTGGTTAAACCGCGCACTATAAAATACAGGTACGGCACAGAATTTTCTTCCTGAACCATAAACTGGTGCCTGCGAAATTTCTTTTCGGTAAAAGCGGAAACTACCAGCTCAAATTCGGCATCGGTAAGAGGTACAATATGTTCGATCTGCGATCTCAATAACTGGCTCATGAATCTGATAACATTCCTGGGCGATAATTGTTTGCCATTGGTTGCATCAATATCAGGTCTTCGATCAAACTATTAACAACCCCATAAAGTGTTTAAAACGCTTGTAACTGCGTCGTGATCACCACTTGCTTATTTTTCCTAACTTACCTGCAAATTATTGCATGTGAAAAAAACTGTATTTCTTTTCATGGCTGTTTGCACAGCATTTTTATTACCTGCCCAGGAAAAAATTTTTAATGGAAAAGACCTTAGTGGCTGGACGATTCATGGCACAGAAAAATGGTATGTAAAAAAAGGGGAACTGGTTTGTGAAAGCGGCCCCGATAAGGGTTATGGATATTTGTCCACCAACCAGGCTTACAAAAATTTTGAACTTACCCTGCGATTCAGGCAAGAGGCCAATGGAAACAGTGGTGTGTTTATTCGCTCTTCCATCGAAGGTGTAAAGATAAGTGGATGGCAGGTGGAAGTTGCACCCGAAGGACATCATACCGGTGGGGTTTATGAATCCTATGGCCGCGGCTGGCTGATCAAGCCTAAACCTGAGGACGAAAAACATTTGAAAACAGGCAAGTGGAATAAATTAAAAATCAGGGTGGTTAACGATGAGATCACCACCTGGCTGAACGGTCACCAGATGATAAACCTGAAAGACGATAAGATCGGAAAGGGGAAAGGTTTTATAGCTTTGCAAATACACGACGGCGGTGGTATTAAAGTGAGGTGGAAGGATATCAGGGTGAAAAAACTGGATTGAATATGGAATTCGTTGACTACTATCAGATCTTAGGAGTTGATAAAAATGCGTCGCAGGAAGATATCAAAAGGGCTTATCGCAAGCTTGCCCGCAAACTACACCCTGACCTCAACCCCAATGACAAGGAAGCACATAAGAAATTTCAGCAGATCAACGAGGCCAACGAGGTATTGAGCGATCCGGAGAAAAGGAAAAAGTATGACCAGTATGGTAAGGACTGGCAGCATGCAGAGCAATTTGAACAGGCCCGGCAATCGCAAAGAAGAAGTGGTCAGCAGGAGTTTTATGGTGATGTGAATGAGGAAGGATTTTCAGATTTTTTTGAGTCGTTGTTTGGTGGCGGAAGCCGGAGAAGACAGACCAGGTTTCGGGGGCAGGATCACCAGGCCATGTTGCAGCTGCAATTAAAGGATGCCTATACTACCCACCAGCAAACGCTAACTGTAAATGGCAAAAAGATCCGTATCACCATTCCGGCAGGTGTAGAAAACGGACAGGTAATAAAGCTTAAAGGTTATGGTGGTCCCGGTGCGAATGGTGGTCCGGCCGGTGATCTCTATATTACTTTCAATATCGCGGACGACCCGTATTTCAAACGGGTGGGTGACAATCTTTACATCACTAAGAACATTGACCTTTATACTGCCGTATTGGGTGGGGAAGTGATCGTTGATACACTTAGCGGTAAAGTGAAACTGAAAGTTGCAGCAGGTACACAGAACGGGGAAAGAGTAAGATTAAAAGACAAAGGTTTCCCGGTATACAAAGAACCCAATCAGTTTGGTGATCTTTATGTGAGCTTTCATGTGAATATACCAACGAATCTTAGTGAGAAGGAAAAAGAATTGTTTAAGGAACTATCAAGCCTGTCGCAAAAAAAATAAATCATGGATAAATATGAAATGATAGCGGCACATGATTTTTGCGTTTCACATAATGTGGAGTTGTCATTTTTATATTCCCTCTCTGAGTCAGGGCTGGTCCAGATCACGACCATTGATGAACAGATCTTTATTACTGAGGACCAGCTGCCTGGTCTTGAGAAATGGGTACGATTGCACTACGACCTGGATATAAACATCGAAGGTCTGGAAGCCATACATCACCTGCTGGAGCAAATGAAACAGATGGAGGAAGAGATGGTTAGGTTGAGAGGAATGGCCGGGAGTCGTTAGTCGTCTGTCAGGGGTCGTGAAATAGCGTCTGACGCGCAGTACAGTTGCTAGTCGGAAGTCGGTAGTCGGTAGTCTGGAGCCAGGAAATAGCCTCGGAAGTCCCGTCTGACGCCCCTGTGCAAATCTTCCCTTCTCACCGTCTTCCCGGCAAAATAGAAACCTAGAATCTCTCTTTCAGGATCTGTGATACAACCTTGTCAATTGGTAAAGTAACGCTATCGGGCGAAAAATCATTCCAGCTTACAAAGCGAAAGGTTTCAGTTTCGCCGGTGTCCCTGTAGATGGCGAGTTGTTGTTCATCGAAATCAAAGATTTTATCACGAAGAGGCGCTTTTATTTCTTCAAGAGCCCTGGTAAGATAGTAAATGGAAATAATCTGGTGACCCGGGTTAAACGCTGATAGTTGGAAGAAATCTGTAGTATAAAGATGATCGCCTACTTCCACCGCCAGTCCCAATTCCTCCATAAATTCACGTCGCAGGCAATCGCGGGTACCTTCTCCAAATTCCAGCCCGCCACCGGGAAACTTAGTATAATACTGTCCCCGGATATATTCATCACTCACCAGTACGTTTTTGTTTTCATCGACCAGTATCCCGTACACGCGAATATTAAAATGCGACATAATGCTAATATATTTTCTTGCGTAGAAACAGCCAGCCGATTATGAGAGAAATGATCAGTGATACAAAAACGACGATATAGAAGGCGTAAGGCGAACTTTCAAACCCGTTTGGTACATTCATCCCGAATATGCTTGCAATCAATACAGGGAAAGTGAGTACGATCGTTATCACCGAAAGCCGTTTCAGTACCTCGTTCTGGTTGTTGGCAATAATACTCGCAAAAGCGTCGAGGGTACTGCCCAGGATATTGGCGTAGATGTTGGCCATCTCGAGTGCCTGCGAGTTGTCTACAACCAGGTCGGCCAGGAACTCCTTCTCATCTTCACTCAGCGACAGGAAATTCGTTCTTTCCAGTTTGAGGAGAAGTAGTTCATTGGAGCGAAGCGCAGTAACAAAATAGGTGAGACTTTTCTGTATCCTCATCAATTGAAGCAAGTGTTCATTTTTGTTTGCTGAATAAAGTCTTTGCTCCAGTATATTTCTTCGTTGGTTGATCTCCTTAAGGTGCTCAAGAAAGTTTTGAACGATTTTTTCAAACACTTTCAGCACGATCATATTTCTTTTGTCTGAATCACGGTTTTGGAAAGTGTTGAGGAATTTTTTGATCGTTGAATTCTCAAATGAATTAACCGTTACGGTATGGTGGTGGGTGAGTATGATACAAATTGGGATCGTGATATAATAAGCGTCGCTCTCGTTAAAAGAATTGTTCTCTGTAGGCGTCTTGATCACAATAAGACGGACATTCCCTTCCTTTTCAAAACGGCTACGTTCATCAATATCCAGCGAGTCGGTCAGGAAGTCGAGCGGTATATCGAGCTGTTCGGAGAGTTCATTGAACTCTTCCTGTTTGAGTGGTGGCAGCACGTTCACCCATGTTCCTGATTCAGGTTTGTCGATCTCTACCGTTTTCTGGTCGATATTTTTGAAATATTGTATCATAAGCCTGTTTACAGGTTGTGTCAATAGGAACCGGATCCTAAATTCCTAATCACCAATTACACTTCAATCACCCCTTCAAACACCTTCTCCGCCGGGCCACACAACCAAATATTGCTATAACGTCCATCCTCGTTGCGATCAAATTCTATAGTAAGACTACCTCCAAGCGTTTTGACTTCCACATCATTGAAACCATTTTCATTGTGATAACAAACCAGTGCGGCAGCCGTGACGCCGGTACCACAGGAATAAGTCTCGTCTTCCACACCACGTTCATAGGTGCGGACAATGATTTTGTCATCTCCCGCGTGTTCGACAAAATTCACATTGATCCCTTCCTGCTCGTAGTCTTTACTATAACGGATATCACGACCTTTATTATAGACATCGGTTTCCATTACGTCATTAACAAGCTTTACATAATGCGGCGAGCCGGTATCGAGTACAAAATCACCGCGGAGTTTTTGCACTTTATCCACATCTTTCATCTTTAGCGAGACGATGCCGTCAATATCGATCTCGGCTTCGTGTGGTCCGTCCACGGCCAGGAATTTATACTCATTACGGTGAATCCCGAGCTGATATGCGAATTTAACAATACAGCGCCCTCCATTGCCACACATGCTTCCTTCGCGGCCATCGGAGTTGTAATATTTCATTTCAAAATCGTAGCCTGGCTTCTGATTCAGCATCATGAATCCGTCCGCACCAATTCCTCTCCGCCGGTCACACAATTCATGGATCTCGTGGGTGCGAAGCTGGGAATAGCGGTTGTCGCGATTATCGACAATAACGAAATCGTTTCCGGTGCCCTGGTATTTATAGAATTGTATAGTCATATTTGCTAGTAGGGTGTAGTTAGTGGCAAGTGGGCTACTTGATTTCCTTCAGATTTTCTATCATTTTACTTAGTATCTTAAAAGTGGATTCTAAATTTTGTTCAAGCTCCGCAAATTGCCCTTTTTTATAATAATTCAAATTGTTGCAATTTCAAACTGGGTATCAATTTCTACCAATGAACTTCGTACAATTTCATAAAAACGTTTTTTCTCCGGTCTTGATATTCTTGATGCACCTTCCGCATTATTACTTGCTACAGAAATAGCCGCTCTTTTAATTTGAGATGTCAAAATATATTGTTCCTCCTTAGGAAAAAAACCGGCGGCCTTATAAATCCCCCTAATAAGGCTCAGGGAAATTTTATAAACATCCAAAGTTTTATGCGAAAGTGTCAGCATATTCAAACTTTTTAAGAAAGACAATTGTCATACCCCAATAGCCAACTTGCCACTCCCCACTTGCTACTAGCCTCTCCCCACTAGCTATCTCATCGAACTCTCAGAAAATATCTCCATAAACTTCACGATCAAACGCTCTACTGCTGCTTTGCCATCTTTCGAAAATTCCTGTTGTACACGATTCGCAACGATTGCATTTAGTGCCAGGCAGTTGTGCCCCAATAATTTCCCAAGTCCATAGATTGCCGATGTTTCCATTTCAAAATTAGTGATCCGATGCTGGCCAAAACGAAAATCGGTTAAGCTGTTGACCAGGTTTGGATTCCGGATGCCAAGCCTGAGGATACGGCCCTGTGGTCCATAAAATCCGGGGCAGGTAACGGTGATGCCGTGGTGAAAATTTCCGACAAAATGTTTTAGCAAAGATGCCGCGGCACTACTGATGTAAGGATAACCCATCTGACCATGCATTTGTGTATGGGTAACAAAGGACTGGAGTAATTGTTGTTCCTCATCATTTTGCTCCAGGCGATAAAAATTGAGCAGGTTGTCGATCCCTAGGCCATGAGTAGAAGCTACAAAGCTGTCTACGGGTATATCAGCCTGCAAGGAACCGGAAGTGCCGAGACGTATAATATTTATTGCCGTGAGGCTGGGCTTGATCTGCCGGGTTTCGAGGTCAATATTGGCCAGCGCGTCGAGTTCATTGATCACGATATCAATATTATCAGGGCCAATACCTGATGACAACACGGTCAGTCGTTTTTTACCTACCATCCCCGTATGGCTGACAAATTCCCGGTGCTGGCGGTTCACTTCCACGGTGTCAAAGTATTTACTGACTTCCTTTACGCGGTCGGGGTCACCTACGGTGATAATGGTGCCAGCGATCTCTTCAGGCCTGAGGTCGAGGTGGTATACTGCGCCGCGGGAGTTGATGATCAGTTCCGATTCTGCAATCCGGCTCATAATGCTATTTTTAAAGTAAATGGATTCAGCCAATTATCAAAAATATCCTATTTTCGCAAGCGATTCAAAAAGCAGTTAACAGCTGCCCTGTTTAAGCAGGCAGCACCTGGAATCGACAATAAATGGTCCTTTGGCCGAGTGGCTAGGCAAAGCTCTGCAAAAGCTTCTACAGCGGTTCGAATCCGCTAGGGACCTCCTTCGTGGCAGTCATTTTCTTTGTTGAAGGACTGCCACATTGCTTTTAAAGACGACATTGATGGCCAAAAGTCTCCGGCCACTGATTTTCACACTTATGCATGCGTTCTGCACAAACAAAACTGTCGGCTAAAATGTTACATTAGTAAAAGCTAAACTTATTTTGAACATTAAAAATCAGCATTATGATTTACACCGAACAACTCGACGGAATCAAACTGGATGTCCAGACTGTAGACTTAACCATTGATGATAATGTAAAAGAGCATATCCGGGAGATGATCAGTAAACTTAGCAGGTTTATTTCTGAGATAAACTTTGCGGATGTTCATTTTAAGGAAGCTACCAGCCAAACTACCGACAGTCGTACTGTGAGCGTACGCCTGGGTATCCCCGGTAATGATGTTTTTGCTTCTGTCTCAGGTTCTGAATGGCCCACCTTGCTGGACCAGGTCGAGGACAAATTGAAAAGCCAGCTTGCAAAAAGGAAAAAATAATTTTAAAAAACTGTTTTGAAGTAAAGGCTTGATAGCAGGGTCTATATTCAATGCCTATAGCCGGCACATTGATTTTTATCAATGTGATTTCTTAAATACGATCAATGTTGCGGGGGATTTACCGGGGTAATTTCGTGCTGAATTCGATAGTGATAGTGAAGGAATGGCAAAGGATCGAACTTTTTAAGCAGTTTAAAATTATTTTTTTATGACAACCATATTTATCACACTTATGATAGCTGCTGTGGCAATATCTGCAACAGCGTTGATCATCCTCGCCCGGTTTCTTAGACGTCAACGGAAAAATGAAGAAACGTTGACCTCATTTAAGGAAATGTCTGAAAGACTTCACAAGACGATTGCAAGGCACCAGGAGCTGCGCGAAAGGTTAGTGGGGGTTGATGAATTCGCCGGACCGGGATCCAAATCCCAATCGGGATCAGTGGTTCCCCGTCGATTAAGTCCAGAGCAGTTAAACTAAAAAAAATAGCCCGGTCAACCGGGCTATTTTTTTTATGCGTTCAATACTCAATTTACAGCGGGTTCTGTTTTACAATACCCAGCGTATATTCAAGCTCGAGGCGGGGTATGAGGAATACCCATTCTTTAGTGCCAGCGGGCTCGGTCATTTTTTGAGCCAGTGTATTGTCGTGGTTACCACCATTACGATCCAGTGGCTGGTTAAGCCTTTTCAGATCATAAAAGCGGAAACCTTCTGCCCAAAGCTCAACCCGACGTTGAACCAGGATCTCATCGATCAGGGCCTGGCCTGTATTGGTTGATAAGGTATAGTCATTATCGCGTTTATTTGCCAGTTCAAACAACACAGCACGGGCATCATCTTCACGCCCGGCCTGTCGCGCCAGGGCTTCAGCTTCTATCAGGTACATTTCTGAAGAGCGCATCATCACCAGGTCGCCATTACTATTGCCGGGGTTGGCCAGCAGGAACTTACGCGTCATATAAGGTTTGCGTGTACCTCCTGCAGTAAGAGGGAAAGACGCGTCTGTACCTGTAGGATCCCACAATTTTTTGCGAACATCTGTAGGCGAAATCTTATCGTATAAAACAGAGAATATCGCCTTGGGGTTACCTCTTGTATTGGTTGAAGAGAAATCACCGAGATAAGCATAGAATGAATAGAAATAGGTAGGGTGATCATCGCGATGATGGAAGCCCCAAATCCATTCAGGGTTATCTACATCACTGAATCCGGCCATATACTCTGTCTGGCTCATCAGGGGGTAACCCTGGCGGGCTTCATTGGCCATCTGTGCAGCAAGCGCCCAGTTTTGCTGGGTAAGCGCTACACGTGCTTTAAGTCCTTTAACCACGCTGGTGTTCAGGTGTGATTTTGCCGGACGTGCCAGGCCATCTAACAAGGCAAGTGCTTCGTCCAGGTCAGCGTTGATCTGAGCGTAAGTCTCAGCAACCGTGCTGCGTGGCAGGGCACCCGTACGGGGCTCCAGCACCAGCGACATGCCCAGGGAGCTATTGGCGCCATTGGCATCATAACGCTCACCAAAAAGCTGCACGAGGTTGAAGTAAGCCCAGGCGCGATAGGCATAGGCCTGGCCTTTTATCAGCTTCTTCTCTTCTTCAGTTCCTTCTGCACCATCGATATTGGCAATGATCATATTGGCATTACCGATAAAAGAATAAAAGAAACCGTAATTAAAACGCAGCATCGTGCTGGTTTCATTGCGGTGTTGCAACCAGCGGTATTCACTTATGAACCAGCCATTGGCATTAGCGGTCATAACAAAATCTTCACCAAGTACTTCGGTATAAAGATAGTTTCCACTTACTCCACCGGTAGCCTGGTTGGCATACCATTGTACATATAAAAGACGGTGCATACCATTCACAGTGGCCATCGCATTTTTGGTTGTGGCGAATGCGGTAGATGGTGTAAGTACGTCCGGTGGAACAAGCTCCAGGTAGTCTTTTTTACAGCCGGTGCCCATCAATAATGCACCTGCTAAAAAGGCCCATAATTTATTTTTCAAAAAGGTTCTCATCATTGTTTGTTTTAGAAGTTTAGACTAATACCAGCATTGAGTACACGAGCAGCATCATAAGTATCACCTGTGGTGCCACCAAAGCTTCCGTTTACGTTCATGCCTTTACGTTTTGTAAAGAAATGAACATTCTCCGCGCTTACAAAAACACGAACACCTGAAGCACCAATCCTTGAGATCACTTCTTTGGGCAGGTTGTAAGCGAGGCTGATATTGTTAATGCTTAAATAAGTAGCATCAGTGAGCCAGCGAGTAGAAGCCGCGCCATATTGCGCAGTCCTTGTATTGTCAAGTCTTGGCACGTTTGTTACATCGCCTGGTTTTTGCCAACGTTTAAAGATATCTGTATGGTAAGTACCACCTGCTGTTGCTGTAGACATCAGGGTTGCATATACTCCATCGTATACATAACCTCCGAGCTGGTAAGTCAATACCATGTTCAACTCAAATCCTTTATAGCTGATCGTGTTCATCAGGCTTCCATAAACATCCGGTAATGCAGATTTTCCAACATAATCCTGTTTCGCGTTGTTGTGATCGATCGTCACTGTGTCCATTCCACCTTTACCATTGGAAATCTCCATGGAGGTTGCAGGATTCCACGCATTCACGCCGAGGTACAGGGCCTGGCCTGTGTTAGGATCTACACCGTAGTAGTTGCGGGTAAAGAACTCATAAACAGATTTACCTTCTTCACGTCTGAAAGGTGAGCTGGTGATGGTGCGGGGCACTTCAGGCATCTTGGTGATCTTGTTCTTATATGATGTTGCGTTCAGCGTCATGGTCCAGTTCACTTCTCTTCCACGAACGATTACACCTGAAACCTGAACTTCCACCCCTTTATTAGACATACCACCGATGTTTTGGCTAATTTCAAATGGTCCGGCATTGGTACCACCGTTTTGGAAAGGTTGTGGTACATCGAATATCAGACCACTGCTGCGCCTGTCGAAATAACCAAGTGTACCTGATATCCTGCCTCTGAATAAAGAGAAGTCCAGGCCCAGGTCAAGTGGCTTTTGTGTTTCCCATGTCAGTTCGGGGCTTCCCAGTGAACCAATGATTACACCGGGTCTGGTGTCATCATCGTAACCGATTTCATATCCAGACTGGTATGGATATGAAACCAGGCCATTGGCGTTACCGGTATAACCATAAGATGCACGGAGTTTCAACTGGTCGATCCAGCTGATATTAAAGAAGCTCTCCTTATCAATACGCCATGCAGCACCGATAGACCAGAAGTTTTCCCAACGAAGGTGCTTTGGAAATTTTGAATTGCCATCTCTGCGGAGAGATCCCGATACCAGGTATTTACCGTCAAAATCATAGTTAACACGTGACAGGAAACCTTCCGTGCGCGCCTCGCTGATCGTAGAGCTCAATGAGTTGATCGTACCAAAGTTATCATAAACATAAAGGTTATCAAAGGCCTGGCCGATTCTCATACCGTCGATGCCAGCTGATTCATAACCATAATTTTCATGACCCACAAGGGCGTCGATAGTATGTAAGCCAAACTTTTTATTGAAATTGATCAGTTGGTTGAAAGTGTAGCTGGAGACTTTGCTCGACTCCCGGCTAAGCCTTCCGGAAGGGTAACCATCACCCACGAGTGGGTTCTGGTATGAAATACCATCCACATTGGTGATGTCGGTACTGATATTGGTTGTGAATTTCAACCAGGGTGTGAAGATCACGTCGGCATATGCCCTTGCTGAAATAACATCGCGAACTTCATTCTCTTTGTTCCAAAGGTGTTCAGCAATGGTATGACGACCGGTATTGTAAGGTCTGGCGAATCCGCCTTCGTTACCGAAATCATATACTTTTTGTCCCTGCGCATCGAGCACGTAGCCCCCGTTACCGGGTTCATGCATGTGTACAGGATAGATCGGAGCAATGTAACGGGCGAAATAGAACGCGTTTACGATACCTCCTGTAGCAGCATAGTCAAATTTGGAACGATTGCCCGCAATATTGAATCCGGTTTTGAACCATTGCGTAGGTGTCAGGTTTACGTTGACCCTACCGCTAAAACGGCTCAGTTTCGAACGAAGGCCCCATCCACCTTCTTTCAGGTAGTTGAATGAACCTGTGAAATCTGACTTATCATTACCGGAGCTATATACAACACTATACTCATTTCTTTTGCCAGTGCGGGTGGCCTGGTCGAGCCAGTCAAGATCATCGCCATACAACAACGAAGCATTTGGATTAAGTCTTCCGTCAAGACCTACGATCGCGGTGTTACCAACATTGTAAGGGTTATAATTTCCCAATACCTGGTAGATATCCTGGAAGTTGCCAGCGCGGAAAATTTGTCTTCCAACATTTGGTCCGGAGGTGAAACGGGGGAGCGTACCCGAAGCGATCATGCTGGCACTGTCAAGTGGTGCACCTGTAGGACCAAAATGTAGTCCGTTGCGGTATGACTCCCACGCAAGTGGGAAATAGTCGTCGGTACCCACCGTGCTGTACTGCGGAATGGCCGGCCTTGTATTGCCGGCTTGTACTTTAAACATGATGCTTTGTCTTCCTTTACGGCCTTTTTTGGTAGTGATCATGATCACACCATTGGCACCTCTTGATCCGTACAGAGCGGTAGTAGAGGCGTCTTTGAGGGCCGTTATAGTTTCAATATCGTCGGGGTTAAGGTTGGAAAAACCGGCATCATAGATCGCTCCGTCCACCACATAAAGTGGCGCGCTGGAAAGCGAATAGGAACCCAGACCTCTCATTATAATCCCGGGGCTGGAACCTGGTGCGCCACTAGGCGTTGTGGTCTGAACACCCGGTGCTGCACCCACCAGTGCGCCCAGTGCATTGGTGAGAGGGCGGTTTTCAAATTGCTTAGCATTTACCTGTGCGGCCGAACCAGTAAAAGTTGCTCTTTTCTGGGTACCATAAGCCACTACGATTACCTCATCGAGGTTAGCTGTTGCCGCAGCAAGTGTGACGTTGAACGTAGTACCACTGGTAATATTGACGGACTGAGTTGCCTTACCGATTGAGGTAAACTCAAGTTCAGTTCCGTTGGCAGGAACTGTAATGGTAAAAGATCCATCTTCCCTCGTAGTGGTTCCTGCGTTGGTGCCCTTTACTTGAACGGAGACATTTGGAACTGGTTGACCGGTGTCGTCGGTAACCCTGCCGGAGACTGTTTTCTGTGCCAGCAACGGTCCTGTGAGGAACAGGATAGCTGCCAGTGCAACTAGCAATTTTCTCATGTGCGTTTTGGTTGTTTAAAATAATAATAAAAAATCTGCTGTTGGCATTAATTACAGCGGGATCCATCTAAAATGCCGATTCCTACCTGTTATTTTTGCCGAATTTTCAAATTCGGCGCGCTAAGGTATGTTTAAAATTCATTAACATCTTCTGAAATTATAAAGAGAATGACCGAGACGTGAAAAAACCTTACCGAAGTTTCCCGTTCAGGCCGGCCTTTTGTTCACTTTCAGTTCACAACATATATTTGCAGTCAATTTTTTATCCTGATGAGAGCTTTTTTTGCCCTACTTTTTTTTCTGTCTTGCTGTTGGAGGCTCCAATCACAGGAAATCAATACCGAAGCGTTTATCAAAGCCTGGAAAGCCGATGATACTTCACAAACCCATAAAGCAGCGGTTTACTACGATCTGCTCGATTATGAAAAAGACACTGTCAAGTACTGGCGCACATTAGGTTCTCTTCAAAACTATTTGAAAGTCAATCCCAATAAGCGGATCAAAGCCCGGGTGCTGATGTATGAGGTCTTCGGCGCCATGGTCTTCCAGTTTCAGCATCCCAAATATGTCAGTATGCTGGAAGAGGCGATGCGGATTGCCAGCGAACTAAAGGACGACCAGTTAATGGCCGAGATCTATGTTTATTATGCTGAAGTGACTGGACACAATAATCAACTATTATATAATCTGAAGGCTATTGAAATTCAGCGACGAATTGGTTTTGAACATTTTACAACAGTGCAAAATCGTTTCTTCATCGTTAGCAGCGCATTGTATCACAGCAAAGATTATCGTCAAAGCATCCGGTATGGACTGGGTTGCCTGGGTTTTGTGGGCATTGACCAGCAGCACTGGCTCAAGAGGATCTATATATTGCAACTGGATATATTGGGTTCAGCCTACAAAAAGCTGGGTAAATATGACAGCACTATTTATTACTACCAGAAAATACTTGATACCCTGCGTGTTGATCCTTACACGGGTTTTATGCAACCACTATGGACAGGAATTGCCCGTGGAAATATCGGTCATTGTAATTCCCTGCAACAAAACGATGGCTCAGGTATTCCCCTGATGAAAGAATACCTGCACAGCAGCATCGAATGTGACGACCGCGCCAATGTATCCATTGCTGCCAACATGTTGGGCAATACTTATTTCATGTTAAGTGATCACACAAAGGCCCTGGAGGCATGGTGGATGTCGTATCACTTTGCAGACAAATCCGAGCCGACTGATTATTTACTGGAAGCGACCAAAGGCATTTCTACTATATACAGGCGAACAGGCAAGCAGGACAGCGCGTTTTATTATTATGACCTTCATCACACTTACTCCGACGCTTTTGACAGCCGCCTTGACGAAAGCAGGTTGTCTGCAATAAATGCACGAATCAGTTTCGACAACATGCAGGCGAGCCTCCTAAAGTATCAATCGGCGCTGGGCCAGTCGAAAACAATTTTGCGACTGACGATTGCCGGTATTTCTTTATTATTAGTTGTACTTCTTTTGTTATACAACCGCTACAGGCTGAAAAACAAATATCGGCTCGAATCAGAGCGCCGAAAAATAGACCAGGCGGAGCAGCGTATCGAATACGCGAAAAAGCAAATCGATGGTTTCATGGATCATATTAATGAGAAAAACAATCTGATCAGCTCCATGGAGGAACAATTGCGGCAAAACCAGGAAAGCCGTGAAAACATGGCGACTATGGAAAAGCTCTCACGGTATGTGTTGGTAAGTGAAGAGGAGTGGGAGAAGTTCAGGGTTGAATTCTCCAACGCCTACCCAAGGTTTTTTCAGGTATTGCGTCAGCGAATTCCACAAATTACACCTGCCGAGGAACGACTTTCGGCACTCATCTTTCTTCAGATCAACAATTACCAGATAGCTAAAATGCTCGGGATTGAGCGTGATAGTGTATTCCGGGCCAAGAGAAGATTGCGCCAGCGACTCGGTTTGCCGGAGACAACAATGATTGACGATTATATTTATAACATATTGAAAGTGAAATAATTTTCACCAGTTGTCCGCTTTTTGTCCGCCCCTGTTTATCCTTTGTCCGAACACGTCCCCGGTATTTACTCCCTAAAAATCATTAGCTGGAAAAAAGGCCGTTATTTCGATCTGAAGTACACCGCTGTGTTTTAAACCAGGAAAATGACCGGCTGAGGTACTCCCAAATGAACAATATCTTTTAAAAAATCAAACGATGGCAAATCGATTATCCGAATTATTGTTGACGACCCAGGTCATTGCAAAATGTGCAGAGATTTTCGCCAAACGACTTCCCCAGTCACTTGGTGCACGAATGGAAAATAAGTCGGTCGACCTAAGTTTTATTGTGGATGAAACAGCCCCGGCTGACCAGGATGTTTACAGGCGTCGTCATATCGACCCCTATGCAATTGCAGCTTTCAGGGAAATTTTTTCCGGTGAAGATGAGGTCGACCTCCTGTTGCTGGACATCAGGCTTGTTTTCTCAGTGCTGTTTTGGGATGGTAGCCAGATCACCGGAGTTGAGTTTAATTATGACATGACAGACCTGATCTATCTGGCCGGTTCAAAAAATTAATAAGGGATGTATCCCTTATTTAGCGGGATATTCGATGTAAACTTTCCGGCCTGTTACGATCCGGAGTGAATCCATAGTCTTGGTAGTATCTGAAGGTGGCAGCAGCATGAATAACTTGAACTGGATGGAATCAGCTGTTTCGAGATCAACTTTCCAGCGTAATTCTTTCAATTGATTATAACGTTTCAATGCTCTCTTCTTCGGTGCAAGTTCTAGTATATACTTATAGTTTGCCGGAGCAGCCGCCACCACAGGTGTTGCTGCAGCGATGCTGTCCGAAATGCGAAGACTATCGGCAACTGAAGTTTGCGCTACCGGGTTTTGTTCTGTAATAACTTCTGATTTTACATTCCTTTTCGATATCATATATCCGCCCCAGACGGTGACGCCAATACCACAAATCAGGAATAGCCCTATGACGGGTTTACGCCATTCAAATTTTGTTTTTGGCAGAGAGAGAAATGATTCATAGTCGCCCGTGTGCTCCTCTTTTTGAACGACTTCAACAGTATCAGCTTTCTGTTGTTCTTTAATTTTATCTGTTGGTACCGTTATGGGTGTAAATTCAAATTCACCAGCTTTTACTTTTGTCAGAATACCGATCCCCTCAAATGAATAAGGTTTGCCCATATTGAGGAATTGCTGTGCCAGTTGCAAATGGGAATCCAGGTCTGCTGAAGCCAGCGCTTTCATCTTACCTGTTTTTTCGGCGATGAAACTGATCAGTTCGGGCGATTCTTTACAGGCAGGATTGCTTTCAAAACTTACGCCTTCAAGAAGGGCAGAACGCTGTTTGGATTGCTGAAGTGCCGGCAGGGTAGAGGAGTCAAGCAGGAAACTTCCGATGCCGGGGAGGTCGAGTCGTTGATTACCATATAGGTATTGGGCAAGTAAGGATGGTATCTTCACAGTTTTTGGATTGTAGCCACAATATATATAATTCATGCGGCCGATGCAAGAGTCTGCGCCGTTATGTTCTAAATTTGCGGTATTATGCTTACGGAAGAAGAGAAAAAGTTTGTGGAATACTGGGAAAATAACCGTGACGCCAGGAGAAAATGGTACAAGCAACTGTCGGTCGGTCTACCTATGGCCGTGATCCTGGTAATTGCAATTTTCGTCAATTTTTTTTCAGGCTGGTATAAGCGTGCAGAGATGGTTTTCAGGTCTCATACCTCGCTACTGATGGTGCTAATGATTGCAAGCCTGCTAATAATTATTTTTATTGCCATATTTTCGGCCAAACACAAGTGGGACCAGAATGAGCAGCGATACCGGGAATTCCTGGCAAAAAAAGATAAGCCCTGATTTCCTCCTCTTTGCAGCAAATAGTGCTCCATTGTTGTCCTTAGTACCTGAATAATCAAAATGAAACTCTATTGAAAAAGATCAATGCCTCTATCCTCGTTCTTGTATCTCTTTTCGTGTTCACTGGCTGCAAAAAAGATAAAGGCTGTGAGGCCAAATCGCCTTCCAGTGAGGTGGCACAAATTCAGGCTTTTGCCGCTGCCAACGGTATTAACGCTGTAGCCGATGTCAGCGGGCTCTATTACGAAATCATCAGTATGGGTACGGGTGCCAGGGCCAATTCCAATTCCCGTATCAAAATCACTTATACCGGAACGCTGATGAACGGGCAGATTTTTGATCAGGCGCAGACGCCAAATGCAGAACCCTGGCCGCTCAACAGCCTGATTAAGGGCTGGATCATTGGCATCCCCATGATCAATGCAGGTGGCCATATTAAGCTTATTATACCTTCATCACTGGCATATGGTTGCGCACCGTATTATTCCATTCCCGGCAATTCAGTACTTTATTTTGACATTCACCTGGTAGATGTACAATAAAAAAATCTTCGACTGGATGTTGTAAAATCTGACCTTGTATGGAAGGTTAAGGATTTATTTGCAAACCTGTAGGATCATTCGTTCTTGGCTCCAGGTGATGGATTTTTAGTCGTAATTTTGAAAGCAAATTCATGCCTGTTGTCGTACGAACCTATTTCGGTATTTGATATTTTCAAGATCGGCATTGGACCATCCAGTTCGCATACATTGGGTCCCTGGCGGGCAGCTGAGCGCTTCCTGCAGAGCCTTGAACAACACGAAATTCTTCAGCAGGTAACAACGATCAAGATCTTGTTGTATGGCTCACTTGCCAAGACCGGTGTCGGTCATGGTACCGATATTGCCGTTCAACTCGGACTCAGCGGCGAAGATCCTGTCAGTTTTGATGTAAGCGCTATAACCGCAAGGATGAATGATATTGCTGCCATGAGAAAATTGCTGCTGGCGGGTCGCCATGAAATTGATTTTGATCCGCGCGAGGATATCGAATTCCTTTTTGCTGAAACTTTAGCTTTTCACCCAAACGCATTAAGCTTCCTGGCAACACTTCATAACGGTGAACAGGTGTCTGAGACTTATTATTCAATTGGTGGTGGTTTTGTGGTGAAAGAAGGGGAGAGCACAACTGCAGCGCTTCAGGCTCAGCTTCCTTTTCCCATCAATACTGCCAATGACCTGCTGCACTGGTGTCGTAAAACCGGGCTTGCAATCCACGAAGTGGTGCTTGAAAATGAAAATGCCTGGCGACCTGAGCAGGAGACGCGGGCAGGACTGTTGCAGATATGGCAGGTGATGAAAGAATGTATCTATCGTGGTGTGCATACTGACGGAGTATTGCCGGGTGGCTTATCAGTTATCAGGCGGGCGCCATTGTTAAATAAAAAATTATTGCCATCGTCAAAGTATTCAAATTATGATACTTGGCTCGAGGCAATCCGAACAGGTGGCAATCAATTCACTTACACTCTCGACTGGGTAAGTTGTTTTGCCCTGGCCGTTAATGAAGAAAATGCTTCATTTGGAAGAGTGGTCACAGCACCCACCAATGGCGCGGCGGGCGTAATTCCGGCGGTGTTGCATTACTTTATTTGTTTCTGCAATAACAAAATCGTTACTGACAGCGATGAAAAGGTCGTTCGGTTCTTACTGACTGCAGCTGAGATCGGCAGCATTTTTAAAAAAGGCGCTACGATATCCGCGGCTATGGGTGGATGCCAGGCTGAGATAGGCGTCTCTTCTGCCATGGCGGCTGCTGCGCTTACAGAGGCCATGGGTGGTAGTCAACGACAGGCTTTGATGGCTGCTGAAATTGCGATGGAGCATCACCTTGGAATGACATGCGATCCGATTGCCGGGCTGGTCCAGGTGCCATGTATTGAGAGAAATACGATGGGGGCTATCAAGGCCATCACAGCATCGCAACTCGCTTTGCAAAGCACACCTGATTTTGCGAAAGTATCTCTGGATGGCGTGGTGAAGACCATGTGGGACACAGCAGTGGATATGAGCAGTAAATACAAAGAAACTGCCGACGGCGGGCTGGCTGTTAATATCCCGATCAGTTTAAGCGAATGTTGAGAGCGCGTAAGAACTGAGGCAATGCTTTTCTTTTTCCCTAGCTACGTATATAATTTTCCAGGTGGTCGATCGTTTCTTTTTGCGCAACGATAATTTCTTTCACGACATCACTCATGGAAATGATTCCGCAGAGCTGGCTATTCTCGAATACAGGGAGATAGCGGATATTTTTTTGTGTCATCAGCGACATACAAAGTTCAATAGTATCATCAGGTCTTAAATCGGGCAAATCTTCCGACATGATCTCCGATACTTTTGTTTCATCTGAGTGTTTACCTTTCAGCACCACCTTACGCGAATAATCACGCTCAGTAACAATACCCAAATAATGTCCATTTTCCATCACCACCACGGACCCAATATTCTTCTCAGCCATCAGCTTCAGTGCGTCCAATACTGATGTTTCGGGCAAAACATTGATTGCCGCATTTCCTTTTCTTGCAAGAATGTCTGATACTTTGTTCATATTTCTCCGTTTTGTATTGGAATTTAAGGAAAGAAGCTGTTATAGACAAAAAATAATATAGGGGGCAGCTGGTAATGGGTGAATTACCTGCTGAGGACGTCTATTCCTCCATTAATTTGCTGAGAACAAGGCGTAATTCGCGGTGATTTTAGTTCAAAATATCAGCATCATTAAATTCCCTGATCACATGGTAAAGCGTATCTCTTTCTACGGGCTTTCTGCCAGCCTGCCGGATCAATGCAACCAACTGGGCCGTGCTCATAGAAGGGTTTTGTTCCTCTGATCCGGCCATCGAGTAGATCTTTGTGGTGTCGTCGATTGTGCCATCGATATCATTGACACCGAAAGAAAGCGCCATCTGCGCGTTTTGCCTGCCCAGCATGGGCCAGTATGCTTTCAGGTGCGGGAAATTGTCCATATAGATCCTTGCGATCGCATACATTCTCATATCCTCCACGATACTGCTTTCCGGCACGTGACTCATATCGTTGTCCTTGTTCCGGAATTTAAGTGGAATAAAAGTATTGAACCCCCCTGTACGATCCTGGAGATCGCGAAGCCGGCGCATATGGTCAATGCGATGGAGATATTTTTCAATATGACCATAAAGCATGGTTGCATTGGAATGCATTCCAAGTTTATGGGCTGCTTCGTGGATTGCCAGCCATCCAACGGCGTCTACTTTGTCGGCGCAGATTTGCTGGCGGATATCGGGGTGAAATATCTCAGCGCCTCCACCTGGCAGGGAATCAAGACCTGCTTCATGTAATATCTTCATGCCCTCGTCAACTGTTAGTTTTGCCTTGCGAAACATATAATCCAGTTCGACAGGTGTAAATCCTTTGATATGCAATTCAGGCCTGTGCGATTTTATCTTCTTTAAAACCTCGGTAAAGAATGCCATCGTCAGCCGGGGATGTACGCCACCTACAATATGCACCTCGGTCACGGGCTTGCCATCGTAGCTTTTAACGATATCGAGCATCTGGTCGGCGGTCAGTTCCCAGCCTTCTTCGCGATGTGCGTAGAGCCGGCTATACGCACAAAAATTGCAACTGAAAACACAGATATTTGTCGGCTCGATATGAAAATTGCGATTAAAGTATGTGGTTTGACCATGTAACCTTTCCCTTATAGCATTGGCTAATGCACCAACAAATGGGAGGCTGCCTTTTTCAAAGAGTAAAAGGCCTTCCTCGTCGGTGATCCTTTCTTCGTTCCTGATCTTCTCTGCAATATTCACCAGCCCCTTGTCCAGTGTGGCGGTGTCAATGACTTGTTTTGATAGAATGCCGGGCATCGGTAATTATTGATTGAATTGCAAAATTAAGCCGTAATAAAATGTGGCGCGAAAATCATTATCTTCCTGCCAGATTTAAGACTGCTTTATGAATATCAAACTCCGCCTGACTGTTCTCAGCTTTTTCCAGTTTTATGTATGGGGCGCCTGGTTGTTGACGATCGGTACCTATTGTCTGAACGCGAAGGGATGGAGTTTTTCCCAATTTGGCGCCATCTTTTCGACATTGGCCATCTCTTCCCTGTTCATGCCGGCGCTTACCGGTATCATCGCTGATAAATGGCTTAATGCAGAACGGCTGTACGGTATACTGCATATCCTGTATGGTATTATCCTGCTATATGTTCCAAAAGTGGATGATCCAAATACCTTATATTATGTGGTGTTGGCGGCTATGATCTGTTATATGCCGACGATCTCATTGTCTAATTCGATCTCCTACCGCATTTTAAAAAGCAATGATTATAATGTGGTGAAGGTGTTCCCACCGATCAGGGTATTTGGAACGATAGGGTTTATAGTGGCTATGTGGACTACCAACCTGACGGGCAGTAAGGCCAATGCTAACCAGTTTGTGATTGCCGCTGTGGCCGCGATCCTGTTGGGGATCTACGCATTTACCCTGCCGAAATGTCCACCACCAAAATCAATTTCCAAGAATGCAAGTATCATAGAACAACTGGGGCTTGAAGCATTCAAGTTGCTGGCGAACTACAAAATGGCATTGTTCTTTGCGTTTTCCATGCTGCTCGGCGCTGCACTTCAACTCACCAATATGTATGGTGACTCATTCCTCGCCGGCTTTGAATCAGTGCCCGCCTATGCAGACTCTTTTGTAGTGAAGTATTCTACAATTGTTCTTTCGATCTCGCAGATCTCGGAAACGCTTTTTATACTGACCATACCTTTTTTCCTTTACAGGTTTGGTATCAAGAAAGTCATGTTTTTCTCGATGCTGGCCTGGGTGCTCCGGTTTGGCTTGTTCGCCTACGGTGACCCATCAATGACTGGCACAATACTGATCATTCTTTCTTGCATTGTATACGGGATGGCCTTCGATTTCTTTAATATTTCGGGATCTCTGTTTGTCGAAACCACCACTGATCACCGGATCCGTGCCAGCGCGCAGGGATTGTTTATGATGATGACAAATGGAATAGGCGCTTTCCTTGGAAGCACGATCAGTGGTTATGTGATCGATAAATATTTTATTCTTCCCGATGGTGGAAGGGAATGGACTGGTATCTGGCTCAGCTTCGCAGCCTACGCGCTGGTGGTGGCGATCTTGTTTTTGATCCTTTTCAGGCATAAACATGATCCCGCCGAGTTCAGGCATATCCATCATTGACCCGGTATTATTTTTTATCAACCCATGTATATAGGTATGATGAAATCGCTTCAATAAACTCAATACACTTATGAGAAAGATTTTTGCCTTGTGCCTGGCTATAATGTCAGGTCTTGTGGCGCTGTCGCAGCCGGTTGCTAAACATGGAAAATTGAGTGTACAGGGAACCCAGCTTTTGGATGAGCACAGGAAAGAGATCGTGCTGCGTGGTGTAAGTTTTGGCTGGCACAACTGGTGGCCACGATTTTATAATGCAGGAACCGTGAAATGGTTAAAAGAAGACTGGGGCTGCAATGTGATAAGAGCTGCAATGGGCGTGGAGCCAAACGGTGCATACCTGGACAGGCCGGACTGGTCAAAGGAAAAAATAAAATCCGTAGTGGATGCCGCCATTAAAGAAGGACTTTATGTGATCATTGACTGGCATAGTCACAATATCCGTTTACCTGAAGCGATCGCGTTTTTTAAAGAAATGGCCAGCACATACGGTAAGTATCCAAATGTAATCTATGAGATCTTCAACGAACCCGAGCGCCAGTCATGGGCCGATGTAAAAAGTTATTCCATTGATGTGATAAACGCCATCAGGGCAATCGATCCTGACAATATTATCCTGGTTGGCTCACCGCATTGGGACCAGGATGTACACCTGGTGGCTGATGACCCAATTACAGGACAAACCAACCTGATGTATTCCCTGCATTATTATGCAGCCACACATAAGCAGCCTTTACGCGACCGGGGTAATTATGCGTTGAGTAAGGGGCTTCCTTTATTCATCTCGGAATCGGCGGGTATGGAGGCTACCGGCAACGGTCCTTTGAATGAAGAGGAGTGGGGGAAGTGGATTGAATGGGCTGAACAAAACAAATTGAGCTGGATCACCTGGTCAGTATCAGATAAAAATGAAACCTGCTCACTTTTGTTACCTACTGCCGCAGACGATGGAAGCTGGAATGATAAAGACTTGAAAGAGTCGGGAATTAAAACAAGAGCCCTGATCAGGAAATATAACCTGGGAAAGTAACCGTCATCGCGTTTCGCTATAATGATTCGTACAGGAAGTTTCGAATTAGATGTTTGCCGATATGCAGCTATCATTTTCCCCACCTAAAGGTCCTGACATCAAAACCTGCAAGATCCAGCACCCGGTCAACAACTGTGGCAGCCACTTCTTCCACTGTTTTGGGTTTGCTGTAGTAAGAAGGTGTTGCCGGGCAAATGATGCCCCCTGCAAGTGTGACGGTTTCCATGTTGCGGATATGAACCAGGTTGTATGGCGTTTCACGCACCACGCAGATTAGTTTTCTTCTTTCTTTAAGTACCACATCTGCTGCTCTGCTCACAAGGTCATTGGAGATACCTGAAGCGATTCTGCCCAGTGTACCCATCGAGCAGGGAATGATGATCATGGTGTCGTACTGTCCCGACCCTGATGCAAATGGTGCACTGAAATCCTGGGCGGTATAAAATTTACCCGGTAGTTGATCGTAAGTATTGTCTTCAAGCTCTGTCTGCCATACCTCGCGAGCATTGTTGCTCATGATCACCCCCAGCTCCGACCACTGCGAGTTGATGGCAGTGAGTTTTTGCAGCAGGCTCCTGGCGTAAATTGAACCACTAGCACCCGTGATTGCGACAACAATTTTTCTCATTGGGGGATATTATTCTGGCAAAAATCTGCAAATGATGAGTATTTGAGAAATTAATTACGCAAACGTTTGAGTTCCTTTAAAGAATCGATTTAGCTAAGAAATCGACGTTTCGACATTGAGAGAAATCAAGAAAGTGTATGGAAAACACTTAAAAGCGAAAAAAAGCAAGAAAAAAGTTTCTCAATTAAATCTTTATTAACGATATTGCTAATGAATTTTCATAGGATAAGGTTTAATGGTTAATGGTTTTTGATTAGGGCCCCCGACTAAAAGTCGGGGTTCTTTTTTTTAGCCATGTCTGTGAGGCCTGAATAATACCAGTTACCAGGTATTAAAACCCCCTTTGTTTTTGTTGCGCCGATTTTTCTTTTGAGGTATTCTCATTACCGAGGTTTTCCATAATCCAGTTCGTCATTTTGCTCCATAGGTGAAAACTTGTATTATCCACACCACCGGAGATGCCATGATTCTTGTTGGGGTAATATGCGCTTTCAAAATCGATATTACTTTTCACAAGCGCCGTGATCATTTGCGTGGCATTTTGGAAATGTACATTATCATCTGCCGTACCATGAATGATCAGGTATTTGCCTTTGATCTTATCGGTGTGATTGATGGGTGAATTATCATCATACCCTTTTGGATTTTCCTGAGGCGTGCGCATATACCTCTCGGTGTAGATATTATCATAAAACCTCCAGTTAGTAACCGGCGCAACAGCAACCGCCGCCGAAAATACATCAGCGCCTTTCGTTATCGCCAGGGAACTCATAAAGCCACCGTAGCTCCAGCCCCAGTGACCAATATTGTTTTTGTCGACAAATGGCATCTTGCCCATAAACTTTGCCGCATCGATTTGATCTTCGATCTCATACTTTCCCAGCTGCAGGTAAGTCTTCTTTTTAAATTCTTCTCCACGATATCCTGTACCTGTATTGTCAACGCTTACCACAATAAATCCTCTTTGAGCGAGCAATTGGTGCCAGAAATTCACTGCGCCAAAACGGTTGGCCACTTGCTGTGATCCGGGGCCGCCATAATTACAAAACAGTACCGGGTATTTTTTGGATGCATCAAATCCTGCAGGCTTAAGCATCCAGCCATTCAGTGTATCGCCTTTGCTATTGGGAATCTTAATGAATTCAGCCTTGCCAAGATCAAATTGTGAGAGTGTATTTCTCAACTTCTGGCTTTCATTGACGGTTTTTACCAGTTGGGTGGTTATGCCTTTCCTGCTGGATTTTAGCTGGTGAAGCGTTACTACCTGCGGTGTATTGATGTCAGTGCGGTACACATAGTATTGTGTAAAATCATCGTTCATCACTGTACGATGCCACCCCTCGCCCTCCGTAAGCTGCCGGGTATTTTTCCCGGTGAAATCTGTTACGAACAGGTTCCTGTCCAAAGGCCTCGGGTAGGCCATGGTGTAATAGATTCGTTTGTTGGTTTCATCAACACCATTAATTTCCGTGATCTCGTGATTTCCTTTAGTGACCTGAACTAATTTTTTGCCATCAAGCCCCTGCATGTACAAATGGCGGAAGCCATCCATTTCGCTGGTGAACAGCAGGTTTTTGCCGTCCTTCAGGAACCACCAGTCATCATTGATCTCAACAAAGTATTTATTCTTTTCCTCGTAGATCGTTTCAGCCTGCCCGGACCGGACATCAGTGGCAAGCAGTTTCAGGTGATCCTGGTGACGGTTCATCCAAAAAACAACAAGTTTGTTATCATCCCTTGTCCATTTGATGCGGGGAATATAAATGTCTCCCTGCTCAAATTGTGCCTTCACGTCTTTGCCAGTTCCCAGCTCATATATATGTATCTCTACTTTTGAATTCGCCTCTCCGGCTTTGGGATATTTGTAACGGTAGTCCTGATTATAGGTATTGTCGTAAAGGGTCATATTGTATTCCTTTACATCGGTTTCATCAAACCGGTAATAGGCGATGTAGTTTCCCTTGGGGCTCCACTGGTAGGCCCGGGTAAACTCAAACTCTTCCTCATATACCCAATCGCAATTTCCATTGATGATATGATTCCATTTACCATCGGTGGTCACGGCTTTCACTTCACTGGTGGCGAGATCTTTTATATAAAGATTGTTGTCTTTGACAAATGCCACTTTGCTTCCGTCGGGTGAGAGGGTGGGGTGTAGTACCTTGCTTTCATCGAGAGAAACAACTTTTTTCATGAGCGTATCATATACGTATACATTGGCTTTCGTGGATCTGCGGTAAATGCTCTCGACGTTTGTACGGATCAGAACGATGCGTGGATGAACGGAGCTATAAATAATATCATCAGCTTTTTCCAGCAGCTTGCCTTTTTCATCTCTGAGGGTTTCGGGTATGTCGGCGCGGTTGGGAACCCGGCCAAAATCAGCGGCTACGAATTCGCCACGGAAAACCCCTTTTTTATAAATGTCTTCAAGGGTGATCTGTTTTTTCTGGGCGATGGCAAAAACGGGGAACAAAAGAAGTGCTACGATCAGATTGCGCATGTCGGAAGTTTAAATGAAAAATAATATTTTCTGGCTCTAATGATATGTTGTTGAATTTATTTGCTTAGCTCGATCTCGTAAAGTTCGGGCCAGCGTTTACCGGTGATGTACATTTTATTGGTTACGGAATCATATGCAATTCCATTCGGTACATCTACCAGCGGATCTTTCGCTTTCACCCGGTTCCATACATCCGTCAGGTCAACTTTGCCAACTATGGAACCACTACCCGGATCAATCTTGAATATATAAGGTGCCTGCCACTGGTTGGCATAAATATATCCGTCGATATATTCGAGTTCATTTAAATTGTAGGAGAGATTGCCAGCTTCTGTGATGGCCTGGGTTCTCAGTAACTGAAAACCGGAGGGGCTGTAATAATACAGGTTGCTGCTGCCATCACTCACGATCAATTCCTGCCCATTGTGCGTAATCCCCCAGCCCTCGGTATCGATCCTGAACTCTTTTACTTTTTTAAAATCATTGACCGTATAGGCAAATACCGTATTTTCTTTCCAGGTTAGCTGGTAAATCGTATCGTTGAGGATCGTAATCCCTTCTCCAAAAAACCTGTCTTCGAGTTTTACCTTTCTTTCGATCTGTCCATTATCCAGGTTCACTTTCAGTAGATGAGAACGACCATACTCACCGGTACCCTCATAAAGATTACCGTTGTACAGGATCAGTCCCTGGGTAAAAGAAGAAGTATCATGCGGGTATGTCCTCACAATAGAGTATCCAACAGGCTTTGGCGCATTGGGATCAGGATTGCCGGGCGTGTCCGGGCTGTCATTGTTATTGCATGCGGAAAGAAGGATGATAAACAAGGTGGCTGTAAATGTTCTTTTCATGTAGATGGATTGATGTGGTACCAGGCTTACAAAAATAAGGTTTGGCCCTATTTTTTGCTGTTAAAAAGCTCATATGAGATAATTCAGTAATAGGGAAAATACGATATAAAATTTTGATTGCTATTTAATTAAAAGAACACTATATTTGAATCTCCAACCCCCAATCAGTTTAATCTCCGGTATCCGTCCCTTGAATTCATATCCCGCGAACACCGCATTTCCCGATTTCCTTTACTGTTGTCCCAATCCCTTGAATAGCTCGTGGCAAGTGTCTATTGCCATGGATAATCGAACATTTGATCCACTGAGCTATGCGGTTTTACATTTTTACTTTTGCGTTTTTGTTCTTCGTTTGGCAAGGCCAGGCCCAAAAGGAATGCCAGACTGCCGAATACCATCAACAATTGCTCAGCCGCCAACCTTCATTGAAAAATACCCTTAACGATATTGAAGACTTCATTCAACGAAAATTACATTCTGAACGTACAGCAGGCCGGATGCATATTGGACCAGTTTTTACAGTACCGGTCGTTGTGCATATACTTTATAACAGACCCGAAGAAAACATCAGCGATGAGCGTGTATTCAGCCAGATCGCAGTATTGAACGAGACTTTCCGCCGTTTGAATGCCGATACCGCGAAAACACCGGCAGCATTCCGTGATATTGCGGCGGACTGCGGGATAGAGTTTAAACTCGCGATATCAGATCCGCAGAGAAGAGCTACAAGCGGAATTGTTCGAAAGTATACACCGGTAACACAATGGACGGCCGACGACCGAATGAAGTATTCTGCTGAAACTGGCAACGATGTTTGGGATCCTGAAAATTACCTGAATATATGGGTCTGCAACCTGGGCCGTGTAGTTGGCTATTCCAGTTTTCCGGGAGGACCGGCTGAAAAAGATGGCATCGTGATCCACTATGGAGTTTTTGGCAAAAACAATAAAGCCGGCTATGAAATGGGAAAGACGGCTGTGCACGAGGCCGGACACTGGATGGGCTTGCGTCATATCTGGGGCGATGCCTATTGTGGCGATGACTGGGTAGATGATACGCCAAAGCAGGCCAATTTTACCACCGGTTGCCCGACAGGTGTCAGGCTTTCCTGCAACAGCGGGCCCAACGGCGACATGTACATGAACTATATGGATATAACCGCCGACGCGTGTACAAATCTTTTCACAGAGGGGCAGAAAGAGCGTATGCGTGGTTATTTCCATTCAGGTGGGCCTCGTCACCGCATTTTAACTTCTTATGCGCTGCAGCCACCATTGATCAGCGAAATTCCACTGCCGGAAGAGCCACCAAAATGGTTGCAGCCGAAGATTTATCCTAATCCCGCCACACATGAGTTGGTGATAGACATGTCTTACGACATTCGCTGGGTCGGGGCGTCAATCGCCATTACAAATGCTAAGGGTCAGTTCATGGGCCACTATATGGTCACTTCGAAACAGGTTCGCCTGAATATCGAAAATTTCCAGCCTGGCCTGTATTTCCTGGTTGCCAGCCGGAAAGACGGGGAGATCATCAAACACAAGTTTTTGAAAATGTAACCATCCCGTGCAGATCGCACGGAAGCTAAACAAACTGCTCAAGCAGAGCTATTCTTTTTTCTATCGGTGGGTGGGTAGCAAATAAATTATCCCATGACGCGGATTTATGTATGGACGGCTTGGGGTTATCGATAAAAAGTTGTGCCACATCACGGCTTTCCACAGCCTCGATTAGTGGATCGCCTGATATTTTTCTTAAGGCAGATGCCAAAGCATAAGGCTTCTTAGTGATCTCAGCTGCTCCGGCATCGGCCAGGTACTCTCTTTTGCGGCTGATCCCAAATCTAAGCAATACAGATATCAGATAAGCTATCGCCGTTATGGCAATTATAATGAGGACAATAGCGGTACCTCCTTTGCCATCCCTGTCATTTTTTCGTCCCGAAAAGCGTAAGCCTCGAAACGCCATTTCTGCGATAAAAGAGAATATACCTACGAATATGATCGAAATGATCAGCAGTCGCACATCGCGGTTGCGAATATGCGTGAGCTCATGCGCGAGCACGCCTTCCAGTTCTTCATCATTCAATTTATCGATGATACCCGTAGATAGAGTAATGGTATAATTCTTTTCATGAAGTCCGCTGGCATAGGCATTCAGCGAATCATCACGGATAATATTAAGTTTGGGCATTGTCATCCCCTGCGAAATGCAGATATTTTCAAGCAGGTTGTAAACGCGCTTGTTTTCTTTTCTTTCAAGGGATTTGGCACCGGTCGACAATCTGATTATCGCATTATGACCTGCCCAGGCAATTAAAAACCAGATAGCCACGCCTGCCAACACAAATGGTGTTACCCGGACAAAATACTGGTTGGCGATATCGATATTCTGATCGGTGGTAAAGAACAGGATGGCATAACACATCGCCAGGAGCAATACCGGGAATGCGATGAGAAGTAAAACCGAATTTCTGTTGTTTCGCCTGATCTGGCTGACTAAACCGACGTACTGCATTATTTCCCTGTTTAGTGGCAGGGGTTAAAATTGGATCTTTGGGGGCTCTTCCATTTGCTTGCGGCTTTCCGTTCCCAGGTCGAAAAACAACTCACGCGGGAATCCGAAGTTCTTCGCAATGAGATTGCTGGGGAAAGATTCAACCGCATTGTTGTACTCTGTTGTAGCGCCATTGAAAAAACGACGGGCAGCAGCCAGTTTGTTTTCGATATCGCTGAGTTCCTCCTGAAGTTGCAAAAAATTCTGGTTGGCTTTGAGATCGGGGTAAGCTTCTACCTGCACCTTTAATCCCTGCAAAGCGGCAGAAAGCTGTTGTTCGGCTTTTATCTTGTCATCAATGGAGCCTGCAGCCATAGCTGCTGTGCGAGCCTCGGTAACACGAAGTAATAATTCTTTTTCATGGCTGGCATAGCCTTTTACCGTTTCCACGAGTTGTGGTACCAGGTCGTGCCGCTGGCGTAGTTGAACATCAATATCCGCGAATGCGTTTTGTCGTCGGTTCCGAAGTTTTACAAGGTTGTTGTATAGACCGATCGCCCATACGGCAAATAAGACGATAACAGCAATAAGAATAATAACTGCCATGAACGGTGATTTTAGTGTATCTGAAATTAAATAAAAACAGGCGGTCTCAAAACTATTTTTTCAGCCGTGCCACGTAGTTCAATTATCCGACCTGGCTGCAGTTAAATAATTAATTTGAGAGAGCCTGTTTTAGCATTCGCCTTAATCAGAATATTTTCTCAAAAAACGCCTTCATATCATTCCAGGATGCAGAATCAGCAGCCGCATTGTATCGAAGGGGCAGGTTAAATTTTTCACCATATGCTGTCGCCTGTGGATTGGTAAATGCATGCGTTGTTCCTTCGTAGGCCTTAAAAGTATAACTGGCGCCGATTGAGTCCATTTGTTTTTTGAAAATATCTACCTCGGCCTGAGGTACAAATGGATCGTCGGCTGCATGACAAACCAGGATATCTGCTTTCAGCAAATCCTTGTTCGCCGGCAATACAGCCAGGTTGCCATGAAAACTAACGACACCTCTGAGGTTCTCGCCAAGTTTAGCCATATTGATCACCTGGGCGCCACCAAAACAATAACCGATGGCTGCAATTTTGCTGGTGTCTGTTTGCGGATAGGTTTTTACTTTTTCTAAAGCGGCATCGAACCTTGCTTTTGCCATCTGTGGATCCTGATAAAATGGGGTTGCAAGGTTGCCCGCGTCTGTGGGATTATCGGCGGTCTTACCATTTCCATACATATCCACGGCCAATGCGATATACCCGAGTTCGGCAAGTTGCCTGGCCCTGGTTTTGGTGTAGTCATTCAGCCCCCACCATTCGTGTACTACCAGTACGGCAGGACGGGTACCCTGTTTATTTTCGTCGTAAACCAGGTATCCGTTCATCGTGGTGTTGTCACCAGTGTAACTGATATTTTCTTCTTTTAATTTCGGCGTCGCGGTGGTGTCAGTGTCAGCTGCTTTTTTATCCCCGGCATTATTGCAGGACATGAGACAGGCAGTCGCTAAACAGATACCTCCGTAAAACAGTTTTTGCAAAAGCATGGTTTTTGATTTTATGGTAATAAAAAATCGGGATGACTAAAGTTCCGAAAGTTTTTTGTCCGGAAAAAAATCATTCTTTTTATTTCATCCAGCCCAGGTGAGTATGCTTGAAATTGTCAGTATGTTTTAACCCGTAACCAAGCATCCTGTCGAAAGATGAATGAGCATACAAAAGCGTCCCTGCCAGGGTCAGTATATCCTGTTGGGTGAAAAAGCCGGCTGCTGCGATAGCGATTGCGATCCCGCGGTGATGAAAGACATTGTATACAAAAGCTCCGGTTTTTGGACCAAACATATAGGCGGCGATAGATATGTCTGGTGCCAGGAAAAGAAGTATCCAGATCCACCAGCTAAACTCGAAAGGTAAAAAATAAAGACCTGCTATTCCCAGGGCCATTTGCGCTATTTCTTCCAGTTGAATGATCGTCTTCATTAGCTATGTTATTTTAAAGCGGCAAAGGTGCAAAAACTTTATTTTAAAACTAATTCTGTTTATGAGGTTAGTTATAACATTAATATCTCCCCGCTTCCTCGTTTCCCCGGCAATACCCCAAAGCTTCATATATAAACAAATTCCTGCAATATAAATCCACTTTTAACAACAAATCCATACAACCGTTCCCCCTTTTTTTACTTTTCTACTATCTTGTATGCTAAATACATTTGCAGGATGAAGAAATGCATCACCATCATATTGCCATTTACCTTTTTTTGTGCGGGTGCACAAACGAACGGATCGGAACAGAAAATGGATTTTGAAAAATACAATCCTCCATCCACCCTCGTGGTACCGGAGCACAAGCTAACCCGTGCTAAGTTTCCGTTTATCGATGTACACAATCACCAGTTTCGTATGCCTGATATGGACCTGGGTACATTGATCAGGAGTATGGATCAGCTGAATATGAAAGTGATGGTGAATCTTAGCGGACAAAGTGGGGATCGACTGAAAAGTTCAGTGACGAATGTCAAAGAAAATTATCCAAAAAGGTTTATTGTTTTTGCAAATGTCGACTTCAAAGGCGTCGGAACTGATGGCTGGGCGGAAGCTGCTGCAAAACAGCTGGAGGAAGATGTAAAGAATGGTGCAAAGGGTTTGAAGATCTATAAAAGTCTTGGGTTCTCCGTTACCGACAACCAGGGTAAACGTGTAACGGTAGATGATGCGAGGCTGGACCCTATTTGGAAAAAAGCGGGGGAGTTGAAGATCCCGGTTTTGATACATACCGCTGATCCAAAATCATTCTGGGATCCGATGGATGAAAACAACGAGCGCTGGCTGGAACTGGCCACGCATCCAAACCGCAAAAAAGAAGATTCAAACCCGGCACCCTGGGAAACGCTAATAGGAGAGCAACACCGCCTTTTTAAAAAGCATCCCGGGACGACATTTATTGCTGCACATTTTGGATGGTATCCTAATGATCTCGCCAAACTGGGCAAGCTCCTCGACGAAATGCCCAATGTAGTGGTAGAATTTGGAGCGATCATCGCTGAGCTTGGGCGCCAGCCACGCATGGCAAAACAGTTCTTTACAAAATACCAGGACCGGATACTGTTTGGAAAAGACAGTTGGGTGCCGGAAGAATACGCCACCTATTTCAGGGTTTTGGAAACCGAAGATGAATATTTTCCATACCATAAAAAATACCACGCGTTCTGGGCCATGTATGGAATGGGATTGCCCGATGATATTTTAAAGAAAATATATTACAAGAATGCCATCCGCATCATTCCCGGGATCGATGGTTCACAGTTTCCAGACTGAAAGATCGGCCTCACCCCCAACCCCTCTCCTAAGGAGAGGGGAGCCAGAAACATCCAGCATCCAACATCCAGTATCAAGTATCAAGTATCCAGTATCAAGTATCCAGTATCAAGTATCCAGCACCTACTCCTTCACAATCCTCCCTGCTCCACTGGTCACAAGGCTTTTGACAGCAGGGTTGCCTTTGTAATATATCGTACTGGCACCACTGGCATCTGCGAAGATCTTGTCAACCGCTGTTACTCTGGCGATTGAATTCCCTGTAGCGGCAATATCTACTTCGGTAGCTGTTACACCAAAAGCTTCCAGTTTTGAAGCACCACTGATATTGCCATATAGGCTTTCTGTTGTACCGTTTGCAGTTAGCTTTGAGGCGCCTGAAATATCAACAGATAGATCGATGCCCGTTCCGTTCACTACACAGGTTGATGCGCCGGAAAGAACGGTCCTCATCACCATGTCCTGGTCTTCGAATCCACTTATTGCTCCTTCTGATGCGCCCGAAAGGATCACACCATTAAGAACAGGGAGGGTAATTGTAAAGTCTACCCGGTTGCGATTGTTCTGATAATTTCTAAAATGAATATCGAGGATATGTCCCGGCTCTACAGTGATAGTGAGGTCGGCGAGGTCGTCCGCACAACCCTTCGCCTTTATGCTAAATGCATCACCTTTCGTGATGTTTACGGTATTTGCATCGCCCAGTTTGACTTTGGTGAACCCGGTCTGGTTGAATTCTTTTTCAACGGAGCCTGGGCATTCGCGTTTTTCCTTGCTGCAGGAGAAGGCCAAAACAGCGAGTGTTGCACAGAATAAGAGTTTTTTCATAATTAAGGTTTAATAAAATAATTAGCGAAAATCTCGTGTAAACATCAGACCAGCCATATAAAGTCGTGTGAATTGACATTATCCGTGCTGAGTTGTAAAAACCGGGTATTGAAATGGCCGGTAATTGGTCTAAAGATTAAAGCCTAAACTTCCTTAATTTTGCGGCCTATGACAACAGAAAAATTACAGGATATGCGGTCCCGCATTGCCGGGATAAGGAGGTTTCTTTGACGTCGAGAACCGACGATATAAAATTGAAGAAGACAGGCAGCTTTCATTGAGTCCGGGTTTCTGGGACGACAACAAAAGAGCTACTGAGATACTCAAGAATGTAAAGATTAACGAGTACTGGGTAAAGTTGTATGAATCCACCGAGACAGCGGTGGAGGATTTTGCCGTGCTGTTCGAATTTTGGAAAGCTGGCGACGCCACGGAGGAAGAGACAAAGGAAGCTTATCAGAAAGCCCTGGACACACTGGACGACGCTGAGTTCAAAGCAACACTCAACGAACCTGAAGATGAGTTGCCGGCTGTTTTGCAGATCAACTCCGGTGCAGGTGGTACTGAAAGCCAGGACTGGGCGGAAATGCTGGCACGTATGTATCGCATGTATGGAGAAAAGAAAGGGTGGAAAGTAACTGAGTTGGATTGGGTATGGGGTGATGGGGCGGGCATTAAAACTGCCACGTTGCAGTTCGATGGTGAGTTTGCTTATGGTTTTCTGAAAGCAGAAAGCGGCGTTCATCGCCTGGTGCGGATTTCACCATTCGATAGCAACGCCAGGAGGCATACCTCTTTTTGTTCGGTTTTTGTATATCCCCTGGTGGATGATACCATTAATATAGAGATTAAAGATGCCGATGTGAAAATGGAAACAGCCCGTAGCGGCGGCGCTGGCGGTCAGAATGTGAACAAGGTAGAAACAAAAGTAATGCTCACGCATATTCCCACGGGCATCGTGGTGGTATGCCAGACAGAGCGCTCACAGCTGGGCAACCGTGAAAAGGCGATGACCATGCTGAAAAGCCGCTTGTATGAAGAAGAACTTCGTAAGCGAAATGAGCTGCGGGATGCCACCAATGCCAGTAAGAAGAAAATTGAATGGGGCAGCCAGATTCGAAGCTATGTTTTCCATCCATATAAAATGATCAAGGATCATCGTACAGATTTTGAAACGGCTAATGTGCAACCGGTGATGGATGGCGAACTGGATGGATTTATAAAGGCGTACCTGATGAGTGAAGTGTGAGTATAGGCCAGGTATTATTTCAATGATCAAATAATTTTCACCCCAAAATTTTGGAGGTTCAACATGAGTATAGGAACGTTTTCATACCCGCTGCCGGCAAATGAGCCGGTACTGTCGTATGCTCCGGGCTCACCGGAGAAAAAAAGATTAAAAGCAGTTTTAAAAGAACTAAAAAAAGAAGAGATCGATATTCCGATGTATATCGGAAGTAAGGAAGTAAGAACCAACAAGAAAATAGCGATTCACCCACCTCACGAGATCAGTCATACCCTCGGATATTTTCATGCAGGTGAAGAAAAACATGTCCAGCTGGCTATTGATGCCGCACTCTCTGCCAGGGAAAGCTGGGCGGCGATGAGTTGGGAAAGCCGGGCCGGGATCTTCCTGAAGGCTGCTGATCTGATCGCGACAAAGTATCGTCCCTATATGAATGGTACTACCATGTTGGGACAAAGCAAGAATGCTTTCCAGGCAGAGATTGATTCGGCATGTGAGCTCATCGATTTCCTTCGTTTCAATGTTCATTTTCTTAGTGAGATATATAAACAACAACCCATCAGCAGCCCGGGTATGCATAACCGGATGGAGTATCGCCCGCTGGAAGGGTTTGTTCTTGCAGTTACGCCGTTTAACTTCACTGCTATCGGCGGTAACCTGCCAACCTCGGCGGCTATGTGTGGCAATGTGGTGGTATGGAAACCAGCCAATACACAGGTGTATTCTGCACAAATGTTTATGCGCATCCTGAAGGAAGCCGGCTTGCCCGACGGAGTTATCAACCTTGTCTTTGTGGATGGCCCCACACTTGGCAGGGTTTGCTTTAATCACGCTGATTTCGCCGGTGTACATTTTACGGGGTCTACCGGTGTGTTCAATACCATGTGGGAAACAATTGGTAAAAACATGGCGATGTACCGCTCTTACCCGCGCATAGTGGGCGAGACGGGCGGAAAGGATTTTGTCCTCGTGCATAAGTCAGCCGATGTTGACACTGTCGTGACTGCACTATTGCGCGGTGCTTTCGAATTCCAGGGACAGAAATGTTCGGCAGCCTCACGGGCCTATATCCCATCCAACCTGGCAGAGGAAGTAAAAAAGAAACTTGTAGCGGGTGTGAAAAGCCTGAAGATGGGCAGCGTAGAGAACTTCACCAACTTCGTGAACGCGGTAATAGATGAAAAAAGTTTTGACAAGATCAAATCTTATATAGATAACGCGAAAAAAGATAAAAAAGCCGATATATGGGTAGGGGGAAAATGCGACAAAAAAGAAGGATATTTTATCCAGCCCACGGTGATTGAGGCAAAAGATCCTAAATACGTGAGTATGTGCGAGGAGATCTTCGGCCCGGTACTAACGGTGTACGTTTACCCAGCCAATAGTTTTGAAAAAACAATTGAACTGGTCAACACCACATCGCCCTATGCGTTAACTGGTTCGGTGATCGCGCAGGACAGATCGGCCATTGAACTTGCAACCACCAGGCTCAGGGATGCTGCGGGTAACTTTTATATCAATGATAAACCAACTGGTGCGGTGGTAGGGCAACAGCCATTTGGCGGCGCGCGGGGAAGTGGTACCAATGATAAAGCAGGATCGATATTAAATCTCTATCGGTGGTTAAGTGCCCGTACGATCAAAGAAACATTTGATCCGCCCGTTGATTATCGCTATCCGTTTATGGGTGAAGAGTAATTTATATTTTAATAGTAAATAGTAAGCCCCGCCCGGGGCTTTTTTATTTTGCGATAGCGATGAAAAAAATGAAAATTATATGAGTGATAGTTTTTATTCAATTCATACATCATAATCTTCATTTCGAGCAATGCATACTGAACACTGAGACGGTGCAAGTTTATGTTTGTGTTATAATTATTAACCAAACCAAAAAACCTCGTATGAAAAAAGTTTTCCTATCCATTTTCGCATTGACTGCAATTACTGTTAGCAGTTTCGCTCAACAAGGCAGCTTTCAATTGAGCCCGGCTGTAGAATTGGCGCTTCCAACCGGAGATGCCGCTGACAACAGCAAGCCTGGTATCGGCGTTACTGTAAAAGGACTGTATGGTATCAGTGAAGCAGGCCAAATTACCCTGACATCAGGTCTGCTTGTATCTGGTGCTAAAAAGGACATCAAAGAGATGCTCGGTGCCGACAAGATCACCAGCACCATGATCCCGATCCTGGCCGGATATCGTCACAACTTCAACGGTATTTATGTAGAACCACAAGTTGGCTATGGTATCTATGGTGCCAAAATCAAAGGCGGCGAATTTGAATCAAAAGAATCCGATGGTGCATTTACCTGGGCTGCTGGCGCAGGTTACATCTTCAACAATTTTGAAGCAGGTATCCGCTATCAGAGCTCGCATAAAGATGGTAGCAACAGCGGATTTTTCGGAGTTCGCCTCGGATATATTTTGCCGATAGGCAGTAAATAAGTCTCAAGCAGTGTTAGTTTTCGGCCATCCCGGGCAACCGGGATGGCTTTTCGTGTTAGCATATTTACCGGCCTTCACTCGGATTTTAACGGAGGATATTTCCGAAAATCGCTGTTTTTAGTTCCTGATGTTATTAGATTGAACAACTGGATATTATGTTTGTCCCGGCCTATTTAAAACAAGGCTATTTAAACTAAAGCTAATATTTTATGAAAAAACTAATCCTGAGTTTATCTGTTATGCTGTTTGTCAGCGTTTTTGCTTTCGCTCAAACCAAATTTGGTGTTTCAGCGGGCACCAGTTTTGCATCCATGAAAACAAAGATCGAAGGTGTGTCCATTACTACTGACAGCAAAGTCGGCTTCAGTGTCGGCTTCCTGGCCGATATGGGCATCAGCGAAAATTTCGCTTTCCAGCCTGGACTGAACTTTAACCAGAAAGGTGGGAAGATGAAGTCGGGCAATGATGAAGCAACACAAACGCTGAACTACATCGAAGTGCCACTTAACTTTATTTTCAAAACACAGGCGGGGAATGGTAAATTCTTTGGTGGCCTGGGACCTGTACTGGGATATGGTATCAGCGGTAAATCAAAGTATAAAGAAAATGGTTCTACCGAAACTGAAGACATCAATTTCGGAAACGACGAAGCGGAAGATGATGTCAAACCTTTCGAAGCTTCGGGTAATATCCTGGCGGGCTATGAATTCGCGAATGGATTTTTCGCTGCTGTAAACTACAATTTAGGTCTTAGCAACATCGCCCTGGGTGATGGGGACTATTCTACCAAGAACAGATTCTTTGGTATCCGCATCGGTTATATGTTTGGCGGTAAATAATAACCGTTCATCGGTTTGCCAAACCGAAGGGCTGACTTAGTTTTTAAGTCAGCCCTTTTTAATTATCATAAGGCGTCAGTAGACATGTAGAATTGTCTCCATTATCCCGGTATATGGTTGTTGATTTTATTTCCCATTACAGTTTATGGCCTTTTGTAGATTCTAAAGAAATTCGCCGGGAACCCTGTTGCATGTATATCAGGTTAAATATGGCAGCATTTTAGACATACGATGGTCAATAAAATCATTTTGTATGAAAAAATTACTTTGTATCGTGGTTCTCAGTTCTATTTTTTCATTGGTAAAAGCACAGCAAACGCATTTTGGGATCAAAGCAGGCTTAAATTTATCCAGTGTGGGAATTGACGGCGGCGATGATTATAACAGCAAGGCCGGGCTTCATGTAGGCGGACTGGCGCATATTCATATTTCGCGTCAGTTTGCACTCCAACCAGAGCTTGTCTTTTCAATGCAGGGCGGTAAAGATGACAATGTAAAACTGAAACTTAATTACATCAATGTTCCGCTATTGGCGCAGTACATGACCAATGATGGGTTTAGGTTGCAAACTGGCCCACAACTTGGCTTCCTGGTTTCTGCCGAAAGAAAAATTGGAGATGTAGAAGTGGACGTAAAGGATGATCTGTCCACCGTAGACTTTTCCTGGGCTTTTGGTGCGGGTTACCTGTTCTCTTCTGGTTTTGGAATAGATGCCCGTTACAACCTTGGCATCAGCAATATCAGCGATGATAACAGCTTCGAGGCCAGGAACAGCGTATTTCAATTTGGGATTTTTTACCAGTTTATGCACGGCAAATCCACAGCACGCAGGTAGTACGATCAAAGCGAATCTCAATTGGGGCAATACAAGCCCCAATTTTTTTGTCCTGTAATCAGTCCGGTATTTTAAAAAATAAGCAGGAAGGCCGCCTCTTTGTTATTTTTACAAAAAATATCATTCTTGAAATCAATTTTATCGGAACAGCAACTCGCCATTACGATCAGGCGCCTGGCTCACCAGATCCTGGAAAATAATACGCCGTTGGACGAAACGGTCCTGATCGGTATTCAGCCGCGCGGGATTTTTTTATCTGATCGGGTAGTGGCAGAGATCAGGAAAGAGTTTCCTCAATCAAAAATTCATTATGGCAAACTGGATATCACTTTTTACCGCGATGATGTGCGGCAGGGTTTGCATGTTGCCAACCAGACAGATATACCCTTCTCACTGGAGAATAAAAAAGTGGTGCTCATCGATGATGTATTATACACCGGCCGTACTATCCGAGCCGCACTCGATGCCCTGCTGGCTTTTGGCCGTCCTGAGAAAGTGGAATTATGTGTATTGATCGATCGCCGGTTCAGCCGCCAGCTCCCGATCCAGCCCGATTATGTTGGTAAAGCCATCGATTCTATTATTTCCCAAAAGGTGAGAGTGCTGTGGAAAGAGAAAGATGAAAGGGAGGAGGTGGTTATTTTGGATTAAGGAACTAGGGACAAGGTTTAGATACTAAACAAACAATATATCGCAGGAGCTTGAGAACAGGTTTCATACTCATGCAAAGTCGGATTTTTGTACCAGTTTGAAATGGGATGTGATCAATTAAGAATATATATAGCAGATTATTCGGTCAGGCGGTTCAGGGCGTGCCAACTATATTGAAGCGTCTGACGATCTGGGTGCGGCAGATAAGCGGATGAAGCTTAAAGTTTCCCGGCGGAAGCCAAAGAAGCCATCAAATGGCTTGATCTAACTTTAACCCTGATCATGCTCTTGAGCAGGAAAGATTAAGACTGGTAGACGAGGGAGAGCAAATCAGGAAAAATTATCGGCAATCATTAAAAAACCAGGTGGATAAGACACTCCTTGGCCTTGTCCCTTGTGGCTTGTTCCTTTTTTCCTTAATTTCGCTTTTTAATGCAACTATCTACTCGACATCTACTGGGCATTAAAGACCTCACAGCTAACGATATCTCCCTTATTTTACAGACAGCAGAGCAGTTTAAGGAAGTCTTGCAAAGACCTGTTAAGAAAGTGCCTTCGCTGCGTGATATCGTCATTGTCAATCTTTTTTTTGAGAATTCCACCCGCACCAGGATTTCATTTGAACTGGCCGAAAAAAGGCTTTCCGCCGATACGATCAGCTTTACAGCATCTTCGTCGTCGGTTTCCAAAGGCGAAACACTGCTGGATACGGTCAATAATATCCTTTCCATGAAAGTGGATATGGTGGTGATGCGACACAGTGCCAGTGGTGCCCCGCATTTTTTGGCTCAACATATTCCCGCGGCTATTATCAATGCCGGTGATGGTATAAATGAACATCCCACGCAGGGCCTCCTGGATGCGTTGTCGATCCGCGAAAAGCTTGGAAAACTGGATGGCGTAAAAGTGGCGATCATCGGTGATATCATGCATAGCCGGGTTGCTCAGAGCAATATTTACCTTTTGAAAAAAATGGGTGCCGAGATCACCGTCTGCGGACCGCCTACACTTATCCCAAAATATATCGCCGAAGCGCTTGGAGTGAATGTAAGTTACCATCTTAAGGAAACACTCGAGTGGTGCGATGTGGCCAATGTGTTGCGCATCCAGCTGGAAAGACAAAACCAGGTTTTATTTTCATCACTTAGGGAATACAATCTTGCTTATGGCATTAGCAGGAAGATGCTCGATAGTCTTCATAAAGAGATCGTGATCATGCACCCCGGACCGATCAACCGCGGGGTGGAACTTGACAGTGATGTGGCCGATAGCAAACAATCCATCATCCTGCAACAGGTAGAAAACGGTGTGGCCGTAAGAATGGCTGTGCTCTATTTGTTGTCCAACCGTAATAATTAAATCAATTTTCTTCAAACCACGCCAGACTATGCCACGTATCTGTCTTTTCCCTGGAACTTTTGATCCGCTCACACTGGGTCATGTTGATATTATCAATCGTGCTCTTCCGTTATTTGACAAGATCGTTGTCGGAATCGGTACCAATGTTGCCAAAGCGCCGATGTTCAGCGCGGAACAAAGAGTAGCCTGGATCAGGGAGATTTATAAAGACGAACCCAGGGTGGAGAGTGCATTCTACGAGGGCCTCACCGTGCATTATTGCAAAGTGATTGGCGCGAATTTTATACTGAGGGGAATTCGTTATGTGAGCGACTTTGAATATGAAAAAACAATTGCTGATGCCAACCGAACGCTCGACAATTCCATCGAAACGATATTCTTAACAGGCGAGCCAAAATATACTTCGGTCGCATCCACTATTGTACGTGACATCATACGTAATGGAGGAAATGCTGACCTGTTTCTGCCACAGGTTGTTTCTAAATCGATAAAAAATAAGTGATGAATATTTGGTTCAATAAAGAACTGAGCATTGCTGATCTCGAACCCCTGGGAAAAAACACCATGGGTGAGTACATTGGTATTGAGTGGGTGGAATTGGGGAATGACTTTTTGAAAGCCCGTATGCCGGTCGACAACCGCACTAAACAACCCTACGGACTTTTACATGGTGGTGCTTCATGCGTGCTGGCTGAAACCATCGGAAGTGTAGCTTCTGCCATGGTGGTCGACCATAATCGGTTCGCCTGCGTAGGACTGGAGATCAATGCCAACCACGTGCGCAGCGCCACAAGTGGGTTTGTAACCGGTATTGCTAAGCCGCTTCATCTTGGCGCCAACACTCACGTTTGGGACATCAAAATTTATGATGAGATTCAAAAATTAGTTTGTGTAAGCCGGCTTACGGTTGCCGTGATACCAAGAAAAGAATCATTCCGGCAGCCAAGCCTCTAGCACATCCCTGATAGAAGGAAATACGAGTGGCATATATGATGGGATTTCTTTTTTAGCCACCCATTTGATCTCATGGATATCTTCTTCTGTCTGCGGAGTAAGCGCGTGCTCGCCCTTCGCTTTCATCGTATACCAGTGCGACTCTTTTAAGATAAAACGGGTGCCTTCGTGGTAAGTATGATAAGTGACCAGTAGCGGATTCTCCAATTTAACATCCACCAATCCCGTTTCTTCGCGCACTTCCCGCAGGGCACAGTCCTCCAGATTTTCGCCTTTATCGAGTTTACCCTTAGGGAGATCCCATTTGCCCCGGCGGAATATCATTAGCACATCGTCATTTTCATTTTTTACAAGTCCACCGGCTGCCTGTACCAGGGTGAATTTTTTAAAAAATGTTTTCTTCAGTATTTCCAGGTCGGGGTGAAAGAAAACGCCTGCATGAATTTTCTCCAGCTGCATTTCATGGATCATGGATTTCACGGTATGCGAATCCAGTTCATCAATAAATATGGCATCGTCGTGGTGCACAAATGGCTCGATCACTTCGCCGATACTATCGCAAAGAAAAAGGGGTTTGTCGTTGAAGTAGATTTTTATGAACATGGTGATTGGGAATAGATGCTGGATGCTGGATACTAGATACTGGATGTTGGATACTGGATAAAAATAGCGGAATATTTCAAATGAGGATGATTTTCAAATGGATTTTTCGATAGACAAACTGTTCATGAATGGGTGGGGCTGGCCGTCATTTTTATTTGGTGTTGAGATGCCGGACAGAACTGTAAACAGCATGCAGATTGCTTATCTTCGCCGCATGACAGATTCAAAAACCGTAGCGGAAAAATTACTCCAGGTCAATGCAGTAAAACTGAATTTAAACCAGCCTTTTACCTGGGCCAGCGGATGGAGAAGCCCGATCTATTGCGACAACAGGCGGGTTTTATCTTTTCCCTATGTTCGCGACTTCGTTAAGTCAGAACTTTGCAACCTTGTATTTTCAAAGTTTCCCGATGCGGAATTGCTGGCGGGCGTGGCTACGGCGGGTATCGCCTGGGGTGCTTTGACAGCTGACCAGCTCAAACTGCCTTTTATCTATGTACGTCCCAAACCAAAAGAACATGGCCTGGGCAACCAGATTGAAGGATATTTTGAAAAAGGCCAGAAAACCGTGGTGATCGAGGATCTCGTATCAACAGGCAAAAGCAGTCTGCAGGTGGTGGACGTTTTAAATCAGGCAGAACTCGACGTGGTCGGCATGGTTTCCATTTTTACATATGATTTTCCTGTGGCAAAAGCAGCATTTGCCTCCAGTGGTATCGAATACTATTCTCTGACCGATTACCCATCCCTGATCAGCCTTGCCGCTGAGAAAGGCACTGTCGCCACACAGGAACAGGAAATTTTGTTAAAATGGAGAGATGACCCTGCTAATTGGAAGGGAGTTTTGTAATTTGTTGTAGCAAATCATACCAATGAAAAGATTATTTGTTTTTGTTTTTACCCTGATCGGCCTTTCAGCTGTCTCGTACAGTCAGCAGAAAGCACTGGAAACCGCGAAGATCCAAACGCCAAACGCGCTCTGCGAGGCTTGTAAGCCAAGGATAGAAACCTATGTAAAGCGAATCGACGGAGTAACCTTTATAAACGTAAATTACCGGAAAGGGGAGACTACCGTGAAATACCTTACAGATCGCACCAATATTGAAGAAATTAAAACGGCTATTGCAAATATGGGATATGATGCTGACGATGTACCGGCAAATCCTGAATCCTATCAACGTTTACCAAAAACCTGCAAAAAAGCCGAGGACGGTGGCGGTCATCCAAAGCCCCGACAGACACCAGTCAGTCAGCCCTGATCTATCAAATAGTTCGTTTTTTATTAGAGGCGTGGAAGTACTCCCGGACTAAAGAGTTCCTTTAAGTTTTGTTTTCCTATATAGTTTAAAGCGACATTTTTAAAGAACCCGGATTTACCTGCCCTCGCCGTGCCTGTAATTTTCAGCGTGAATTCATCTTTTGTCGCTCCAGTAAGTCCATGTTTCAGTACCTGCTTCATGTCGAGATCAAGTTTTACCGGTACCAGGAATTCGCTATTGGCTGGGATATTGATAGTGGTATCAACAACAAAATGACCCAGGTAAACACTGTCAACCCATGCATCACCTTCAGCCCGACTCAACTGGCCTCTGAAATTGTTTGGGTTCAGATAGCGGATATCCAGGGTCACGGATGCTGATCGCAAGCTAACCGTATTCATGCTTACATTCTCAATGCCTTTGAATACCGGGTCTTTCATTTTTTTACATGAAGCAAACAGTCCAGCGAGGATGAAAACAAAGATTAATTTTTTCATTACCAGTGCAAAATAATCAATGTCTGGGGGTAATATGGCTTTTCGCTTTGTTAAAAACTTTAAGTTTATATCTAGCATAAAAGCCCTCGTTTTGTCGTTATTTTATAGTGTAAAACTGGTGATTATGCGTTTATTATTTATTGTGGCACTGTTTATTTCAATCGATTCTTTTGGTCAGTGGAAGGATTTTATCATTGGTGTGCGTGGTGACACGCTCAACCGGGTCGATATGAATGGCAAAAAACAGGGCCCATGGGTGATACACCAGGAGGCTTTGCGCGGAGAGCCGGGCTTTGATGAACAGGGTTATTTTGTTGATGATAAAAAAGACGGGAAATGGGTACGCTTTTCACTGATGGGTGATAAGATCGCGGAAGAATTTTATCGCTGGGGAAGTCTCGACGGTAAGTCGAGGTATTTTACCAGGACAGGGGGGTTGTTGCGCGAAGAAAGCTGGCGGGCTATCGAACCGGGACGCAAATTCGATACAGTAGACGTGGTTGATGTGAATGACCCTTCAAAAGTAGTAGACCGCATCATTGTAAAAGTTGAAGGTCAGACGATGAAGCATGGTACCTGGACTTACTATGATCCGCAGTGGGGGTCGATTGTTAAAACTGAAGAATACTGGATTGACCAGTTAAAGACAGGTGACAAGTTACCCGGTGCCGGCGATGATGACCTTAAGCCGATCGATTTTACGGGTACAGGTACTGCATCAGATACCACAGGCAAAAAGACGGTGACAAAGCCACAGGCCGTCCTGGACTTTGAAAAGAAAAATTCCAAAAAGAAAAAGATAAAGGTGAGGGACGGAAGCACCGGCTTATGATCCTATCATCCCGCCTGGAATAAAGCTTTCAACTCTGCGGCGTCATCGGGTTTCATTTTTCCACCCAGGATAAGACGTAGCTGCCTTCTTCTTAATGCACCATCAAATAATTTTTGTTCTTCTTCTGTTTCTGGAAAAATCTGTGGGACAGGTGTAGGCTTATCGTTGCTGTCGAGCGCAACAAAAGTATAGTAAGCCTCATTGCTTTTGTACTTGTGTTGTTTCTTCAGATCTTCTCCCCATACTTTCAGATAGATCTCCATGGATGTATTAAATGCCCTTGAGATTTTCGCCTGGATATGCACCACGTTACCAAGCCTGATGGGGTTTTCAAATGAGATATTATCCACTGAAGCTGTTACAACAGCCGAATTGCTATGTTTCTGTGCCGACAGCGCCGCAGCGATATCCATCCAGTACATCAGTCGGCCACCCATCAGGTTCCCAAATACGTTTGTGTCATTGGGCAACACAAGTTCGGTCATAATGGTCATACTATCGGAAGGTCTGCGGGTTGTCATGATACTTAAAAATTTTGCCGCAAAGATAAGAGCTGACGCGGATACCCATCCAGCATCCAGTATCCAGCATCCAGTATCCAGTAAACCGTTACATTTGCCCATTATTTATACCGTATGGAGCCGCAGCCTGCCATTTCTTTCGACAACACTGAATTTGCTTTTGAATACAAGTCTGATAAAGAGCTAAAAAAAGCCCGTTTCCTGTTTTCTTCTATGGGCATTGCCTGGCTGGTGAAGCTTGGACTAAAGGTCACGCCCTGGGCAATAAGATCAAAGCTGCCCGTAAAAGGGTTGATCAGGAATACCATTTTCACGCAATTCGTTGGTGGTGAAACTTTGGAGGAAACGTCAGCGGTTGCGAAAAAACTGGGGGAATATAAAGTACAGGTCATTCTTGATTATGGTGTAGAAGGTGGTGATGATGGTGAGAGCGGGTTTGATCATGCGACCGAAGAATTCATCCGTGTGATCAATTATGCAGCTACACAGCCGAATATTCCTTTTATGAGTGTGAAGGTGACGGGCATAGCCCGATTTGGTCTATTGGAAAAGATTGATACGGCTATGCATAATGCGGAGGGTACCCTGATGAAAAGATACCTGAAATCGGTGGATGAACTGCCTGCTGCGGAAAAAGAGGAATGGCACCAGGTACGCCGCCGCCTGATGACGATTTGTGAAACAGCTGCTGCCCGAAATGTCGGTGTTTTGATTGACGCAGAAGAAACCTGGATCCAGGATCCGGTGGATGCGCTGACAATCCTCATGATGGACACCTTTAATAAAAACAAGGTTGTGGTTTACAACACCCTGCAACTATATCGTCACGACCGACTGGCGTTTTTAAAAGATAGTTTTGCTGCGGCGGAAGAGCGAAACTTTATCCTCGGAGCCAAGCTCGTAAGGGGAGCTTATATGGAAAAAGAAAGACAGCGGGCTGCCGATAATAATTATCCATCACCCATTCAGCCCAATAAGGAAAGTTGCGACCGCGACTATAACGATGCCGTTAGGTTTTGTGTTGATCATCTCAACCGTATCGCCCTGATCGTTGCTTCACACAATGAATACAGCAACCTGCTGACCACCCAATTATTACAACAAAAGGGATTGCCGCTCAATCACTCCCATGTACATTTCAGCCAGCTTTATGGGATGAGTGATAATATAACATTTAACCTTGCTCATGCCGGGTGCAGCGTAAGCAAATACCTGCCGTTTGGACCAATTGGTGATGTGATACCCTACCTTATGCGCAGAGCCCAGGAAAATAGTTCAGTTGAGGGCCAGACCGGACGTGAACTTATGCTGATCCGGAAAGAACTTCAAAGACGGGCCGCCCGGAAGTAATATTGGACCCGCTTCTATTACAACATACTCCAATGTGAATAATATTACCTGCAACGCGCTGCATTTTAACGTCTTTTGGTACTATTCTTGAAATGACAGGGCAACAGGATGAAGGTTATCCTGTTGCAGAGCGGTTCATTTGCGTTTATATTGAAGAATTTCGGTAAGTGGTCAGCGTCCCACCTGTACATCGCTGATTTTTTATATCCAACCCTGTTAAAATCTGTTTATGTAAAATTTTTACTCAAAATTTTTTGAGCAATGTTCCTGGCCACTGGTGCGTCATTCGATTTTATGCAGTTCCTGCAGATCATTAGCTGGATTTTAATTCCTGTTTTATTCCTGGCGATTGCGCTAACAATTTTTTTCCATTACAGGCGAAAAAAACTGGATGAACCCGTTATCGATCCCTTACAGAAGCTCATGTTAGGTTCACCTGAACTGGTGGGTTATACCAAGGGTGACGGAGAGTTTGTTTGTTTTGATCACTCGCCCCTGATCAGCGAGTATAAAAGCCAGCTGACTTTATCTCATGCCCGGTTTACCGCTTTACATCACGACTTTGAAAAACTTGAAAGCCGATATCGGTCAATGGCGGGTTACGCTGTTGCACATTTTAAAAACAAAAATGAAAGACTGATGAAAAGCCAGGAAAAGCTGCCAAGACAGTTGCAGGAAGAAATTGACCAGCTGGGAGCACAACACAAGTCGGAGAAGGAAGAGATGCTGGCCAAACTCGAACAGTTGAATCAAGCCTTCAAAAGCCTGGAGGAAGAAAATAAACTGTTGCAGGATCAGCTTGCCATTCAAAATGCTTCAGGCTGGGAAAAGGATGTGATCGTTGAACGTTGGAAAGAGGAAAACCGTTCGCTAAGAGATAAGGTGGCCGAACACCAATATTTGCAGGACGTTCTGGATGAGAAAAAAACACAGGCCGATTACCTGCAATATCAATTGGAGCAACGCATCATCAGGCAGCATGAACTGGTCAATGAAAAATCGCGGTTGCAGGAAGAATTGGCAGAAAGCAGGAACCAGTATAAAATACTAACCCAACTTAATAATAATCTTGAGAAAGAACTTCTTCACCAAAAAGAAATGGTTGACAAGCTCCAGGTAGAACTTTGTGCGAAGGAAGAGCAGATAGCCGAACAACAACTTCAAATGGCAGCCAGGCAGGACTTAACACGAGTGGGGGAATGGGGTTGATTGGTAATTTCCGATAGTTATCGGGATAGGGACTCGGAATTTGAACATTCACATTTTCCTCACAGCAGGGAATAATCGCATCTGGCTGCCTTGTTTCTTATTAAATTGCGGCCATGCGACAATATCTAGGACTTCTCCAGCATATATTGGATCAAGGCACTGATAAAACGGATCGTACCGGTACCGGTACAAAAAGCTGCTTTGGGTACCAGCTCCGATTTGATCTGCAAAAAGGATTTCCCCTTGTTACGACCAAGAAAGTACACCTTAAAAGTATTATTCATGAACTGTTATGGTTCCTGAAGGGAGAAACAAATATTGCTTACCTGAAAGAACATGGTGTAAAGATCTGGGATGAGTGGGCCGATGAGCAGGGAGAACTTGGCCCTGTTTACGGCAAGCAATGGCGAAGCTGGGAGGGAAAAAACGGGATCGTTGTAGACCAGGTTAGCGACCTCATCGACCAAATAAAAAAGAATCCTGACAGCCGCAGGTTGATCATCAGCGCATGGAATGTAGCCGATCTCCCAGAAATGGCGTTGATGCCCTGTCATACTTTATTCCAGTTTTACGTAGCCGACGGCAAGCTAAGCTGCCAGCTTTATCAACGTAGTGCAGATGTTTTCCTTGGTGTGCCTTTCAATATCGCTTCATATGCATTATTGACGATGATGATTGCCCAGGTTTGTGAACTCGAGCCGGGTGAATTTGTTCATACTTTTGGTGATGTACACATCTACAGCAATCATATGGAGCAGGTGAAACTGCAATTAAGTCGTGATCCTTTTCCTCTTCCCGTCATGAAGCTAAACCCGGCGGTTAATAATATCTTTGATTTCAGGTTCGAAGATTTTACGTTGGAGCATTACCAGTCACACCCGGCCATTAAAGCTCCAGTCGCAGTATAATTTTATAAATTATCGCCTATGATCATCACGCTTGTTGTGGCAGCCGCAAGGAATAATGCCATTGGCAAAGACAATAAATTGCTTTGGCATCTGCCCAACGACATGAGGTATTTTAAGAACGTGACCTGGGGTTTCCCGGTGGTGATGGGGAGGAAGACATTTGAAGCCCTGGGAAAGCCACTGACCGGCAGGAAAAATATCGTTCTTACCCGGCAACCCGATTGGAAAGCAGATGGTACAGTGGCGGTAAAAAGTTTTGATGATGCCCTGCTTCTTGCCAACGAAATGGACGTTAAAGAACTGATGGTGATCGGGGGCGGGGAGATCTATAGTGCTTTATTCGACAAAGCCCGTCGTATCCATATGACCCGTGTAAATGCAGATCTCGATGGCGATACTTTTTTTCCTGAGATTGATCCGAAAAAATGGGGACTGGTCAGCCAGAAAAATTACGAGGCCGATGCCAAACATGCCTATAATTACTCATTCCAGGTATGGGAGAGATAACAGTCCTGTCAACGGCAGCAATACCTGAAATATGTATTCCAAATTCCAGCTTGCACTTAAATGCCTTTCCTACTATGTTTCCGCATCCAACAGTCGGGGCCATGGTATACATTCACCCTTTGTGTTTGAGCTGATCACACATGTAATGAATGATAAGACCAGGTATACGGCTTATGAAAAAGTAGAACGATTGCGTGAACGACTGGTTGCCGACAAATCAATGCTTGAAGTGCAGGACTTCGGTGCAGGTTCATCACTCACACGAAGCAATCGCAGAACTGTTTCCTCTATCGCGAAAAATGCAGCAAAGCCGGCAAAGTTTGGACAGTTGTTATACCGGATGGTACAATATTATAAACCAAAGAACATCCTCGAACTCGGCACATCGCTCGGCATCACAAGTTCATACCTTGCCATGGCCAATCCTGATACTGACATAACCACCCTCGAGGGGGCTGATTCCGTTGCATCGCTGGCCCTACAGAATTTTGATCGGCTTGGCATAAACAACATTCAACTTCATCGGGGAAATTTTGATGAAAGCCTTCCCGCAGTTTTGAAAGACATAAAAGCACTCGATTTTTGTTTTATCGATGGCAATCACCGCCAGGAACCCACTGAGCGATATTTTCGCCAGATTTTACCACATGTCAAAAATGATACAATACTGGTTTTTGATGATATTCATTGGAGCAGGGATATGGAACAGGCATGGGATACTATTAGTAGCCATACGAGCGTGAGGTGCACGATCGACCTTTTTTTTATTGGCATCGTACTTTTTCGGCAGGAGTTTAAGGAAAAGCAGCATTTCGCGATCAGGTATTAATCTGTCAGTAAAAAAATACCTGGATATACTTTTACGATCCTTAGATCATGCAGGCTGCTCCTTTTAAAATTTTATATCTTCGGTTTGAATCGATTACTATATTCGTGTAATAAACTGTACTGCCTACATGACCATCGGCTTGCTCAAAGAACCTGCTCCTGAATCCCGTGTATCGCTATTGGCTGAAGCCGTAGCCACGCTCACCAAAAAAGGTATTACAGTCTTAGTCGAGAAAAGTGCTGGTGAAAAAGCATTTTGTAACGATTCGGAATATGAAAAAGCCGGTGCATCCATCCGTGACGCTCATGATGTGGTGTCCATGTCAGATATTATCCTGTCTATTCACCAGCCGAATGCAATTCTTCAGGTGCCTTCATCCAAGATCCTCGTGGGAGTATACCAACCCCTGTATAATGCAGGTACCATGAGTGACTGGGCTTCAAAAGGACTCACCAGTTTTTCACTGGATATGCTACCACGCACCACGCGTGCACAATCGATGGATGTGTTGAGTTCACAGGCCAATATCGCAGGTTATAAAGCGGTATTGCTGGCTGCTAACCTTTATGGCAGGTATTTCCCAATGTTTATGACAGCGGCCGGCAGTATTGCTCCGGCAAAAGTATTGATACTTGGCGCCGGTGTTGCCGGTCTGCAGGCAATCGCCACTGCCAGGCGGCTTGGCGCGGTAGTAGAAGTGTTTGATACCAGGCCAGCCGTGAAGGAAGAAGTGATGAGCCTCGGTGCGAAATTTATTGAAGTGGAAGGTGCCGCCGATGCCAGCAAAGCCGGTGGTTACGCTGTTGAACAAACCGAGGAATACAAACAAAAACAACAACAGCGGATCGCCGACAGTATTGCCAAAGCAGATATTGTGATCACCACAGCCCAGATCCCCGGGAAAAAAGCACCGATACTGATCACGCAACAAATGCTTGATACCATGCGTAACGGATCCGTGGTTATCGACATTGCCGCGGCAACAGGAGGCAATACGCCGTTTACAAAGAATGATGAAACCGTGGTGTACAAGGGCGTAAGTATTGTGGGTGATTCTAATTTACAATCCACCATGCCTTCTGATGCAAGCAAATTATATGGGAAGAATATCCTGAACTTTTTAAACCTCATTATTGGCGGCGAGGGGAATGTAAATCTCAACTGGGATGATGAACTGGTGAAGGGAAGTTGTATTACACATGGTGGGGAAGTGGTGAATGAGAGGGTGCGGAATTTGAAAATTTGAAAATTTGAGAATTTGAAAATTGACGAAGTTGGATAGTTAAAATTAAAATCTATGGATTCTCTATTGAGCTGGATTAAGGACAACGAACAGATCATTTACATAGTGATACTGATGGTATTTGTGGGAATAGAAGTGATCGGCAGGGTTCCAAGCGTTTTACATACACCATTGATGAGTGGCGCCAATGCGATCCACGGGGTGGTGATCATCGGCGCTATTATCGTGATGGGGAAAGCTGAAAGTGATAATTACCTGGCCCTGGTACTTGGGTTTCTGGCTGTGATCGTAGGTACGCTTAATGTGGTGGGAGGATTCGTCGTGACTGACAGGATGCTGGAAATGTTTAAAAAGAGGCCCCCTAAACCCCCCAAAGGGGGACTTTAGAAGACTCCGATTGTTTTGGGTTTTTCTGTGCTTTCAAATAATTAAAAATAAAAAGCTCACTTGCTGCCCTGAGAGTTGTGGACTGCAAGCCCCCTCCCCGGGAGGGGATTAAAAGGGAGGCTTATATGGATTTAAACATACTTACGCTTTGTTATATTATTGGCTCGGTGACGTTCATTATCGGCCTAAAAATGCTTTCTAATCCGGCAACTGCCAGGAACGGAAACCTGTTGGCAGCGTCCGGTATGGCCATTGCGATACTCGGCACTATCTTCTTGTATGAAGAGAATGGTCAAAAACTTGGCAACTATGCCTGGATATTCGGTGGAATCGCCATCGGTTCGGTTATCGGCACTTTGGCCGCAAAGAAAGTAAAGATGACGGCGATGCCCGAGATGGTAAGTATGTTCAATGGAATGGGTGGAGCCTGTGCTGCTTTGATCTCCATCGTTGAATTTAATCATTTGCTTCATGGTCTTTCCGATATGGGTATCGGTGCAGCACTTGTAGATCGCGATGCCGTGCGCGGAACGATTTTGATTATCCTGGCAGGGTTGATCATCGGTTCGGTTTCCTTCGCAGGTAGTATGATCGCCTGGGGTAAGCTCAATGGAAAAGTAAAGGACTTTGCATTCGGCGGACAGCACATCCTCAATATCCTTTTGCTGTTGGTTATTCTCGGTCTTGCCATTTATTTGGTTGGCTGGCTGCCTGCCGGAGCGATGTTGATTTTTTATGCGATCCTGGCGCTTTCATTGTTGTATGGTGTCTTTTTCGTGTTGCCAATTGGGGGTGCGGATATGCCTGTTGTAATTTCACTGCTGAATTCATTCACAGGTGTTGCAGCCGCGATGGGTGGATTCCTGTATGACAATAAAGTGATGCTTACTGGTGGTATTCTTGTTGGAGCTGCAGGCACTTTGTTGACGATCCTGATGTGTAAAGCCATGAACCGTTCACTCATGAATGTATTGATCGGTTCTTTTGGAGGAAATACTGGTTCCGCGGCTGGTGGTGCCGGCCCACAGGGAGCTTACAAGGAAATCAATCTTAGCGACACTGCCGTTGTGATGAGTTATGCAAGTAAGGTAATGATTGTTCCCGGTTACGGTCTTGCGGTTGCTCAGGCCCAGCACGCCTGTCACGAACTGGAAAAGATCCTGGAGGAGAAAGGCGTAACGGTGAAATACGCTATACATCCTGTGGCAGGCCGTATGCCAGGCCACATGAATGTGTTACTCGCCGAAGCAGATGTGCCATATGAAAAATTACTGGAGATGGAACAGGCCAACGAAGAATTCTCTACTACCGATGTGGTTTTAGTATTGGGTGCTAATGACGTGGTAAACCCCGCAGCAAAAAAAGATCCGGCATCTCCGATCTACGGCATGCCGATACTGGACGTTGAACTGGCTAAACTTTGTATCGTTAATAAACGAAGCATGAAACCTGGTTATGCCGGGATCGAGAATGATTTGTTTTTCCAGCCAAAAACATCTATGTTGTTTGGCGATGCGAAAAAAGTTTTACAGGACCTGATTACAGAAATTAAGAGTTTATAAAATGCATTGGGAAATACACCCAGGCGATAAAATTCCGTGAAAGCCATTTCACATTTAACAGCTTCCCTTTTGAGCACTCCCGGCTTCGACAAGGAGGCTTTTGAAGACGTGCATAGTTCCGGCGAGCAGGTCACATCTATCCGGATCAATCCTTCTAAGTTATCCAATCCCGCAGGCGTTGCGAGTTTCCGTGATGTTATCGACAATAGTATCCCATGGACAAAATACGGGTATTACCTGCGATCAAGACCGTCTTTTACGTTTGACCCTTATTTCCATGCAGGATGTTATTATGTGCAGGAGGCGAGTTCCATGTTTTTGGAGCAGGCGCTACAACAAACACTCGACCTTTCAAAGCCTTTACGCATACTTGACCTTTCGGCCGCACCAGGTGGGAAGTCTACGCATATCCAATCCATTGTTTCAGGTGATAGCCTTGTGGTTTGCAATGAAGTGATTCGCGGTAGGGTAAATATTCTGAGAGATAATATTTTGAAATGGGGCTGCAATAATGTTATGGTCTCCAGCAACGATCCCAGGGATTTCGCCAGGCTTGAGAATTTTTTTGATGTGATCGTTGTCGATGCACCCTGTAGTGGCAGCGGACTCTTTCGTCGCGATGAGGAAGCCATGAAAGAATGGAGCAGGAACAATGTTCAGCTGTGCTCACAGCGACAACAAAGGATCCTTGCAGATGTTTGGCCCGCATTAAAAAAAGACGGAATACTGATCTATTCCACCTGCTCGTATTCGCTGGAGGAAGATGAAGAAATTTTGGAGTGGATGCAGTCGCAGTTTTCAACATTGGGTTTGCGATTGGATATCCCTGTTGCCTGGAACATCCTGGAAACAACAGCCGGACAACAATATGGTTATCGTTTCTGGCCCTACCGCGTAAGGGGAGAAGGGTTTTTTCTATCTTGTTTACGTAAGCAGGAAGGCGAAAACAGGCTGACACCAAAGCTTCGAAATAAACCAGATACTGCTTCAAAAAGCGAAAAGGAATTGTTGAAGAGATGGCTTGATATTGATGATTTTGATTTTATAAAAAACAATAATACCGTGTATGCATGGCCAGGGTCGCTGGTGCATGACTTTGGCTTTTTATTAAGCAAACTTCGGGTTGTCTATTCGGGTACGATTATTGGGGGAATCATGCGGGACAAACTGGTGCCCGATCATGCGCTGGCCATGAGTAACCTGGCTCTTCCATCAGTGTCTTCGGTAAATCTGAGCCTGAATGAATCAATTGATTATCTCCAGCGAAAAGATTTACACCTCGATACTGGTCAGACAGGATGGCACCTGGTAAAATACGATGGACATTCACTAGGGTGGATCAACGTTTTACCCAATCGTATAAATAATTATTACCCTAAGGAACTTAGGATTTTAAAGGATGTTAACAATAACATCAATTGAAAAATCCACATATTTGCAAATCGATCTGATACCGGGAGTAAGCCAGGGATGGTTAGTCGTTTTCGCAGACCCCCAAATGGCCATCAATGAAATCAATATAGCTCATGAAAAGATTTGTTTTTTTATCCGTTTTATTCAGCGTCATTTCTTTTTGCTTGCATGCGCAGGTAAATGACCTGATGATAAAAAAAAGTAGCCAGGGTTTGTACCTGGATCATAAAGTGGCTCCAAAGGAAGGTCTTTACGCCATCGGGCGTCTCTACAATGTCAACCCGAAATTTATTGCTCTCTACAATAATGTCTCTCTGGATGCAGGTCTTGCCATAGGGCAGGTGTTACATATCCCTCTTACAGATACGAATTTCAGCCAGGTTTCATATGCCGGTACACCAGTTTACTATGTAGCTGGTTCGGGAGATAACCTGTCGCGGGTCAGTAATATTAGCAATAATGTAGCATTGCAGAAGCTGCGCGATTGGAACGGGCTTCAAAATGACAATATTCCAGCCGGAACAAAACTGATCGTGGGATTTCTGAATTCGAAAGAAATGGCAGCAGTGGCCATCAATAATTCTGTCAGGAAGCAGACTTCTCCGGAGCCATCAAAAAGGGATAACGCTGTTGAGAATATCGATCCTGCCAAATCGGATGAAAGCCTGACGGCTCAAAATGCCGTGGTACAGGAAGAAAAAACAAATACCCGGGAAGTCCCTGCCAAAATGGAACCTGTAGCAACAGTTGCCAGGGAAATGCCTTCAAGCCAGAATCCCGCTGAGCAGGGATATTTCAAGACTTCGTTTGATATGCAGGCGAAACGTACCCCTGCCATTAAAAACGCAACAGTGACTTCCGCGATCTTTAAAACGAACAGCGGCTGGCAGGATGGCAAGTATTACATGCTGATTGATAATGTGCAGACGGGCACTATCATAAAACTTATCAACCCCGACAATAATAAAGCTGTCTTTGCCAAAGTGCTCGGTGAAATGAAAGGTATCAGGCAGAATGAAGGACTCGATATACGTATTAGCAATGCTGCAGCGGCGGCGCTGGGAGTATCGGACACGGAGAAATTCATTTTGAAGATCAACTATTGAAACTGTTCACCAGTCCCGGTTTGTATCACGTTATTTAAAATGGTATCCCCGGAGGAAGTCTTCAATATTCATTTTTTTCTTTCCTTCCAGTTGTAATTCCCTTACCTGGATATAACCATCCGCGCAGGCAAATTTCAGAAAAGATTTGCCATCTGTCTCATGCATTCCCGGGGCGATCGTAACGGGATTTAATTCTTTCTCACTACGGTATATCTTTAGCATTTTACCATTTAAATCCGTAAATGCACCAGGATAGGGTGATAGCCCCCGTACTAAATTGTGTACCGTGTTTACAGGTCGGGTGAAATCGATCTTACAGGTCTCCGTAAAGATCTTAGGTGCATGTTTCAGGTTTTGTTGAAGTTCAGCCTGATTCGTATCCGGTGACCTGCTGATGATCGAAGCCTGGGAAATTTCATGTATAGTTCCGTTTACAAGTCCCCTCACTGTTTTCACCAGCAATTGTGCGCCGATCTCTTTCATTTTATCATGCACTTCCCCGGCTGTCTCGTTTTCACCTATCGGAAAACTTTCCTGCAATAAAATATCACCCGTATCAATTTCATGTTTTAGCTTGAAGGTGGTCACGCCCGTTTCTTTTTCACCATTGATTACCGCCCAGTTGATAGGCGCAGCGCCCCGGTATTGTGGCAACAAAGATCCATGTACATTGACGGTGCCCATACGGGGCATATTCCATACCACTTCGGGTAGCATCCTGAATGCAACTACCACCTGCAGGTCAGCATGGAGTGATTTGAGCTCGTCCAGGAATTGAGGATCTTTCAATTTCACAGGTTGTAAAACCTTTAGATTGTTTTCCAGCGCATATTTTTTGACAGGACTTACTGTGAGCTTCATCCCCCGTCCCGCTGGTTTATCTGGCGCAGTAACCACGCCCGCGATATGATAGCCTGCTTTGAGCAATGCATCCAGCGAAGCGACCGCAAACTCTGGCGTACCCATAAAGACGATCCTTAACGAATGCAACGCCAGGTTAAAAGTGGTTGGACCGGTTTCCTTTTGTTTGATTTGAAACTCCAGCATTATTCAAAGTCTTCGTAAAGCAGGTATTTCTTACGGATTTTTTTGAATTCACTCAATTTCGGTTCCCAGGTTTTGCGGATCTCATCTTCGGTTTTTCCAGCTTTGATCTGCTGCCAGAGATCGTTGTTGCCAGCAAGTTTGGTGAAAAATGATTCTTCCATTTTGCCTGATTTTGGAATTAGGAAAAACTTATCCTTTTCCGGGAACAGTTGATAGGCCTGTATCAGCCATTTCAATTGCACACGATTGTCGACTAGCTTCAGAACATCTTCCGGTGTACCAGACAAATCCCATCCATAACACAACTGACCATAAAGCTTTGAGTTCTTGGCGCCGTCGTTTGGATTAGGGGTAAAGGAGTACAGGTTTTTGGGTAAAGAAGGATGACCGAAAACCTGGAATTGTTTATTGGTACCTCTTCCTTCACTCAACACAGTACCTTCAAAAAAGCAGGTGAAGGGATAAAGGTAGATGGATTGAATGTTGGGAAGGTTAGGTGAAGGTTTCACCGGCAATACATATTTGCTTTTATGTGTGTAGTTGGCATTTTTTATCACCTGGAAATGAAAGGGTGTATCAACCGAATTTCGACCATGTTTAACGTAATAGTCATAACGTGTATTCGCTCTCTCACTCAGCCATTTTTCACCAGCTATCATCCTGGCGTATTCGGCAATTGTCATTCCATAAACGATGGGTACTGGTTGCATGCCAACAAATGATCTGAATTTTTTATCGAGTACCGGCCCGTCGACATAATGCCCATTTGGATTTGGGCGGTCAAGTATCATCAATGGAATACCAAGTTCGAAAGCAGCTTCCATAAACTCCTCCAGGGAGGAAATATAGGTATAGAACCGAACCCCCACGTCCTGGATATCAAAGAGTAAAATATCGACATCTTTCACATCTTCAGCCGATGGTCTTCTTTTGGCGCCATAAAGTGATACAACAGGTATACCTGTTTCAGCATCGGTATAATTTCCAACCTTTTCTCCTGCATCGGCTGTGCCCCGAAATCCATGTTCGGGACCGAAGATCACTTTGATATCGACGCCCAGTTTGCGAAGCGTATCTACCAGATGTGTATTGCCCACCATGGATGTCTGGTTGGCAAAGATTCCCACCCGCCTGCCGCGGATCAGGGGCAGATAAACATCAATTCTCTCCGCACCGGGAATGATGCGACCATCGTTTATTTCGATTCTAGAATTGCCGGCTACTGATTGCTGGCCTGTTTTTTGTCCACTACAGGATGATAGTATTAACACACTCAGCGCCAACATTAAAAAGTTCTTCATTGTATTTACATTTTTAATCGACCCTGGCAAAAATATCATTTTTTTTCGCGGTCTGGCTTTACAAAACATTTAAGCGGATGCATGGACCAAATTGGCTACCTTGCACCCCATTTTATATATAAAAACACAAAAATGCAACAGGTAAAAAACGGAGATAAGATAAAAGTACATTACCATGGTAAGTTGACCAATGGGGAAACTTTTGATAAATCAGAAGGCAGGGCGCCCCTGGAATTTGAAGTAGGAAGCGGCATGGTGATCAAAGGCTTTGATGAGGGTGTAAAAGGAATGGCTGTTGGTGATAAAAAGACGATTCTTATCCCATTCCAGGAGGCTTACGGACCAAAAAGTGAGGAGATGATATTTGAAATGCCGAAAGATCGTTTCCCGCAGGATATGGAAATCGAGACAGGGATGGTACTGGCTATGAGTGATGGTCAGGGTCAGCAAATGCCAGTAACAGTTGTCGAAATAAGAGAAGACGCGGTGATACTTGATGCAAACCATAGACTGGCAGGCGAAGACCTTGTATTTGACCTTGAGCTTGTGGAGATCATAGGTGGCAGCCCGCTCATCATCGTGCCCTGACAAGCCCCTGATGAATGCCTTATTTAGGAAATTTTTAAGTTTGCTGTAGTAATTTTGTTATGGCAAAGTTTCAAAATACTGAAAATAAAAAAGCCTGGCAGGAGCCAGGTTTTTTTGACTGATACCAAAAGAAAAATTTTCGCTGATGTTTTCTGACTATAAGTTCACCGCCGCCGAAAGGTTTCTTCGCTATGTGCAAATAGATACCCAAAGCGATCCCCAGTCTTCAACTTTTCCAAGCACGGAGAAGCAAAAGGATCTGTCAAGTTTATTGGTAGAAGAGTTAAAACAGGCCGGGATTGCTGATGCGCACCTCGATGAATGGGGTTATGTGTTCGCCACCATTCCTTCGAATTCGGCTAAGAAAGTGCCGGTGATCTGTTTTTGCGCGCATGTTGATACCGCTCCCGATTGCAGCGGCACCAACGTGAAACCTATCATGCACAAAAAATACCAGGGCGAGGATATTGTATTGCCCGATGACAGGTCACAGGTTTTACGCATGTCAGATTATCCGTATTTACAAAAACAGATAGGTAATGATATCATCACCGCTTCGGGTAATACATTACTAGGTGCCGACGATAAAGCTGGCGTGGCTGAGATCATGGACCTGGTGAATTTTTTGCAAATGCATCCCGAAATTAAACACGGTGAAATTAAAATCCTGTTTACGCCTGACGAGGAAGTAGGGCAGGGTGTGGCGCACCTGGATTTAAAAAAGCTGGGCGCTGACTATGGCTATACACTTGATGGCGGTGAAGCCGGAAGCCTGGAGAACGAGACATTCAGCGCGGATGGTGTAGTTGTGGTGATCCATGGTGTAATAGCACACCCGGGCTATGCCAGGGATAAAATGGTCAATGCGATGAAGATCGCCGGTCGCATCCTGGATGCACTGCCAAAAGACAGACTTTCGCCGGAAAGTACAGAAGGCAAAAGAGGTTTTATTCACCCGGTAAGGGTAGATGGAATCGCTGAGAAATGCACCATTGAATTTATAATACGTGATTTTGAAACGGCCGGTCTAAAAAAGAAAGAGGATTTTTTGAGAACGCTGGTAGAAGAAGCCGTCAGGGTCTATCCTACAGCAAGTTTTGAGTTCATTGTGAAAGAGCAGTATCGCAATATGAAGGAGATCCTGGATGTGCACACGCATGTGGTCGATTATGCGAAAGAGGCGATTGAGAGAGCAGGCCTGGAATTAAAGATGGAAAGTATTCGCGGTGGCACCGATGGAAGCCGGCTATCATTTATGGGATTACCCTGTCCCAACCTGTTTGCCGGGGAGCAGGCCATTCACTCAAAGCTTGAATTTGTGAGTGTGCAGGATATGAACAAAGCTGTTGAAACCATGGTTCATCTTGTGCAGATTTGGGAGGAAAAAAGCAATTAATGTTGGATCTGCTTCATAGCTTTGGGCCGGCAACATGATATTCAACCAGGATGAAGCGTTATGCGTTATTCATTTTTTTGTTGGCTCCCGCAGCCGGACTGGCACAGGAGCTCCTTTTAAACGGTGGTTTCGAAGAAGAAAATATATGCCTCGAATATAAGGTCAACTGTGCGCCAGAAGCCTGGCTTACCAATGCCATTGATGTCTTCAACAATTATTACAAAGAACCCGAACGATGTTATGAAGGTACACACTGCATGTCTGTACAGGCAGGTTATGCCAGGGGTGGCTTTAAGCGTACCTTTATTCGTACCCGCCTTCTTTGCGGATTGAGAAAAGGGAATCGATACCGCATTGAATTATTTGTGGCATCACCTCATCAGATTCTCGATAGCGTGGGTATTTATTTTTCCTCTACAGATCTTTTGTATGATAAGCGCGCAGTTCATACCATCACTCCATCTCTATACCTCGCTGATGGCGGCCAAAAGTTTAAGGAAGATGGCAGCTGGCAGCAGGTCGTGTTAGAATACACTGCTAAGGGCGATGAATCCTTTTTAGCAATTGCTAATTTTTCAAAACGCGATATCACCGGGGCAACCGGGCTTCAGCTGGAGAATAACTTTTTCGTTTATTTTGATAATATCTCACTGAGGCCTGTCAATCCCAACGAAAAATTATGCGATGACTACAGGACCGCTATGGGTGAGATATATGAGCAGGACGAACGACATGAATTTCTTGCAAGAAATATCCGGAACCGCAAGGCATACCAGCCGGTACCGGTCGTATTGCAACCCAATGCCATCATTCGGGTCGATACAATGATACTGCAGGAAATATTATTCGCAACCGGGAAAGCTGATCTCGAAAAAAGCGCTTTCCCTTTACTGGAAGAATTTTGTAAAAATGTTGCCGGCAGAAATGTTGATTCGGTAGTGGTGGAGGGGCATACCGATAACCAGGGTTCTGATGAGATAAACAACCGGCTATCTTCCTCCAGGGTTCAAACGGTTTTAAATTTTTTTGCGGGCCGGGCTTTTGTAAAGCCGGGCAGGATCGTCGCACGGGCCTGGGGTGAATCCAGGCCGGTAGCGGACAACAGTACACCCACGGGTCGCCAGCGTAACCGGCGTGTAGAGGTGCTGGTCTATATTCGTGAGTAACCCGACCCAAGACAAAATCCCACCACTGACCCGATTCCAGTTTCCGAAGCATTATCTTTATTCCAAAACAAACTACCATGGATATTTCAAGTTTTCTTCTTTCCTATGGCTGGCTGATCGTGCTGGCGATTATTATTCTGAGTTCATTTTTTACCATCAACCAGGGATATATTGGGGTCATTACCATGTTCGGTCGCTACCGGCGTATTGTGAGACCCGGCCTGCGTATGAAGATCCCGGTCATTGAACAGGTCCATAAGAAGATCTCGATACAAAATCGCTCGGTTGAACTCGAGTTCCAGGCTGTAACGCAGGACCAGGCGAATGTATATTTTAAAAGTATGTTGCTTTATGCCGTGCAGAATGAATTAGAAGAAACCATCAAGAAGGTGGCTTTCAAATTTATCAGCGATCGCGACCTGATGCAGGCGTTGATTCGCACGATCGAAGGTAATATCCGTTCTTTTGTGGCCACGAAAAAGCAGGCCGAAGTATTGGGGCTTCGCCGCGAGATCGTAGAGTATGTTAAAGTTGAGATTGATCATACGCTCGAAGAGTGGGGATATCATTTACAGGATCTGCAGATCAATGATATAACGTTTGATAAAATGATCCTGGATTCAATGAGTAAGGTTGTGGCCAGTAATAACCTGAAAGCTGCCGCCGAGAACGAAGGACAGGCGATGCTGATCACAAAAACAAAATCAGCTGAAGCGGAAGGTAACGCCATCAAGATTTCTGCCGAAGCGGAGAAAGAAGCCGCACGACTCCGTGGACAGGGTGTTGCTTTATTTCGCAAGGAAGTTGCGGCAGGCATGACAGAAGCGGCGGAGCAAATGAAACAGGCTAATCTCGATACCAACGTGATCCTTTTTAGCATGTGGACCGAAGCGATAAAAAACTTCGCAGAATATGGAAAAGGAAATGTCATCTTTCTCGATGGCAGCGCGGAAGGTATGGAAGCCACGATGAAACAGATCCAGGCATTGATGGTGAAGCAGGCCGGTACGATGTGAGTCATAAGTCAGGAGTCGGTGGTCGGGAGTAGTGAGTAAGGATCGGGCATATCATGTTAAAGAAGTCAAAAACTTGGGTGCACGTCACAACGTAACACCCTTTTTTTCGTTCTTCCACATTGTTATTCAGGGTTGTTGATAATATTTAAAAACGGATATATTCATCCTGGCTTACATTTACCCCACTTAAAGAGAATAATCTATGTTTGACCTTTTGCAGATTGGAGATTCACTTACACAAGCCGTTCAACAGGATATGACAAGCGCGCCGGGTAAGACGATCAGCTTTTTCGACCTGATCTATATGGGTGGCTGGATCATGATCCCACTCGGCCTGATGTTGTTGATTACGGTCTATGTTTTTGCCGAACGTTATATAGCTATTCGGCAGGCTTCGAGGATCGACTCCAATTTCATGAACATCATTCGCGATCATATTGTAAGCGGCAATATCACAGCGGCCAGGAGTTTTGCCAAGAATACCAACAATCCCGTGGCCAGGATCATCGATAAAGGTGTGCAGCGTATTGGGAAACCCATCAATGCCATCGAAAGCAGTATGGATAATGTGGGGCAACTGGAAATGTATAACCTGGAAAAAAATATGGGTGCGCTGACCGTGATCTCAAGGGCGGCACCCATCTTCGGGTTTGTAGGTACACTGATGGGGCTGATGCAGCTGTTTTCACAGATCAACCAGGCTGGTGGTGATATCAACCTGGCTGTTATTTCCCAGGGTATTTACACAAAGCTTATTACTTCTATTACCGGTTTGGTGATCGGATTGATTGCCTTTCTTTGCTACAATTATTTACACGCCCAGATACTAAGGACGGCTAACAAAATGGAAGCGGCTGCTGCCGATTTCCTTGATGTATTGCAGGAACCTACCAAGTAAAACAAAAGCGGGACATGAATCTTAGAAAAAATTTAGCACAGGAATCGGAGGTTTTCACGGACTCGCTCAATGATATCATCTTTATCCTGTTGATGTTCTTCCTCATCATTTCTACCATGGCCAATCCGAATGTGGTTAAGGTAAATAATCCAAGGGGTACCAAGGACACCAAAGCGAAGCAGAATATAGTAGTGTCGATCGATAAAGACCAGAAATTTTATCTTGGCCAAAAAGAGATTCCACCGGCTTACCTCGACAGCTTTATCAAGTTGGAAGTAGATCGTCTCCGCCAGCAGGTTGATACGCCTTCCGTTGTGATCAATGCCGATACAATTTCTTACTATGGCGAGGTATTCCGGCTAATGCAGGCCGCCAAAAAAGCGGGGGCCAAAGTGGTGGCTAACGTTAGATAAGGATACCAGGTAATTTTCCTATCGTTATTTCCTTAGGTTTTTAGCAGATACTTTAATATTTTGCTCTCAAATCCGTATCTGTGAAAGGCAAACTATTGATAGCACTCCTCTGTTGTAACCTGGTTTTCTACTCCTGTAAGAAAGATAGTACACCCGGCATCGCCGGTAAATGGTTAAATATCGCGGTTTATACGGATCCCGCAAAAGGAGGGAATGGGTGGAGCAGCGATCTAAAATTTCCCCAGTTGCTTACGCTTGATCAAAATGCAAGATTCTATAGTTTCACTGATGTCCCCGAAGGATCAGGTACTTACCAGTTTCACCGCGTTTCCAATCAATTGCGCTTAGACTATGAAGCCAGTCAATATACTGTTCCAGCCGGCAGCATTATTTATACAGTCGAACACCTGGATATCGATAGAATGGTGACGACGATCGTGTATTCTGATGGTTTTATTTTTAAGAGGGAATATGTCCGGCTGAAGGATTAGTAAGCCCTGATCATTCTTTCTTTCCCCTGCATATCTTTTTTCAGCGTGGAATTATAGTCGGCTTTTTCAAATACCCCGAGGGTTGCTGCACCCAGGTCTTCGTGTATTTCTGTATAAATTTTCCCCCCGTTATTCAAATGGGTTTTTCCAAATTCCGCGATAGCCTTGTAAAAAACCAATGCATCGTTGTCAGGTACAAACAATGCGGTTGAAGGTTCATAATTCAATACATTGGGTTGCATCGAATGCCGGTTTTCGTCCGGCACATATGGAGGATTACTTACAATAATGTCGAAGGATGGTAGTTTATGGCATTGGAAAGGATCCAGGAAATCAAGCTCAATAAAGTTAACTTCAAGGCCAAGAAGCTTTGAGTTTTTGTGTGCCACTTCCAAAGCATCCGGACTTATCTCGCAACTCCAAACATCCGCTTTACCCAGCCTTTTTTTCAGGGCGAGTGCGATACAGCCGCTACCGCTGCCAATATCCAGGACCGATAAACTTTCGATAGGGAACCTGCAGTCGGAAATGATCCATTCTACCAGTTCCTCCGTCTCAGGCCTCGGTATCAAAACATTTTCATTAACGTAAAGTTTCAGGCCGCAAAACCAGGATTCATTTAAAACATACTGCACAGGTTCGTATCGCAACAGGCGTTCAAGATACTGTTCCAGCGTAATTAGTTCTGACGCATCAAGTTTTTTCTCAATGCTACTAAACCGTTCCGATTTTTTGATACCTGAGAGATTCTCCACCACCCATTCTGCTATAGCGCCAGCTTCTCCCGGGTCATATATTGATCCGAGCTTTGTAGCCAGATAAGTTTGTGCTTCCCTTGTTGTCATACCAACAAACATACAATTATCAGGGGAGTAATAGAGTTTATCCTGGATCCAACCTAGCCGGGGAAGAATTATATTTGCAGGTTAATCAGCTCCGGTCTTGACAATTCATGAAAAATATATGTACCGCTGCCTGGAACTCGCCATGCGAGGGAAAGGCTATACCGCACCTAATCCAATGGTTGGCGCGGTACTGGTTCATGATAACAGGATAATAGGTGAGGGATATCATCATGTATTTGGCCAGTCCCATGCCGAAGTCAATTGTATTGCTTCAGTAAAGGAAGAAGATAAAAGATTGTTGAGTGAGTCAACCTTATACGTGTCACTTGAACCCTGCGCTCATTTTGGAAAAACACCGCCCTGCACGGACCTGGTGATCCGGTCAAAAATTCCTGAGTGTATCATTGCCTGCCGCGATCCCTTCAGTGAGGTGAATGGAAAAGGAATTGAAAAACTAATTGATGCTCGCATTAAGGTGCAAACAAATATCCTGGAAGCCGAAGCACGCCACCTGAACAGGCGGTTCTTTACATTTCACACAAAGCATCGCCCTTTCGTAATATTGAAATGGGCACAAACAGCTGATGGGATCATCGGTTCCCAATCACCTGGGAAAAACGGTGAGCAAAAAAGGCTATTGATCAGCAATGAATATAGTAATCGATTGGTACATCAATGGCGAAGCGAGGAAGCTTCGATACTGGTAGGGACTAACACGGCGCTCATGGACAATCCCGCACTGACAAACAGGTGGTGGAAAGGCAATTCTCCTGTGCGGTTAGTAGTGGATATGGATCTTAGCCTGCCACAATCGTTAAAAATTTTTGACGGTGATCAACCCACGATCGTGTTCAATACCATCCGGCATGACGAACAAAGCAACCCGGCCTATTACCAGGTCGGCACAGATACAGGCCTGGTGCACCAGGTTTGCAATGCTTTATACCAGATGAAAATCCAAAGTGTGATGGTAGAAGGTGGCGCTCGTCTCCTGCAATCTTTTATTGACGCAGGAATCTGGGACGAAGCCCGTGTGATCAGTAACCGCACAATGTTTGCAGCGGGTACTAATATTGGTCTGCCAGCGCCTGGTTTGTCATCTGCAAAGAAAGTTGATGAGATACATTATTTAAACGATACGATCGAATATTTTGTGCCCCTGCATGAAAACCTCTGAACCAGCAATCATGAGCCCTGACTATTATTTTACGATCGAACAACCTGCAACTGCGGAATTCCGGGACAGGGGAAGCAGGTTTATTGGTTATGCTTTTCCAGTTAGTGATATCAACGAATTTAAAGAAAAACTGGCCGTAGTAAAGAAAGAACATCCCAAAGCCACGCATCATTGTTTTGCCTATCGTATCGGTCTCGACGGGTCTACATTTCGGGTCAGCGATGATGGTGAACCATCAGGTTCCGCTGGCCGGCCCATCCTGGGACAGATAGATAGCAAGCAGGCAACCAACGTACTGATCATTGTGGTACGTTATTTTGGAGGCACATTACTGGGTGTCCCGGGGTTGATCAACGCCTACAAAACAACAGCTGCACTGGTATTGCAGGTCACACCACTGGTGCAAAAACCTGTTCTTGTACCGTATCGTTTACAATTTGATTATACACAGATGAACGATGTTATGGTGATCTGTAAGCAATTTGACTGCCAGGTGATGAAACAGGAAATGAATTTATTTTGTAACATGCAGATCGGCATACCGAAAAACCGCCTGGAAGATGTGCTCTACAAATTGAAAGAACTGCGGGCTGTTGAGTTGGATAAGGTTTAGTTTTTTGAAGGGAGTGCCAATATTCCAATACTAAACATACGCTGCACATGCTGTGCGAAAGTTTGAAACTTCATAGTCGTAGAAAGTGCGTAACTTAATAGTACAAAAGCTCTTTTTATGAATCACAGGAATCAACACATCGTATCGCGCCTGGCCATCTGGCTGTTGGCAGTCGTAATGATCCTATTCGGCATTCAGCATTTCAGGTATCCTGATGTATTTGCCAATTTCGTTCCTCCATTTTTACCAGGGGGCGAACTATGGGTTTATTTTGTTGGTGTTGCGTTCATCCTGGCGGCAATTGCTTTTATCACTAACCGTTTCGTAGCGCTTGCCGGTTACCTGCTTGCAGCTTTGCTGCTCATCTTTATCATCACCATCCACTGGCCCAACTACAGGGATGCAAGCAGCGTAGAGAACAGCCAGCAAACACTTGCCAACATGTTGAAAGACCTGGCGATCGCGGCCTTTGCGCTCTATGTAGCCAGCAATGCAAGACACCAGCGGGTCAGTATTGCGGACTAAACCCAAATTTTCCACCACTGTTAATGAGAGTCATAGTTACGGGATTGTTTCCCGGAGGATTACTATTGCGGTCACTAGTCGATTGGAAGTAGATAGATCTTGTCAATTGCGGAACAATTTAATTCATGCTTCCATCTAAGCTCATTTTTTAAACACAATCGTTTTGCCTGTCCGGGCCGATTCCCTGGCAGCGTCGAGGATGCGCATTACCATAACATTATTTTCGAGTGAATACAGCCCATTTTTTTGTACCTGTATTTTATTTCGCAGTACATCAGCAAAATAGGAGATAGGGTCTTCATAAACTCCCAAATCAGCGGCAGCCAGCTGCATCGATCGTTCTGGTTCCGATTCTTTATTACGCAAACGAAGTGTCCCTCCATTGACCGCAATCAGATATCCTGTTTCTCCATATACTTCCATGTCTTTGCGGCTGAATGGCCAGTTCCAGGAAGCCTGTATGATGGATTGCGAAGAAGGGTATGCAACCACAATCGTGGCTTCATCATCCACTTTGGGATAAATGCCCGGTTTGAATTGTTGTGTAACCGCAGTTACCGATATGGGCTTTTCATCTTTCATCAGCCAGGTCGATAGATTGGCTCCATAGCATCCAAAATCGATCAGGGCGCCACCTCCATTCTGCACCGGGTCGGTCAGCCAGTCGAGAAACTCTTTGTTCACGCCGATTTCTTTTGGCCCTTTATGTCCGTCATGGATCACCATTTTCCTGATATTGCCTACATAATTACTATCATTGACCAGGCGATATATTTTTTCTGTAGTTGCGTACCATGATGTCTCGTAATTGGTGAGTAGATGGATCCTGTGTTTTTTTGCAAGTGCCTCCATTCTTAAAGCATGTTTAAGATTTGTGGCAAGTGGCTTCTCTACCATAACATGAATACCACGTGGGGCACAGGCTTCCACTACCATCATGTGGTCGTATATAGATCCAAAAGCTACTACGGCTTCTGGTTTCACTGCATCTAACATTTTTTCAAGGTCTGTATGGAGAAGCGCTTTGTCGAACTTAAAACTTTCGGAGTACCTATTCGCAAGATCTGTATTGGGTTCATAGATCCCCACTACCTCAATATCAGGTTTGGACGGACGACCCAGGATAAAACCGGCATGACCATGGGAGACACCTGCTACAGCCATTCGCACCGGTCCGGTTTGCGCGGACAGACCGGTACATACGAGGCCGAGTAGGAGCAGCATAAAGCTATTTCTCAACAATGTGACTTTATACTTCATACTGGATGCTTTAAATTCTGAAACTATTCGCATGTTCTTAATGGTTGGTTGAAATTGTTAGTGTAACCTGACTTTAAATTTCGCGTCATGCACCAGTAATGGATTTCCGTCGGCTTTAAACGCGATGCCTGTAAAGGTACCGGAACTCATTTTAGTCTGGTGATCATAACTGTCAATGAAAACTGTGAATGGATTACCCCAGCGGCTTGTCAACACGAATACCGGCGATCCCCTCGCGGTGAAGTGGAATGCTACATAGCTTGAAACTAATGCCTGCTGGGTCTTGTTTAAAACATTTGGAGAGAGATAGACGGAGATCGCCAGGCTGGTATCTCCGGAACAGGCTGATTCGCCAAAAAAAGTGAGTGCGGTTCTGTCCGGATTAACGATGGCAGTATCGATGAAACCGCAGACAAAAGAACTTCCTGCCCAGAAACTCCAACGGTTCTCCTCAAACCTGTCATGTCCTTCACAAACAGCGCATGGCGGAAATACATCAATTGTAGATGTATCAGGAAACGGCTGCTGCGTAGTGTCGATGATGACAGGCGTCTGAGCACCTCCCTCATAACTATACTCTTTTACACAGGATGAAATGATCACCAGGACTGCCAGGCAAGCCATGTGCAAGATTCCACTATGCTTTTTTTTCAGCATGGTATCTGGTTTACAGATCAGGCACCCGGACGAATACGCTGCCTTATTATCTGATCCTTTTGTATTTCTTCAAAATATTAATAACTGCCTGGTGGGGTAAAGCATATGACTTGTTTCCGTTGATCCCTTCCATCGTTTCCGCAGCTGTCATGGCATTTATTATCGACTCCTCAACAGCCTGTACCGTGGCTTCAAACAAGGGATTAATAAGATCGTTTGGTAGCTGCTCGACGAGTGTGAAGTTGATCCTGTTAAAGGCCGAAGGGTTGGCAGTAGAAAAGGCTATAAAAATATCGCCTGATCCATTTTCACCCAGGCCGCCTACTTTACCAATTCCAATCGGGACCCGGGCAGCAAGACGTTTTAACTGGTGGGGTAGCAGTGGCGCATCTGTGGCCACCACTACGATGATTGATCCGTCACCTTCCTGCCGGTAAGAAGCAGGCGGCGCTTTAAATTCAGTTTTCAGTGTGTCCATTAATTCCCGGCCTACAGGTACACCCGCGATGGTTAGGTTTCGCTTACTGCCGAAATTCGACTGCACCAGCACACCGACAGTATACGTAGAGTCTTCAATTTTTATGATCCTCGAAGCTGTACCGGTACCACCTTTGAAACCCAGACACATCATACCGGTTCCACCACCAATATTTCCTTCTCTGACATGACCACTGGCAGCCGTATTCAACGCTTCCCATGCATGCGTTTCTTTTACATGGAACCCATAGATATCGTTTAGAAATCCATCGTAGGTTTCCGCTACCACCGGGTACGTGTACCAGAAACTCTCATCCTTATACCAGTTTTTGTCTACAAACCATTTCAATAAGGCGTCCCTTACCACGCCAACACTATTTGTGTTGGTGATCATGACCGGTGTCTCCAAAAATCCCGACTCTGTGATCCAGGTGGTGCCAGTCATTTCTCCATTACCATTGAGTGAATACCAGTTTGCAAACACCGGGTTATTGGTTTTACCGCGTGGTAAAATAGCGGTGACACCGGTTCTGACCGGACCCTGGCCTAAAACATTTTTACCCTGACCGGAGATAATTGTACTGTATCCTACTTCCACGCCCTGTACATCGGTAATTGCATTGTATTTGCCAGTTTTGCCATCAAAGGGAATACCGATATCTCTTGCCCTTGGTTTCTGGGCATATATCAAGGTTTGTAAAAGCAGGAGAACCGGGAGGAAGACATATTTCATGTAGGCTTATTTGCTTACTAAATATACCGAAAGAAGCGAATATGTGGCTCACATATCAAATCAGTAATAGGGGTTCGTCTTTCGATTATTATCGGAAATGCAAGCCAGGCCGGTTGCCCATCAATACAGTAACTTCCAAAATAGCTGAGATACCAGTGAGCGGGGAATTATTCTTTTATGAATCGGTCACTCACTATTAATTCTTTGCTTCCCGCTTCATATTTGTAAAAGCCCTCGCCGGCTTTGACACCCAGTTTCCCGGCTGTGACCATGTTGACCAGCAGGGGACAGGGAGCGTATTTTGAATTGCCAAAACCTTCGTATAATACATCCAGTATGGCGCGACAGACATCCAACCCTATAAAATCCGCGAGCTGTAAGGGCCCCATCGGGTGGGCCATACCAAGTTTCATAACGGTATCGATCTCTTCTACACCAGCTACGCCTTCGTATAAGCTGAAGATGGCTTCGTTGATCATCGGCATCAGGATACGGTTGGCTATAAAACCGGGGTAGTCATTAACCACGCAGGGTATTTTTCCCAATTGTCGGCTGAGGTCAACGATCGTATCGGTCACTTCTTTTTTGGTAGCATATCCATTGATCACTTCCACCAGTTTCATCACAGGCACCGGGTTCATAAAATGCATGCCAATCACTTTATCGGCCCGACCCGTTACGGCCGCGATCTTAGTGATAGAAATAGAGGAGGTGTTGGTGGCCAGGATAGCATCTTTCGGGGCCTGACGGTCAATCTCTTCAAATAGCTGCAGTTTGAGATCTATATTTTCAGTGGCGGCTTCCACCACAAGCGCCGCATTTTTTACCCCTTCATTCAGCCTCGATTCAACAATAATATTGGCGAGTGTATTTTTTTTATCTTCTTCGGTAATAATACCCTTGGTGATCTGCCGATCCAGGTTTTTGGCAATATTAGCGAGGGCTTTATCCAATTGTCCCAACGAAATATCAACGATGGTCACCTTGTACCCGGCCTGGCCAAAAACATGGGCGATACCATTGCCCATCGTGCCGGCACCAATTACAGAAATATTCCCGGTTAGTTTCATGGTGTTTGTTTTCTTAAATAATCGATTGACCTTTTATGAGACAAAAATAAGATATCGGGAATGTGTTGCGCTAAAGAATTGGAAAGAAAACATGATTGAAGTTGTGCACTCGGGACATTCAATACATCAATCTCAAAATAATAGAGGAAAATTATTTATTCTTAAAATCGCCCCGTTTCCATGCCTGTATAAAATCAGCCCAGGCTGCGGGGTTAAAGATATTCATGGGCGGGGTCTGGCCCTGGTATACGGCGCGGTTAGCGATCCGATTGAACTGGATACGGGTTGCTTCGCCTCCATCGCCGGGGGTGGTTTGTAACAAGACCCTTCTTTTGGCGGCATTCGTATTTTGCCGGGCGATCTCAATATCGTCATCGGGTATTTTGGTATTGACGAAATCACGGGCAAACTGCGCAGGCGTGGGCCGTGCTTTAATGATCGTTGCAGGCAGATACACCGTGTCCTGTACCATGAGCTGGATCACACTATACTGGTTCCCTTCGATGTTCCTGGGAATTTCTATGGTTTTAGGTTTGTAGCTTACGTGCGAGAATTCAACTTTATCGCCTTTTAAAACAACAATGGAAAAAACGCCATCGTCGTTGGTTAAGGTACCACGATTTTGACCACTAATGGTCACACTCACAGCTGGAATACCCACCAGGCTATCGGCGGTCATGATTACACCGTATAATTGAACCACTGAATCGCGGGCTGTTTCAAACTGCGCTTTGGCAGAGAGGGGTAACAGGAAAGCAGCTAGTATGAGATATTGTAAAAATTTCTTCACAGCCTCAAAAATAAGTACTACTTGTATAAAACAGTCAACAAAATAGCCCTTGTTATGTTTAACTTTGTGGATTAATCTGTTTTTAACAAGGATTTGTATTTCACTCAAATCGTTGATTATAAAGAAAGAAAAAAATGACCCAGGAAAAAATACTCGAAGCGCTCAGTACTGTTCAGGAACCAGATCTGGGGAAGGATATCGTGACATTGAATATGGTGCGTGATATTGTGATCGAAAAATATTATGTATCGTTTACTGTTGTGCTCACCACGCCTGCCTGTCCTTTAAAGGATAAAATTAAGAATGATTGCATCAACGCCATCAAAACACACGTAAATAAAGATGCGATGGTGAAAGTGAATTTCACTGCCAACACCACCACCAAACGAACTGATACAAGAGCGATCCTGCCAAAGGTGAAAAATGTGATCGCTGTGGTAAGCGGTAAGGGTGGTGTTGGGAAAAGCACGGTAGCAGCTAATCTCGCACTGGGTCTGTCGCAAAGCGGCGCCAAAGTAGGCCTGATGGACGCTGATATTTATGGGCCTAGTGTGCCCATCATGTTTGGCGTAAGGGGTGAACGGCCGCTGATGATGGAAGTGGAAGGAAAAGGCATGATCGTTCCGCTTGAAAAGTATGGCATCAAACTGATGAGTATCGGTTTACTTGTCGATGAAAAGAATGCCGTAGTATGGCGTGGGCCCATGGCCAGCAGTGCTATTAAACAATTTGTCTCCGATGTATATTGGGATGAACTGGACTACCTGGTAATTGACATGCCACCGGGCACAGGCGATATACATCTCACACTGATGCAGGCTGTACCGGTTACGGGTGCAGTGATCGTTACTACCCCCCAGGATGTTGCGCTCGCTGACGCGAAAAAAGGGGTGGCCATGTTTGGCCAGGCTCAATTGAATGTACCGATCATCGGCCTGGTGGAAAACATGAGTTATTTTACCCCGGCAGAGTTGCCTGAAAATAGATATTACATTTTTGGGAAAGATGGTGGCAAGCGACTGGCAGAAGAATATGACCTGCCATTCCTCGGTCAGATACCTCTTGTACAAAGTATCCGTGAGGGTGGTGATAAAGGCATGCCCGTGATGATGGGCAGCGACGAGATTTCGAAAAAAGCATTTGAAGATTTATGTGCCGCTGTAGTGAGAGGGGTTTCAATGAAGAACGCGGATATTCCCACCCAGAAAGTAGCGGAAGTGGTATCCTGACGATATGTTAGTGTTTGATTGTTGATATAAGATCATTGATGGTTGCCTGAATTTTTCATGATCATTTGCGCCCTGCGAACAAAGCTCCCGTAACTTAGCTTCATGTATAATTTACCTTATTTCAAAGAAAATGATCCAGAAGTAGTGATGGACTTTGTGCGCAGCCATCCCTTTGCATTTGTTTGTGGTTGCGATGAACAAGGCAAACCCGTCGCTACCCAGGTGCCGGTATTCATTGATGAGCGGGATGGCAAATTATTTCTTTCGGGGCATATCATGCGGCAAACCGATCATCATAAGGCTTTTTTAAAGAATCCAAATGTCCTGGCTGTATTTACCGGAGCCCATACCTATGTCAGCGCAAGCTGGTATAGCAATAAGAAACAGGGATCTACCTGGAACTATATGAGCGTACATGCAAGAGGTTTACTACGCTTTTTGGATGAACAGGCATTACGCGATGTATTAAAGCGTACGACCAACCATTTTGAGAACAACCCGCATTCTGGTGCTAATTTCGAAGACCTGCCTGTCGAATATGTCGATCGTATGGCCAAAGCGATTGTGGCATTCGAAATAGAAGTGGTGGATATGGAAAATGTTTTTAAACTTAGTCAAAACCGCGATCAACAAAGTTATCAAACTATCATGAAGAAACTGGAAGTGCAGGACGATGCCGGGAGATTTATCGCGGATGAGATGAAAAAGCGGGAAGATAGATTGTATAACAAACCTTAACTTATCGGTTGAGAAAAAACCTGCTTCACCTTTGAAATTAACATCGTTATTTTTGTGCAATGTTTGGAAAAAAGATACTCACTTATTTAATTTTTATTCTTAGTTGCTTCGGAGCCTGTAAGGTGAAAAATATACCCGTCAATGAGACAACCGGCATATTTGATGCCCAGGGGCATCGCGGAAGTCGCGGTTTGATGCCTGAAAATACCATTCCGGCTATGAGAACTGCTTTATATCTGGGTGTGACAACACTGGAGATGGATGTTGTGATCACAAACGACAAAAAAGCAATTCTTTCCCACGAGCCATTTTTCAATCATGAGATCACAACAAAGCCAGGTGGTGAATATGTGACGGATGTAGAAGAGAGATCACTGAATATTTTCAAAATGGATTATGATGAAGTGAGGAAGTATGATGTCGGTCTCAAACCTCATCCCCGGTTTCCGCGCCAGCAGAAGATCCCTGCATACAAACCTTTGCTTAGTGAGGTGTTTGATAGTGTACTGTTGTATGTGAAAGAAAAGAATATCGCTTTACCATTCTTTAATATCGAGACCAAGACCGATCCGGCCAGCGATAATATTTATCACCCGGAGCCAGCCGTATTCGTAGATATTCTAATGCAGGTGATCCAGGAGAAGCAAATGGAGGACCGCGTGATCATTCAATCATTTGACTTCAGAACCCTGCGGTACCTTCACGAAAAATATCCGTCGATAAAAACAGCGATGCTTATCGAGGATTTTGATGAACGAGGTATGAAGGACCAGTTAAAGGCGCTTGGATTTACACCCACAATTTATAGTCCCGAGCATAAAATGGTTTCAGCAGACCTTGTAAAAAAATGCCACGATCAGAACATAAAGATCATTCCATGGACCGTGAATGACAAAGCCCGTATTGAAGAGTTGAAATCGATGGGTGTCGATGGGATTATTTCTGATTACCCGGACTTATTTTAAAGTTTGAAGCCGGATACTTGTTTTAATCTTTTAATCCCAACCATTTCCTGGCATTTTTGAATTGCAACTTGTCCATGATCTCTCTGCTCGCATCTAATTGATCAATCAACTCACCCGGAACTGCTTCACCAAGTGGGAATGGGTAGTCGCTACCGATGCAGATATGATTTTCACCTATGGTGGATAACAGGAATTCAAAGGCAGATTTGTCATGCACGAGACTATCGACCCAGAACCTGCCGAGATAGTCGCGTGGATTTATGTTATTATCAATCGCTACCAGGTCGGGTCTCACCTGGTAGCCATGTTCTATCCTCCCCAGTGTAAATGCAAATGAACCTCCGCCATGTGCAAAGGCTACACGTAGCCGGGGATACCTGGCAAAGACGCCACCGAAGATCATGGAACATATAGCCCGGCTTGTCTCTGCAGGCATGCCTACCAGCCAGGGAAGCCAGTATTGTTGCATTTGTTCCTGGCCCATCATATCCCAGGGATGTATAAACAAAGCGCAATTGAGTTGCTCTGCTGCCTGGAAAAAAGGAAAAAACTTTTTATCTGATAAGTTAATCCCATTGATATTCGAACCGATCTCAAGCCCCGGCATTTTCAATTCCTTTATGCAGCGTTCCATTTCCTGTATGGCCATGTCAGTATCCTGTAAGGGCACCGTACCCAGTCCGATAAATCGTTCGGGGTTTTTGCCGGCGATCCCGGCGATATGATCGTTAAAAAAACGGGAGGTCTCCAAAGCATCCAGTGGTTTTGCCCAGTAATTGAACAAAACGGGGATAGTTGACAAGACCTGGACATCTACGCCAGTTTGGTCCATGTCCTTTATCCTAACATCTTCCCGAAAACAATTTTCTTCCACTACGCGGAAAAGTTTATCGCCTTTCATCATACAGGCATCACAATTACGATGCTCGAGATGAATAAACTCTCCATACCCGAACTTCTTTGTCCAGTTCGGCATTTGTTCCGGCATGATATGCGTGTGGATGTCAATTTTCACTGAGTTTCAATTTTCGATAAAAAACGTGTAAAAAAGTTAAAAAAAACAGTGAATTAAAGCTTATTGTCTAAGGAAACCATCGGGTTGAATATTGTTGAAAGGTGGTTGAAGATTGTTGAAGTTTGTTCAATGCTGCCATACAATATTAAACTATGTTCAACTACATTCAACTACATTAAGCCAAAAATAGGTCACTAAAATTTTATAAGTATTTTGAATCCGTATGCCAAATCAAGGTTTCTCCATCACTGTGCCACAACTTTTACAGGTGCGGAGCTCCTGGCTGTTCCAGAATTTGTTCATAACAGGCGGTAACTGGCTGACAATATCTTTTACGAATAAACTGTCCTCATGCAACTTATTTCCACAATTTTCGCAAAACCACATAAACGCATCCTTTTCATCTTCTTCATCCTCCCTTATTTTTTCAATAACGAGACCAACTGTATTGGGGCCGCGTTGAGGGGAATGCGGGGTTTTGGGTGGTAAAAGAAACATATCACCCTCATTGATCGGGATTGATTTTGGCATGCCGTCGTCTATGATCTTCAAAACGATATTGCCTTCCACCTGGTAGTAAAGCTCTTCGCTTTCGTTGTAGTGATAATCCTTTCTCGCGTTTGGACCGCCTACGACCATCACGATAAAGTTTTCCGCGTCTTTATAAATACACTGGTTACCCACCGGAGGCTTCAGCAGGTCGCGGTGTTCATCGATCCATTTCTTTAAATTAAAAGGGGCAAGCACTGCCATGTTTGATTTTTTTGATCTGAGAAAATTACAACAATTTCCTTAGGTTTGACTTCATGAATCTATCCCTTGAAGGAAAAAACGCGATCATCTGTGGCAGTACGCAAGGTATAGGACGTGCTATTGCGGAAGAACTGGCTTTGCTGGGTGCCAATTGCACTTTAATCGCAAGAAATGAAGATGCTCTGAAAACAGTGGTTCAATCCCTTGATATTGCTCTCAGGCAAATACATGGCTACCTGGTAGCAGATTTTTCAAAACCAGATCAGTTAAGAGAAATCATTGAGAATTTCATTGCCGGGCATGACGCTCATATTCTCGTGAATAACACAGGAGGCCCTCGCGGTGGTCCGATCACGGAGGCAACCGAAGCTGCTTTTTTGGACACCTTCAACCAACATCTTATTTGCAATCATATCCTTAGCAAGGCAGTCATTCCCGGTATGCGAAAAGAAGGGTATGGCCGCATCATCAATGTTATTTCCACATCAGTAAAAATTCCTTTGAAGAACCTGGGTGTTTCCAATACCATTCGTGGTGCTGTGGCTTCGTGGGCCAAGACGATGGCTAATGAACTGGGTGTTTACAATATTACGGTCAACAATGTGTTGCCGGGATTTACCGATACCCAACGTTTGCAGACATTGATTGAAGGTACGACGTCAAAAGCTGGCAAATCTATTGAGACTATTAAGAAAGGAATGATGGACGAGGTGCCGATGAAAAGATTTGCTGACGCGTCGGAAGTAGCAGCTGTAGCCGCTTTCCTGGCATCGCCGGCCTCATCGTATGTAAATGGCGTTAGTATACCCGTTGATGGAGGCCGTACGGGAAGTATTTAACGTATGAAGTGATTTCAATTATTATGAGCATGGATCTGAGCATACCTGAATTTCTTGAAAACTATATCGACGGAAGATTTTTTGCTCCTGTTTCCCAGAATTATATCGACAACGTGAACCCTGCGACCGGTGAATTAATTGGTCGCATCCCAGATAGCAATGAAAAAGATGTTACTGAAGCCGTTGCGGCTGCGGAGAAAGCTTTTCCCAATTGGTCTGTAACGCCAGTCGAGAAAAGATTCATGGTGTTGAACCGCATTGCAGAACTGATCGATGAAAATTTGGAAGCGCTGGCTTTTGCAGAGACAACGGACAATGGAAAGCCATTATGGCTGAGCAAATCTGTTGACATTCCCAGGGCTTCCGCCAATTTCCGTTTTTTCGCTACGGGTATTATGCATTTCTCTTCCGAAAGCCATCAAATGGAGGATAAAGCGATCAACTATACACTCCGGCAACCCATTGGCATTGTGGCCTGCATCTCCCCCTGGAATCTTCCATTGTATTTGTTTACCTGGAAAATTGCACCGGCCCTGGCCGCCGGCAATTGCGTGATCGCAAAACCGTCGGAAGTCACACCCATAACGGCTCACCTGCTGGCACGCATTTGCAGCGAAGCTGGATTGCCTGATGGAGTTTTGAATATTGTGCATGGTACCGGGCCCATCGCAGGAGAAGCTATCGTAAAGCATCCTGGCATAAAAGCCATTTCATTTACCGGTAGCACGAGAGCCGGAGAGAGGATCGCTTCACTCGCGGCACCTAAGTTTAAAAAACTTTCGCTTGAGCTCGGCGGGAAGAATCCGAATATCATATTTGCCGACTGTGACTGGGAAAAGATGATAAAGAGTACTATCGATTCTTCCTTCAGCAACCAGGGCCAGATTTGTCTTTGCGGCAGCAGGATAATAATTGAACATACGATTTACGAAAAGTTTAAAACGGATTTTGTGGCGAGGGTCAGTCAACTAACGGTTGGTGACCCGATGGATGATCATACCCGGCAGGGGGCTGTAGTCAGTGAAGCACATTTATCCAAAATTGTCCGGTGTATCGATACTGCACGGCAGGAAGGTGGAAAGATCCTTTATGGCGGACATCTCGTTAAACTCAAGGGACGTTGCGAAAAGGGTTTTTTTATTGAACCCACCGTGATCGAAGGTTTAGGTCCTGATTGCGAAACCAACCAGCAGGAGATCTTCGGACCTGTAGTTACTTTACAGTCATTTAAAACTGAAGAAGAGGCATTGCAGCTTGCGAATGCAACCCAATACGGTCTTTCGGCAACTATCTGGACCCAGGATATTTCAAAAGCCAATCGTGCAGGTGCCAGGCTTAATAGTGGAATCATTTGGATAAATTGCTGGCTGTTGCGGGATCTGCGTACACCATTCGGTGGTATGAAGAATAGTGGGGTTGGTCGTGAGGGTGGATGGGAAGCCCTGCGGTTTTTTACTGAAACAAAAAATATTTGTGTGCGGATATGAAACTAATTTGGGCGATCACACTGGTGATCTTTTTTTCCTGCTCGCGAGATGGTATAACTGAAAAAATTGAAGATGCCGACAGGATTGAAGTGATAGACCACCAGACAGGTTTTTCTTATATTGATACCGCAAAGCATGTTGTTGAAGGCTTTAAAGAACTATTTACAACAAAGCCGCAGATCACCGATTGCCCCGTCCAGGGATCTATTCATTTTAAGAAAGGTGAAAAAGTGTTGTTGCAGGTGGGATTTTATAAGGATGCTTCGGCCTGCAATTTTGTGATCGTGGATCGCGGAGGTAGAAATGAAGGTTACCGTTTAAGTTTTAATACACTGGTCTACCTGGGTTTACATTTTCAGGAGCTAAAGAAAAAAGCTGGTGCAGAAAATCGTTAATACATCATCAGCGGCGAAACCGCTGGGAGCCTACCCACATGCGAGGCGGGTCGGCAATTTGCTGTTCCTTTCCGGGATCGGTCCCCGCAACCCGATTGATAATTCTATACCGGGGCTTGAACTTGATGAGAATGGGAATATAGTTAAATATGATATCGAAGCCGAATGTCATGCTGTGTTTGCGAATGTGAAAGCCGTTCTGGAAGCAAGCGGTAGTCGTTGGGAAAGCATGGTGGATATCACAGTTTTTCTTACCAATATGAAAGCTGATTTCCCCGTTTATAATAAGGTATATGGAGAATATTTTAAGGAAGTGCAGGCATGTCGCACGACAGTTGAAGTGAAAAGTCTCCCCACGCCTATCGCGATAGAATTGAAAGTGATCGCTACGATAGAAGATTAAAGAATGATAAACTATCAGAACACACTGGAGTTTGCCCAACGAATGGATGCGGTAGACCCATTAAAGGGTTTTCGGGAGAAATTTCATATTCCCCGGCACAACGGGAATGATTCCATTTATTTTACCGGAAATTCACTGGGTCTACAACCGGTAACGGTCTCGGCGTATATTCAGCAGGAACTTGATGACTGGGCTATGCTTGGCGTGGAAGGTCATTTTCATGCAAAGCAGCCCTGGTTTTCTTATCATGAAATATTCCCCAAACTTCTGTCTCCAATTCTCGGCAGCCGACCAGCGGAACTGGCTGTGATGAACCAGCTTACAGTAAACCTTCATCTGCTCATGGTAAGCTTTTATCGCCCCAGTAAACAGCGATACAGGATCATTTGTGAAGGGGGGGCATTTCCGTCTGACCAGTATGCTCTTGAATCACAAGCCCGGTTCCATGGGTTTGATCCGGGGGATGCAATTGTTGAAGTATTTCCACGGGAGGGAGAACATATACTTCGAATCGAAGATATCGTTTCAACCATTGAGGAATATAGTGACAGTGTTGCGCTGGTACTTTTTGGTGGGATAAATTATTATACCGGTCAGTTGTTGGACATGAAATCTATCACAGAAGCGGCTCATCGTGCAGGGGTTGTTGCAGGTTTTGATCTTGCGCACGCTGTGGGAAATGTCGCCTTACAGCTGCACGACTGGGATGTGGACTTCGCATGCTGGTGTTCATACAAGTATTTGAATTCAGGCCCAGGTGGCGTTTCCGGAGTTTTTATTCATGAAAAGCATGTCGGTAATAAAACGATGCCGCGTTTTGCCGGCTGGTGGGGACATAATAAAGCCGAAAGGTTTAAAATGGAAAAGGGTTTTGACGCCATTCCTACCGCGGAAGGCTGGCAACTTAGTAATGCACCGATCCTGAGTATGGCGGCGCATAAAGCATCGCTGGATATATTTGCTGAAGCGGGTATGGAAGGGCTTGTCGCGAAATCAAAACTATTGTCGGGGTTTTTACATTATTTATTAAAAGAGATAAACGCCAGCGGTGAAAAAAAGCTTATAGAAGTTATCACACCTTCTATTGAAGAAGAACGAGGATGCCAGGTATCGATACTGATGCCCGAAAAAGGGAGACCGGTTTTTGAAGCCCTGAGCAGGCAGGGTGTAGTTGCCGACTGGCGCGAGCCGAATGTTATTCGCGTGGCCCCGGTTCCACTGTATAATACATTCGGGGAAGTATGGAAGTTCGGTGAGATAGTAAAGCGAACGATCAACAGCATTTGATCAATTATTCAAGTGATGCTGTTGCCTCATGTGAGAAGAGCTAGTATTTAGTAAATATCTATAATGCTGTTAAATAATAATCTTCACGTCAATCCGTCCCGATAGCTATCGGGAGCCCGACAAAAACACTCTATATGAAAAAAGATACAGTCATCGTCGGTGCAGGCCTGGTGGGTTCTCTATTATCCATTTATTTATCCAAAAGGGGTTACCGGGTGCGCATATATGAACGCAGACCGGATATGCGCCGGGAAAAGATTTCTGCCGGCCGTTCGATCAACCTGGCATTGAGCGATCGGGGATTACTTGCCCTGGAAAAGCTGGGGCTCGTGGAAGAAATCAAGCAGATATCCATTCCGATGAACGGAAGATTTCTTCATCATGCCGATGGAAGTACAGGATTTCATCCTTATGGCAAGCTGGGGCAATATATTAACTCAGTTTCGCGTGGAGAACTAAATAAAAAGCTGCTCGACCTGGCCGAACATCATGGTGTCGAAATTTATTTCAACCATAAGTGTGTATCTGTCGATTGGACAAAAAGCGTCGTTAATTTTGAACATCAGGACCAGGACCATGCTGTCAGCGTCCATTTTGAATTACTTTTCGGCGCAGACGGGGCATATTCTGCCAGCAGGCTGCAACATCAGCTCCAGCATGATAAATTCGACTATCAGCAATATTATATCAACTGCGGATATAAAGAACTAACGATTCCGGCGACCACGACGGGTGACTATGCCATGGAAATAAATGCCCTGCATATCTGGCCGCGAAAAGATTATATGCTGATTGCTCTTCCCAACCAGGACAGATCATTTACCTGCACTTTGTTTTTTCCGATTGAGGGCGAAACTTCTTTTTCAAAACTGGATACTCCTGAAAAGATCGAAATCTTTTTCGAATCCAGTTTTCCCGACGCCGTTGCACTGATGCCCAACTTTAAAAATGAGTTTCTTAACAACCCGGTATCGACACTTGTTACCGTAAAATGCTATCCCTGGATACGCGACCGGTTTTGCCTTATCGGTGATGCGGCACACGCGATCGTTCCGTTCTTCGGCCAGGGTATGAATTGCGGGTTTGAAGATTGCCGGGTTTTAGATGAAATGATCGACCAGTTTGATCACAATTGGGATTTGATATTACCAGCATTCCAGGAAAACCGCAAGCCGGATACGGACGCAATTGCCGACCTGGCCATAGGAAATTTTGCAGAAATGCGCGAAAAAGTCACCGATCCAAAGTTTTTACTTCAGAAAAAAATTGAGGCCTGGCTGCATGAGAAGCATCCTGAAAAATGGATACCTGCTTATTCCCAGGTAACTTTTAACCCGCACATACACTTTGCTGATGCTCTCCGCAATGCCATGAAGCAGGATGCAATTATGCAGGAAGTGATGTTAATGCCCCATATCGAGAAGCATTGGAATACAAAGGAAGTCGAACAATTTATTCTTCAAAGGGTGTAGCTCCGGTGCAGAAAGGATTTGGTTGCTAAATAAATTACCTTCGCGGCCATGACAAGGCAGCAACTTATCGGGCAAATAAAAGCAAAGCGATCTTATCTCTGTGTGGGGCTGGATACTGATATCACAAAAATACCTTCCGATCTTTTAGCAGATCCGGATCCGGTTTTTACATTCAACAAAGCGATCATCGACGCAACGCGGGATCTATGCGTTGCATATAAGATCAACACGGCTTTTTATGAGTCGCGGGGCCTGGAAGGCTGGGCTGCCATGGAAAAAACCGTTAATTATATCGGCGAAGGACATTTCAGGATTGCCGACGCAAAACGTGGTGATATAGGCAACACGTCCGACCAGTATGCGAAAGCGTTTTTTGAAGCCCTGCCTTTTGACTCGGTGACGGTGGCGCCATATATGGGCAGCGACAGTGTAAAGCCATTTCTTCAATGGCAGGGTAAATGGGCTATTGTCCTGGGCTTAACGTCCAATGATGGTGCTGCTGATTTTGAGCTGAAGAGGATAGTTATCAAAGAGGAATCTCTCGAAGAAGGGGTTCATATAACAAAGAAGCATACCTCTTACTTGTACGAGCAAGTTTTAGCTACCGTTTCAGATTGGGGCAATACCGAGAACCTGATGTTTGTTGTTGGTGCCACACAGGCCAATGAATTCATCAATATTCGTCGCATCATACCCAATCATTTTCTCCTGGTTCCCGGTGTGGGTGCGCAGGGTGGCAGTCTGCAGGAGATATCGGACAAAGCCATGAATAAGGATTGTGGACTGCTGGTCAACGCCGGCCGCGCCATAATCTTTGCCTCTTCTGGTAATGATTTTGCAGATAAAGCAAGAGAAGTCGCGAAGGCCTACCAACAGGAAATGAGTAGTTACCTGAATATCTAATAATTCCGCTGTTTTATTGTCAAAACAATTTTTCCTTTGGCTTACCCGGAACGAAACTGCCTATGGGAGCGGTGTACCAGGATTTGATTCGGTAAGCCAATCTTCCTGCCTCTATCGCCGGATCGGTTTTGAGCAGGCTTTCCACTTCCTCCCTGGTTTCGCAATCAAATATAAAAATGCCCTGCCAGTCGCCTTTTTCACCGAAAGGCCCGGCAACTTTTATTTTTCCTTCATAGTATAACCTGTCAATATTGGCAAGATGGCCTGCCTGTAATTTCCTGAGGGTGGCAGTATCCTGGTCACGCTGAGCACCTTTGGTCAGCAATACAAACCAATATTGCCGGATTGTTTCTTCGGGCTTTTGCGGGGGTTCGGTTTTATTTTGACCGATAGCCATTAGTGTAAAAAGCAATGAGGAGGCGAGCAGGATATATTTTCTTCTCATAAAAGTTTTTTTCAAATTTAGCACTAACGAGATGTGGCCCAAATCCTACCGCCTAAAACAAGAAATCGGGCAGATATAACCGGAAAAATGGTCGATATGGTCGTTGCCTGGCTGTTTTTATCGGCGATACCAAACCCTTAACTTTGCGCCAACTTAAAATGGTTGTTCTATGGCGGCTCGTACTGATCTTTTTCAAAGCCCGGATTATTTCAATGTCGACGAATTACTCACTGAGGAGCATAAGCATATCCGTGAAGCAGTACGGAATTATGTGAAAAAAGAGATCTCCCCCATCATCGAGGAGTACGCTGAAAGGGCGGAGTTTCCCCAGCATATCGTAAAGCAGCTGGGAGAAATGGGTTGTTTTGGCCCAACGGTACCGGTTGAATATGGCGGCGGTGGTCTAGACTATATCAGTTACGGGCTGATGATGCAGGAACTGGAAAGAGGCGACAGTGGGGTACGTTCTACGGCATCGGTACAGGGCTCTCTGGTGATGTTTCCGATCTACGCCTATGGGAATGAAGAACAACGCAAAAAGTACCTTCCAAAGCTTGCCAGCGGTGAATGGTTGGGATGCTTTGGCCTGACCGAGCCCAATCATGGAAGTGATCCCTCTAGCATGCTCACCAATTTTAAAGATGCCGGTGAACATGTGATCCTTAATGGAGCGAAAATGTGGATCAGCAACGCACCTTTTTCACAGGTAGCGGTGGTTTGGGCTAAAGATGAAGAGGGTGTCATTCATGGGCTAATAGTGGAGCGGGGTATGGAAGGATTTACAACACCTACTACCCATGGCAAATGGAGCCTGCGAGCAAGTGCAACGGGCGAGTTGGTTTTTGACAATGTAAAAGTGCCAAAGGAAAATATTCTACCCAATGTAAAGGGATTAAAAGGCCCGTTGGGATGTCTTACCAAAGCCCGCTATGGCATTGCATGGGGAGTGGTAGGTGCAGCGATGGATTGTTATGATACCGCCCTGCGTTATTCCCAGGAACGCGAACAGTTTGGAAAGCCTATCGGTGGTTTCCAGTTGCAACAAAGAAAGCTGGCTGAAATGATAACAGAAATTACGAAGGCACAACTGTTGAACTGGAGACTGGGTGTATTGATGAATGAAAATAAAGCCACACCTCAGCAGGTTAGTATGGCCAAACGGAATAGCTGTGAAATAGCGACAAATATTTGCCGCGACGCACGTCAAATACTAGGGGGTATGGGTATTACCGGCGAGTACCCTGTGATGCGACATATGATGAACCTGGAGAGTGTGATCACTTACGAAGGGACGCATGATATTCATCTATTGATCACCGGTATGGATGTTACCGGTATTAATGCCTTCAAATAATGTGTGGTCGGGGTAATCTGAAATCTTATTCATGAAAATATTCCTGATAGGTTTTATGGGTGCTGGTAAAACGCATTGGGGACGTTTGTTGAGCCAGAAACTGGGCCTTCCTTTTTTTGATCTTGATGAACAGATCACCAACGCAGAAAACAGGACGATCACCGAAATATTTGAGCAGGAAGGCGAGGAATATTTCAGGCTGAAAGAAAAGGAGATATTGCATATCATCACGGAAAGCCATACTACATTTGTGATGTCTTGTGGTGGCGGTGCTCCTTGTTTTTTCAACAATATAGAATACATGAATAATGCGGGTACAACAGTGTGGATTCATGCTGATAATGAAACCCTGTATAATCGCCTGTTGAAGGAAAAAGAGAAACGGCCCTTACTAAAAAACCTGAGTAATGATCAGCTGAGAATGTTTATCAGGAAAAAGATATCAGATCGCAGGCTCTATTACGAACACGCGAAGATCATGATTGAAGATGAAACAATAACACTGGATCGTTTTATAGAAAAAGTATTTCATGCATAAATTATTTCTATCCATAGGAGCACTGCTCGGAGCATTGGCGGTGGCACTCGGCGCTTTTGGCGCGCATGGCCTCAAAAAGATCGTTCCGCCCGAAACCGTCAATACATTTCAAACCGGTGTTCAATACCAGATGTATCATGCGTTGGCGCTAATTGCAGTAGCTATTGTGTTTGAAAAATTCCCAGGGCGACTGATGGAGTGGTCTGGCATTTCTTTTTGTATAGGCGTTTTGTTATTCTCAGGATCACTATACCTGCTAACCATGCTCAAGGCTACCGGCAAAGTTGGGCTCGAAGGTCTCGGCATGATCACGCCATTTGGTGGCCTGTTTTTTATCGTGGGCTGGTTGCTTTTCTTTCTTTCCGTCATCAAAAAATAGCCATCCAGTATCTAGTATCCAGCATCTAGTATCTAGACAGGTAAAATCAACGTCGTCGTCGTTCCCACAGTATTCTCTATCTGGTAAATGCCCCCGATACTTTCCATCCGGCGGGAGATATTTTTCAGGCCATTCCCAAACTGTCTCACTTTTTGCAGGTCAATTCCAACACCATTATCAGATATTTTTATCATCAATGCATTGTTGATGCTAAAATCGATCCGGAGTTCAGTGGCTCGGGAGTGCTTTAGAGCGTTGTTGAGGGTTTCTTTGACGGCCAGGAACAGGTTGCGTCGCTTATCGCCTGACAATTCCCTGGGTTCGATATTAGACGGCGTGGTTATCCGGCAGGTGATCGGTGTATTCTCAAAAAATTCCAACGCATAGGCCCTGATATATGATACCAGGTTATCGATCGTATCGTTTCCACTGTTCATGCTCCAGATGATCGCATTCATTTTATTCAGCACCTCATCGGCTGACCGGGATATCTTTTCGATCTCCACTGGCGTGTTCTCTTTCATTTTATTCCGGGCAATCTCGCTCATCAGTCGAATGGCCGTCATTCCTGAACCCAATTCGTCATGCATATCAGCTGAAATACGTTCTCTTTCCTGCTGCTGGGCTTTATAGATCGCGATCTCTTTCTCATATTCATTGAGTTGGTCTTTAGCTTTGAGCCTTTCTCTTTCCCTGGCCTGTGAAATAAGCTGGCGTTTATTTTTATGATTTAATCCAAGCAGGAAAAAGATCAGCTCGATCAACAGGCCGACCTCATAATAGAACAGCGAGTTTTTAAAGATCGTGGGCAGGTTGCCTTTGATGATATTTAGATTAAGCATCAGCAGGGACAACAGTGAGAAGATGAACAGGAATAAGTTACCCCAGAAAACATAACGGAGCAATTTATCATGCCAGGCCCGGGAACTATATACCAGGAATACTACCACCAGGACCAGCAGCAATATTTTCGTTCCGTTTTCAATCCCGTTTTCCAGCGGGTAGTTTTCTGTGAAATAATGTACATAAGTAAACAGGATCATCGAAGCGATCAGCATCGTAACGCCGATATAATATAGTTTATATAGAAAAGGGTGTTGTTGTTTGGTAGAAAGAAATTTCTGCATAAAAAGCATGTACATAAACAAACCTGTGCATTGCATGATATAGTCCAGGTAAGTCTCCTGGAAAAAACCAAACCAGCTGGTATGATTACTGTAAATGGCTTTGATGAACAACATGGCGCCGATAAAAAACGCATAGCCCGAATAATAAAGGAATTCCTTATTGGCGCCCTGGAAAAAGCTGGCCAATGAAAACAGGATCATCATCAGCAACAAACCACAAAACAGGTAAGTCAGGATCTTCGATTCCATATTAGAGCTGTCAAGATCCTGTACAAATGAACCAAGATAGCCCGGATGGATCAATGATGGCCTGATTCGGTTAAGATGAGTTCTTACAAAACTCAGTTCTGCTATGTATGTCTCGGTACTTTTTGCAGGTGTAGATAGCAAACGGTAGCTGATCTCCCGCGGCTTTTTAGGTAATACAGGTGATATTTTCTCTGGTATATCATTTGTTTCCCGGTAGAGAACCACATCCCAATAATAAAAGCCGGGAAAGAACCAAACCTGGTAGGCTGTGTCCGTGGGATTTCGAACGGTAAAACGGATGATAGCCTTTTGAGTTATATGTGTTTTCGGTATAAAATTGCGATGGATCAGGCCCCGGTTAAACTGCAGGGTGTCATAAATTTCAGCCAATTCCGCCCCCGCGGAAATATAGGCTGTTTCAATATTGTTGCGGATAGATTGAGAAAAGGTTACTTTACTTAGATCGATGACCGCAGCGGGCAGCGTATCATTATCCTTTTCTGCTACCAATTGAGCCGGCAGACTTTTCCCTAAAAATAATAACAGGAAGGATATTGGAAAATAGCGATACATGCTCATAACGCAGTCGTTGGTAATGAATACTCAAAATTAAGCTGCAACGCCGGGTTTTAAGCATCTTTCCCATACCACTTTCCGGTAAATTTCTATGGAAAAAACTGCCTGGGCAGCGGTTTTATCCTCTTGGGAGAACCGGCTGTAAAACTGCAAACTATATTATCTTTGTCAGCATGGCCAATAAGCAGAAAAAGACAAGCGGGAAAAAAACGAAAGCCGATCCTAAAAAAGCCGATGCAAAATCTTTCAAGCCGGAAAAAGAGGAGAAGATAGATATCAAGCAACTGGCGCGGGATGAACGGACCTGGAAGATAACCGGAGCAGTTTTCCTGCTGGTCGCCATCTTTTTGTTCATCGCATTTATCTCCTATTTTTTTACCTGGAAGGAGGATTTTGACAAAGTAGATGCCGGAGGCCTGTTGTTCAACAATGATGTGAAGGTTCTGAACCTGCTTGGAAGGCTTGGTGCCGTGGTCTCACATTTTTTTGTTTACAAGGGTTTTGGTGTGGCATCCCTGCTTATTTGCACTTTTTTCTTTGTAGTGGGTACCAATCTGCTTGTAAACAGGAAAGTATTTTCCATCTGGCGAAATCTTAAATATGTGACGATTGGTTTGCTGGTATTATCCGTTTCGCTGGCATTTGTATTGCGGGGAAGTGAGTTTCCCTATGGCGGTGGCGGCGGTAAAGTCATCAGTCAATGGCTGATCGGCATTTTCGGTAATGTGGGAACGGCTGCGATCCTGCTGGTTGTCGCGTTTGCATACATCATCTGGCAATTCAATCCTTCTTTTAATGTACCGGCCCGCAATCAAAAACAAGTAATGCCGGAAGACCTCGAACCTGCTGTTGCTGCAAGCGAAGGATCAGATCCTGCCCTAATAGGTGGTAAAACAATAAACGACCTCTACACCGAACATCAAAAGAATGGAAAAGGTAATAGCCTGAAAGGCGAGGCGGGCATGGTTGCCTTTGATATTAATGACAATTCGCCTGGTATACCGATGGACCTGGTCGAGAAGGAAGAGGAAGTTGAAATGGAAGAGTACAGCCCCGAAAAGGAAATGGTCAGCGATCTGCTTCACCAGCATGAGGATTTTGATGAAAAGACGGATGATGGCAAAGTGGACATGACGATCCCGGTTGCCGAAAAACCTGTACGCGAAGTTCCCGTTTCTGATCTGCAGCTTGAAATTAAAACGGATGAGCCCGAGGTAGAAGTGGAAACGCCACAGGCAGTTATTGAACACCTCGAGCCTTATGATCCTAAGCTGGCATTAAAGGATTATAAATACCCTGGCCTCGACCTGTTGGAGACACATGGAAGTGAGCGTATTGTACAGGATCCGGCAGAACTCGAGACTAATAAAAATCAGATCATCGCGACGCTTCGTAATTATTCGATTGAGATCCAGAAGATCAGCGCCACGGTGGGCCCTACTGTTACTTTGTATGAGATCGTGCCTGCCGCCGGAGTGCGCATTTCACGTATTAAAAACCTGGAAGACGATATTGCCCTGAGTCTTGCTGCACTAGGCATACGAATCATTGCACCCATTCCGGGCAAGGGCACCATTGGTATTGAAGTCCCAAACGCGAAAAAGACCATTGTGAGCATGAAAACTCTGCTTGAATCGGAAAAGTTCAGGCAGAATAATTTCTCACTTCCAATAGCAATTGGTAAAAAGATCAACAACGAAAACTTTATTGTTGACCTGGCCAGCATGCCTCACCTTTTGATGGCCGGTGCTACGGGCCAGGGTAAATCGGTTGGGGTAAATGCCATATTGGTTTCACTTTTATATTCGAAGCACCCCTCGCAGCTCAAGTTTGTGCTGGTTGATCCGAAAAAAGTAGAACTTAGTGTTTACAGCACTATTGTCAATCATTTTCTTGCACGCCTACCCAATGAGGAAGACGCGATCATCACTGACACGAAAAAGGTGATCAATACACTCAATGCACTTTGCATTGAAATGGACAACCGTTATGACCTGTTGAAAGAAGCGGGTTGCCGGAACATAAAAGAATACAACACAAAATTCATAGCACGAAAATTAAATCCTCAGAAGGGTCACCAGTTTTTACCATTTATTGTGCTGGTCATTGATGAGTTTGCCGACCTGATCATGACAGCAGGCAAAGAGATCGAGATGCCGATAGCGAGGCTTGCGCAGCTGGCCCGTGCAGTCGGCATCCATTTGATCATTGCGACGCAAAGACCTTCTGTCAATATCATTACTGGTACGATTAAAGCCAACTTCCCCGCACGTATCGCTTTTAAGGTGAGCAGTAAGATCGATAGTCGTACCATCCTTGATGCGGGTGGCGCCGAGCAACTGATCGGGAAAGGTGATATGCTGATCAGTTATAATGGTGAGATCGTTCGCCTGCAATGCGCATTCGTTGATACTCCCGAAGTGGACCGTATCACCGATTTTATAGGTTATCAGGAAGGATATCCCGAAGTTTTTCTGCTGCCGGAATATGTGGATGAAAAGGAATTGGAAGGCAAAGAATTTGACCTCTCCGATCGCGATGAATTATTTGAAACTGCTGCCCGGCTCATCGTACAAACCCAGAGTGGCTCCACTTCGCTGTTGCAGCGCAGGATGAAACTGGGCTATAACCGTGCCGGGCGACTTATGGACCAACTGGAAGCAGCAGGAGTAGTAGGTACCAACCAGGGTAGTAAAGCCCGTGAGGTACTTATTAAAACTGAACATGATCTGCAACAACATCTTGATACCTTAGGTTATTAACCTGTTAAGAAAAATAAATTCCCTGCAACCCGGTACGGTCATTGACAGTCTATAAGCTAATCACTAATTTTGCAACCCTATGAAAACAGGGGTATTCTTTACATTAAAATTAACAATCATGCGGAAGTTATACGTTGTAATGGCTTTATTACTCAGCGGATCGGTTTTGATGGCCCAAACTAAAAGTGATCCTGAAGCCAAGGTGGTATTGGATGCTGTGAGCGCAAAATTCAAAACTTTTAGCACTGTAGAAGCCGGATTTACCTATAAGGTTGAGAATGGATCAGGCAAAGCTCTTTCCACTAAAACCGGGACTGTAAAAATGAAGGGCAATAAATACCGTGTTAGTTTCGGTGGCCAGGAAATTTTCAGCGATGGCAAAACGATCTGGAACTACGATAAAGGCGCCAATGAAGTAACAGTTAATAACGTGGATGAGTCCGGCAATGGATTGACCCCTCAAAAACTTTTTACCAATTTTTACGATAAGGATTTTCTATACCTGCTCAATGGAGAAAAAAAAGTGGGGGGTAAGACACTTCAGGAAATCGAAATGACACCTACAGATAAAAGCAAGGCATTTCATAAAGTGTATGTCCAGGTTGATAAGGCTGCAAAAACAATTTACAGTACCAAGGTTTTGGAGAACGGTGGAAACCGCTATACCTATACGGTCAGCAGTATGAAGACCAACAAGCCGATTGCCGACAACCAGTTTGTATTTGACAAAAGCAAGTACCCTGGTGTGGAAGTGGTTGATCTCCGATAATCAAGAAAGTTAAGCCAATGTAATTCCCCGGTCTTTACCGGGAAGGTGTATCATTTTCTTAATGGCTCATAACGAAGAATGACACCGCCAGTCTGTAAGGGAATAGAAGATACCAGATGAAGATTGGTTTCAGGAAGTCCATTGGCGAATAGGTACCTTCCCTTTCCGGCTATGACCGGAGAAATGCCTATCCGGTACTCATCAAAGAGATTTTCTCTGATCAGGGTCTCACTGAGGATCGCACTACCAAACACATACACATCTTTTTCGCTACTTTGTTTTAGCTTATTTACTTCCCCGGCAATGTCCTGCTTTACCAGCGTGGAATTATTCCAGTCGGCCGAAGATAGCGTTGTCGAGCATACTACTTTGGGTAATTGATTCATGTAGTCAGCGATCCTGCCTTCCTCGGTTTCCCAGTAATCGGCCATTCCTAGATAAGTTACACGGCCAAATAACAGGTGGCTGGTAGTTTCAAGTTGCTCAAGGCAGAAGCTTTCCATTTCCGGTCCCCAGACAGTTTCATGAAAGGGCAGCTCCCAGTTTTTTTCTCCTTCAAAATAACCATCCAGGGTGATGAGATTCCACATGATTAGTTTACCCATAGCTTTAGAATTTTTAGGCAGGCAGAACATGCCATTTGAGATCTTTTAGATCAATACCAACTCGACTTCTTTTTACAACTTATTGTCATCTATCATTGATAACTATTTCAGCTGATGGTTCTCGCAAATCAGGCTGTCACGGCTTTCCTGATCTTCAGCAATTGCACCAGCAGATCCTCCAGCAGGTCAAGCTTAAGCATGTTGGCTCCATCACTTTTAGCTACCGCGGGATTAGGGTGTGTTTCTATGAACAGTCCATCAGCGCCTGTGGCTACGGCGGCCTTGGCTATCGTGCCGATCAACTGGGGATTGCCACCTGTAACTCCGGTTGTTTGGTTGGGTTGTTGAAGGGAATGGGTCACGTCCATTACAACAGGTACCCGATGCTCCTGCATCCACGGAATATTCCGGAAATCAACCACCAGGTCCTGGTATCCAAATGTGGTGCCCCGCTCCGTAAGAATTATTTTATCATTACCTGTCGACTTTATTTTTTCCACGGCAAATTTCATAGCAGGGCCACTGAGGAACTGGCCTTTTTTGACGTTTACGATCTTTCCGGTCTCGCCGGCAGCGATGAGCAGGTCAGTCTGGCGGCAGAGAAATGCCGGGATCTGTAGTATATCAATGTATTTGGCCGCCATGACAGCTTCTTCATGTGCATGAATATCTGATGTGGTGGGAAGTTTGAATTTCTCACCAACTTTCCTCACCAATGAAAGGGCCATCTCATCGCCAATACCAGTAAAAGAACCGGCACTGGTGCGATTGGCTTTGCGGTACGACGCTTTAAAGATATAGGGGATGCCCAGTTTCTTACAAATACCAAATACTTTATCGGCTACTTCCATTACGAGTTCCTCGCTTTCCACAACACAGGGACCGGCAATAAGGAAAAAGCTCTTTTGATCAAATGATTGATCAGCAAACAAGGGTTCTAACATTTTAACCATGCAGCAAAAATAGTTGATAGTTAGGAGTAATGCCGTGTTGCTTTTTGCGGTTTAGCTTTTACTTTTGGAGCCACAATCTCTATATGGTAAAAGAAAAAATACTGGTGATCGGTGCCAGCGGACAGATAGGAGTGGAGCTTACCCTCGCGCTTCGGAAAATTTATGGAAATAGTAATGTGATCGCATCAGATCTGCGTGAGCAAAATCCACTGCTGGAGGGCACAGGCCCCTATGTGAGCCTTGATGTAATGAATAAGGAAATGCTGCACGTACAGGTGATCCGTCAAAATATTACCCAGGTATACCTGCTGGCCGCCATCCTTTCGGCTACCGGTGAAAAAAATCCGGGCCTGGCCTGGCACCTTAACATGCAGGGTCTTCTCAATGTACTTGAAATTGCCAGGGAAGAAAAACTACATAAAGTTTACTGGCCGTCATCGATAGCGGTTTTCGGCCCAACTTCTCCAAGAAAGAATTGCCCTCAACAAACCATTATTGAGCCCATTACCGTTTATGGTATCAGTAAATACGCAGGCGAATTCTGGTGCAACTACTACCATATGAAGTTTGGTGTAGATGTGAGGAGCCTTCGATACCCAGGACTGATCTCCTACAAATCAGCACCCGGGGGCGGTACAACCGATTATGCTGTTGAAATATTCCATGAAGCCCTGGAGGAAGAAAAATATGAATGTTTTTTAAAAGAGGACACTTACCTGCCCATGATGTATATGCCCGACGCGATCCGTGCGACCATAGAATTGATGGAGGCACCGGAAAGCAAGATCGGGATAAGAACTTCATATAATATTTCCGCGATGAGTTTTTCTCCAAAAGAGATCGCTGCTGAGATCAAAAAGCATATACCGGGATTTAATATGAGTTATAAACCCGATTATCGCCAGGTGATCGCCGACAGCTGGCCTCAAAGTATTGATGATAGCGTGGCACGTGCGGACTGGGGTTGGAAGGAAGAATTCGATCTCTCTGCCATGGCAAAGGATATGCTTGAAAATCTTAAACCAGTTATGGGTAAAACCAGCTGAATGCAGTTTTATTTGTCAGCCCGGTTAACGACCTTTCACGATATTGAAACCGTTAAATTTTTGAACCGGGATAATTTCTACATGCACCTGCATAACCACGGCATGTTCGGGACCGGTTTGGCACCAGTCGACTAACTGTTTTATCTGTTCTTCAGTGCCGGTGGCAAGGATATGTACCGAACCATCCGACCTGTTTTTCACTTCACCTGTTATGCCGGCCTCGAGTGCTTTGGTTTTGGTGGTTTGTCTGAAGAACACACCTTGAACCAATCCTTCTACAACGATTGAAACTGTTTGCTCCATGATTTAAAATTGGATCAAACCAACGATTTGTTCCAGGTATTCCTGGTCGGTAGCATCAAATTGATCATATTCCGAACTATCGACATCGAGTACTGCAATAACTTCGCCATGCTGAAAAATCGGCACTACAATTTCTGATCTTGATAAGCTACTGCACGCAATATGCCCAGGGAATTTTTCTACATCGGGAACAATCAGTGTTTTCTTTTGCAACCAGCTTGAGCCACAAACTCCTTTCCCTTTTTTAATCCGGGTGCAGGCTACAGGACCCTGGAAGGGCCCTAATACCAGTTCATCACCTTTTACCAGGTAAAACCCTACCCAGAACCAGCCAAATTGTTCCTTCATTGCGGCAACCATGTTGGCGAGGTTTGCGATCATGTCGGGTTCGCCATCCAAAAGCGCTTTTATCTGTGGTATTAAAGACTGGTATTGTTCCTGCTTACTGCCGGTTATGATAGTTAGATCTTCTGCCATATTGCAAAGATAAGTTGATCACTTTTAGTGATGTCTGATGAAATATCCTGCAGTGAAAGAGCATAGCTAAAAAAATGATCAACACTGGACGGGTCGGTATCTAATGATACGGTACTCTGATAGTTTTTAATCCGCCAGTGTCACTTCCCTTAACAAATAGCTGCCGTGTATGGTGCGTCCCGCGATTGCGAGCGGCAGTGGCTGCCGGTATTGCCTGGGATCTTTGATATTGAGTTCGAGGCGATAATTTCCTGCTGCCAGACCATCGGGTATTACTAATTCATCCGATACAGTAGTGCTCTTGTTGGAAGGTAGAAAAAGTTTCGGGCGGAATGCAGACTTAGCTTTCCAAACAACCTGGTCGCTGCTATCCCTAAGTTCAAAAAACACATCCCATTCTTCATATGTGGGAGCCACGCCGATATTTTTCCAGTCGAGAGTGGCATGGAAAGCGACTCCGCGTTGAATGTTGACTGGAATATTTGCCTTTTCTAAAATGATCCGGTATCCAGCTCTTTTAAATGCAGCCCTTGCGTTTTCCTGAGCGCATTCCGACATTTCTATGCCCCAGTTCCCATTACCGATCGAACTGGCACCGTAATCTTTTACCTGGTTTTCCAGGTCCCAATATGCGCAGTGCCCGTCCTGGTTTACATAACGCGGAGGCTCCCCGGTAATAGGTGAGGTTTTGTATCGTGAACGGATCAACTCGTTAAGCCGTATTCCGTCGTTTGTTCTTTTTCTGTTATTCTTTAAAATATTATCAAGATATCCATCTGTGGCACCCCATTGATCGCGACGCCAGCCAAGTGGGCCCCAGGCATTGCGTGTCGTTAACGCATACTGAGCCAGTTCAACAGGATTCATGATCGTACCTACCTGTTCTCCATCAAATACTGCGATCATGAGTACCAGGGGCCAGTGGTCAAAGACCTGGGTATGGTGATCAATGATGGTCTTTAAAGTTGTTAATTCAGCTTTTCTTCCCTTTGGATATTGATTGACATGTTTTACGATACCGGAACTGTGCCATTCACCGTAATTGCCAAAACCCCTTACATCGATGCAATAGATCGCATCCCTGTATAAAACTGTTTTGCCTTGCAACGGTCCTTTAATAGCGGTATAAGAAGATGACATGATATGATCATACAGCGCCTGGTGCAATGCCCTTAGGCGGTCGAGGTAGTAACTACTGTTCCAGTTAGGAACCCAAACACTATCGGGGCTCAACCAATCCTGTTCTTCTTTTGGTGCTGCCTGCATCAACCGGTGCAGGTAAAGCGGGTAAGCAGACACTCCACCATCAAATTTTTTTACGCCTTCCGCATCATCTCCATAGCAGGTCATAATGCCAAAAGATAATTTCTGACCATTATCAATTGCCTCTTTAACAAGTCCGTCGAAAAAAGACCATTTATAACTTCCCTGCGCAGAATCTTCCAGCATATTCCAGGTAAAGCGATAATAGACATCCAGGGATTTATCTACTGAGTCGGTACCAGGGTAGGGGATGGCTTCTGAACCGTTATGCCATTGCTCAGCACCACGTCCCGGAGACACCAGGTCATGCGCGTCATATGGGATCTGTTCGAATATGATATCATCGGGGCTATGCGCAGATTGTGAATAAGTGCATCCCGCTGTAAGTATGATCGTCGAAATAATTAAAAATAAACTGGTTCTCGTCATGCCCAAGCCATTGCCTGTTTAAAAATGGGACGGTTATTTCCAAACAGCTATTTACACTGCTTCTGCAAATATACCCGCGAAGTAAATATAAGCTTTGGTCAGGTCAGACCAGGCCTTTTCCAAACTGTATCTATAAGCCCGTTACTGAACGATGAGTTTCCTGGCTGCTGAAAATCCGTTTGTCTGCATTTTATAGAAATACAATCCACCCTGCAGGGAGGCTTTTTCAAGTTGGACAGTATAAGTGCCTGCTTCCTTCCAGCCATTGACCATAGATTTTACCAATCTGCCATGTACATCATATAATGCCAGGTTTACCGTTCCAGGTTTAGCCAGGCTGTATTTAATTGTTGTAGTCTGGCTGAAAGGGTTTGGATAATTCTGTTCGAGACTGTTTTCCATTGCAACCTGCGGACTTGTCATAACTTTCGCAGCCACTTTTGTGTTCGATTGACCCGATGACCTGCTTGCGGTGATCACGGATTCCTCGCAATCAGGTGTGTTCACACTCAACGTGTGTAGTAACCCTGTCTTTGTTTTTCCGGATTGGTCTTTTACGCTGGTCAGATCAAAAGTGTATGAGAAACTATTATCCGTTGCGAATACAACATCTACCCAATAGTTGTTTGCATTGTAAGTAAATTCGGGGAAACTGCCCGCGACACCATACCTGTATACACCATTGCCACCCGCGGCATTATCACCCAGCGCTGTTAGAGTACCCGAATTGACAGCATCTTTCAACCCTCCCGGAGTGGAAGCATATCGACCACCTGCCGTATGATAGGAGGCGATATAAATCGTATTCGCTTTTACTACTACCGGGTTTTGGAATAATATTTCCTGCCAGCTCCCGGGACTTACATTACCAAATTCGGCGCTGGCCAGTAATTCGCCGGATGTGGACCACAAGTGACCAGTATATACACCGTCGGAATTATAGGGGCTGAAAAACCTAATGCCTTTGATATACCCATCGACAGAGGAAGTAAATTTCATACCCAGTTCCACTGGCTCATCCTCCGCACTAACGATGGCCGGACTATGATCCCAAATAGATTTGGATGGCGCCGTAACAGTGGTGATAGTCTGACCCGGCATGATATCTTCGTAAAGCACACCATTGATCACAAGATCATAAGGTGCCGAACCATTTGCTGAATCAAGGACCAGTGCTACAGTATTGGTCGAACAATCAGTAGAATAACCCAATACGACTTCCGGTTCTGTTTCATCACCCGGAGCCTCGTCACAATTATCCGAAGCGATGACCTCAAGTGTTTGTAAAGCGCCGGTTTTGTTTAATCCGTTGCTATCGGTTATGCTGGTAAGCTCAAAAATATGTTGGAAGCTGGAGTCAGGAGCGAAAACAATATCAACCCAGTAATTGGACGAGTTGAATGAATAACTGGGGAAACTTCCTGCAGGGCCATACATGTAGACCCCGTTACCACCTTCAATATTCTCGCCAGGTACAATAAGAGTTCCATTGCCGGCTCCATTCTTTAATCCACCTTGCGTTGATACATAATGTCCGGTTGAAGTGTGATATGAAACGATATAAGTAATTCCGGGATTGATCTTTACCGGCGAATTGAAATTTGCTTCCTGCCAGCTACCCGGTGTTACCGAGTCAAAAACAACACTATTTAACAATTCACCCGTTGAAGACCAGAGATGCCCGGTATAAATGCCATTGGGTTCATTTGGACTAAAAAAGCGAATTCCCCTGACACTGCCGACAACCGTAGCTGTGAACTTCATGCCCAGTTCAACAGGTGCATCAATATTTTGATTGACCAAAGGATTCTCCCGCCATACTGAATGTGAAGTCAAATCTTCGGAGTTGACGGTCGTAATGGTTTGCCCCACCGAAATGTCGGAATAAGTAACTCCATTTATGATAAGATCATAAGGTCCCGTGCCATTGGCCGAGTCAAGTACCAGGTTAAATGGTTCACCCTTACAGGCGGGTGTATGATCAAGCCTTGCGGTCAATTCAATGACGGGACCTGGGAGCGGAACGGTGTCACAACCATTGGTAAAGTCTACCGTGATTGTCTGATCAATTCCCATGTTACTGCAGTCGTTGGCGTCAGTTATTGCTGAAAATGTATACTGCTGGACCGACGGTGAAAAGGTCACATCTGCCCAATAATTAGCCGCGTTGTATGAATGGGTTGGGAAACTTCCTGAGGGCCCGTACATGTATACACCTTGTCCTCCAGTTGTGTTTTCTTCCTCTACTACTATATGTCCCTTCCTGATACCCTGTTTAAGACCCGCCGGGGTTGAAGCATAGTATCCTGTGGAAGAATGATAGGAAACAATATATGTTGAGTCAGGATGGATAGTTACAGGTTTCCCGAGTTTCGCTTCCTGCCAGGCCGATGCTGTTACATTGTTAAATTCAACACTACCGATCAAGGTTCCTGTGCCGGTCCACAAATGGCCGGTATATACACCGGTTGGTTGGTTGGAGCTGAAGAAACGAATACCGGTTATCATTCCCGGCACTGTTGTTTTGAATTTCAGACCGAGTTCCACCGGTGCGTCTATATAACTATTTGCAGTCGGATTTTCCGACCAGATCTTTTCAACCGGTGAGGTCAGGGTCGTAATAGTTTCACCGATATTAATTCCTTGATAGGTAGTGCCGTTGATCACCAGGTCGTAAGGACCAGTACCACTTGCTGTATCCAGTACCAGCGTGGGCAACTGGTCATTGCATACTGCTGTGCTACTGATGACCGCGATGGGTGGTACGCAGGTAGCAGGTGATACCACAAAATCCCCTTTTAAAGTATAACTCCCATCATTATTTCTTCCATAGATTGCCAGTGGGAGCGGTGCACGATACCCGGTTGGATCTTTTATGACCAAATTGAGTTTATATTTTCCGATCTCAACATCAGTTGGCAATACAAAGTCATCCTGTATGATCGTTGAATCCTCATTTGGCGCAAAAAGTTTGGGTTTAAAGGACGACATACCCGACCATACTACCAGGTTGCTGTCATTTTTCAACTCATAGAAAACATCCCAGTTTTCGTAAGTTGGCGCCACGCCGATATTTTTCCAGGCCAGTGTGATAGAAAAAGGTTTGCCTGCAGTTATAATATCGCTAATACTTCCACTTTCAAGGATGATCCTGTAGCCGGCTCTTTTAAAAGCGGCCCGTGCATTTTCCTCGCCGCAGGGTGATAGTTTCTTACCCCAGTTGCCATTACCCAGCGACGTAGCTCCATATTCTATAAGCTGGTTTTCCAGGTCCCAGTATTCGCAAGGACCGCCCGGGTTAATATAACTTGGTGGTTCACCGGTTACCGGCGCAGTAAGGTAGCGCCTTGTGATGAGTTCTTTAAAAGGTACACTGTTGCCAAAGGTTTTTTCATTATTCTTTAGGATCTTGTCGAGATAAGGGTCAGTAGCACCCCACTGATCTCGTCGCCATCCCAGTGGTCCCCATTCATTACTTGTCGTGAGCGCATAATGGGTGAGTTCCGCAGGATTCATAATGGCGTCATATTGTTCGGCGTCAAAAACGGCAATCATGAGGGAAAGCGGCCAATCTTTAAATACCTGTGTATGGTGGTTAATGATTGCCTTTAAAGTATTGAGTGTAGCCCGTCTGCCTGTCGGGTACTTATTAACATTATCCACGATACCTGCGCTATGCCACTCTCCATAATTGCCATACCCCCTGATATCGATGCAATAGATGGCGTTTTTAAAAGGTACACCCTTGTATGAGGTTCTTAAAATATGAGTATTCAGTGCTACGTGCAGCGCTTTTAATCTTGACAGGTAATAATTATGGTTCCAGTTGGGTATCCAAACACCATTACTGATCCAGTCGCGGGTATTTTCAGCACCTGCCTGCATGGCTTTATGGATGTATAAAGGGTAAGCAGATTTGGCGTTGTCGTAAAAAACAGTACCGCCACCATCATACACCGGCATTATTCCAAATGAGATTTTTTGACCATTATCGATGGCGTCTTTGACCAGGTTGTCGAAATATGTCCAATTATAATTTCCTACCACCGAGTCCTCGAGGCGGGTCCAGGGAAACCTGTAATACACGTCGAGTGATTTGTAATTGGTATCGGGAAGCGGGTAGCTGACACTTTCGCTACCATTTTGCCACTGCTCGGCGCCGCGGCCCGGCGATACGATATCCGGTGCTGAATAAGGAATAGGCGTAAACTGCAACGGCACAGTTTGGGCTGAAATATATCCAGGTATTATAACGGACCCGAGGAATAAAATACAGATTAGGAAACTGCATAAGCGGGGTAAAGCGAATTGCCCCGGGAAGCGGTAGACTTTCATAACAGATACTCGTCTTAGATTGCTAAGTCATTGATCGATTAAAAAATAACGTTGGATATAGGGTGGGAAGATCAAATGGCCTTTGCTTGTTAATGCCCGAAAAGACAACGCAAACGACAAGGTCCAGGCGCTTCATCAGTGGTACTTATACATTGGATTGGATGGATATTCCTGCCAGGATTTAGGAAGCTGCAGGAGAGGTCGTTCTATAGTATTAAATGGACGGGAGGGCTAAGATAGAAAAACAATTCAAAAAAGTGGAAAAACCCACCTAAAAAGTGGATAACTTGGGCTTATGGGTGTTTTGTTAAATGAATTACTGCCATGAAATTCAGATTATTGAATAAAAAAATGCCCCGTTAACCCGGGGCATTTTGAAATGTTTATTTCCTGGATTAATGTATTGTCATTTTCCTGACTGCTGAGAAATCGCCAGCCTGTAATTTATAATAATAGAGACCTGCACCCAGGGTACCGGTATTCAGGCTAACGGCATGCGTACCCGCATCTCTTGACTCATTCACGATCACCTTCACCAGTCTTCCATTGACATCAAAAACAGATAGATTAACCCTGGATTGATGCGGTAATGAGAACCGGATCGTTGTTTCGCTACGGAAGGGGTTCGGATAGTTTTGTTCCAAAACATATCTACTGCTTTCACCAATAACTGCTGAAACTACTGTTGAATACTCTGTTCTTCCATCGAGGTCAATTTGTTTCAACCTGTAGAAGTACCTGCCGGATGCCAGGTGAGCATCGAGGTAGTTATAATGCGAGGTGCTCGTGCTGTTACCTACACCGTTTACAAACCCTATTGTAGTCCAGTTACTACCATTAGTGCTACGCTCCACATCAAAGCCTTTGTTATTGCTTTCATACGCTGTAGACCATTTCAGTTGTACGGACTGGTCTTTGGGTGATGCCGAGAAGTTTAACATGGTGACCGGTAATGTATTGCAGTCTGCCGAAATAATGCTTAGTGTTTGCAGTGTTCCCGCATTGGCACAACCATCAGCATCAGTCACATTGATCAGGTTGAAATCATAACCACCTGGTGTAAACATCACATCCACCCAATAATTGCCGTCGACCGAACTTGTTGGGAATGTAGGGGTGAGGCCGTAAGTATAGACGCCGTTGCCACCTGATGCCGCGCTTTCAAGTGCCGTGAGTGAACCATTCGTTACTGCATTTACTAATCCTCCCGCTGTGCCTACATATTTATCTTCAGTAGTATGGTAGGATGCGATATAGGTCGTGTTGGCTGTGATCAATACAGGTGTGGCAAAGGTCAGCTCCTGCCAGCTGTCTGTTGTAACAGCCGTGAAAACTCCACTGGCTAACAAAGTTCCCGATTCTGACCAAAGCTGACCAGTGAAAACACCAGGCACTGCTGAAACCTCGTCAGGACTGAAGAAACGAACACCCTTTATAAATCCCGGAACAGAGCTCTGGAATTTCACACCGAGTGTAACCGCTGCATCGATCGTTGTTGATGGCAGCGGTGCCGGGTTACCTGGCCAGATCTTTTCTACCGGTGGGACGAAGCTGGTAATGATTCCGCCAACCGGGATATCATCATAGGTAACTATTCCATCCGGACCTGATAACGTAATGTCGAACGGAGCTGTTCCTACCGGTGCAGGGGTAGCCGAGAGTACCAGGTTGAATGTCTGTCCATCGCAGGTCAGCAAACCACCCGGTGCAGTAACAGTGACGGATGGCGGTACACAACTGGCTGCATTGATCGTAATGGTGCCATCAATAGCAGCAGCCAGTACTGAATTTCCGCCTCCGGCAATACGGGTTTCATTGGCAGGCTGATCCAGTCTGAAATCAAGATCCGTTGTCGTTCCATCACCACCGATTACCTCAAAAGTGATGGTCAGTATGCTAAAGTCGGCGGCTGGAATACCGGTAGTAGTTGTGGCAGCATAATCAATTTGCCCTGCTGCATTGATATTGGTGTACGGGGCTGCCTCGAGCGGTATCGGTTTTGTATCAAATCCCGCCACCGTTGGTTCTTCTACGATCGAAACTACCTGTAGTTTTGTATTATCAAAAGCCAAATGTACTTCCACGTTATCAATAGTTGGTGGTGGATCTGTGCTTATGAGATCAGAAGCAACAGTCACAACAAAAGTCTGACCCACCGCCGTAGTTGTTACAGCAGGTTGCACCACGATATTTACTGGAAGTTCACTGCAATCGATCGAAGTAACAGTTAAGGTTTGAATCGCGCCATTGTCAGAGCATCCATCTGCATCTGTTACGCTGGTGAGGGTAAATGTATACTCATTAGGCGAGAAGATAACATCCACCCAATAGTTGGTAGCATTGACTGAATTGGTAGGGAATCCGGGCGTAGCACCGTACACATAAACACCATTGCCGCCAGCAGTTACGTCGTCAAGTGCAGTCAGGGAGCCATTTGTAACCCCTGCCGCCAGCCCGTTCACCGTACTTACGTAGGTGTCGAACTTGGTGTGATACGAAGCGACATATGTTGTATTGGCATCGATCAGTATCGGCTGATCGAAAATAAGTTCCGCCCAGCTGTCAGGAGCTAGACCGGTGAAGGTGCCACTGGCCAGTAGCACACCGCCTGATGTCCATAACTGACCAGTATAATCACCTGGTACCAGGGAAACATCAGTTGGGGTGAAAAATCTCACACCCTTAACGAACCCTGATACTGAGCTTTGGAATTTTACACCCAGTGTCACAGTCGCATCGATGGCCTGGTCGGGAAGTGGTAAGAGTGCTGCAGGCCAGATCCTCTCATCAGGAGGTGTAAAGCTGGCGAAAACATCGCCGACATTAACACCTGTGTAAACAGTTGAGCCACCTGGTCCGGCTACCGTAATATCGAAAGGTGCTGTACCTGCAGTAGAGCCAGTAAGTGAAAGATCAAAAGGCTGTGCATCGCAGATACCGGCCCCTGGTAATGTACCGATGGTTACTACGGGCGTAGTACAGGCCACATCGTTTATGGTGACCGACCCGCTAACGACCGACCCAAGTATGGAAGCCGCGCTTCTTGCTGCCCGGGTTTCGTTTGGCGCTGCGTCCGTTCTCAGGGTTAGCGGACTGGTAGTTCCACCTCCTCCGATAACAGTGAACGTTATTGACAGCACGGTAAAATCATCCGTAGGGAATCCACCTGTTGTCGTCGCGTGGTAATTTATTTGCCCGGCTGCATTGGTGGCAGTGAATGGCGAAGCTTCGAGCGGGATAGGCTTGGCCGTGAAGGCTGCGACAATTGGATCTTCACTCATAGCTGTCACCTGCAGTTTTGTATTATCAAACGCGAGGTGGATTTCTACGTCATCTATACCAAGTGGCGGTGTAGTTCCCGTGAAATCGACATTTACTGAAATGGTAAAACTCTGACCGACATTACGTGTAGTAAATTGCGGATCGACCACAATGTTTACAGGTTGTGCCATAGAAACAAAGGACACAAGCAGGAAAACGACAGTAAACAAGATGGAGAATTTTCCCTGAGGACTGTTATAGCGTCCACGGGAATGCGGAAGGCGGTTCAACGTTAGCATATGGTATTATTAAAGTGTGAAATGTTCACAATTTCCGTTGCCGGCCACAAGTATCTATACCTTGGAATTGGAGGATTTTCAGTGGAGTTGGATCCTTAACCTATTAGAATACAAGCAAAGTATAATATTTTTCTTATATAAATTACTTTACAGGGTAAATTTTTTGGGGATCATTGTAGCTTTTCCATTCCGGCAAACAGCTGGCGGAAGGTTTCATGTGCGGTCTTATTTCCACCCTGTTGGTCTTTTTTATCTGTATAAAAATCACGGATAAATCCAGGCGCACCTGACCAAACAGTTTGAATCATTCCCAGGAAACGGGGCCGCATTTGTGTGGTGGCGGTATTTCTGAAGCCGATCATATCCCGTAACTGGGTCAATGCAAGGTCGGGGTTTCTCCAGGGACAGGTCGCTACCCTGAAACCTTTCATGGCAAAGTATACCGCTGTCTTGTCGGCGCGTTCGTAGTGCCAGTCGCAGATCACCACGTCTTTGGGTATCATGTCAATAGCTGGATGGGTGTTATTATAACTGCCTTCCCACATGCCAATGCCGGTGGTATAACCATCGATCAGCCGGTCGCCCCAGATCCAGAGTTCCTTACCTGACCTGGCCAGGTGATCACGAATCCGTGTTACTTCGCCTGCAAACAAAGCCGCTTTATCTTTTCCACCGCAGCGGGGACATTTGGGATTACCGATATAAAATACTTCATCCATTCCTGCATGGAAAGCGTCAGCTTCGAATGCGTCGACGATTTCATCTACAAGTGCAAACACCACTTTGTGTACGCCGGGATGTAACGGGCAATAACTTTTACAATATAAGCTGTCGGCATTTGGCCATTTATAAGTCTCGGGCATCTTCACTTCGGGGTTTTCATCGAATTCAGGATAAACCCGCAACAGGTTATGCGTACGCGTATGCCATGACTGATGACCGAGCAAATTGATTTGTGGAATAATCCGGATATTATTTTTCTTACAAACAGAAACGATCTTTTTTACCTGATCCTTTGATAAAGCTGAACTATCGCGCAGCTCAGGATGAGATACAAACTGGTAGTTGAAATCAACACGAAGGATCAAAGTATTGATATGACGTGGTGCAAGTTCTTTCTCAATAAAAAGATTAAATGAATCAACATAGTAGGCTGGTGGGGCAGCAATAGCCAGACCGCGGGTGGGTACAAGACTGTCTAACACGTTCTGGGCTGTCGTTGTTTTGGTCAGAGATACTACAATCAGCAATAAAAGCAGCGGGAGTTTTTTTGTTTTCACCATGCCTAAATATAGCGAAATAATCAATCGATGTATTTCGCAATACAGTTCGTGAAAACCCTATAGACCGGGTTGTGTAAAGTACTCGATTATATCGAGCGAGTTTAATACTATCATTTGAATCTCAATACAATTACCGCGGGGTTGACTTTTAATGCTAACATTGCCTGCGTCGCCCGGACACAATTTTTGAAAATGATTGGTCGTTAGAGTTGCAATCCAATATTTGTAAAACCAATATCCGTAGTATGGACAACCTTTACCCTAACGACCAGGCTCATATTGCCGAGGAGTTTCAATTTATTGATGAGCATATCACCCAAACCGCGCAGCTGGCATTTCTTAAAATCAATTCTTATAAACTCTCACTTATCAACGCGGCATTCTGCATGAGTCGCGACGAACTGGAAAGCATTTTAAAAAACAGCCTCTTCAACTACACAGCACCTGCTGATATTTTATCGGACCTTGGATTTTACAGTTCCAGCGTTAACAACTAGTAACCGGTCCGAAGCTTTTATTGTCAAACGCTAAATATGTACGGCAGCTTTGGATTTGTGTTTATTCTTACTTTTTTCTTTCCTGTTCTTCAGGTCATCGGCTGTGGGCTCACCAAGGATTATATTGCCGAAACTTGACTTGATATCGATCTTAGCCGCACCGGAGCCTCCTTCAAAGGTCCTGTTTGAATCTGGTCCATATTTATCTGGCGTGTCGGTACGTTTTACACCGGTCGAGGTCCGATCCACGAAACTGCCGAAGCTTGTTGCCACTTTATAACTGGCCTCAAGACCCCCTGGTTTGATGTTGACAGAACTATATGACTCATTTAAGGTTAGTGAGCTTAGCTGGTTGCCGAGATTTATGCTGGTGGCATCGCAAAATTCAAGGTTTATTTTGCTTTTACCTGCGAGGTTGTCAATATCGATTTTTGAAAATTTAAAACTGGCGTCGAGATCTGAGACACTTTTCACTTTGGCGCTACCAAATTCAACACCCATCTTTTTTACATTGGCGAGGTTACCGGTTGTGAGGTCGCCAAACTTGCTGGTGAGGGATACAGCGCCTTTGTAATCGGGTAATATAATACTACCAAAACTGTTTTCGATCTCGAGAGCAACCGTCACCGGGAGTCTCACTTCGTAATCAATGCTCATTGTCGATTTACAGTTTTTGCAATTATCGATCCTTCCTTTTTTATTATCGATTTTAGTTTCAAATTCCACTTTGTTGCCTTGTTGACGATCATTCACACTGATGGCATCAAATATCTTTTGTACCAAAGCCTGTTCATTGGCGCTGGCTTCAATATGGATATCGACCTTTATTTCGTTTTTATCCCAGGGAATCACTTTTACATTTCCGAAACTGTTCTCAATGTCGAGCTGGTTGCCCGCGGCCGGATAGGTCTTGGAGATATTTTTTTCTTTTACGAATTCGAATTTCTTTCTTTCCTTGGTTTTTTCATCCTGTGCACCTGAAACCAGGCTGCTAAATAACAATGCCAGGCTAAGTACGGGGTAAATCAGTTTTTTCATTTTTTAAGGTTTTATCTGTTTTAAATTCATTAAGTATTTGCAATTGTTTGGACAGAAGTTCGGCCTGTAGCTGTAGATTTTGTAACATGGCACGGATGATTACTTCCCGGTTGGGTGTATTCAGGGCTTTTGTTTTTAAAACACGGTAAGAACTATCCAGTGTGGCCAGGTCTTCCGAAAACTGTGAATAAAGCTCGGGTTGATCCTGCGTGATGGCTTTTAGTGCCTTTTGTTGTGTTTCGATGGTCTGGTAGATCCGTTTGGCTTCCGCGGCAAACCCGGGTTCCATTCTGCCGATTTCTCCATTGATAACCTGTTCGCCCGGGGTAGACCTGGATTCCTTAGCCAGGTCATTTCCCGTTTTTCCTTTTGCCAGGAGGAAATAAAGTGAAACAGCTACTATAAAAAAAACAGCCGCTGTCGCCGACCACCTGTAGAGACGCTTTACCGGTATTTGTTTTTCGGGTTTTCTTCCCTGGATCGACCGTTCTACCTCTCGCCAGGCTGATGGTGGGGGAATTTGATCGTCAAACTCCGACCGGTTCTCCGTTATAAATCTTTTTAGTTTATTACTCATGTTGTTTCGCTTTTGTCAACAACTGTAAAAGTTTTTGTTTACCACGTATATATTGTGTCCGGACTGTGGAGTGGCTTATACTCAGGATCTCTGAAATTTCATCGTGATCATAACCTTCTACCAGGTAGAGCGATAAAACTGCCCGGTAACCATCGGGTAGTCCGGCGATCGCCTCTTTAATAGCTGCAACGGTATAGTCGATCTCATTTTCACCGGCAGAATCCTCCTCCGCCAGGTCCTCGGCTTCAATAATGAGCTCAGTAAAAATGATCCGCTTTTTTCTCAGCAGCCCGATGCTTTTATACACCACAATTTGTTTTAGCCAGGCACCAAATGTTGAACGACCTTCAAATGACTGAAGCTGCTCAAATGCATCAATAAAAGACTCCTGGAGTATGTCTTCGGCATCGGCACTGTTACCTGTTATCCGAAGGGAAGTATTGTACATAGCTCTTGCATACCGGTCGTAGATCTGGCGATAGGCCGAGACATCGCCTTCGATACATTGCTGTACCAGCACATTTACGGGAGGTATGTTTAAGGTCAGCTCCAGGTATTTGGTTTTATATAAAGTAAATCATAACTCAATAATGTTGCATCAGCCTGAATTTTTTTTCCGGAAACGGTCGTTTTTATGGATATCCGGGGCATGCGACTGGATTTTCCTGCCGCGTCAATCCTGGCAGGTATACCTTCTATGGGCGGCTTCGTGACTTTACGAGGGATAGGAATTTATAGGGTGAATATTGTTTGAAAGGCCTCCTGCCGGTATTATATTGTGTTTACAACCGAATGGGAAAATATCCGGTTATTTTTAACGTTTGAAGAATCATCCAAGCTATGAAAAATCTGAAACTGACTGTCGCCAAATTCAGCCTTTTGATAATACCTGTACTGGGTTTAACATTACATACAGGCTGTGAAGCAGCTACCCAACCTGTGGATACCGATGGAGCGATCATGAAAACAGCAGCAAGCCAGGAACCCCATGAGCCAGCTGTTTTGCCAGTCACCCCCGTCAGCCATACTGCTAATGCTGCAGAGATTCTAAGCCGTAAGGAGGTACCGATACTGTGTTATCACCAGATCCGGAATTACAGATCATCGGATTCAAAGACATCGCGGGTTTATATCGTGCGGGAGGCCGATTTTCGTCAGCAGATGCAGACCCTCGCCGACAGCGGTTATAAAACCATACTCCCAGGGGAATTATACAATTATCTGACAACCGGTACTCCGATCCCCGAGAAATCTTTTATGATCACTTTTGATGATAGTCGCGCAGACCAGGTAACCGCGGCATTGCCCGAATTGAACAAACATGGGTTCAAAGCTGTATTTTTTATCATGACAGTCGCACTCAACAAGCCGGGTTATATGACCAAAGAACAGGTCAGGCAACTGTCGGACGAAGGGCATGTGATCGGTTCCCATACCTACGACCATAAAAACGTCAGGCAATATAATTCCGACGATTGGGTGGACCAGGTTCAAAAACCTTCCATACAACTGCAGACCATCACCGGAAAGCCCGTCGAATATTTTGCCTATCCCTTTGGGCTCTGGAACAAGGAGGCGATAGCAAGGCTGAAGGACCATGAATTCAAAGCGGTATTCCAACTGGCCGAAAGTCGCGATGAAGAAGATCCCCTGCATAGCATTCGCCGTATCATCGTTCCCAACTGGAGTGGTAATTCGTTGATCAGGGCCATGAAGCGCAGCTTCCACTAGCAAGTCGGGAGTCGTGAGTCGTGAGTCGGGAGTGGTGAGTGGTGAGTCGTGAGTCGTGAGTGGTGAGT
>JAFAEM010000012.1 GCA_023424015.1 Bacteroidota bacterium | reverse complement strand
TGTTTTATCACTGGGAGAAAGGGTACAGTACAGTTATCAAGAAATGACACGAGCCGTATGACAGGAGACTGTCACGTACGGTTCTGTGAGAGGCTTGCGGGTGAAACTCCCGCTTGCCTACTCGGCGCCTCCTTCCTGCCCACCGTGACCTCATTTTTTACGAAGTAAAAAAACATCCGCATTTAATTGAGAATTATCTTAGCGGAAACCAGCACTTATACAACCCTACAAGCTAATTCTCATGAAACCCACGAAAAAGATTCTGATTTTAGTAGCAACCTTTTATTTTTTTACGACACGTATTCACGCTCAGCCTGCTGAGACCTACAATTATTATTACACCAGTTCTGTTCATCCCCTGATGTCTGATTACGATGAAGATCGCGGAAGTTTATCGCGGTTTTATGTGATCGCCAACAGCCCCGAGCGGCGGGAACGTTTGAAAAAACTACAGGAAGAATACCTGGATAAATTACAATTGCTGGATTTTAATAAAATGCCCGTGAGCGACCGGGTGGACTATATTTTATTTAAACGCAACCTCGAAAGCGAGATCTACCAATTAGACAATGAGAAAAAGGAATACGACCAGGTCAGCAAATACATACCATTTGCAGACTCGATATACCAGCTGGAAAGACTTCGCAGAAGAGGTGCATTTTTAAACTCCCAGCAAATAGCCTCTCTGATAGACGATATCAATGAACAGGTCGCTCGTTTATCCAAATCTTTGAAAAGCGATAAAGATCTTCCTAAAGCCCATGCCGAACGTGCCGAGGGGGCCGTAAAAGGTTTGCAGGCTGCGCTGAAAAGCGTTTATGATTTTTACTATGGCTATGACCCTTCATTTACCTGGTGGATGGAAAAGCCATATAAAAAACTGGATGCTTCACTTGCCGCGTATGCCACACAATTGAAAGAAAAGGTTTCAAAAGATGCGATGTCAAAGGACGATGGTTCCGGCATTATCGGCAATCCCATCGGCCGTGAGGAGATCATTCGGCAATTGCAGTTTGAGATGATCCCGTATACACCGGAAGAATTGGTTGATATTGCCAATAAAGAATTTGCCTGGTGCGATGCTGAGATGTTGAAAGTGTCCCGCGAAATGGGTTTTGGTGATGATTGGAAAAAAGCGCTGGAGAAGGTAAAGAATACCTATTTACCCGCCGGGCGTCAGCCGGAGAAAATGATGGAGTTGTATACCGAATCAGTTTCTTTTTTAAAGCAACACGACCTGCTTACCATCCCTGCACTGGCAGAAGAAACATGGCGTATGAATATGCTCTCGCCCGAAAGACAGCTGGTAGCGCCGTTTTTCCTGGGTGGTGAATCCTTGCTGATCGCTTATCCTACCCATACCATGGACCAGGATGCAAAGGAGATGAGTCTGCGTGGCAACAACCCCCATTTTTCCCGTGCCGTGCTGCATCATGAATTGATTGCGGGTCACCGGTTGCAACAGTTTATGAACTCCCGTTACAAATCATATCGCCGCTTTTATACACCGTTTTGGTCGGAAGGATGGGCCCTGTATTGGGAAATGGTATTGTGGGATATGAATTTTCCAAAATCACCCGAAGACAAAGTAGGGATGTTGTTCTGGCGAATGCATCGTTGCGCCCGCATTATTTTCTCCCTTAACTATCATTTGGGCAAATGGACACCGCAACAATGTATCGATTTTCTTGTCGACAGGGTAGGGCATGAGAGAGCCAATGCGGAAGGTGAAGTGCGTCGTTCGTTTACCGGCCGTTACGGTCCGCTGTACCAGATGGCATACATGATGGGCGCCTTACAGTTTTATGCCCTGAAAAAGGAGTTGGTAGATTCAGGTAAAATGCCGATCAAAAAATTTCATGATATCATCCTAAAGGAAAACAATATTCCAGTGGAAATGGTCAGGGCGATCCTCACAGATCAGCCACTTAGCCCCGGGCACAAGACGAACTGGAGGTTTTATGGCAAAAAGTAAGTAAGTGGAGGATAGTTGGTGATTCATATTTAGACGCCAGGATTTATTTTCCCAGCATGTTTTTCAGTTTGGCAAAATCTATAGCCTGCATGATCTCTTTCATAAATTTGGCGGCGATCTCTTCTTTGTGGTTACCCCTTACTGAAATGTAAAAGAATTGGGGCGATGACCTGGGCAGTTTAGGGTTGAAATATTCGCGGTTAGGCTTGATCAGCACCAGTCCCAAAGGATCGTTGTCGTCTGTAAAAAGATAGCTAAGATGATCATTTGGATCCTGTTTTACGATCGCCTGCCGGCTCAGTTCCTGTTCCGGCAGTTTTAACTTCGACTCAATTTTATCGAGCGCCGGTTTGAAACTCTCTGCGTTATCTGCCAGTAGTTTTTCGTATCTCAGCTTCGTCTCATTATAATCCATCTTCATATAGTTCTTAAGCTTTTCCGGGTCGTTCTTATATTCCTTTTCCCTGAAGCCTTTTTCTATTTCGATCCTGCTGAGCACATCCCTAAATCCCGATTCAGCCTCGCGTTGTGCATTAGCCAGGATTATTTTCTGTGCCTGCAGGAATTCTTTTTTTGTAACATAAGCAAACGGGAGTTTACCGGGATAAGTTATAAGCCAGGCATATGTTTTGCCTGTCATGCCAAAGCCCAGGGAGGCATCCTTTTCGGGGAAATATAGATACCCGTCTTTTTCTACCGGCATATCGTGTATAAAGTGAAAACCTGCACCAGATGCAACGCCTTTAAAATCCAGCGTTTCATAGATCCTGGCATCGATAAAATTGGCGCCGATCGAAAAATAAGTGGACGTTTCGCGGTTGGTTTTTAGCAAATTTCCATCGCAGTAATAATTCAATGGAATAATACTGTACATATAATTATTCGCCGGCGCGCTTTGATCGGTACCATATGTGCCATGATAAATGGCCTCCACTGCGGCAGGCGTATATTTTGATTGAATCATCTCATGAATAACTGCCACCACTTTCTTTTCCCTGGCAAGGTCTGCGGCGCTACCAAGTTGCGATCCTTTCATACCGGCCTTCCAGGTGCCTGGCTTTTGAAGCAAGGATTCCCTGTCACAGTTTTGGGCCTTTAGTCCCAGCGGAAGCAGGATGCAGGCGATGAGGATTTTATAGTTCATGTGTATGTATTGATCTTTTTACCAGCCTGGTATGGTAAATCTTTTTCACAAACCAATGCCGCCCTGGGTTGGCCTGCCTGCTGATCGGGCTTGTCCGACACTGCACAGCAAGTTCCAATTTTGTATTGATATTGCCTATCCTTTTGTTTACGGTGTTTGTTTGAAAGGCCGGATCTACTCCCCTTAAAAAAAAAATTTGGCGGGAAAATATTATATCGTAATATTGCGATAGATATGGGACTAACAAAAACAGAGATATTCTCGGAAAAGCAAAACAAGCTGGCCAGGATGATGAAGGCGCTGGCGCATCCCGCGCGCATCGCCATCATCCAGCACCTGGTCAAAGCCAATGCCTGCATCTGTGGCGACCTTGTGGATGAGTTGGGCCTTGCCCAGGCTACGATCTCGCAACACCTCAAAGAACTGAAGAACGCGGGTTTGATCCAGGGTACCATTGATGGGACCAGTGTTTGTTATTGTATTGACCCTAAAGTCTGGAACCAGTACAAGACCAGCTTCGAGAACTTTTTCGCAGCTTATATAGATAATAGCTGTTGTTGATTTTTTTTGCTTTCATCAATCGTAATAATGCAATATAACAATTAAACTTTAGTAAAATGAGAACATCGGAACAAGTCAAAGAGCTGGTAAAAGAAAAATATGGCGCCATTGCCAGTCAGTCAAAAACTCAAAATGCTTCATCCTGTTGTGGCGCTACAGCGTGTTGCGGTGACGACGACGCCATTAGCGTGATGGCTGATGAATATAGCCACCTGGAGGGATATAACCCTGACGCCGACCTGGGATTGGGTTGTGGGCTACCAACCGAATTCGCCAAAATGAAAGAAGGTGATATCGTGGTTGACCTGGGCAGCGGCGCGGGTAATGACGCATTCGTAGCAAGGAAAATCGTTGGCGCTTCCGGTAAGGTTATCGGTATCGACTTTACGCCCGAAATGATCCAAAAAGCCAGGAAGAATGCTGAAAAACTTGGATTCAATAATATTGAATTCAGGCAGGGTGACATTGAGGACATACCTATCACCAGCAGCAAAGCAGATGTTGTGGTGAGCAATTGTGTTTTAAACCTGGTTCCCAACAAGCACAAAGTATTCAGCGAGATCTACCGTGTCTTAAAGCCCGGGGGCCATTTTTCCATTTCTGATATCGTGCTGGAAGGAGTATTACCAGATAAATGGAAACAGGTAGCCGAATTGTATGCCGGCTGCGTAGCAGGCGCCATACAAAAACAGGAATACCTTGGTATCATCCATGAAGCGGGATTTTCAAATGTTGTGGTTCAAAAGGAAAAAGATATTACCCTGTCGGATGAAATGCTGGCAAACTATCTATCCCAGGACGAAATTGAGCAATTCAAATCCGGCAACAGTAAGATCAAAAGCATAACAGTCTATGCCGAAAAGCCGGCAAAAGATGAGCGCAACTGCTGTGAGCCGGGGAGTGCATGCTGTTAATTGTATCTTCATAGCATGTTGAACCAAATTGATATCATTCCGGCCAGCCTGGAGTACCGTGAAGCAATCATACGCCTGTTGCAATCGGCAGGTTTACCAGTTGAGGATTTGCCTGATGGACTGCAAAATTTTTATACCGCCTTGGATAACGGTTTTGTAGTCGGGGTAGTCGGACTGGAAACCTACGGTCGCAATGGGCTGCTTCGCTCTTTGGTAGTAAAGCCGGAGTACCGGGAAATGAAAATAGCGGCGGCACTGGTAAACCAGGTTGAAAGAACAAGCAGAAACCTGGGATTGGCAAACATTTATCTTTTGACCGAAACAGCAAAGGGTTATTTTATCAAAAAGGGATATGATCCGATTGCCAGGGAGGAAGCACCCGGGTCACTAAAACAATCATCAGAATTTAGTCATATATGTCCGTCTACCGCGGCCCTGATGCAAAAGAAATTATGAAAGAGAAAAAGAAACTGTTATTTGTCTGTATTGAAAACGCCAACAGAAGTCAAATGGCACAGGCATTTGCAACCATGTATGCCGGTAGTGATGTGGAAGCATATAGCGCCGGATCCCGCCCTGCCGGCATGATCAACCCGAAGGCGCTGGAGGCCATGGCGGAATTAGGGTATGATTTGTCTGCTCAGCAGTCCAAAAGTCTCCAGGAAGTTCAGCAATACGCACCATTCGATGCCGTCATAACCATGGGTTGCGGTGACGCCTGTCCCTGGATGCCCGCAAAACAGTTTATTGACTGGCAAATCCCCGATCCCCGGAATATGGAACCGGCGCCGTTCCGGGAAGTAAGGGATTTGATTGGGGAAAAGGTAAAAGATTTAATTCAATCCCTAAGCGGGAAGTGAAACAGGTATATAAGACGGCGATAAAAGGCCGGTTTTAATCCCTATGGAATGATCGGTATATATTCTTCAGCAAACATAGCAGAAAACCCATGTTGCAGGCATTTAATTTTGTCCGCCTATTACTGCTATTTCATTTTCAACATTATAAAGTCGCCCTTTAGAGCAAATGAATTTAAACATTGTAAAAAACTGTTTTCATTAATTTCCTGGCTGTTTGGCTTCGGGTATTCGCATTGAGTAAATCCTATTACAGGTCGGCTAATCTTTTTGTCAAGATATTGATATAAGCGTTCTTTCTTTTTTGTGCCGGTAACGGTTTACGGCTTGGCGATGGTGGGTCATTTGAAAAACGTCTGCCCAACCTTTGCACAAAAGCCAAATAGAATTACAAATGTTGAATATACAACTGTCTGCCCCACTATTGCCAAACCGATGTTAGCTGTGGTGCATTTGTTACTTCTTGAATTTCTTCTTTGATATTTCTTTGCCATTTTCGTAAATAGTTTCTTCCGTGACATTTCCATTTTCGTCATACGATTTTGTAACTCCGTGTTCTTTCCCTTCTGCCATTTCTTGATACAGTGTTAGCTTTCCGTTGCTGTACGAATATTGTTTTCCGTGTCTTTTGTAGTTCTTATATTCTTGTTCGTTTCTGTCAATAACGCCATCAAATATTGAATATTCGTTGATATATAGACCTGTCCCGTCTTTCATTATTTGTGTTCCATCTTCTTTCCAACAGTTTTGAACGAAAAACTCTTTATTGATAAATTCACATTCACTTTTCATCTGTCCGTTAGGAAAATATTGTATCCATTTGCCAACTCTGTCATACTTGGAAATATAGATTTCTGTTGATTTCATTTTTCCGTTCTCGTAATAATGAGTATGCAAATGCCCAACAGGGTTGCTGGATTTGGATATTGAAAATTTGTTGTTGCCATTTTCAAAATATTCAACTCTTTCACCTGTTTGCTCTCCGTTAGAATATTGGATTTCTTCTTTTGGTCTTCCATTTTCGTAAAAACTCTTAAAAGTTCCTTCAATTATTCCTTTTGATAATGGAAGGATTTCTTTGACGTTTTTATTCTCATAAAATGTTTTTAGCTCACCTGAAAATGTCAGGTCAAACTCTTTGTTATTTTCATCAAGACAGATTTCGTTTGGATTTTTACGAATATATCTCTCAATGTTTTTCATTGTTTCTTCATTGATATTGTAATATTCAGTGTCTAATTCGTCAAAATCTTTAACTTCCTTGTATAGATTGCTAAATGCTTCTAAACCGCCTTTTCTTGCATCCTTAATCTTTTTATTTTCTTTTAAATAAAGTTCGTATGACCTATTTACAAGTTCAGCCATTTTATTGTCGCCAATATGCTTTAATCCTTTTATAATTGTTGGTACATACTTTCCATAGTCATTGTAGTAGAATTGTGTAAATCCACCGTTTGTAACTTGTGCATCTACGTACCACCAATAATAAAGTGCTTTTTGTCCATAAGACAAGGTGTTTCCTTTTGTTAGTTCGCCCTTTCTGTCTTGGATGTATTCTGAAATTGGTTCAAGAACAAACCAACCAAAATCAAAGCCTGTCAATTTGAAAAAGTCGCCTGTGTTTAGTTTGGGTCTATAATGTTTTGATGGGTCAAATTCCCAATAGGGGTCGCTGTTGGAATTGTTCTGTCCAAATAGGTTAAAAATATTCATTGTCAGAAATGTAATTATTAGTACTCGTTTCATTTTTTGCGGTGGTTGGTCTTGCATCACATCTAACACATAAATATACGTAACAACAATAGTATAATTATTATCGTGTTCTCCAAGCTATCAATATAAATAAGAAATCCACCCTAGTATTGGTAGCATATTACCGCCTCCCCAAAAAATCCTTGCCACCAGCAGTGTTTCCCAAAGCGTTAAACTCGTCGGACCTTTCGTGTCTAAAACAGCAAGTTTAATTTTGTCATCTTCAAATAGCAAGGCCAAGCCCAATTTCTCTAAGTACCATTTTTTAGAGGCTGCAATGTTACTTACTCGTACGATTACTGTGTCAATACCTTGTAAAAGCTCAATTTCTGTGCTTTCCATTTTTTAATCCGATTTTATTGAATGGCGGCTCCACATCGATGGCGTACAACGTATAAGGCTTGGCGTTGTGCCGATATTCCGTGTTATGTAAGCCGGGAGTGATGCTGATCAAAGATATGAAGATGAAAATATTTCTAAAGCTGGGACTTATTCGTCATATTGATATGTCGCTGAACAATGTTATATCGCACAGGATTTATTCATAAAGCCGCCTTGACGCCAAAACCTCTTGTTAGCGGCAGTTTAGTACTAGAACTTTCCGAAAAAATTGGATATATCAAAGTATAGATTAAGGTTCTGGCCATTCGCCAGAGTTATTGTTATGACATCGTAAGGTTTGTTATCCTGGAAAATTAACGACTGTCCTTGCACCTTATAATCAGAGTAATGCTCTTTTATCCACTTATACTCTGCAGGAATTCCTTTTGCACTCGTCTTCTCGGTTATAACAATTGCAGTTGCAAAGGAAAGTCCGTCATCTGTAGATTTAGGAGTCGACGCAGAAAATGTATTGGATAGTCCAGAACCAGATCTAGCTTTTTTACTTGACGAACACGCGAAAAGTATCACCGAAATCAATAGCAATAGAAAGATTCGCTTAATCATGCTAGATTATTTTTACTACTTATAAATTAAAAGGAATGCGACACGGTTTACGGGTTGAATTGCCGCTAACGTATAGGGCTTGCTGCTGTGCTGGTATTCTGTGTTACAATTGCCCGGTACTGAAGCCCAATAGTATTACTGTTGTTGAAATTAGTACAAAAGCTGAAAAAGAATTACGTCATTACATAACTGCAGCTGATAATCAGACAAATGTTCAGAACTAATTCGTCAGTCAGCATAGCAGCAAACCGCCTGTTAGGCGGCGTTTTCATGGAGTGATTTTATCGAAGCGATCGACTTATGTTTTGCATTTGCCTCTTCCTCTAAATCGTAATCATCCTGCAACCCAAGCCAGAACTTAGCTGAATTTCCGAAATACTTACTTAATCTTAAGGCGGTATCGGCCGTAATGCGGCGATTACCTTTTAAAATCTCCGAAATTCTAGTTTGAGGTATTCCTATGTCTTTAGCTAACTTGTACGCTGTAATCTCAAAAGGAATCAAAAATTCTTCTAACAATATTTCTCCGGGATGTATGTTTTTTAACCTTGCCATTTTTCTAGTTTTTAATGATAATCAATCACCTCCACTTCGGAAGCGTTACCTGACAACCATTTGAAAATAATCCGCCATTGATCATTTATGCGTATACTATAAAACGCTTTTAAATTACCACTCAATTTTTCCAGTCGATTCGCCGGTGGTATTCTTAGATCATTCAGGTCTACCGCGTTATTAATCATTCTTAGTTTTCTACGACCTACCTCCTGAATTTGATTTGGAATTCCTTTAACGCGTTCACCTAGCCAAATTTTCTCGGTCTCCTTAGTTCCAAACGAAATAATCATACCACCGGATTACGTTAGTAACGCCAAAGATATGTATTCTATGGGATCTGGCAAAACAAGGCACTTTCTAAATGCCGCCTAACAGCTGTATTTACGCTATTGTCCGCTACACAAAATAGTAAAACAATTTGTTTAACTCAATAATCTCCAGCATTATATCAAAAAAGCGCGGAAGCAGGGGAGTAGCGCAATTGCATCATGTAATGCCGGGAATATGGCTGGGCAACGGCGAAATTCTCCTACGACACCGCGATCCATGCCAGTTCACATTCCAGGTAACGAAGCAACTCGCCCTGGCCCCAGTCGCCATTGAATTTTTTACCATTTATAAAAAACGTAGGTGTTCTGTTGACCCCGCTTTTCATACCACTTTCAAAATCCTTCCTGGCCTTTAGGTATAGCGATTCATCGAGTATATCCATTTGAAACTGTTCAACGTCTAGTCCTAGATTTCGAGCAAACTCAAGGATGTTGGAAGGCTGCAGCGTTTTTTGATTTTCAAAAATGATATCATGCATCTCCCAGAATTTTCCCTGCCTGGCAGCCGCTTCCGTAGCCACAGCAGCAGGGTAAGCATTTGGATGGATTTTTCGCAACGGAAAATTCCTGAACACAAATTTTAGATCCTCTCCGAATCTTTCCTGGATGCTTTTTACAATGGGATATGCACGGCCACAAAAAGGGCATTCGTAATCGCCGTATTCCACCAGTTCAATCGGAGCATTTGGGTTACCGGCAAAATGGTCGTTGCTGTTGACAGCAGGTATTAAGTCTATCATAGTTCAATAGTTTTAATTGTTTCTGATTCCTCCAGTACGCGGATGATACCATCGGCGCCTGGATTTACGTCGATAGGTGAAAGGTAGCTCCAGATGATCACCCCATTTTCATCGATTACATACAGGGCGCGGCGGCTTTCGCCAGTCGTTTCATCATAGGCCTCATATCTTTTCGACACGGCACCTTTAGGCTCGAAGTCGGCCAAGAGCGGGAAATAGAATCCGTTTTGCTCACCGTAGGCGGCATGGCACCACCTGCTGTCAACCGAGATACCGATCAGCTGGGCATTGAATTGTTTAAAGTATTCTTCCATTTCATTGTACAGATTCATCTGGCTCCCGCACACCGGGCTCCAGTCGGCCGGGTAAAAAGCAAGGATCACCTTCTGGCCTCTGTATTCTTCAAGATTCAATAAATTGTCGGGACCAGCATATAAACTAAATCCTGGTGCCATAGTTCCTGTAGCTAACATGTTCTGAAGTATTAAAGATTATCAATTTAGTTTTACAGGTGAATGTCAAATGAAATGTAAGGCATTCACCTGCAAAACCATTTTCCATTATAAACCTCCGGCAGCGGTAACGATAAAGTCCGCCACTTTATCAGGTTGTGAAACCATGGGGACATGGCTGGAATTTAATTCAAGCGTAGTGGCATTGATCAGTTTGGCTTTGAAGCGTTCCAGGTCGGGGTTGATCATTCCATCTTTTGCCGCAACGATATACCATGAAGGTTTGCTTTGCCATGCAGGTTCAAACACTTTTACCTGGGTGGCAGAAGCTGCCCAGCTGCCCTGTGTGGCAAATATGATCTTCTTTTCTTCCGGTGTTACATCCTGGGCAAAGTTTTCGGCAATTGCTTTTTGAGGTAAGGTCAAATGCCCGTCGGCACTGAGCTGGAAATCTTTTTCAACTCCTGTTGTTGGCATCGCGGCATTTACATCAACCACGTTTTGCCCGTCTTCCGGTACCAGGGCAGCTACATAAACTAACCCTGCAACTTTAGGATCCTTTCCTGCTTCCGAGATCACCATTCCGCCATAAGAATGCCCAACCAGGAGTACAGGCCCTTCTAGTTGTGCAATGGCTCGTTTAGCTGCTGCTACGTCATCCTCAAAAGAAGTAAGCGGATTTTGAACGGCAATGACATTATAGCCCTTTGCCTGGAGTTTTGTAACTACCTTGGACCAGCTGCTGCCATCGGCAAAAGCGCCGTGCACTAAGACAACATCTATGACTCCTTTAATACTTGGTTGAGATAGCGCTTCCGCTGTCATGGAACCTGCAACCGCAGTGGTGAAGGCGGCTGAGAAGAATTGTTTAATCGTAAACATAATTTTTGGTTTTAAGTGTTAATATGAATTGGTTTGATATAAGTAAAAATTCCCGGAATAAACTGCCTTCGGCAGGGGAGAGTGCCACGGATTACACAGGTTACACGGATTATGGCTGCCTGCGGCAGGAAGAGGGCCACGAATAACACGAATCACACGAATGGGGCCACGGATTACACAGGTTACACGGATTATGGCTGCCTTCGGCAGGAAGAGGGCCACGAATAACACGAATCACACGAATGGGGCCACGGATTACACAGGTTACAC
>JAFAEM010000036.1 GCA_023424015.1 Bacteroidota bacterium | reverse complement strand
TCGAACCTCCACGAGGCGGTTAGCTGCAACACAAAGTCCGGTGGTCAATCCCGGTCGGCCCCGATTTAAGTCGGAACCGGCTCTATGCTACGTTTATCCCGTTATCCTCACCCTCGAGACGAGAGGGCATGTCTGCCGAAAATTTCATCACCCCACAGTATTATCGGGCTATCTTTATAATCCCGTTTAAAGAACTTGATAGAACAAATATAGGCCAATCGGTCTTTTCATTCCAAATTTTTCAACAATTATTTTGAAATAATAGAAATTATTCAAATATTTGTATAATTCAATGAAAATAATCTAAAAACACTCCTCGGAATGTCAGCCAAATTAAATCTCGACAAACTGGATCTGGATATCATTCACCACATGATGGAAAATGCAGAGATCTCGTATGCAGATCTTGGTAAAAAGCTTTTTGTCTCAGGTGGTACCATTCATGTCAGGATCAAGAAACTCCAGGAAGCGGGCGTAGTAAAGGGCACCCGTCTCAAGGCAGACCTCAAACAACTGGGCTACGATGTTATAGCGTTTATCGGTATCTATTTAAAAGAAAGTTCTTTGTATGATACTGTCGCCAAAGACCTGCAAAAGATCCCCGAGATCGTGCGATTGAACTACACCACCGGCAACTATAGCATGTTTGCAGAAATTGTATGCAAAGACATTACCCAGTTACGGTACGTTCTCCACGACCAGCTTCAAAAAATAAAAGGAATTGAAAGAACAGAAACCTTTATTTCGCTGGATGAGAGTTTTAACAGGAATGTGAAAGTGATCAGTTGAGTAAGCTACGAGCAGTGAGCTATGAGCTGCTTACATCTATGATACATTAGGGCTACAAAAACAGAATATTAAAAAGTATTGTAATTGAACCCCAAACACCCTCGCAGCTCGAAGCTGGCAGCTCACAGCTATATTCTACCTCTTACATTCAACGCATCCCTCAACCCATTACCCAATAAATTAAAAGCAAGTACCAGCAGCATGATCGCAGAACCCGGCGCCAGTGCCAGCATGGGATTTTGCGTGATTATGAAATTGTAATTTTCCTTGATCATCAATCCCCAACTCGGTTGTGGTGGTTGCACACCGACACCAAGAAAACTAAGGCCTGCTTCGATCACGATGGCGGAAGCGAAATTAGAAGCGGCGATCACCATCACAGGGCCCATGATATTGGGCCAGATATGCCTGACGATCGTGCGGAAATGCGAATAACCTAACGCCCTTGTTGCTTCCACATACTCAAGTTCCCTGGCGGCCAAAACCTGACCTCGTACCAGGCGCGCCACACTCACCCACATCGTAAGGCCCACTGCTATAAACACCTGCCAAAAGCCTTTTCCCAGGGCAAGTGTGATCGCGAAAACAAGTAAAAGCGTTGGTATACTCCAGATCACATTGATAAACCACATCACAAAGTTGTCGGTGCGACCGCGATAGTACCCCGCAAGCGAACCAAGTATCAGTCCGATAGAGAGAGAGATGATGATGGTGATCAGTCCCACGCTCAGGCTCACACGCGTACCAACGATCAAACGACTTAAGATATCACGGCCAAATTTATCGGTGCCCAGGTAAAACTTTACGGTTTCGATCGGCTCATCAGCAAGCTGGCTCCTGCCATATGACTGGCGTTCACTTAAACCTTCGTCTATATATTTCTGTACAATAATACTATCTCCCTGTTCCTCGCTACCAGCGATGGGGACATGATAATAACTATCCTCTTTTCCCGCTACCAGCCGTGAAAAAAAACCGGCCTCACCTGTGTACTGATCTCTTTTGACTTTTAAAAAACTTTGGGTGTAGCCCGGCTTATTGCCACCCACTTCAAGTATGATGCGATTAGCATAAGGTGAAGGATCCGGTGCAATGAAATAGGCAAATACAGCAACAATAACGGAAAGGCAGATGATGATCAATCCGAACACAGCTCCTTTGTTCTTGCGAAGTCGTTTCCACGCCGCCTGTTGAAATGATATGGATGGGTTACTCATTAAAAAAAGAAAGATAAAAATAAATCGTCTTTAACAATCATCCAGCACCGGCCTCACCCCAACCCCTCTCCCAAGGAGAGGGGAGCTAAAAACATCCAGCAGCAAGCATCTGGCATCTAGCATCTAGTATCTATCATCTAGTATCTAGCATCCCTCCTTCGCCAAAGCTCCAGTCAAACCGACTCCCTACATACATCGTATCGCCTCACCCCCAACCCCCTCTCCGCGCGGAGAAGGGGCTAGTGTCCTATATAATATAACACTTCGATCATTCCAGAATCTAAAATCCAGAATCCAGTATCCAGTATCCAGCATCTAGCATCTATCTCACCCTCCTCCCCTTCCACTCATAAGTCCCCATCTGTCCCAGCAAACCCGAAATGATAGTATAAAAAATATGTATGGGTTGAGCAAAAAAGAAATATTTTAATAAAGACTTCCTGCTAAAGAAACTGGCGACAGTATACATGAAAGGCCATTCAACAATTGTTTTCGCTATCCAGAACCCGGCGAAAAAGAACCAATATAATGGATCAATAAATCCCGCGGTGATCAAAGCCAGGAATGAGAGATTGAAAAGATAAACCAGCAACAAAACCCAGAATATTCTTTTATCATTATAATGTGTGGCCTTGCTTGCCCAGCGTATCCGCTGATTAAAGAATGTACGCCAGTCGGGCATCGGCTTTGTGCTGACAGTGGCATCTACAGATTTTAAATAGTAGATCTTATCTGGAAATCTTTTTGCAATCTTATGCATCAGCAACATGTCATCGCCGGATGCGATATGATCGATACCTGCAAAGCCACCTACTTCATAGAACAATCTTCTTTCATAAGCCAGGTTGGCACCGTTGCACATGGCATGGACCTTCTTATAAACCGACGCACCAGTGATGCCCTGCAGGGTCATAAAATCCAGGGATTGAAAAATACTTACAAGGCCGGGATTTGATTCAAAAACTACCGGGGCAACGATAAAACCCGCGCCTGTCGACTGTTTGAATGATACGATGGTTTTTAACCAGTCCGGCGGAGGTATACAATCAGCGTCCGTTGTTATGATCAGTTCTGCTGATGCAGCGGCAATGCCCGATTCGATTGCTTTTTTCTTATAGGAGTTGATAGAATCGTCTTTAAGGCTGATCAGCTTCACCCCATCAAACTGCCCGACTACTTCTGCAGTCTTATCTGTGGAATGGTCGTCAACAACGATGATTTCAACCTTCTCTTTGGGATAAGTCTGGTTTTGCAATGCTGTGAGTAAGGCGCCGATAATGCTTTCCTCATTTCGGGCAGGAATGATGATGGTGACATTATCGAAACCAGCTAACTCACCCGCGCGAAATAGCGGAATCTGTTTCCATCCCCGCCAGTAGTATAGAATCAGAAGGCTGTAAAAAACAAAAAGTGTCAGAATGATTGATATGAATACCATGCGTGAAGGGACAAATCTAAGCATTAAGTGATCTATCCGTTGGAACAGGTAATATGGACCGTTAATAATACGACGACTACTCCTGCAATGCCTGTATGATACTCTTCACATGATTTTCATGTAAGACCTGGTGACCCGCGTTGACGACGTTTATGGTACAAAGTTCCTCAATTCCTTTTTGGAATTTCTCACCTCTTGCGGGCAAAATGATTCGATCGTATTTTCCATAAAGCAGGCGTGTCGGCGTGCTGTACTGCCGGATATAAGCCCGGATACCTGATAAGTTGGGCTTTAGTCCACGCAAACCGGTCCAACGTTTATACAAAAGGTCACGGGCTTCCGGGTTGCCGATATAATAATTGACAAACTTGTAAACACTTGAATTTACAAAACCGAGTTTATTCAAGAACTTCAGCAATGCAAAAAACCAGCCGGGCCTTTTCATGCTTAAGGCAAATAAGCGGTTGCCCAGCCAGCTTTGGGTGGCGAGCCAATACCAAAAATTGACTTTCAACCCATCCGGAGCCAGCAGGATCAGCTTCTGGACCCGTGCCGGCTCAGCTTGATATAAACTCAAAGCTACCCGGCCACCAAGACTAAACCCTACCAGGTTATATTTCAGGTTTTCAGTTACCGTATTGTTTTCAAGTAATACCTGTGCTGCTATCTTCGTTAAGTCATCGTTGGTAAAATTCAATCCCTCCTTCCAGTTGGTGGCGCCATGGAAGGGCAGGTCAATGGCGTAAATGCTGTAACGATCCCCAACATATTTCTCTAAAAATGAAAACTGAGCGGCCTCTTCTCCATAGCCGTGAAAACATAAAACGATCGAGGAACCGTGTCCAAAACGGTAATAGTTTACCGTCGAATTTCGATATACCAGGGTCCGCTTTTGCACAGTTTGGCTGACAAATTTTATATGAAAATATAGTTTGGACTCTTCGAAAATAATACTATTTTTGGATAGTTGCACAAACAACTATATGCCAAACAACCATTTTAAGAAAGGGGAGCTTTACAGCTTTGTAACCGGGAAAGCATCCACGGCCATTGCCCGTCGCCTGCAGAAGAAATTCAATAATGCGGATTTGAATATTACCATCGAGCAATGGAGTGTATTGTACCATTTATGGAAGGAAGATGGCCTGAGTCAGCAGCAGCTTTGTAATGCCACTTTTCGTGATAAACCCAGCATCACCAGGCTGGTTGACAACCTTGAAAAATTAAACCTTGTAAAACGGGTTCCTTCGGATAGTGACCGGCGGATCAACCTGATCTACCTGACCAAAAACGCGCAGAAGCTGGAAGAAGAAACAATGCAGATCGCGGACGAGATCCTGAATGAAGCGCTGCAAAGCGTTTCACCAGAAAAAATTGAAGTGTGTAAGGAAGTGCTGCAGATCGTATATGATAACCTGAAGTAACAACTTTAAACAACATTCAACAATATTCAACAACTTTAAACTTTCAAAACCATGAGTGCTGCCACTGAAACAAAGAACGTGCTGAAGGGAGGCGAATGGCTGATCAGGGAATCTGCCCCTTCTGAAACTTTCACGCCCGGCGATTTTGCCGAGGAACAGAGAATGATTCGCGATATGTGCGACCAGTTTTTGGATGCTGAAGTTTATCCCATCCTGGATCGCATTGATAGCCTGGAACCCGGACTGATGAAATCACTTGTCACCAAAGCGGGAGAACAGGGCTTGCTCTCGGTGGCCTTTCCTGAAGAATACGGTGGCCTGGGTAAAGATTTTATCACTTCAACCATCGTCAACGAATACCTGGGTGCGGGCCATTCATTTTCTGTTGCCATTGCTGCACACACCGGGATCGGTACGCTGCCCATATTATACTTTGGTACGCCCGAACAAAAACAAAAATATATTCCCAAACTGATCACCGGTGAATGGGCCGGAGCTTATGGTCTCACCGAACCCAATAGTGGTAGTGATGCGCTGGGTGCAAAAACCACGGCTAAGCTGAGTGATGATGGGAAGCATTACATCCTGAACGGCCAGAAATGCTGGATCACCAACGGTGGTTTTGCGCAGGTGTATACTGTATTTGCTAAAGTGGACGGAGATAAATTCACCGCTTTTATTGTAGAAAGAGGTATGGAAGGCTTCACCCAGGGACCTGAGGAACACAAAATGGGTATCAAGGGATCATCCACCGTGCAACTCTATTTCCAGGACGCAAAAATACCTGTAGAAAATGTGTTGGGTGAAATTGGTAAAGGACACCGGATCGCTTTTAATATTTTAAACATTGGCCGATTAAAACTTTGCGCGGCAGCTGTGGGTGGTTCCCGGCGTGCATTGACCGAATCCGTGGTATATGCCAGGACCAGAGAACAATTCAAACAGCCGATCTCCAATTTCGGGGCGATCAAACATAAGCTGGCAGAAATGGCGATCAAGGTTTTTGTTGCCGAGTCAGCCCTGTATCGCACGGCCAGTTGGGTAGATGAAAAAGAAAAGGAACTGCTGGAGGCTGGAAAACCCTTTAATGAAGCGCTGCTTGGTGCCGCTGAAGAATATGCCATCGAATGTGCTATGCTGAAAGTATATGGAAGTGAGGTGCTCGATTTCGTAGTTGATGAAGGTGTACAGATACATGGAGGTAATGGTTTCAGTGCGGAATACAATATTTCGAGGGCCTATCGCGACAGCCGGATCAACCGCATTTACGAAGGAACCAATGAAATCAACCGCCTGCTCACGCTTGACATGACCCTTAAACGTGCCATGGGTGGCCGTCTCGACCTGATGGGTCCCGCCATGAATGTGCAGAAAGAGCTGATGAGTATTCCTGATTTCGGTGCTGAAGATGAAGCCCCTTTTGCAAAAGAGAAAAAGCTGGTAGCAAACCTGAAAAAAGCTATCCTGATGACCGCGGGTGCAGCAGTACAAAAACTAATGATGAAGATCGAAAATGAGCAGGAGGTATTGATGAACCTCGCAGATATGGCCATCGAAATATTCAACGCGGAAAGTGTATTGCTTCGCGTGATGAAGATGACTGAACAACAGGGAGAGACGGCGGTTCAGATTTACCATGACATCATGAGAACTTACCTGTATGATGCCGCAGACAAAGTAAATAAATCAGGAAAAGACGCGATCAATGCATTTGCAGAGGGCGATGAACAAAGAATGATATTGATGGGATTGAAACGCTTTACAAAAGCCGAACCGTTTAATTCTAAAGATGCGAGAAGAAGGATCGCGGATAAAATGATAGCGGACGGAAAGTATAATTTCTAATTCCAGTCTTTCTGATCAAACTTCATGATAGCCGGCTCGAGAGGGCTGGCTATTTTATTTGAACCCTGTTGTCCACCGTAAATGGCTTTCAACTCTTCCCGGGTGGTTTGTAATTCGGAAAGCTGGTTTACTCTTTTTCTTTCTATAAAGATACCGGTGGCCATGATCAGCGATGAGAATGTAATGATCAGGAAATAGACCAGATGCGCATCATTCTTAAACGCGGGTTCAATGATATAATAGACGGCGTATACAAAAGCGAATCCTACATAAGAAACCAGGACCGAGGACACCATTACCGCTTTGCCTATCGCACGATGGTACGTCACCGCAATCTTCACCTGGTGGGTAAAGAACAATACTGAAATAACCAGCACCAGCAAAAGACCGGGTGCAAGTAAAATGGTGGTGGCTTTTATATTAAACCCGTATACAGCCAGCACGATCAGCTCAAATGCCATAAATCCCAGCACGATCTTCAGCATTTTCCGTCGGAAGTAAACCGTTTTGCTGAAATAAGCAAGAAATAAAAGCATCAGCGGAGTATCGAGGAAATTGCACAATACGCCGAAATAATATTGAAAATTACTGCCCAGGTCAATGTAACCTAAAAGCAGCACCAGGTAACTCAATACAATAAAATAATAGGCAAACAGGGCCGGGAACGACCTGTATAGTACTAGCCTTGTTGCAAAAAGCAAAATGATGGGCAGGCTGAGAGCAATTGTTGAAAGAAGACCCATCAGGCTGAAAACGGACATAAGATTGTTTTTCGTTAGGATAAGGTTCACGCCATACTACCGCATCTCCACTGTAAATAAACGGAGTATTTTTCTGCATAGTGCTTCGAACTAATGGTTTATACTAAAATTCAGTAAAACCGTGATAGGTGTTGAGTAATTATACGCGAGAAGGGATGAGGGTTTTTTGGTAGGAAATAATATGTGAGACATGTTATTCAGGAAATGCCTCGCCGCGATGACAAGTATGGCAAGTTACAACCTTGAGGTACTCAGGCCTTATTGTCGTGTCGAAATTGAAATAAGTTTTGTTCAGGTGTATGGTCATTTGCATCATTTTCCTGGCATTTTCCTTCATGGGCTCGCCATCTGAAGCAAAGTCGAGGCTATCTGGGAAATTTTTCACGGGTACATGGCAAAAATCACAACCTACACCCAGCGCTTTCGAATAGGACTCCATAATACTGTCGAGCATTTTCGGACTGATGTCCTGTGGCAGTATTTTAAGATTCTTGTGCGGCCCGCGAAAAGATATAGCAGAAATGCCGCTGGCCACCAAAATGGTCAATGCTAATACCGTAAGAAATTGTTTGCGATGCTTCATATAATAAGGCCTGATTATATATAGCCATTAAAGATCCGCAGCGGCAGCCTCATCCAGGAACCAAAACAGCTCCCCATTGAAAGGCTGAATAACCTGTGCCGGGTAAAGCGCCGTATCGTGCTCACTGACCCTGACATGGTATAATGCCGCTGCCTTATCGCCACCACTTACCAGGAAAGCTACCCTGGCGGACATATTCACAACAGGCGCGGTAAGCGTGACCCGGTACATCGCCTGTTCAGCAAGATAAAACGCCGTCACCCATTTTTCATTTTCAGCAACCACGGGATATCCTGGAAAAAGAGAAAGCGTATGCGCATCATTGCCCAATCCTAATAAAACAAGATCGAAAGTATGAGGCTTTCCATCAAAATATCGATGCAGCAGTTTTTCATACAATAATGAAGACGCTTCCGGTTCTAAACCCGTTGTCTGCATGATATGAATATTGTTTTTGTTGACCGGCACCTGGCTTAACAATACATCATGCGCCATCTTTGCATTATTCCTCCCGTCATCGAAGGGAACAAACCGTTCATCGCCCCAAAAGAAATGGAGTTTTTCCCAATCGATCTTACCGGCATACTGCTCCGATGCCAGCAGGCTATACAATTTCTTAGGTGTAGACCCGCCGGCCAGCGCCAGGGTAAAACGATCCTGCTTTTGCAAGGTATCCGCTATCTGCTCCACCAGCCAATCTGCGACCTTTAAGCTGAGCTCGTCAGTATTTTTAAAAATAAATGTACGCTTCATGTTCTATTTGGAGCCACCCGTTTTTGGTATGGGAAAGTTAGCCCAAAAATTGCCATCGCGGGCAATCAGCGCATCGGCATCTTCAGGTCCCCAGCTATTGGGTGAATAATTGGGATAATCAACCGGTGGTCTTTTCTGCCAGGCATCAAGCAGTGGCGTGATCACTTCCCAGGCCGCTTCTACCTGGTCGGCACGCATGAAAAGTGTTTGGTCGCCTTCGATAACATCTTCCAGCAATGTTTCATACGCCTCGGGCTCCTGTTCGTCAAACGTATCGGTATAGCTGAATACCATATCTACGGGATTCAATACCATGTCGGTACCTGGACGCTTGGCCTGGAACCGGATCCGTATGTCCATATGTGGTTGTATGCTAAATGTAAGCCGGTTGGGTCGCCAGGTATCAGCCGCCTCGGGTGGGAAGGAAAAACTGGGCGCTTCCTTAAACTGAATAGTGATAGAGGTTGTTTTCTCATGCATCCGTTTACCGGTGCGGATATAGAAAGGCACATTCTTCCAACGCCAGTTGTCGACAAAAAACTTTGCGGCTACGAAAGTCTCAACGGGTGAGTGGACTGCCACATTTTTTTCCTGTTGGTAACCCGGCACTTCCTGGCCTTTTATCCATCCTGCCGAATACTGACCCCGCACAGCATTTTCATGTACATCTTCTGTACTGATCTTTCTGATCGCAGTCAATACATCTACTTTCTTATTCCTTATCTCGTTTGATTCAAAAGAGGTGGGTGGTTCCATCGCGATCATACAAAGTAATTGCAACACGTGATTTTGTACCATATCCCTGAGCGCACCTGCCTGTTCGTAGTACCCTCCCCGTCCCTCCACACCAACAGTTTCGGCCGCGGTAATCTGTACATGGTCGATATAATGGTTGTTCCAGATCGGTTCAAACATGGCGTTGGCAAAACGGAAGGCAAGAATGTTCTGCACCGTTTCTTTTCCGAGATAGTGATCTATACGGAAGATCTGTTCTTCTTTGAACATGCCCGTCAATAACTCATTCAGTTGATGCGCACTTTTAAGGTCGTGTCCGAAAGGCTTCTCGACAACCAGCCTGGTATGCTGTGAGTCGTCACAGATTTTTTGTGCCCACAATCTTTTTGAGATATCGGGTGTCATTTGTGGAGCTACGGCCAGGTAGAAAATAACATTTGGTATCACACCCCATTCCTTGTTTTTTTCAAGGATCCAGGTTCTCATTTTTTGATAAGATTCATCGCTGGTAAGATCCATTTCGTGGTAAGAGATCAGTGGAGCAAATGCAGCCCATTTCTCATCCAGGCCGTTTTGACGACGTGAAAATTCCTTTACACCTTCCAGCAATTTCAGACGGTACTCCTCGTCGGGAAAGGGTGTGCGACCCACGCCGATCACAATGAACTTCTCTGGTAAATGGCCATCGATATATAAATTATATAGGGCGGGTATCAGTTTGCGATTGGCCAGGTCGCCACTTCCACCGAATATAAAGAGTATGGTAGGAGGTAGATTTTCTTTCTTTTTCATTTGTCAGTAGATATTAAACATCATCATTCACAATAGCTGCTATCGTTTACCATTCGGTATGGAAACTGCCTTCATCATCAATACGCTGGTAGGTATGTGCGCCAAAATAATCTCTTTGTGCCTGTATCAGGTTAGTTGCCATTCGCTCGCTTGTGTAGGCATCGAGATAAGCCAGGGCACTCATCAAACCCGCTGCAGGTATCCGGGCGGCTGCACTTTGTTGTACGATCTTGCGAAGCGCAGGTTGCTTCTTCTTAACGATCGAGGCTATTTTTCTATCGAGTAAAATATTAGAAAGCTGCTTTTTCTTAAATACAGAAGTGAAGATCTCAAGCTGAGCCGATCTGATGATGCATCCGCCTCTCCATATCTTCACCACATCAGCGAGCGGTATATCCATCTTTCTTTCCGAAGATGCTTTCGCCAGCATGGCCAGGCCCTGCGCATAAGCAAGAAGGGTAGAAAGGTATAGCGCATTGTGTAATTGATCGATCAACTTATCTTTTTGCTTCGCCAGGCTTTTTACCCCTGGTTTGAAAAGCGTGGCGGCCTGGACCCGTTCATTTTTCAACCCGGATAGATCACGCATTGCTACTGCCATATCGATGGTTGGTAAAGTGATAGGAAGGTCCATGGCTTCCTGTGATGTCCATTTCCCTGTACCCTTGGAACCTGCTTTGTCGAGGATCATATCGAGCAGGTCATTGCCGGTCCTGTCATCTTTTTTCGGCAAAATAGCAGCGGTTATCTCCACCAGGAAAGATTGCAGTTCTCCCTCGTTCCATTTTTTAAAGATGCCGGCCATTTCTTCATGGCTGCAGTCGAGTCCCCGTTTCAGAAAATCATACACTTCACTGATCATTTGCATGATCGCATATTCAATTCCGTTGTGCACCATTTTTACATAATGCCCCGCGGCATTTTTGCCCATATAAGCCACGCAGGGATCGCCGTTCACTTTTGCAGCCACAGATTCAAGGATGGGCTTCAGGTGCTCCCAGGCTTTTATATCGCCACCAGGCATGATGCTCGGACCCGTTCTCGCTCCCTGCTCTCCACCACTCACACCCATACCTACAAAATGGATATTATTTGCTTCCACTGTCTGAATGCGGCGCAGAGTATCAGTGAAATGAGAATTGCCACCGTCAATAATAATATCAGCTTCATCCATCAGGGGAAGCAAATCACTGAGCACCGAATCAACCGCGGGCCCGGCTGGTACCAGGATCATTACTTTCCTGGGAGATTTTAGTTGTGATACCAGCTCCTCTATGGTGTTCACGCCCTTTACGCTTGTTCCCGCTGTGGCAGAATCCTCCAGCAGCGTGGTTTTGGAAGGATCTTTATCAAAGCCAATGGCTGCATACCCATGGTCGGCAATATTGAGTAAAAGGTTGCGGCCCATAGTGCCCAGGCCCACCATACCAAAATCATATTGGGAAGAAGCCATATATACAAATTTGGAACGCAAGTTAGGTACAAATTCCAATTGCGAACTTTAACAAACCGCCGGCAGCAGGATAACAAATTCCTAAATAGCTATCTGCCGGTCCTTCCAACGTGGATTGCACGCCAATATTCACTAATTTTACGCTCCAATATTTTATCGTTATGAGTGAAGTGATGACAGGCCCGGCTCTTACACCAAAAGATTTTGCCACCGACCAGGAAGTGCGCTGGTGCCCGGGTTGTGGTGATTATTCTATTTTGGCACAGGTTCAAAAAGTGATGCCTACGCTCGGCATTCCCAGAGAAAATATCGTGATCGTTTCCGGAATCGGCTGTAGCAGTCGCTTCCCCTATTATATGAATACTTATGGCATGCATTCCATTCATGGACGTGCCACCGCTATTGCATCAGGTTTGAAAGCTAGCCGGCCCGAGCTGAGTGTCTGGATTGTAAGCGGCGATGGCGATAGCCTGAGTATTGGTGGAAATCATACCATTCATTTATTGCGTCGGAATTTTGATGTCAATCTTCTTGTTTTCAACAACCAGATCTATGGGTTGACAAAAGGTCAGTATTCTCCAACATCAGAGGAAAATAAGGTCACAAAATCCACGCCTTACGGTAGTATTGATCATCCCTTCAATCCGCTGGCGCTGGCGATGGGTGCAGATGCAAGTTTTGTTGCCCGTACGATGGATCGCGATCCCAAACACCTGCAGGCGATGCTACTGAGAACTCATCAACATAAAGGCTCATCATTCCTCGAAATCTATCAAAACTGTAACATCTTTAATGATGGCGCATTTGAAATATTCACTGAAAAAAGCAGCAAACCCCAGGAGACCTTGTTCCTGGAACAAGGTAAGCCGCTGGTATTTGGCGCGGCTGGTGAAAAAGGGATAAAGCTGGATGGGTTCACGCCAAGGGTGGTGGACCTGCACAATGGCCACAGCCCTGATGATCTCTGGGTACATGATGAAAAAGATATTTACAAGGCCCAGATACTGGTTCGGATCTTCGATGACCCCCAAATGGAAGGGCACCTGCCAAGACCTTTTGGTGTATTTTATCAAAACGACAGACCCTGTTACGAAGACCAGATGAAGATGCAGCTTGAAAACGCTATCGCCAGCAAACCTGCCGATCTTGATAAACTGCTGAGGGGCAGGGAAGTATGGACAATCGCCTGATCTGATCCCCTTTTCTTTCAGAAGATTGGATGTTATACATAACTAATCTATTGGAAATCTAAACCTTGAGATATAGTTTTGGACGCAACCAATCTGCATGCTTGTGAAAACATTACGACTTTTTTGCGTGGCGCTTGCCAGCTTTTGCATTACCAGTAGTTTTGCGCAATCCAATTTTAAACCCGGCTCGGTAGTCACCCAAAACGGTAAAACCATCGAAGGGCAGATCGATTATCGTCAGTGGCGTAAGAACCCTGGTTCCATAAGATTTCAAACAGCAGACAATAGCAGCCCGGTAACTTATTCCGTGAAAGATCTTGCATCGTTTGAGGTGCATGGATTGGATCGTTACATAACTGCCATCATTAAAAAGGACATTCGCCCGGTAGAGATGGCTGAGCTCGAAAGGGCTTTTGCCGATACTATCGTAACAGATACTGTTTTCCTCAGGTTACTGGTAAGTGGCAACTATAGCCTATACCAGTTTACCGATACAAAGCCGCATTTCTATATTAAAGAAGGCAGCGGTGATTACCAGGAATTGCAATACAAGGTCTTCCTGGTTGACCGCAACTCGAGGCTTTCCAGGCAATATATCTTCCGCGACCAGTTGAAGTCAATGTTGCCTGCCGGCAGCGCATCAACATCGCTGGATAATTTGCTTGCTTCAAGCAATTACAGTGAAAACGATCTCGTGAAGGTTATTGATAAGATGAACAGCTCTTTAAGTAATGGCAGCACAAGTTATAAGGTGAAAAAGCAGAAACAATCCCTGTCATTTTTCGTAGGTGCGGGTATGTTGCACTCTACCCTGAAGTACCAGGGTGAACCCGATGAAAATACTGCACTGAATTATACGAGCAGCACGAAACCGTTGCTTTTGGGAGGCTTTGATTTTGCCATGTGGCGCAACATGCAGCGTTTGAAGCTAAGGTTTGAGTTGGCCTGGTACAAAACTGAATACCATGGCGACAATAATCCCTCAGCTACGGATAGCATTCGTTATCACCTCAGCATATCTTCGATAGCGCCTTCACTTTCCGCATTGTATAATGTAGTGAATCATCCGCAGCAAAAGCTTTACCTGGGCCTTGGGTTTCAATACAATTTTTCTTCATACCCCGAAAATATTCTGCATAAGAAATATTATAACAATCCCAATTACTTATTGACACGTTCGCCACACCTCGATCTCAAAAAATCATGGTTCGCAGTGAATGCACGGACGGGTTTTATCCTAAACGATAAATTTGAGATCGCTGCTACTGCCAGTTTCGGATCGTTTATAACGTATTTAAAACCTCAATTTTATTCGGCTAACCTGAACTATCATTTTTAATGTCGTGAGAATTTGTTAAGCGACCAGTGTACTATTGTTCATCTCCTTTCCGGCATTTCGGAAGATTTTCTTTATTTTCTGGTCATACCACCAACGCGGCATTGTCTTTTTCATGACCGTATCAATGCTCCGCATGCCAAACAAATTCCAGGCACCTTTTAATTTATTGCCCAGGCTGGGATGTAATGCCCGGAGGCTCATCGCAAAGCCGCTGTCGAGATATTCCATATGGTGCCAATAACCCGCCGGCATAAAAAGAGTATCACCCGGCTCCAGGATAAAATCAAATCCCTCTGCCAGTTTCAACGCAGGAAATTTTTCATAATCCGGTGAACCATTTTGCTCGTAATAGTTTGAAAAATCAGCCAGGCTCAAAACCTCAAATGGCTTGCGGTACAGTTTATATTGCTCTCTGAAGGGAAACATCAGCACCCGCTTCCGGCCGCCAAACTGCGTATGCAGTATATGAGATAGGTCGATATCGAAGTGCATATGCGTGATGCTGGAAGCGCCGCCTGTAAAAAGCATAGGATACTTTTTTACAAAACCTTTCATCAGGTGTTCGGGCCATGTAAAGTCTTTGATCAACTGTGGCGCGTGATCAAAAATATTGAACAGGAATATTCGCCAGCCCGCTGGTCCCTGGCTGATCATGTCAATATACTCCCCGAAGGTTTTATAGTCATCCGCCTTATTGATGGGAGTATAAGCGTCGCTTTTTATATTGTTGTAAAGCGGAACTGTTTTATCGCCTACCAGCTGCTTGAAATATGCCCAGTTCCATTTTGTATATGCGGGCCATTGTTTTGCCAGGTCTTTGATTACAATGGGTATGCCCGGTTGGTAAAATTCTTTCTTGAATATACCTGGTTCGATCGAGTTGACCGAAGTAACCGGCTTCAGCTGCATACCGAGTATTTTTATCAAAGTTAAAATTAAGGGGAAATCCAAATTGACAGCAGAATATCGTCTGCTAAATCTTTTTAAAAAAACACCCGTAGATTTATAGGGATTTAACAGGCCTGCAGATAAAGATTATTGATTATGTTACTTCGTATTCATCCTGAAAACCCCCAGCAACGACATATAAGAACAGTCGTAGATGCGCTGGAAAAAGGCGGCGTTATTATTTATCCCACAGACACGATCTATGGCCTCGGCTGTGATATACTTCAGCAAAAAGCCGTGGAACGAATTTGCCGGATCAAAAATGTAGACCCCCGCAAAGCGCAGTTGTCATTTATTTGTTCCGACCTCAGTCACCTCAGTGAATATTCTAAACAGGTATCCACTTCCACTTTCCGGCTGTTGAAAGAATATCTCCCCGGACCTTATACCTTCATCCTGCCAGCAAGTAAAATGGTGCCCCGCATCCTACAGAGTAAAAAGGATACGATCGGGCTTCGTATTCCTGATAATAAAATAGCGCAGGCCATCATCAACGAATTGGGCCGGCCCATACTCAGCGCTTCACTTCCTGGTGAAATGGTGGAAGACTATACGGACCCCGAGATCATGTATGAAAATTTTATGCGTGACGTAGACATTGTGATCGATGGCGGTATCGGTGGCACGATACCTTCAACAGTTCTCGATTGTACCGGGCCTGAACCCGTTGTACTGCGGGAAGGTTTGGGAAAATGGAATTAAGTTTTGCAGAAAGTCACCATGACTATTTCCCGGATGACTACAGTTTAAATTTGATAACCCACTTCTTCGAAAAGCTCAAGTTGCGCATCCATCATCCTAAAACTCCGGCGATGATATTTGCATAGTCCGTGTTCGGCGATCGCTGCCCGGTGTGCCGGTGTGCCATAACCTTTATTACTTACCCAATGATACACAGGAAATTCCTTGTGCAGCTGGCACATATATTCATCCCTGTATGTTTTGGCAAGTACACTGGCCGCTGCAATACTGGCATAAAGGCCGTCGCCCTGGATCACGCATTGGTGCGGGATCGACTCGTAGGATTTGAAACGGTTGCCATCTATCAACAAAAGCTGCGGTAATTCCTGCAATTTGGCAATCGCCAGGTGCATCGCCTTGAAAGACGCGTTTAAAATATTAATATGATCGATCTCCTCGTTGTCAACAGAAGCTACTGCCCAGGCAATCGCTTTTTCTTCAATGAGTGGTCTTAATTCATTGCGCTGCTCAGCGGTAAGTTTTTTGGAGTCATTGAGCAGGGGATGTCGGAATTTTTTCGGCAGGATAACGGCCGCTGCGAATACAGGCCCGGCAAAACAACCCCTGCCCGCTTCATCGCAGCCAGCTTCGATCAGTGTGTTTTGGTACCGGGATTTCAGCATCTGATATATAAATAAATCTATTTGTCGAGGTGAAACGAAAATAATCGATGTATTTGTAATAGAACACCGAGTTCCATAAATTTAATCCACAAAAAATCATCCTTTTCATTTGTTGCAGGCCTACCTTTGCCCCCGCTATGATCTCCGATTTGAAACCTGCGCGTTCTTCACGGCCCGTAGCCATCTGGCTATTGGTAGGTGTGGCCATGATCATCATACAGGTTTTGCTGGGAGGGATCACCCGTCTTACCGGGTCGGGGCTTTCCATCACGGAATGGAAACCCATTATGGGCGCTCTGCCACCATTGAACGAACAGGATTGGAATATTGCATTTGAAAAGTATAAACAAATTGCGCAATATAAATACCTCAATTTTCACTACACATTAGAAGATTTTAAATTCATATTCTTCTGGGAATGGTTTCACAGGCTATGGGCCAGGTTGCTGGGTGTTGTTTTCCTGATCCCCTTTATTATCTTTTTAGTTCAGCGACGCTTTAAACAGGAAATGGTCCGCCCGTTGATCATCCTTTTTCTGCTTGGCGCATTACAAGGGCTCGTCGGCTGGATCATGGTGCAAAGCGGTCTCGAAGATTCGGAACTTGTTTATGTAAGTCATTATAAACTGGCAATTCATTTTATTCTCGCACTTGGTTTGCTGGTATACACCCTTTGGTTCGCCCTGGAATTACTTATACCGGAGCGCCAACTTACCTATAGTAGTCCTTTAAAAAAATTCATGGGCTGGTTGACCGCCCTGCTGGTTGTACAACTTATTTATGGCGCTTTTATGGCGGGATTGAAAGCGGCTACCGCGGCACCAACCTGGCCTTCGATGAACGGACACTGGTTGCCGGGCGATACCAGTTCTTTTGGCGATCGTCATTTTAGTGGCATCAGCCAGCTGACGGACCATCCCATCATGATTCACTTTCTTCATCGCAATATTGCTTACCTCTTAACCATCCTGGTGCTTGCCTGGACCTGGCAGGCTTTTAAAGCAAGTGGTTCGACTGTTTTCCGTAAAACACGTCTTTGGCCACTAGTGCTTGTCCTCTTGCAGGTAGCGCTTGGCGTATTTACCGTTCTTCATTCTATCAATACCCGCAGTTTCCTTTGGCTCGGTGTATCACATCAGTTTGTAGCCATGCTGCTATTGATGTCATTTGTTTGGTTTTTGTATATCATAAGAAGCGGGAAGTCCATTCATCACTAATAATAGTGTCGGTAATTTGCATTGCTGTCATTAAATAGTATTTTTAAATATCACCAGCTACCGTTTTCATGAAAGCATGGCTTAGAGGATTTTATTATTCGTTTCCCATACAGCTGCTTTTCCTGCATTTTCGTAAATACCAGGTCTTGCTGCTATTTTGGTTTATCCTGTTTGCGGTAGTAAATGGCAGCTTTATGCAAACCTTTGGCGCCGACTCATTATTCCTGGCGCCGGAGTTCCTCGACAATGTGAATTCGATCAGTGCAGCGATCGTCGGCATATCGATCGGCATGTTTATCATGAGCTGGAATATCAGCACCTTTATTTTGTTCAGCAAGCATTTCAAATTTCTTTCCGCTACAACGAATCCATTTCTCAAGTACTGTATCAACAACGCCATCATACCCCTGCTTTTTATCCTCTTTTATTTTTTCAGGGCTTATGAATTTACCCGCTACCGCGAATTGATCAGCAATGTCGAGATCCTATTTTTAGCAGGCGGCTTTCTTAGTGGGCTGATCCTGATCCTAACAGTTTCTTTTATTTATTTTTTTCGTGCCGACCGTTCTATCCTGCGCCGAATGATGCCAGAGATCAGCGTTCCCGGTGAGTACCTTACCCAATTGAAACCGGCACGGGAAGTCTATTATAACGAAAGCCTGATACATGTAGAGTGGTATTTTGATTCACCGCTTCGCCTCCGGCCGGTACGGGATGTGAGGCACTACACACCCCAGTTTGTAGAATCACTTTTCAAGCGGCATCACTTTGCAGCCATCCTTTCGGTGTTTGCAGCGTTCCTGTTCCTGGTGCTGATTGGATTTTTCCTCGACTCACCATTTTTCCAGATACCCGCGGCTGCCAGCATCACGATATTTTTTTCCATCCTGATAGGGGTAGCCGGTGCATTTTCTTATTTCCTTCAAAGCTGGAGTATTCCCTATTTGTTGATGTTGATGCTTGCTTTGAACTTCTTTTACCAGAAGGACTGGATCGATCCGCGCAACAAAGCTTATGGGCTCAACTACCAAAATAAACAAGAAAGGCCGCAGTACACCCGTGAAGGATTGATGGCACTTTGCACCCCTGAAAAAGTGCAGGCTGATCGGCAGAATATGATCAATGTCATGGAGAACTGGAAAAAGAAACAGGATAGTTCACGTCCATTGCTTGTATTGTTAAACACCAGTGGCGGTGGACACAGGAGCGCCACCTTTACATTTAGTATGTTGCAATACCTGGATAGTCTGAGCAATGGGACTATCATGAATAAAATATTCCTGATCAACGGCGCCTCTGGGGGAATGATCGGCGCCACTTATTTCCGGGAATTATACCTGCAAAAACTTAAGGGAAGGAATATTGATCTCCAGGATACCAAATATGTAGAAGACATCGCCGGGGATGTGTTGAATCCTGTGTTTTCTTCGTTTGTAGCAAGAGACCTGATTGCACCCGCGCAAAAATTCAGCGTTGATCAATATACTTATGTAAAAGATCGCGGGTATGCGTTTGAAGAAAAACTGAATACCAATACCAGGCGTTTGCTCGACAAACAAATAGGTGATTATGCGGAAGATGAAAAATCTGCTAATATTCCACTGATGTTCTACAATTCCGTTGTGACCAGGGATAGCCGCAAGCTCATCATAAGTACACAACCCGTGAGCTTTATGATGCAGGGTTGGCAGGATACTAGCCGTCTGCCGGTGATGGATCCTGACGTAATTGATTTTTCAGCATTCTTCAAAAACCAGGATGCTCAAAACCTGCGGATCCTTACTGCCTTGCGCATGAATGCTACGTTTCCGATCGTGCTTCCCAATGTATGGTTACCCTCCAACCCGGTTATTGATGTGATGGACGCGGGTTTGCGAGATAATTACGGACAGGAAACTTCCCTGCGTTTTCTCGAAGCTTTTGATGACTGGATCAAAGAAAACACAAGCGGAGTATTGCTGATCCAGGTAAGAGACCGAAGCCCGGGAGGTTGGGAATACCCATATATGTCGGATGATATAACCGATCATGCCACCAAACCATTTCTGTTATTGCAGCACAACTGGTTTAAAATGATGGAGTATTTTCAAAATGACATGCTAAGTTACTATGCCGAGCACCCGGGACGGACCGTTCATAAAGTCCTATTCCAGTATGCCTCTGACAAGGAAGAAAATAAAGCGGCCTTGAATTTTCACCTGAGCAAAAGGGAACAAAAAGATATTATCAACTCGGTAAACTCACCTGCCAATGAAAAGAGTTTTCGTTTGCTCAGCAGGTTACTGCGATTTGATTACAACGGCAAATAATAGCGGGGTAATTTTTTTCGTTGATCATTCGGCTACAGCCACAGGTTGTATAAGCCGGAAGCATTTTTTTTTGATGGATATTTTCAACTCACCAGGTGTTTCTGCCGGATCGCCATCAATATGCATCGGAGCCTGGTCGGTGTTCTTAATCGTGATGGATTCAGCCTGGAAGTAAACGATCGGCTGGTCCAGTGAATTTTCCACTTTCTTGATTTTGCCAGCAAAAACCTGCTTAGCAAGATTAAAAAGCAGGCTGGGCTTTGCTGCTTTTTTTACGATCACAATATCCAAAAGCCCATCAGCCAATAACGCTTCCGGAGCTATTGTAAAATGGTTTCCAAACTGGTTGCTATTGGCGATGCTGATAAAAAATGCTTCCGTCGAAAATCCCCGGCCGCCCGCTTCTACATCAAAATGATAAGGCGAAATAGAAAAAAAATTCCTGCTCACCAGGCTGGCATAGGTGGTAAATCCCCGTTTAGGCTGCTTAGCAAATTCATGCGCTACCTTAGCATCGAATCCAAGGCCGCAAAGCATGCATGCGAATTGGTCATTCACATAAAATCCATCGATCGCGGAAGCCTCTCCATTAAAAACTATGTCGAGCGCTTTCTCGGGTCGTTTTGGAATTTTTGCCGCCAGTGCAAGGCCGTTACCGGATCCACAGGGTATGATCCCAAAATTTACACGTTCATTCATCAGGCTATTTACGACCTGGCTTACTGTGCCATCGCCACCGGCAATCACTACATCTGTAATTTTCTCTTCCAGGATGATGGGCTGAAGAAATGAATAATCACCACTGGCAACAGATGGAAAAATATGAAATGGAATACCCAGGCTCCGGGTTCTTTTCTGTATGTATTCCTGGAGATCTTTTTTTGTTCTCGTACCAGCAATCGGATTAATAATATAGATAATGCGCTTTTGCATGTAATATCTTCAATGAAAAAAATAATATCGCGGGCCAAAAATACCTGCTGCATTTTACCAACGCAAAATTGCGCTGCCCCAGGTAAAGCCGCTTCCAAACGCCGCAAGGCAAACCAGGTCACCATCTTTGACCTTACCATGCTCCCAGGCTTCACAAAGAGCGATTGGTATCGACGCGGCGGTGGTGTTTCCGTACCTGTCAATATTATTGTAAACCTGGTCGTCTCTTAGTTTCAGCTTCTGTTGTACAAACTGGGCGATCCTAAGGTTGGCCTGGTGAGGGATGAGCAGGTTTATATCCGTTGTCTGAAGTTGATTCGTCTTCAACGCTTCTTCGATCACTTCGGGAAATTTCACAATTGCTTTTTTAAACACCGCCGGCCCATCCATGTATGGAAAATTCTGTGCTTTATCGATCATGGCATGGCTCATAAACATGTCGCCCATTTCACCCTCATTGAAGTCGGCGAGCGATTCTTTAGTCCAGTGATTGGCATGCGTGCCCGGATTATACATCGCGAGTATTTCCGCGCTATCTCCATCACTATGTAAATGTGTACTGAGTATCCCCGACGGCGACGATTCCGGTGCAGCCTGCAACACCACCGCGCCTGCGCCATCCCCAAAGATCACGGATATATTACGTCCCCTTGTGGTGAAATCCAGGCCGAAGGAATGCTTCTCACTTCCCACCACCAGGATGTTTTTATACATACCGGTTTTTATGAACTGGTCGCCAACACTCAGAGCATATACAAATCCACTGCATTGGTTGCGTACATCGAGGGCACCAATTTCGTTCATCTTCATCGCCCTTTGCAACAAAACACCGCAACCCGGGAAATAGTAATCGGGCGATAAGGTGGCAAATATGATAAAGTCGATGTCCTTAGCGGTCAGACCAGCCCTTTCGATCGCGATTTTTGCGGCTTCAACACCCATCGTAGTAGTCGTCTCCCCGGTACGATGTGCGTACCTTCTTTCCCTGATCCCGGTTCTTTCCTGGATCCATTCATCACTGGTATCCATGTATTTCAACAGGTCATGATTGGTTACAACACCGGCGGGAACATATTTCCCTATACCGGCAATTCGGGAGCGGCGCATAGCAATCCTATTTTCAGCAAGATAATGAATAGGCGCCAAGGACGCTTCCAATTCCTGCACATAGGGAATATAGCACGATATTTTCTAACTATACCTTTACACTCAAAGTCTTTACACGTCAAGCAGTCGAAAGCAAATGGAACAACAGGAAAAAAGGGCAACCGGATGGAAACGCGCGGGAAGGATCGTACTCAAAACCTTTCTGTGGATTTTTTTCCTCATAGTACTGGTATTCCTGTTGGTGCTTACACCTCCCGTACAAAACTTTATTCGAAAGAAAACGGTTACTTACCTCGAAAATAAACTCGCCACCAGGGTTGAAGTCGGGAGGGTATATGTTGGTCTTCCCCGGGATATTGTTTTAGAAAAAATCTACGTGGAGGACAGGAAAAAAGATACACTGCTTTACGGTGGTAAACTGATGGCTGATCTTAATATCTGGAAGCTTATAACAAAAGGTGAAGTGATATTAAAATATATAAGCCTAAACGATATCACCGCAAAAGTCAAACGTGAATTGCCAGATACGAGTTTTAATTTCCAGTTTATTATCGATGCATTTGCACCCCCCGGCAGCAGCCCGGATACCAGTACCAGCTCCTCTTCGGCCATTAAGCTTGGCACAATCGAACTCAATAAGATCAGGTTGCTATATAAAGATGTGGTGACGGGCAATGACATGGAAGCATCGCTGGACCACCTATATACACAGGTAGATAATTTTGATCCGGCGCAAATGATCTATGATGTACCCAAAACAAACATCAGCGGTCTGGCCGCAAGAGTGTACCAGTCCAAACCCATGGCCACTGCCGAGCCCGAATCAAAAGACAGTATGGAAGCCCTGGAACCTAGTCCAATCCAAATAAGTTTCAAAACGCTACAGCTGGAAAAGATCGACCTGGATTATCGCAATGATGTTTCTTCATTTTATACCAGGCTGGATCTTGGTTCCCTGAAGGTGGCATCAAACGCCATCGATCTCAACAAGCGGGTGATCCATCTTGATGAGGTTGTTCTTAAAAATACAGTCGCGTCCATCAGGATTGGCAAGACTGGTTCTGCCAAAATAGTTGAGAAAGAAGTAGAGCAGGAAGTGGAAGCCCAGGCCGAAGCAGGCTGGCGAATTTTTGCAAACAACCTGGACCTTGAAAATAATGACCTTCGGTTTGACAATGATAACAATCAGCGGGTGAGTAAAGGAATGGATTATGCACACCTGCACGCCCGTGATTTTACACTTAGTGCAAAAAATGTTTTGCTCGATACCGACTCGATTGGCGGCAACATCAGCAAAGCCAGCTTCAGGGAGCAAAGTGGATTTGTATTAAATCAACTTAAAACAGAATTCCTGTATACACCCCGCGAGGCCTTCCTGCGTAATCTCTATCTCGAAACACCCGGAACAAGACTGCAGCGTGATGCCGCCATCCGCTATGCATCCATCGAATCACTTGCGAAGAATATTGGAAATATGCAGGTGGATCTCGATATTGAAGAAAGCAGGGTACTGGTAAAAGACGTACTGGTATTTGCTCCCATGTTGAGCCATCAACCCGCATTTGCCGACCCTAATGCGGTGTGGTATATCAATAGCCGGGTGACAGGTCGTGTTTCGGATCTAAGGATCGAAGCTTTACAGTTACAGGGACTCCAGGACACACGCCTCGATGTATCAGGCAGAATATCCGGGCTACCGGCCATGCAAAACATGCAGGCCGACCTCGCAATCCGTAAACTCAGCAGTTCCCGGAGAGACATTAATCGCTTTTTACCAGAAAATACGCTGCCTTCCAATATCAGTCTGCCAAACCGGATCAGCGCTGCAGGTACCATCAGGGGTAGCAGCAGCCGGATGAATACCAGCCTGTCCGTGGATACTGACCTTGGCAATGCCAGTATAACCGGAAGTTTTAGTGAGTTTGATAACCCTGCTCGAATGGGTTATAACGCTAAAGTGGAAACCCGGTCCCTACAATTGGGAACCATTCTGCAAAACCAGGAATTGGGACCCGTAACGGCCACTGTCATGGTCAATGGCGCTGGTACCGACCCAAAAACGGCAAATGCAATATTCAAGGGTACGGTGCATTCAGCGGTACTGAATAACTATACATACCGGGATCTCAACGTCGCTGGCTCCATTCGCGATCAACAGGCCAATGCAGATCTTTCCATAGTAGATCCCAATATTCATTTTACGATCAATGCGGTAGCTGACCTGGCCGGCGAGTTCCCAAAAATAGAAGCAAGCGGCATGATAGATAGCATAAAGCTGCAGGCACTGAATTTTACAAAAGACAAAATTATCTACCGCGGAAAATTGCAGGCTGATTTCCCCGTCACCAATCCCGACGACCTGCAGGGAAAACTCTTCATGACCGAGTCAGTATTTGTGCATGATGACCAGCGTGTGGTGCTGGATACCCTGCAAATCGTAGCCGCCCGAAATGATAGTGGTCGTTACCTGCAACTCACCAGTCCTGTGATGACCGCCAGGATCGAAGGCCAATACCAACTAACGGAGCTTGGCCAGGTATTCCAACAAGCAATTCAGCCATATTTTGCGATTACAGGTGATAGTTCGGGCATAAAAACACAGCCTTTTGATTTTACAGTCAATGCCTATATTCTCGACAACCCAGCATTGAAAGTCTTTGTACCAGGATTAACACAGATTGATTCGGTATCTATCCAGGCCCATCTTTCAGATCAAAACGGATGGACAGCTTCTGTAAAAGCGCCCTATATTGAATTGGGTCCGAACAGGCTTCGCAATCTCGATCTGAAAGCGGATACGGAACAGGGCGAGATCCGCATGATCACCACGATCGAAAGTCTTGCCAGCGGGCCGAATATGGCTATAGACAATACAACACTGCGCACCTCTATTGCAAATAATACTATTGACTTCGGATTAAATATTAAGAACGGTGACAACAAGGATATATATAATATCAATGGCCTGGTGCAACAACCACAGAGCGGAAACTACCAGATTGCACTAAGTCCGGACAGCCTGCTGTTAAATTATGCCGAATGGACCATTTCAAACGACAACCGCATCCTCATTACACCTCTGGGCATCAATGCAAAAAATTTTGAGTTGAGTAATAATGGCCAGCGACTCAGCATTAACAGCCTCAATGCAAATCCCAATGCGCCGCTCGACGTGAACTTTGAACAATTCAGGCTGGCAACGCTTACGGGTTTTGTACAAACCGATTCCACGCTTGCTAATGGTGTACTTAGTGGTAAGATCACATTCAATGAACTAGCCAATGAGCCAGTTTTTGTAGGCGATCTTTCAGTGAACGATCTGAGTCTTCGGGGTGATACTGTTGGCAATGTCAAAATACTTGTCAATAACCGCGTACCAGGCACCTACGCTGCTGATATAGTCCTGAGTGGAAGAGGAAATGATGTGGGATTGACAGGCAATTATTATCTAAAAAGTGGTGACAGCAATTTTGATTTCGATCTTGATATCCGGGAAATGCCCATGGCAACGGCAGCAGCTTTTTCGAATGAAATGTTCCGCGACGCCAGCGGCTCCATGAATGGAAAGTTTGATATACAGGGCACGATAGCCAAACCAGAGGTACGAGGCAACCTGAATTTCAACAAAGCCCGCTTCAATCTCAGCATGCTCAACAATTATTTTACGATCGACCAGGAGAAGATCAGTGTAGACGAACAGGGCATTGTATTTGACAATTTCGAGATCAGGGATACTTCACAAAATACTTTGCGAATTGATGGTGTTGCTGCTACAAAAAACTTTACCAATTACGAATTCGACCTGGCCATAAGAGCCCGCGATTTCCAGGCTTTGAATAGTACGAAAAAGGATAACAAACTATTCTATGGTAAGCTCTTTTTCAATACCAACCTCCAGGTAAAGGGTACAGAAGCCACCCCGGTGATCGATGGCAGGCTGGTGGTGAATGAAAAAACCAGTATGACCGTTGTGCTGCCGCAAAGAGAACCTGGTGTGGTGCAGCGCGAAGGCATCATTGAGTTTGTAGATATGGATGCTACACTTTCAGATTCATTATTTATGGCGCCATACGACTCGCTGAATACGGCACCTTATACAGGTATGGAGATTTCTGTCAATGTCGAGATCGACAAGGAAGCAGAATTCAGTCTCGTGATCGACGAGGGAAATGGGGATTTCCTAAATGTAAAAGGCGAGGCCCTGCTAACCGCAGGTATCGATCCGAGTGGAAAAGTAAATATGGCCGGAACCTATGAACTCGAGGAGGGCAGTTATGAACTCACCTTCAATTTCGTAAAGCGAAAATTCGATATTGAAAAAGGCAGCCGTATTGTCTGGGAAGGAGAACCAACTGATGCCCGCGTCGATATCAATGCTGTCTATGTTGCCAACGCGGCGCCGCTTGACCTGGTAAAAAACCAGCTGGAAGAGGCAACCGCTTTTGAGCGCAATACCTATATGCAAAAATTGCCGTTTGATGTGCACCTGAAAATGGAAGGGGAACTTTTAAAACCTGAGATCAGCTTCGATATCATTCTGCCCGAAGACAAGAAATATATTGTGTCTGGTGAAATTCTAAGTACTGTTAGAAACAGGCTCGAACAACTAAGACAGGAAACAGGTGAGATGAATAAACAGGTATTCTCATTGCTTTTACTAAACCGCTTTGTAGCTGAAAATCCCTTCGACGCCAGCGGCGGATCTTTTAATGCCGGCACTTTTGCCAGGCAGAGTGTAAGTAAACTACTGACTGAACAACTAAACCGTCTGGCCGACGACCTGGTGGCCGGGGTTGATTTGAATTTTGATGTGCTTTCTTCGGAAGATTATACCACCGGTGAGAGAAGAGACAGGACTGATCTGAATGTGGGATTGTCGAAGCAACTTTTAAACGACCGTCTTACGGTATCCGTAGGCAGCAATTTTGAACTCGAAGGACCTTCCGGTTCCAACCAGCAGGGCAATAATATTGCCGGTGATATTGCGCTGGATTATCGTATCAGTCGCGATAACCGCTACCTCCTTCGCGCTTACCGCAAAAATGAATACCAGGGAGTAATAGATGGCTATATTATTGAAACCGGGGTCGGCTTTATTATCACAGTCGATTATAACCGCTTCCGTGAAATATTTATGTCGAAACGTGAACGCGATCAACGCAGGCAACGGAGACGGCAACAAAGAGAAAGGGAAATGCAGCTAAAAGAACAAACACAGGAACAACAAACCCCCAACATCACTACGCCAGCGAATAATTGAAATGAGCCGCCTGATGAACCATAGTATTCTATTGATCCTTGTCGTGTTGCTGGCCTCCTGCAGCGCCACCAAAAAAGTTCCCGACGGCGATGCCCTGTACCTGGGTGCCACGATAAAATTCGACAGCTCAGGATTAAGAGCAAAAGAAAGAAAGGAATTGCGCGACGATCTTAGCGCCCTTACCCGGCCCCGGCCCAATAAGCGCATACTGGGTATTCCATTTAAACTACTATTCAATAATATCAGTTGGCTACGTAAAAAAGGTGAGCCACCGGTACTCCTCAGCGACGTTAATACAGAGTACAATCAGAAAGTGCTGCAAAGTAATCTCGAAAACCGGGGCTTTTTCACGGCAAACGTAAGATGGGACACCGCCGTCAAGCGGAAAAAAGCCCGCGCCATCTATACCGTCAGACCGGGTCCGCAATATAAAATTAACAGTGTGCATTTTGCGGATGATACCAGCACCCTTCAACAAAGGATCAATGAAGTAAAAGAAAAAAGTTTTCTAAAACCTGGTGAAGCATTTGACCTCGCCCTGATAAAAGGTGAGCGGGACCGTATTGACGCTCACCTGAAAGAAAATGGATTCTATTTCTTCGATCCTGATCTTTTAATCGTACAGGTTGACACTACGATCGGCAACTACCTGGTCGATCTGTATGTAAAAGTAAAACCCGAAACGCCGGCGCGGGCACGTGAAGTATATACCATCAACGATGTTTACATCTTTTCTCAATTTGGTTTAAGAGCCAGCGAGACTGATACCACGAAAAGTAAAGCTGAGTTTTATAAAGGCTACTATGTCGTGGACCCCAGAAAACTTTATAAACCCCGCCTGTTTGAGCAGTCGATGCAGTTTGATCCAGGTGATGTTTATAATCGTGCCGATCATGGCCAAACGATCAGCAGACTGGTTAACCTCGACCTTTTCAAGTTTGTAAAAAACAGGTTCGAACCCGTTGCTGGTATCGATTCGTCAAAACTGAATGTATATTATTACCTGACCGCATTCCCCAAAAAAGCATTGCGAGGAGAAGTCAATGCGCATACAAAATCGAATAACCTCACAGGATCGTCAATTACGATCGGGTGGCGTAACCGTAATACGCTTCGTGGTGGCGAACTTCTTACTATTGATGCGACCGGTGGATTTGAAGTACAGTACAGTGGACAAATGCGTGGTTTCAACACCTATCGTGGCGGAATAGAAGCCAACTTCACATTTCCACGCTTTATCGTTCCGTTCGGACTCAACCCGAAGGGAAGCTTTGTCCCAAAAACAAATTTCAGGTTGGGTTATGATATGTTGATCCGTAGTCAACTCTATACCATGCAATCATTCCGGGGTGGGTGGAGTTATATCTGGAAGGAAAACATTTATAAGGAACATGAGTTCAACCTGGTCGATATCAATTATGTCCATCCTTTTAAGATAAGCGATATGTACCGCGACAGTGCGGCTAAAAACCCCACGCTGCTGAAAGCCGTAGAAAACCAGTTTATACTTGGAACTAATTATGATTATACTTACAACTCACTCGTTGGAAAACCTGCCATGAGCAGTGGGTTCTATTTCCAGGGCAATCTCGACCTCTCAGGAAATATCGTGGGCCTGATTACGGGAGCAAACGCGAGGAACGGCAATCAGAAAAATATTTTTGATACGCCGTTTTCCCAATATGTACGACTGTTGAGTGATATGCATTATTATATCAGGCTATCCAAAACCGCAGTATGGGCCAATCGGCTGATTGTCGGTGTGGGAATTCCACATGGCAATTCTCTACAGTTGCCGTATATCAAACAGTTTTTTGTAGGTGGTACCAATAGTATTCGAGCATTTCGTAGCCGTTCCCTGGGTCCCGGCAGCTATATCGACACCCTCAACACTACTTTTTTACCTGACCAGTCGGGGGATATCAAGCTAGAAATCAATACTGAGCTCCGGAAGAAACTATTCGGAATCGTGCATGGTGCTATCTTCCTGGATGCCGGGAATGTCTGGCTCTTCAATGAAGATACCAATAAACCCGGCGCCAGGTTCAGTAAGGACTTTATCCAGGAAATTGCGGTAGGTGCAGGTGTGGGTTTGCGGTTTGATGTTTCTTTCCTTGTCGTTCGTTTCGATGTTGCGTTCCCCCTCCGCAAACCCTGGCTTGAGGACAAAGAGCGGTGGGTGATACGACAGATCAGGCTGGCCAGCCCCGACTGGCGTAAGCAAAATATCGTTTTCAACCTGGGTATAGGTTATCCTTTCTAATATCGGGCAAACCGGAAAAAGTGATTTAAGTCAACTATAACAATCCTGCACGTAAAAAGCCCATATCTCCCGCACGAATAAATACTTTTTTCGACACATATATTTTAAATACTGCCTCACTTACTTGAAAGGCGGAATTCTATTTATCATATTTGTTGCAGATAAGAAATCCAATTCTGAAACACCGAACAATTATCCAATATCTTAAAATTTATTGTTTTAATCCAAACCTCTGAAAACACCCGTTGAAGCTCTAATTGAGTAAGATTGTAAAAGGCCGGCTTTCGCCGGTCTTTTTTATTACACGGCAACAGTCCGCCGGCATTTATTAACTTCAGACATCAAACCTCCTGAAATGAGATCTATTCTGTTTTATGTCTTCCTGCTTATTATTTGCCATACCAGTAATGCACAACCCACTCAAAAACCTCCGTTGCACGGCAAAAACTGGATGGCCATCACGGGCAAGCCGCTTGCAGCGCAGGCCGGAGCGATGGTTTTTCAGCAGGGAGGTAATGCGGTAGACGCCGCCTGTGCCATGCTGGCTGCCACCTGTACAATGTGGGACGTGTTAAGCTGGGGTGGGGAAACACAGGCTTTGATCTATAATCCAAAAACAAAAAAAGTTATCGCTATAAACGCCCTGGGTTTTGCTCCTACTGGCGCAACCCCTGAATTCTTCAAGGGCAAGGGTTATAATTTCCCGCCTGAATATGGTCCGCTGGCTGCAGTCACACCCGGCACACCCGGCGGCCTTTGTCACATGCTCGCGGAATATGGTACGATGAGTTTGAAACAAGTGCTCGCGCCTGCGATGCAGCTCGCGGAAGGTTATCCTATCGATGCGCAAACCGCCAATAGCATTGAAAGAGGAAAAGAAAGGATCAGGGAATGGCCCTATAGCAAAAAGGTTTTTCTGACACACCTCGGCGAAAAACGCGAAGCGCCTGAGGCCGGTGAAATTTTTGTACAAAAAGATCTGTTGGAAACGCTGAGAAAAATGGTTGAAGCGGAGCAAGAGGCGCTCAAACAAAATAAGAATCGGAAGCAGGCGATCATGGCTGCTTATGATCGCTTTTATAAAGGAGATATCGCAAAGGAAATTGTAAGAGGATGCAGGGAGCAGGGTGGCCTGTTTACCATGGACGACCTGGCAAAATGGAAACCAATAGAAGAAGAACCGCTACATGTAAATTATAAAGGGATCGAAGTATACAAATTGCAGCAATGGACACAGGGACCGGTGATGTTGCAGGCGCTTAATATTCTTGAAAACTTCGATCTCAAAAAAATGGGTTATAACAGCACACAATACATCCATACAGTGTACCAGGCTATGAACCTGGCATTTGCCGATCGTGATTTCTACTATGGTGATCCTTATTTTCCACCAGAAGAACCCATGCAGGGATTATTAAATAAGGAATATGCCAAACAGCGGGCTGCATTGATCAATCCTGACAAAAACGATCCCCTGGTTGGTCCGGGTGACCCTTATCCTTTTGAATCAAAAACAAATCCCTGGCTCGACCTGATGAAGAAAAGAGGTTTTGATATCGCGCCCCCGACAAGGAAAAATTTTATGCCCACGCATGATGCTGGTGGCACTGCTGTAAACATTACGGATGAATATATGGATCGGCTTTGGCGTGGCACAACCAGTGTTGAGGCTGCAGATAAAGAAGGCTGGGTGGTATCCATAACTCCCAGCGGGGGCTGGCTGCCTGCCTGCATTGCCGGCAACACTGGCGTCGGCATGAGCCAGCGGATGCAAAGTTTTGTTTTGGATGCCGAATTAAACCCTTTTAATGTTGTAGCGCCTGGCAAAAGGCCAAGGGTCACACTCACTCCTTCACTTGCGTTAAAGGATGGAATACCCTTTCTCTCCTTTGCGGTGCAGGGCGGCGATACGCAGGACCAGAACCTGCTCCAGTTTTTCCTGAATATGGTGGAATTTGACATGACCGTACAGCGGGCCAGCGAAGCCGCTAATATCAATAGCAACCAGCTCTGGCTTTCCCTCGGCGGCACCAAAACTGATGACCGTAAACCTCAGCCGGGAAGTATATTGATCAATAACAATGTACCTGAGAAGGTTAGGAAAGAACTGGAGAAGATGGGTTACACCCTCAGTTTTGGCAATCAAACCAGCGGCCCAATCAACGCGATATGGTTTGACTGGAAACACGGCAGTTTGTGGGGTGGCTCGAGCAATCACGGGGAAGATTATGGGATCGGGTGGTAACGGAAACCTTCGTAGACTTTCTACTACAAAAACATCACAATTTCATCTATTCTCCAAATTAGCCGATATCTTCACCTTTGCCTCGCAATCAAACAATTACCGGTCCGCCGGTTTATATATTTCTGATTAAGGTTTAAGGTTAATGATTCAAACGGGGCTTTCCAGCCCTGTTTTCTTTTTAGGGCATTTCCAACCCTTCCACGACAACCCATCCATCAATTTTTCTGATTTTCCTTTTGAATATTGTATAACTTCAGAATCCTTCCTCAATCAAAAAATCTACTGGTATGAAAAGATTACTCGTGCTTTCAGCCCTGCTGTTATCACTAAACGCTATTGCACAGTTGGATGCAAGACTTTTCCGTTACCCCGATGTTTCGACCGCGCAAATTGCCTTTGTTTATGGAGGCGATATCTGGTTAGTGTCAAAAACCGGAGGCACAGCCTACCGTGTAACGTCTTCAACAGGCGAAGAAGCATTCCCCCGTTTTTCGCCCGACGGAAAAAATCTCGCCTTTTCTGCAACCTATGATGGCAATACCGATGTGTACACCATGCCTGTAAGTGGCGGGGTGCCCACCAGGCTTACCTGGCATGCCGGGCCAGACCGGGTGGTCGACTGGCACCCTGATGGCAAACGAATTCTTTTTGCCTCGGGCCGCGAAAGTGGAACACCGGCTTACCGGCAATTGTACCTCGTATCTGCCAAAGGCGGATTACCCGACAAACTACCAGTGCCTTATGGTGAACTGGCCTCCTTCTCCCCGGATGGAAATAATATTACCTATGTCACCAAGATCACAGAAAATTACCCGTTCAAAAGAATTCGCAGCGGACTTGCTTCGGATGTACTGGTCTATGACCTGAAGAAAGGAAGCGCAGAAAATATTACAAAAAATGACGCTACCGACGGCAAACCTGTCTGGGTAAAAAACAAGATCTATTATGTTTCCGATGTTGGTGAAGGCAGCCGACGTAATATCTGGGTGTACGATGTCAGCAAGAAATCCAAAGAGCAACTCACCAAGTTTAGCAATATTGACATAAATCATATGTCGGCCGGTCCCGAAGAATTGGTATTTGAAGCGGGTGGAAATTTATACCTGTTAAATGTTGATACCCACAAATACGAGCAGGTAAAAATTAACGTCGTAGCCGATATTTCCACCCTGATGCCGCGTACCGTAAATGTTGGCAACAACATTCTCAACTTTGATCTTTCACCCGATGCCAAACGTTCGGTGTTTGAAGCAAGGGGAGAATTATTTAGTATACCTGCGGAGAATGGTGTGATCGTAAATCTCACCAATACCAGCGGCGCCTGGGAATCTTACCCTTCATGGTCACCTAATGGAAAATGGCTGGCATATTGGAGTGATGAGAGTGGTGAATATGAAATTCATCTCCGCGACAACGCAAGCGGTCAGGCAAAAAAGCTGACAAAGTTTGGACGCGGCATGGGCTGGAACCTGACCTGGTCGCCGGATAACAAAAAGATTGGGTTTATCAACGACCTACAGGAGATCACGGTCATCACTGTGGCCGATGGTTCCCTGGAAAAAATAGACAAGACAACCGAACTACCCTATAATGGTCTCAGGCAATTTAGAATGCAATGGTCACCCGACAGCAAATGGATCGCCTATACAAAAGGTGTAGCCAATCTTAACCAGGCAATTTATCTCTATAGCATCGAAAGGAAAAAAGTCTACCAGGCCACTTCCGGTTATTATAACGATGCGAACCCGGTATTCGATCCCACTGGCAAATACTTGTTCTTCGCTACAGACCGGAGCTTTACTCCTACTTACAGCAATTTTGATAATACCTGGGCTTATCCCAATAGCCGGCAGCTGGCTGTAGCTACCCTCGATCCTGCAACACCTGCCCTGTTATTTGCAAAAAATGACGACATAAAGCTTGATTCCAACGATGCTGATAAAAAACAGTCGGATACTGCGAAAAAGGCATCGAAGCCACAATCAGCTACGAGCAATGTGGAGCCTGAGACAATAGAACGCAGGTTAGAAATTCTTCCGGTGCCGCCAGGGAACATCGCAGGTCTTTATGCAACGGAGGGTAAGTTGCTCTATATACGTTTTCCCAATACAGGCACTACTGGCGGGCAGGCATCAATACAATTGTTTGATATAGAAAAAAGAGAAGAAAAAACCCTGCTGCAAAATTCAAGCAGTTATAGCATTTCCGCAGATGGAAAAAATATACTCGCCCGCAGCAACAATGGCTTTGGTATCATTAAGCCCAACCCCGATCAAAAACTCGACAAGTTGCTTCGTACTTCTGAAATGGAAATGGTTTTACGTCCACAGGAGGAATGGAAACAAATGTTCAATGATACCTGGCGTCGTTACCGCGATTTCTTTTATGATCCCGGCATGCAACAGGTAGACTGGAACCAGGTTCGTAAGGATTATAGCGCCCTGCTTAATGATGCCATCACGCGATGGGATGTCAATAATATTATGCTGGAGATGGTATCCGAACTCAGCGCAGGACATACTTATGTGAGCGGTGGGGATTTGGAACAGGCGAAAAACCGGAGCAATGGATTTTTGGGTATCGACTGGGCGCTGGAAAATAATGCGTACAAAATAAAACGCATCGTCCGACCCGCAGCCTGGGACAATGAAGTAAGATCTCCACTGGAAGCATCTGGCATTAATGTAAAAGAAGGCGATTATATTCTTTCCGTTAATGGTCGCTCGCTTGATCCCGGGATGGATCCCTATGCCATGTTTGAAGGCCTGGCGGGTAAAGCCGTCGCACTTCGTGTGAATAATAAGCCGACAGCAGTGGGAAGCCGTGAAGTCATTGTAAAAACATTACAGCCACAACAGGAAGCAAGACTCCGTCACCTGGAATGGATAGAAGATAATCGCAAAAAAGTAGAGGAACTTTCTAATGGACAACTTGGCTATATGTATATGCCGAATACGGGTGTGCAGGGTCAAACCGAACTGATGCGCCAGTTCTATGCACAGATTGACAAGCAGGGATTTGTAATTGACGAACGTTTTAATGCAGGCGGTCAATTGGGTGATCGTTTTATTGAAATGCTCAATCGTCCAAACATTTACAATATCGCGTGGCGCAATGCTGATGTAACCCGCTGGCCACAGCGTGGTAATGATGCGCCCAAAGTGATGCTCATCAATGGATGGGCAGGTTCGGGCGGGGATGCTTTCCCCTGGGCTTTCCAGCAACTCAAGCTCGGCCCTGTGATCGGCGAAAGAACCCTGGGTATACTGGTAGGGCCGGCAACGGGTCATGGCCTGATCGATGGTGGTAACATCACGGTACCCGACGCAAGACTTTATGGCGCCGATGGAAAATGGTTTGCCGAAGGATATGGCATCAAACCGGATATTGAAGTGTGGGATGATCCAGCCTTACTCGCAAAAGGAAAAGACCCCCAACTCATTCGTGCTGTTGAAGAAGCGTTGAAACTTGTTAAAGAAAAACCCCGAAAACTTCATCCAAGACCCAAGTTCGAAGATAGGAGTGCGAAAGGTTTGAAAGGTTATTAAAATACGTGGTTTTACCTTTAAATAAAAGCGGGATGGACGTGAACTCAAGTCAGTTCGTGTCCTCCCGTTTCATATTCTCTGGAAAAGCTTTTTAAGCTTTCCAATACAAAAACTGTTAATTATTCCAGGGTAAAAATTATATCAAACTCAACTTTTTTTGTCCGGCCCTGTTTTTATCATAAAACCAAGACCATGTCTAACACATTAACATACCAGGGCAAGACATCGAAAGCCGTATTTATAAAAATGGCTCTTGATGCATGGAACGTATATATCGAAAGGACAAACAATCTGATCAATAATCTGACTGAAGAACAATTATTGTCCGATACCGCGCCGGGTCGCAATAGTGGTATTTATTTATTTGGACATCTAATTGCCATACATGATGCGATCGTCGAGATACTTGACCTGGGAGAACGATTATATCCCCAGTTAGATAGACCTTTTGTGGATAATCCTGACAAATCTGGTCTTCCCTTCCCGTCACTTAATGAATTAAAAGAATACTGGAACACTGTGAATACCCGTTTGTCTGCACATCTCAGCGCCATCCCGGAATCAGAATGGTTTAACCGCCATAACCGGGTATCAGAAGGCGATTTCATCAAAGAACCACATCGCAACAAACTTAATATCATCATTAATCGCACCAACCACCTGGCTTATCATCTGGGTCAAATGGTTTACCTGGAGAAAAAAAATTGATTTGACAAACAAACTGAACAATTAAGCAGATCACCGGTTATTTGGCAACCATGCCTAACGCCTTTTCATAATTCGTCACCCACTTGCTTGTCACTTTACCCTGGGCATTGAAGCCGCTGTTCATAGAAAAATCATAACCAAACTCGGCGCCTATCATACCACTGGCCAGGTCGCCACTCGCGCCACCGCGCATACCGAGGTCTGCAAAATCATTGTTGTGATCAAATACGATATAGAATTGTTGTTTGATGGATCCGGATGCCACATTTTTAAAACTACCGCTAATTCCCGCACCAACGTAGAGTGTAGAGGTTCCGGTTTTGAATTTCTTTTCAGCACCTACCTGGATTAATTTGTATACGTCGGCCTCAACATTATATCCTTCACAGTCGGCTTTTAGTTTAGCAACTTTCAATGATAAATTGATCTTGAGCCAGGAAGGACACTGTAGATCAATATTTCTGGCCGATTCATAGGCATCTTTTGCTTCTTCACTCGTCATTTTGGTATGACAGCTCATATAAGGATCAAGCACGAGATAGCTGCCGATGGCTGTTTGTAAAAACACAAAGTAATCCGCTACCGCTTTATAAACCATCATGCGGTTACTCAGGCTGGGATCCAATTGTACAATATTGATGAGCCCATTCAGAAATTGCTTATAGTTTGACTGTGCGTCTTTGATCTTCGCGCTTACAAAACTATTGTGCTTATACATCAGTTCATCGATAAGCGGTGTCTTCAAATCGCAGCATATTCTTTCAGCGGCAGCAAAATTGGACGAGATATTATCCGGATTTTTCGGCGGATCGGGGCAAACTGTTTCCCTATCTTTTTTCGAATAGTCATATTGCAGTTGTGTGAGATAGGGTACATCATCCTCCTGGATAATAGCAAGCAGTGGGATATATTGATCGCCAAGATCGCGGATCAGTTCCTCGACAAGATCGTGATAGATTCCGAAATGTTTTTTACCCTCAGCTTCCATCTCGGCAGCGCTGGGTTGACTGGCATTTGTCCAAAAGAAAAACTCCTGGCTAAGGGATTGTAACAGGCCTGCATGTTCTGCTTTCCATGCGGCTGTTGCTTTGGAGTTTTCAGGGGGAGGCGGAATTTTGAATTTCTCCAGTGCGATCTCAGAGAAGAAATCGCGGGTGGGAGCGCCATTCAGCTGCATCTTTCTTTTATGTAGCGCGGCCAGGTTTATCTTGTCACGCTGTCCTGATTTTACCAGATAGGCCAGCGACGATTTTCGTTGCGCTACCTGCATCTCTTTTTCCAGGTGCTTTAAAGCGCTGGCCATATCGTTGCCAAACAAGTAGATCAGTGCCATCGAACGGTTGGCTTCGGGGTGAAGATCATCGAGTGTAAGACATTTCTGCAAAAACTGTTTCGATTTCACCAGGTCGCCAAGACCCAGCCAGGCCTGTCCTATATTATTCAGTAGTGTACCACTTTCAGGATGCTCTGTCAGGCAATGTTGTAAGATCGGAACGGCCTGGTGTTCAAGCCCGCTGAGATTCATAATCGCAGCGAGATTATTCCAACCCACCGGATCAGCCGGATTTATGGTGGCGGCTTTCATACCAAGTAATAAAGCTGATTCAGGTTTATTATCGTAAAAGCCGCCGACTGCAGCAGACTGGATTTCCTTAATGGACTTTGATGCCACGAACTCTTCTACTTTCTGCGTTACCTGTGGACCAACCGCAGTCTTCAATGCCGATTCCATTTTGGCAACATTCTGCAAAAGCTGCTGCCGCGTGGGTGGGGCGGCAGGAATGGTTGCAATCCGCTTCATATCCAGTACCGGCGCCTTTATCTGCGAAGTGGGCAGCAGGGTTTCATCTATCGTTAAATTGGCAGCCTCGGCTTTTTGCTTCAACTGACCCTCGGCCTGTTGCAACATTTTTTTCTTAAACGCCTCTTGTTCGGTTGGGCTCATGGCGGCAAAGCGCTTCATATCAGCCACGCTCCACTTAGTGGGATCAGAAGGCAGACTTTGTGTTTTACCCTGGCTAATACTGAACTGGTAAACAAACAGGCAAAGTATAAATAGAACAGACTTTTGCATAACTGGTATTTGAGCTATGCAAGTTGGCAATACCGAACGAGGTATACACGATCGTATTGCTCTAATTGGAATATTCGATGTATGAAATGTGGTTGGAACAGGTTTTAAGCAGCCTTAAGACTTTTTCCAGGATCCCTGTTCCAACCGCATAAAGATTTATTTTACGTATGGTCGTTTCATTGAGTTATACCATTCTATTTTTCCGTTCTTCACGCCATTGATATCATGATACATGGCGGAATCGACCCGACCATCTTTATAAGTGGAGATCTCCTTATACCAGGTTACTACATTGCTTTCTTTTAGGTCAGCTGCATACATCTTACGCCAGGCATACATTTCAATCTTAACAGAACTGAGACTGTCGCGGTATGTCTTCCAGAGATTTGTCAACTCAGCCCTGGAAAAGGTTTTGGTACGTCCGCTGCTGGCAGTATATTCCACTGAATCAGCAAGCGAAGCTTCCACACCACTCATATTGCCATCAGCCCAGTCTTTATAGGAATTCATCACGGTTACCAGGTCGGCATCCGACACATCATCTGTAAAATTGCTGGAATAAAGGGCTTTGAAAGGTAAGTTGAGTTCGGCTTTCACGGTGGTGTCGGCTCCCGCGGTGTCGGTTTTTGTACCCTCATTGTTGCATGCCCATAACAATAACAGGAGAACGCTGTAAGAAAGTGCTTTTTTCATACAAAAAAAATTTTTTGGTTTGTTTACAAAACGTGATTAGATCACAACAGGCTCTGTTGCAATTCTCCGGCGTTTTGTTGCATAATGTTTAAAAAGACCAGCAGTCAGGGGGTGAGGATAGGACAGGATCTCAGGGGGCTATAGATAGGTATCAGAAAGTTAGCACTTGTATCCCGTCTTTTGAAAAATTTTTTCACGCTTGTTTTTATTGCAAAACAATTTATCATCCCCGCATTTTCCTGTTTAATACTTGCAGGCAGGTTGCCATCTCTTTCCCCAGCTTTGGTACCTTTGCTGAAAAACTGCAATGGAATACAGGCAATTGGGATCTTCATCATTGGAATTATCGGTTATTACATTCGGTGCCTGGGCTGCTGGTGGCTGGATGTGGGGTGGTTCGGAAAGAAAGGATGCGGTGGCAGCGATACGTACAGCTTATGAACTTGGCGTGACTTCAATCGATACAGCTCCCGCCTATGGGCAGGGGTTGAGCGAAGAGATTGTAGGGGAAGCAATAAAAGATTTGTCACGCGAAAAAATACAGGTGCTCACTAAATATGGTTTACGCTGGGACCTTGCAAAAGGAGTTTATCATTTTAGCAGTAAAGACAACCAGGGTCGTGATATTGACATGTACAAATATGCAGGACGTGAAAGCATCATCAAAGAATGCGAAGACAGCCTGCGAAGACTGGGCACGGACTATATCGATCTTTACCAGATTCACTGGCCTGATGATAGCACGCCTATTGCCGAAACGATGGAAACCATTTCCGACCTGATCAAACAGGGAAAGGTGAAACACGCGGCGGTTTGCAATTACAATGTGGCGCAACTCACAGAAGCCCGGAAATATGTGGAGCTGGTTGCCAACCAGGTTCCTTATAGCATGGTTAAAAGAGATATTGAAAAAGAAGTAGTTCCCTATTGCATAGAACATAATCTGTCTATCCTGGCTTATAGTCCCATGGAAAGAGGACTACTCACGGGTAAGATCAAACCGGGCCATCAGTTTGCCGACGGTGATCATCGTGCAGGCATTTATTTTTTCAAAGATGAAAACCTCACACGCATCCAGGCTTTTCTCGATAAACTAAGACCGATGGCAGAAGAAAAAAATGCCAGCCTTTCACAATTGGTCCTGCGCTGGACTGTGGAGCAGCCGGGTATCACAATCGCATTAGCCGGCGCCCGTGATGCTGCGCAGGCGACAGAAAATGCGAAAGCGATAGATTTGAAATTAAGCCCGGATGAAATTGCCTTTATTACCCAGGAAGTGAACAGGCTGGAATTGATCAAATAAACCCGGATCTTAATTCTCCGCGAGGTTTTTCACATTCTCAAGTGCTTTAGGCCAAATACTGGAAAACATTTCTTTGAATTCATCGTTGATATCCATGTCTATGAGTAACTCTGTTTTTCCATTCACTTTTTTCAACGTATAGTTCTCGCGAGCACCTGCCCATTGTTTTACCCTTTCACTGGTTGTATCCTCCACACCGTCTTTAACTTCCCCCAGGTGTTCGATCGACATATACTCGTTGGGCCTGTTCTCAGCCACACGGGATACCATCCCCTGCCCGCTTCCATCGAGGAACAGAACCTTGCTGCCTTCCTTCCAATCGGTCACGGCATGAGATTCTTCACTGAATGCCGAGGTCCATTTACGATAGGTTTCATCATCCCAAAGGATCTTCCAGATTTTTTCAGGTGTTGCATCGATGGTTGTTTTGAAATTTAGCTTTTCCATGGCAATACAAATTTGATTATGTAAACGTTGCTGTCAATACAAAGTTGGTTACTAAAAATCGTTCCAAAGCGGTGCGATTGCGACAATTTGAGGGGGTGGTTATGAAAGGAGTTTCAGGCTAGTTTGCCTGGACATTTTTTGGCGGTTAAATCAAAGAAACGAAGAGATACAATTGGTTATAGCGGCTCACCTGTACTAATACTGAAGCCGCTTTTCGATATGATATCTTATAAACTTACAGACGAGTAATGTCATTATCTATCTTAGTTCCCGGTCATTTCTAACGTGCTGTCCATTGATATAGTTTCACTACCTTTCGATTAAAAACAGCCATGATCTTCGTCTACATTTTTTTTGGCCTTATCATCGCCTTGTTTATCATGGCCGCACTAATGCCAAAATCTTACAATATCGAGAAGTCTGCCGTCATCAGTAAACCCGTGCGGGAAGTAATGGAACATGTTGGCAACTTAAATGAATATGCAAGCTGGAATCCCTGGCAGAAAATGGATCCAGGTGCGCAAAAAACAATAACAGGCACACCCCATACACCCGGACATAAATATGCATGGGAAGGGAAAAAGGTCGGTGCCGGCAGCCTGACGCTCCTGGATATCGATGATCAGCATATTCACTTCGAATTGGAATTTCTGCGTCCCTGGAAATCAAAAGCCAAAGACAACTGGTTGTTTGAACCCTGGGGAACTGCCGAAACCAAAGTGACCTGGCAAAATTCCGGGGAACTGCCATGGCCTGTTGCCAGGCTTATGGGACCTATGCTTTCAAAAAACCTGGCACACCAGTTTGGAGTAGGTCTTGAAAATCTAAAAAAACTCTGCGAAGGCTGAAACTGTTCACGCCGGATACTACAGGATAATATTATTTATCGGTCAGATCTGCATGGCTTTTCATTGCATCTGCATAGTCTTTGAGTCATGGGACAAAGAACTCGGATTATTATGATGGTCATGATTTTTTATGATCAGTGTCTGCTTTTGCCAACATCATAACTGATCATAATAATATTAAAAATCCGCATTCCCTCTGGTTTGCACCCGAGGTGACCATGAAGTTAATAAGATTACTTTTTGAGCCGGTAGCGACTATTTAATCTCTCCTCGTTATTTTTATACAATGATTGGCAACAGAATATCCGTCCTGAATAACAATTTCACTGGTGTAAAGCGTATATCCCTATTGGTATTGTTGATCGCCGTGTTGACTGGTTGTTATGTTAGCAAAAACCCGCTGCGTGACGAATTAAAGAGTCTGCAAAAAGGTAAGGTTACGGAAGACACCAGTTATGTGTATGCATTGCCCTATGAAAAAGGTAAGAAATACTGCATGTTGCAAGGTTATTTTAGTCCGTTTACCCATAAAGAAAGAGCTGCGCTTGATTTTAAAATGAAACGGGGTACTAAAATATGTGCAGCCAGGGATGGCGTCGTGGTAAGGTTGAAAGAAGATGGTGACCGGGGTGGGTTGAAAAGAAAATACAGGGCATACGGAAACTATGTTATCATACAGCATGAAGATAGTTCAAGGGCCGGCTACTGGCATTTGCAAAAAGATGGTGTGTTGGTAAATATTGGCGACACTGTTCGTAAAGGTCAGGTGATTGCCTTGAGCGGTAAGACCGGCTATTCTGCCATTCCACATTTGCATTTCCTGGTATGGTCTTCAGACAACCGGCGTCAGTGGCGACAGGTGGGAACAAGATTCCAGACGTCTAAGGGAATTAAATATTTGCGTCCTCTTCGTAAATACAGGAATGAATAGTTTGCAGTTTATTCCCTGACCGTCGAAACGGGGTAACAGACTTTTTCTTCATTTAACCACCGCTCCAGTATTTGCCATGTTGATGATTGCAGTTGCGTTTCAAAAAAACAATAGTTTTTCTTTCCGTTCAATCCCAGTTCCTCGGGATGAAGATGAAACCAGGTAATACATGCGCTGGAGAAATAGCTAAGCAGTTTTCTAACAGCTTTATCGGGTGTCATCCAGTCGTTGGAAAAACTAAAAGCAAATAATGGGACCTCGAGCTTGCGGTAATTATTTTCCGGAAACAGGTCAAACAAACCATTTGGATTCTCACTCCAGTTGGCCAGTTCATTCATCACACCCTTAGGGAGATCGCGACGCATGCCGAAGCGTGTTCCCGGAAAATAGCCAAACCATTTGTTGGACAGCCTGGCAGCGGAATTTAGTATCGTCATTTTTAATTTGCCGCGCCAGGACCAATATTTTTTGCAGGAAAGCGAGCTGCTGATCAGTCCGAGTTTGTTGACATATTGGCTGGCCTGTGCCAGTCCGATCAATTCACCACCGATGCCGTGGCCGATATAGATCAGCTCTTTATTGGGAAAAGCTGACCTCACAAACCGGATCACTGCGTCGGTATCCTGAACAGCCCATTGCTGCAGCCCTGCTTCAAAACCTTTGAGGAAATCCGGCGCCGAATCGCCAATGCCGCGATAGTCGAAAGTGACGACATTATAGCCAAGCTGCTGAAAATGGATAGCGAACTTTTCATAATCTTTCTGAACCACTTCAACCGCCGGTGCAATGATCATATTATTTGCATCGGGGTTTGTGGACGGATAGCTGGTGACCGTAATAGAACGGCCATCCTTTGTCCGGATCTGTACTTTCTCATGCATGATTTTCGCCTTTAACCTTGTGAACGCAAGGACAAATATGTATAAACCTGTTGGCAAAAAATTGGCTATTGATCCAAACGACCGCCTGTTTGAGTGGAACAGCACTTTTTTGAGCCGGATACGCCTCCTTTAACCCAATAATTCCATCAATTCTTCGCGTTTGCTCTTTGATACCAGTACCTTCATCTTGTTTTCCATGACCAGGTATCCGCCATCCCCACGAATGAACTCCTTAACGCGTTTCAGGTTGATAAGAAAAGAATTATGGGGTCTGAAGAAATCGTAAACGGAAAGCATTTCCTCAAATTCCCGTAGTGTCCGGGAGATCACTTTCTTGCGTCCCTCGGCCAGGTACACATTGGTGTAATTACTATTGGCTTCACACAAAATGATCTGGAAGGGGTCGACAAACTCAATACTTTCTTTCGAAGCCAGGGCAATCTTACCGGTTCTGCCTTTTTTTTCCGCCTGCACATTATTCAGTAGGGCTTCAACCTGCACGGGTGGAATTTTTTGTGAAGCTTTTTTCAAATGCTTATCGATCGCTTCTTTCAGATCACGATTTTGCACCGGTTTTAGTAAATAATCGAGTGCACTGAATTTAACAGCCTGTATCCCGAAATTATCGTAGGCAGTGATGAATATGATGTCAAAGGAGAGATCGCGTCCAAGTTCTTCCAGCACATCAAAACCAGTCAGCATCGGCATCTGTATATCCAGGAATAAGAGGTCGGGTTTATTTGACTTCAAATATCGGATACCTTCGGCGGGGTTATCAAATGAGGCTTCCACCGTCACATTTGGACAATAATTTTCAAGCTTCCACTTCAGCGTGTCGATGCTGTGCTGCTCATCATCAATAATTACTGCTTTTATTATACTCATTTTCCACGATTTTGAAACAAAAGAATATTAGATCGGTATCACCAGTTCTACCCGGGTACCCGCAGCATTGCCACGCGCATCGTGCAGGTCAATGATCTGCATACTGGTATTGGTCCTGTACAACTTATTGATCATTTCCATACGGTCCCTTGTGATCTGCATGCCCATGGAACGCTTCCTGTTGCCAGGATGCTGGGTGCGTATGGTTTCGGCCTTTTCCCGGCCGATGCCGTTATCCTGGATCACACAAAAGAGATTGTTCTCTTTTTTCGAGATCATGAGCTCCACTTTACCCTGGCCTCCCTCATTTTTGTGCATTAGTCCATGCCAGATCGCATTTTCAACATAGGGTTGTATCAACATGGGGGGGATAAGAATAGCGGAGCTGTCGATTCCGGGTGATACTTTTATCTCGTATTCAAACCGGTTTGCAAAGCGAAGCGATTCCATTTGCAGGTAAAGGTCCAGCGTTTCTAATTCATCTTTGAGGCTGATATAGTTTGATCGCGAATTCTGGAGAATAAGTCGCATCAGCCTTGCAAAGTTATTGAGGTATTCGGAAGCCTTATGCGATTCATTGCGGATAATGTAACTATCAATGGAATTAAGACTATTGAAAAGAAAATGGGGGTTCATTTGCGCCAGCAGGGCGCTCATTTCTACGTTGGCCAATTTCTTTTCATACTGGGACCGCAATTGTTCTTTCTTTTTTATCTGGTCCACACGGTACCGGTATAGCCACCAGGCCAAAAAAGCCAGCACCAGCACGGCTGCGGTCTTAAACCACCAGGTTAACCACCATGGTGTTTCAATGGTTACCGGCAGCTCGAACATCGTTTCATTCCAAATCCCCTCGTTGTTGGCAGCTCGAAGTTGAAATGTATAATTCCCGGGGGGAATATTCGTGTAATTGGCCAGCCTGTCGCCCGTAGCTTCTGTCCAATTATCAAAACCTTTTAGTCGGTATCTGAATTTTACGTCCTGGGCCATGGTAAATGCCCGGGCTGAAAATGAAATCGACAGGAAATTTTGTTTGTGATTGAGGTTTAGATGCCCCGAATTGAACTTCGATGATTCCACCGGGCGATTTAGGATCCGAACCTGCATGATGTAGGGTACCGGAATTTCACGGTTACGTCTGAGTTCGGATGGGTTAGCAAGGGTAATACTATTTCGACCTCCGAAAATCATTTCTCCCGAGGGAAGAAATGAAAAATGAAAGAAATCCGGGCTCTTGATACCATAATTAAAACTAAATACACGGAACGGCTTATCGGGATCATCTATTTTAAACAAGTGATGATCGGTATAGCCCCAAACATAACCCGAACTATCCGTTGCCAAAAGATAAGACCTGCTATCTACACCTCTTTGCTTTAAGCTGATCTTTCTTACCAGGCCTTTCTCCGGTGCATTTATATCAGCATACCCAATCCACACATCATTGGTATTGACCCAAACCCTTCCCTGCCTGTCTTCCGCAAACCAGTTGACATAGGGAAAGCTTTTGTCCAGGTCCTGCCTGTATAAGAACACCACCAATGTATCGAGTGCTGAGGCGTAGACACCAAAACCATTCTCGCAGGCAAACCAAAGATTGTCGCGACTGTCGGCGAAAAGATTGAATGGCCGTAGAGCATGGGTGGAATTGAGATTTCGCAGCTCATTTCTGAACACCTTGTCGTCGCCGGTATTCAAATCCCTTCTTACCAAACCATCCGCATTGGCGGCGATCCACAGGTGACCCTTATTGGTAAGGAATATGTCGCCCCATTGATTGAACTGTGTTTTTGGAGGTTTGGGATACCTGGTTAATATTTTTTCGTCTTTTTTATAAATGAACAAACCTTCGTCGGCGGAGATAAAATAATTGCCGCTGGTAAGTTTGGCAAAACCCCGCACTGTCAACTGCTTGAGATTCCAGGCCTTCAACTCGGGAAATGTGTGCCGTGTAAACGTATTTGTTTGCCGGTCAAACAGGTAGATCCCATTGCATTCCCTGGGAAGAACAGCAATTTTATTTTCCGATTCTTCGGGCGTGATATAGAATGCAAAACCCCAATTCGCTCCGTAAAGTTCGTCGTAGGCGTAGGTAGCGAACTGCTGCATGATCGGATCAAAGTAATGGATGCCGTTGATCGTATTCAACCATACTCTGTGAAGGCTATCAACATACTCAACGCCATAAAACTCGTTCTTGGGCCCATTGTTGTACTTGTGTAGACTGATAGCTTTTTTCCTGGTATCATACACCACGAGACCCGCCAGGGCTGTGATCCAGATCTCGTGATCGCTTTTGTGCATGATATGGGAGATAGGTGTAGCAAGGATGTCGACACCGGACCCGCTCTTAACCTCCAGCGGCGTCAGCATCCTGGTTTTCGGGTCAAACACATTGACACCGGCAGACCAGCTTCCCACATAAAGTAGTCCGTCGGAATGATGGTATAATCTCCTGAAGGCATTTAGTGAGACCTGGTAATCCTTGTCATTTTGTGGAAAGGTGTACCATTTCACTTCACCAGTCTTTTTATTTATCTCTTCAAGGCCTGAAGGCGTACCTACCCAAACAATATTGGCATTATCATAAGAAGATGCAATTGATAATATCGAATAGTTTGTAGCAAGTGCCGGTAAAATTGGTGAATAGGCGCTTTGGGGATATGAAAAAAAGCGGAAGTCATTAAGCGTTGTATCAAATAGCCATACGCCCTGTGAACGCGTACCTGCCCATAGATCATTTTGACTATCTACATAAAGCACCACGGCACCTCCATCAAAATCATCATTTAAAGGTCCGGAATTTTTAATTGTGCTGATCTGGTAGTGACGGAATTTTTCAGTTTTCAGGTCTAATGCCGAAATCCCTTTATTAGTAGCCACCCATATTTCGTTCCGCCAGGGTAAGGCAATATTGACTGTACCGGGAAAGAGTGAACTGGAATCACCGGGGATATTGCGATAGGTTTTTGACATCTGCCCATCAAAACGACAAAGACCGCTACCCGTAGCGATCCATACAAACCCATCAGTGCCAGGCTTTATACTGCGTACATCATTAGAAGGAAGTATGTTGTCCTGAGTAATCCGGATGGCATTGTCAAAACGATACTGAGCCTGAGCAGGCGCCAGCATATACAAGCTGCAAACCACGGCCAGTACTATCTCAAAGCAGCGGGGCATAGTATTTTGAAAGAAATAAGTTACAAATTTTCGCGCGAAAATCTTCCTGCAATCAATACTATTTACCCGGTCTTTAAAATAGGTATTGATCAATAGTCCCAGTTTTTTGAGTGAGCATTCGTTTTACCTGAGTAGCTCGCGGATGCTGGGTTGCCTTTGGCAAAAACGCCTGACAGGACCAGTCGCCTAAGCGTCCCGCCTGTCTTACACAATTGGCGGGAGCATTGGCTAACGTGGTGTTTCAAAGGATTTTTTGTTGACATACACTTGCGTCCTCATTAAACCTTAAAACTTATCTATTATGAAAAGGACAATTTTTCTTTCTCTCATCTTCCTGGCGGTATTCGCGGTCAGGGTATCTGCAACGGATGTAATTAATAAAGAAATCAAAACATCCGGTATGATCACATCAGTTGTTGTGAATTCAAACGTGACAGTCGTACTGGTTACACATCCTAGTGAGAAACTAAGAATGATGGGTGATCAACAATTTCTCGAAGAGGTTTCAATTAAACAAACCGGGGGTAAACTGATCATCGACGGCAACCGCCGAAGGAATTTTAAGAACAGGGGAGTTATTTATGTGCCGGCCAACCACCTTCAACAAATAAAGATTAACAATGCAGCTTATGTTCATACAGCCAGCACATTGAGGATCCCTAATTTAAAAGTCGTGGTAAATGGCGACTGTAAAGTAAATCTGGTGACACTTGGCAAAATTGATTTTGTTGAAAACGATCAGTATGAGGTGAGATATGAAGTACGTGAAAAGAATAATTTAGAATCTGCCGTTGTAAAAAGCAGGCAATATTAACCGCAACAAAATCGCTAAAACCAACTATTATGAAAAGAATACTCGTCCTGGTATACGGCGTTGTCAGCTATGTAGCCTTTCTCGGCACTATCCTTTATGCCATCGGATTTGTAGGTAATATGATGGTACCAAAAACAATTGACAGTGAGCCCGAAGCTACCCTCAGCAAGGCATTGCTGGTGAATGGTTCGCTGCTGCTACTGTTTGCCCTGCAACATAGCATTATGGCGAGGCCGGGATTTAAACGGCGGTGGACGCGCATCATTCCTTCAGTGCTGGAACGCAGCAGTTTTGTATTGTTGTCGAGTGCCTGCCTTATACTGATGATGAGTCTATGGCAGCCTATCGGGGGTGTCGTTTGGTCGGTAGATGACCGTGTAGCTCAAACCGTTTTAACGGTTCTTTATTTTGCCGGATGGGGAATCGTGTTTATCAGTACTTTCCTGATCAATCATTTCGACCTGTTTGGCCTCCGCCAGGTATGGCTTTATTTTAATGGGAAGCCTTACACTACATTGCCCTTCAGATTACCAGGATTCTACAGGCTGGTAAGACACCCTCTTTATCTCGGTTTTCTGATTGCATTTTGGTGCACACCGGTCATGACGGCGGCACATTTGCTGTTTGCCATACTGACTACGGGTTATATACTTGTTGCCATACAGTTTGAAGAGCGTGATCTGATAGCGCATTTTGGCGAAAAATACCGTGAGTATAAAAAATGGGCGCCAATGCTCATACCTTTTTCCAAACGGAGATCCGGAAGCAGTCAGTCCTGAACTGATTGATATCCCCGATTCCGTCGCAGCAAACCTCCGTAGGGTTTGCTTTTTTATTATGTTTACATCAAAGTGTAAGCTTGAGTTTACAGGAAATATATCATGCGTTTATTGAGGGGATAAAAAACACGACAATGCTGGAGTTTATCGCGGTAATCGCCGGTATTACCAGCGTATGGTTCAGTCGTATTGAAAATATCCTCGTGTACCCGGTTGGGCTGGTCAATACGATCATCTACATATATCTAAGTTTTAAGTTTCATTTGCTGGGAGAGGCATCGGTCAATTTCTATTATACAGTAGTCAGCATCTATGGCTGGATTCTTTGGGCAAAAAAAACCCCGCAGCACCAGCAAGCCGTTGTCATTACCAGTTCTTCGCTCCGCGACTGGCGTAACCAGGTCTTATTCTTCGGCTTTTTTTATATCAGCATATTTATCGCGCTTTCTTTTTTAAAGAAAGAATTTGCGCCGGGTGCCATTCCCTGGGCCGATGCATTGGCCTCAGCAAGCGCATTTACCGGTATGTGGCTGATGGCGAGAAAAAAAGTGGAAAGCTGGTTTTGGTGGATCATCACAAATATTGCGTCGATCCCTTTGTATTTTGTAAAAGGGCTCGTATTTACAAGTGTGTATTATGTTATTCTGCTGGTATTTGCTTTCTGGGGATTGGCAGAATGGAAAAAGCGGGTTAAACTAAGACAATCTTCCACCCATGAGTAAGTTAAAAAAAATAGTTATCCTGGGACCGGAGAGCACGGGCAAAAGCACGCTTTGTCAGCAACTGGCGGCGCATTATCAAACCTTGTGGGTGCCAGAATATGCCCGGGAATATCTCCTGAAACATGGTATGAACTATACTTACAACGATTTACTGACGGTCGCCAAAGGACAACTGGCGCTGGAAGAAGAGTATGAGAAAAGGCTCGAAAACACAGGTTATGAGGCGTCGATAAAAAATCCCCGCCAATTACTTTTCATCGATACAGATATGTATGTCATGAAAGTCTGGTGCGAATTTGTATTTGACAACTGTCACAAGTTTATCCTCGACCAGATCGTAAAAAGAAAATATGATCTTTACCTGCTATGTAATGTGGACCTGCCCTGGGTAAAGGATGAGTTGAGGGAATATCCTGACCTTGAAAGTCGTCAGAAGCTTTATTCTATATATAAAGATATTATGATCAACCAGTCAACGCCGTGGGTCGATATCAGTGGTGACTACGAACAACGATTAAACACGGCCATCGGCGCGGTGGATCAGATTAGTGTCTAGGTCTATTTCTTCTTTGCTTCGATGACCTTTAATATCTCAGGATCCGTTTGCAGAAAATTCATTTGTTGCATGATCTTTCGGGAGCGGGCGGTCATATACCTGGATGCAGGTTTTACCTTTAAACGCTTAGGGTTAGGTAAACAGGCTGCGATCATGGCAGCTTCCTGGCGACTAAGTTGTGATGCCGTTTTATTGAAATAAATATTTGCTGCTCTCTCGATGCCGAATATTCCCGTTCCCATCTCGCTCACGTTGAGATATATTTCCAGGATTCTTTTCTTGCCCCATATCAGTTCAATCATGAACGTGAAATACGCTTCGAGTCCTTTTCTGAAAAAACTCTTACCCTGCCACAGGAAAACATTCTTGGCGACCTGCTGACTGATGGTACTTGCACCCCGCACCCGACCTGGCTTTTTCTCGTTATACTTCATAGCCTTTTTTATGCTTTTCCAGTCGAACCCGCTATGGTCGGCAAACAACTGGTCTTCCGAGGCGATCACCGCGAGCTTCGCATTAAAAGATATGTTGCGACCGGCCACATAATCCCTTTTAAGCCCGTGACCCGAGATCCAGCTCACCAATTGTGTTATTGTTATGGGCGGATTGATCCATTTCAACAAAATGATATAAACAAGTTGTGCTATGAAAAGCACGATGAATATCCGTTTTGTCCAGCGCCATACTTTCTGAAAAGAATCTTTCATAACCGGCTGCAATATAAAAAGGGATTGGGAATTAGGATTCCATAGTCTTAGAATCCGCGTCTGCCTGGTAAATAAAAGTCAATCATCTGCAACCGGAATTTTTTACCAATGCGGTACTTTTTACGCTTCAGGGAAATTTTACTTTTCACATATCCAATCGCAAGCGGTCCATAGCCAATGGCCAGCCCGGCGATCAATGCATCTCTGAATTCAGTCTGGTCACTAAGGCTTAGGCCGGCTGTAACCAGCGCTACGCCACCCGTGATCAGCATAAAATCCCTGAAAGGAATGCGAAATTTCCTTTCGCGATCTTCCAGTAAGATTTCCTTTACCGCCTGGCGTGGGATAGGTCGCCCATTTATAAAAATAGTATCATTGATCAGCCGGGTAATTAGACCATGTCTCAGACTATCGTTTTGTAAGCGTAGAGATATCGAAGTTCCTTCTGTATAGGTAGCTTTTTTCTTTAGGCCTTTCTTTACAAACAAATAACCCGACTGTGCATGGCAGAGTATAGATGTAATTATACAGGCAAAAGCCAAAAGCAGCCGGTTCATGCGACAAACTTACATGGTATTGGGAGGTTGGATTTGTTAAAATAATAATCCGCCACAACTGTCTAATGATTCGATACCTGAATCCTCAGGTGTATTTAAGCAGGCCCCATATTAAAGCGAGGCCAAATCCAATAAGAATGATACCATTGAGCCGGTTAATATTATGTATGTTGTGGGGTGTAAGCCTGTTGCGGATCTTACCTGCCAGCATCACTTTCGCTATATCCGTTGCTAATACAAATAAAAGACAGGTGCAAAAAATTGCAATTCTTTCGCGGGTAGAATGGCTGGCAAATGAGGTGGAGGTCGTAATCCAAAATAAAAATATCGCGGGGTTTAGCGTATTCATAAAAAATCCTGAAAGAAATAGCCGGGCATAATCCCTTTTTCGGAAACGCGATACAATTTGCTGGCCTGTCGCATCTACCTTCACTTTTTTGAAGAAAAGAAAATAGATGCCCATCACGATCAAAAATATACTTCCGGCTATGCCTATATGCAGGCGGTGAGAGCTGATACTGGAAAAAAGTTCTGTAAATACATTACTGATCAGCACAAGTGCTATATCACTGCCGGAAACGCCTGCCACAAAAGCAAAACCGCCACGGTGGCCGTTGTTAAGGCTTTGCTTGATGATAGAAAAAATGACAGGGCCTACTGAAATACTCAGCAGGAATCCCAGTGTTATTCCTTTTAAAAAAGCTTCTGGCATGTTAGCGGAAAACTTTGCACGAAGTACGTGAAATCAAAGCTTTTTATACCTGGCCGGTTTCTAAAAATCTGTTCCAGTCCTCCAGCATTTTCCCTTTCATCACGCGTGGAAATTTATGCTGGCTGCCGAGTTTTCCTTTCAGTTTCATAAACTCAAGAAACTTTTCTTCAGGCAAAACTTCGAGGAAAATCTCTTTCAGGGCACTGGTACGTTCTGTTGCATAATCATCATTGAGCACACAAAGGATCTCATCTATTCTTTGTCGGAGTTTCTCCACATCTACATTATCGTCGGTAGCCACATACCATTTATGCGCAAAGAAGTTTTGATAGGGAAGTCCCACAATCGTGTACTCCGGGATGCTCACATTAAGCTCTTCACTTACCATCTGGATGGCCTTATTCATGTTTTCAACCCCGAGGTGTTCACCCACCAGGCTTAAAAAGTGCTTGGTGCGACCGGTGATCACCACTTCGTGCCTGCTGAGGTCAACAAACCTGATGGTATCACCAAGCAGGTAACGCCAGGAGCCCGCGTTGGTGCTCATCAGCAAGGCATAATCCTTACCTGTTTCTACTTCATGAATTAATTTGGCGTCCGGGTTAGAAACAATTTTCCCTTCGCTGTCAAAATTTTTATCATCGAAAGGAACGAATTCAAAAAAGATATTATTATTCAGGATCAGTTGCATCCCCTGCGCGTGCTCGCGGGTTTTGTAACCGATAAATCCTTCACTCGACAGATAATTTTCAATGTAGACGATGGGTTTGCCTAAAAGTTTCTCAAAACCTTTCTTATATGGGCCAAAGGCAACACCGCCATGGACGAATACTCCGAAATTGGGCCAGATCTCATGGATATTTTTCAGTTTGTAATGGTCAATGACCATTTCCATACACATCTGGCACCAGGCGGGTACTCCTACAATATATCCGATATCCCATTCGCTGGCATGCTCCACGATCTCATTGAGTTTCTGATTCCAGTCCTTCATGGCCGCTATACGCCCACCGGGTTTGTAAAAAGTTTGGAACCAAAAAGGTCGCTTTCTCGCCAGGATACCACTTAGGTCACCAGCATACCAGCCCGCTTCACCTTTTTGAAGATCAGTAGCGCCACCTAGCATTAGAAAACCTTTTGTAAGAGCTTTGCGGTTTGCATCCTCATAGCCGAATACGCTAATGAGCTGCCGGATATAATTAATGCTATTACTGCGTAGCAGATCTTTAGTCACCGGAATGTACTTGCTGGAAGCTTCCGAAGTTCCGGAACTCAGCGCATAATATTTTATTTTACCAGGCCAGGTTACATCGGGCACTCCATCGAGTGTCTTCTTCCACCACTCTTCATAAATCCTGTTGTAATCATGAACCGGTACGAGCTCCTGGAATTTTTTTTCCGGTGTTTTGCTCAACAGTATATCATCAAAGCGGTAATGCTGGCCAAACTCGGTAAATCTTGCCTTCTTCAGTAATTTTTGAAGCACCCTAACCTGCTGACGCCGGGCATCATTGGGAGGAATTCTTAACGCCGCGGCGAGCGCCTTTGGTATTTTTATATCAATAATATTTGCCATGTATGCAAGCTTCTTACATCGTCGCTTTAAAGTTACACAATGTTATTTTTAAATGTTTGCGAATATAGGGCCAATTAAGCTTGGTATCCGGATATATACTCCTGGTATCTTAACCACCCAATTTGCGATAAACTTTCCACATAAGTTTTAAATCCTGTGCAGGATCATAATCGCGGGCATACCAAAAATCGATCATTCGAAGACTTTGTTCAGGTAATTCCTGTCTCCCAGAACGTGGTATGCCATTACAGGCAATGACCGCAGGCCGCAATGCAGGCAAGTTTTTTTCATCCACCGCATAACCTATCCATGTTTTCCTGGCAAACAAAACCTCAAAACAATTTGCAAAAAATCTAAACGGTTTTTTTACACTAAAAAAATGCACCGGGAAACTAATGATTGCCAGGATCGAAATACCTATATCCTGCAATCTTTTCAATCGGCGATAATAAGGGTTCGCCAGGTTTACGCCGTTTTCTTTCGATACTGCTTCGCCGGAGCTATCACCGGAATCGCTTCCCACGATGCTGTGGCTCCCATCTGCATGGATTTTTATTTTGATCCTGCCCGCAGCAGTCTGCACGCCACTGATAATGTCTTTGAACGACAACACCCCTTCGCAAAAAATAGCTTCGCGGAATGGAATGGCACCTGACAGGATATCAAGCCTTGACCAATAACCAATAGCGGCGCTATCATCTTCACTGATGGCAACGCGGCCCAATACTTTTTCTTTCATGCCTGCCGCATGCATCAATTCTACGGTCTCCTCATATTCTTTTGGCGACCCGATGATCAATGTAGTTGCCTGCTCTTCCATTTGTTTACTACTGGTCAGAACCTTGGTGGCTATCAGGAAACGACGTAATACACCGATCAACACAAAAGAAAGTGCGGCGCCGAATAATATGATCGCCCTGGAAAAACGGTATTGCTCGGGTAGTAATGAATAACCCGCGAGCAACACAAGTGTAGCGATCAATGTGGAGCTGATTAATTCCGAACGCTTATACCACCGGTCGTATAAACCGGCATAATACGCTGCAATAAGATAAAGGATGGTAAAGGAAGGAATGGCTATCCAAAGCAGCTTGTTATCATATTGTACGTCGGGTCTCACATACTCGCTCCACCATTCTTTGATAACCCAGAATGACAGCATGATCAATCCCGCATCAATCAATGGCAGTCCGGCTCGCCTGATAAACCGGCCCGCGCCAGCCAGCACAGCCCGGATCCAGATCGCAAGATGTATCATGAAGTTGAAAATACCCGCCCGGCTGCCTCCATAGTGCTTGCGAACAAAAATACTCATGGCATTATAAAACATGCGCACATAATTCATGCTGGCCTTCTTGGTACTCTCACCTTTGAAGTGAATAATGCTGCTGCCGGAAAAATAATAGTTCTTAAACGGTTTGCTGGTAACTGGATTGATCGTTTCCTGGATGCGGTAGCTAAGATCCACATCCTCACCATACATAAAGAATATCTCATCAAAGCCCCCCGTGATCTCCAACGCCTCCTTCCGGATCATCATAAATGCACCAGCCAGTACTTCTACCTCGTGGTCATTATTCTTATCGAGGTGACCAAGATGGTATTTTGAAAAAACGGGTGAACGTGGAAACAACCGCGAAAGCCCGAAAAGTTTAAACAGGGATGTCAGCGGTGCGGGAAATGATCTTTTCGACTCTTTTAGAAACCTTCCACTGCCATCCAGCATTTTAATACCAAGAGCCCCGGCATCGGGATGAGTACTGAAAAAGTCGATACATTCTGTGAAACAATCTTCCGGAACGATGGTGTCGGGATTCAAAAAAAGAATAAACCGGCCTTTTGCCAGCCTAAGTCCCTGGTTGCAGCCTTTTGCAAAACCCAGGTTTTCGCTATTGGATAAAAAACGGATACCCGGAAACTTTGGTTGCAGGTATTCTATACTATTATCATAAGAGTTATTGTCAACAACGATAATCTCTGCCTGTATCCCCGCCGCAGCTTTTATAACGGAGAAAAGACATTGCTCCAGGAAATGCTTGACATTATAATTGACGATAATAATACTTAGGTCCATACAGGCATCCGAAATATCCAATGAATGGCTCAAAAATAGTAGTTCTGGAATAGCCGGGAGTATTTATTGTTGTGGACCGGGCACATTGCGCTTCTTATCTTTGCATATGCTTAAAAATACCCTTATTGAAGCCGCCCGGGCAGGCGCCGCTGAAATACTTCGTTTTTTCAACAACGAATTCAAAGTAACGAACAAAGAAGGCATTAATAATCCCGTCACAGACGCTGATCATGCTTCCGAAAAAGCGATCATTTCGGTGATCAGGACGAAATACCCGGACCATTATATCCTGAGTGAAGAAGCCGGCAAGATCGTACAGGAATCAAAATACAAGTGGATCATCGACCCTATCGATGGCACTATCAACTTTGCGCATGGCATTCCGCTTAACTGTGTATCGATAGCGGTCGAACACGAAGGCGAGATCATCCTCGGCGCTGTTTATAATCCCCACCTTAATGAGCTTTTTGTAGCTGAAAAAGGTAAAGGTGCGACACTGAATGACAAACCCATTAAGGTGAGTACCCAGGAAAACGCCATCAATGCATGCCTGGTCACCGGGTTTCCTTACACATACCTGGACATGCCCAATGGGCCGCTGGAGGTTTTTGAACGGTTCATCAGGAAGGGCGTACCAGTCAGGCGGCTGGGTTCGGCAGCGATTGATCTTTGCTGGGTTGCAGCCGGACGCTTTGATGGGTTTTATGAACATAAACTCGAAACCTGGGACAGCGCTGCAGGTTTTTTAATCGTGGAAGAAGCCGGTGGTAAGGTTACAGATTTTACAGGCGCGCCTTTTTCGCACTACCAGCACCGGATTCTCGCCACCAATGGCAAAGTGCATGATGATCTGCTGAAAGTGATCAACAATGAAAAAAATCTTTAATCGAAGACTGTTTAACACAAAAAGCCTATAATAATATCACTATGGAACAACGCACAGAAATAGCAACCCTGGGAGAGTTTGGGCTGATCGATCATCTGACCAAAAATATTGAGCTGCAAAACGCCTCATCACTGGTTGGTGTGGGTGATGATGCCGCAGTGATCGACCATTTTGGAAAACAAACCGTGATCACAACCGACCTGTTGATTGAAGGTGTACATTTTGACCTGATGTACACACCTTTGAAACACCTGGGTTACAAAAGCGTGGTGGTTAACCTGAGTGATATCTACGCCATGAATGCCATACCGACTCAGGTCACCCTGTCGATCGGTATCAGCAATCGCTTCAGCGTGGAAGCATTGGATGAGTTTTACGAGGGCGTTTATGCCGCATGCAGCACCTATGGCGTCGACCTGATTGGTGGCGATACCAGCTCTTCTCAAAAAGGATTTATCATTTCGGTGACCGCAATCGGGGAAGTGGCGCCAGATAAGTTTGTGAAAAGAAGTACGGCAAAAAAAGGAGATCTCCTTTGTGTAAGTGGCGATCTCGGTGCCGCCTATGTTGGTTTGCTGTTTATGGAAAGGGAGAAAAAGATATTTGTAGAAAGCCCCGGTGTACAGCCCGACCTTGAAGGTGAGTCGTATGTGATCGGTAAACTTTTGAAACCGGAAGCCAGGAAGGACATTGTAGAATTCTTCTCAGATGCCGATATCACACCTACGTCTATGATGGATGTGAGCGATGGCCTGAGCTCCGACATTCTTCATATCTGCAAACAAAGCAACCTGGGTTGTGTACTTTACGAAGAAAAGATCCCGATCGCAGAGGAAATGAAAGCCGCGGCATACAAATTCCAGATAGACCCCACTGCCTGCGCCCTGAGTGGTGGTGAGGATTATGAACTATTATTCACCTTGTCGCAGGACGACTATGATAAGATCGTCCTCAACGAACAGATCAGCGTGATCGGCTATATGACCGAGCCGGAGCAGAAGGCCTCCATCCTAACAAAAGGGGGTAGCAGACATCCCATCACTGCCCAGGGCTGGACGCACCTGAAATCCTAGAAATTAAGACTGCCATAACAGGTTGGCGGCTGGCACATCTGGCTGCCGAGTATTATTTTTGATGACATGAAGATGCGTGACCTTTTTTACAGTATCGGGTTGTTGATGTTGACGAGTTGTAGCGTAGGTAAGTCCGCGTTTTCACCCGCCAAAAAATACCCGCCTGAAAAATTGCTGAAGGATTATTCCATCTACCGTCAGATTCTTGAAGAAGCGCATCCAAGTCTTTACTGGTACCAGGAAAAAGACAGCATGGACCATTATTTCGAAATTGGTCGATCACAACTTTCGGATTCCTTGACCGAGCAGCAGTTTCGAAGGGTACTGGTTTGGGTCACTTCAAAGATCAACTGCGGTCATACATCGGTTCGGGCTTCCAGACGGTATTCGCGTTTCGTAGATACTACCCGCGGGTCGAGGTTGTTTCCGCTCAGTTTGAAGATCTGGGACGATACCGCAGTGGTAACGGCAAACCTCGACCGTACAAGTCCGCTGAAAAGAGGTACTGTTATCAATAGTATCAACGGACAGCCTTTTGCAACGATCGTGGATACCCTGTTCAAATATATTTCGACCGATGGCTACAATACCACACATAAATACCAGGCCCTGAGTAATCGCGGTTATTTTGGTTCGCTTTACACCTCTATATTCGGTAACGCACCAGTTTACAATATTGAGTATGTCGACAGCACCGGGCAAACAAGACATACGGCATTAAAAACTTACCGTCCCCTGTCCGACACCGCCAGCAGGGCGGCCATCCGGGCTATCAGAAGCGTGCCTCAGCCTTCACGCAGGGAAAGAAGAATGATCCGCAAGAATTCGGTCCGGCTGTTAAAAATCGATTCGGTCAATCATACTGCCATGATGGACCTGAACTCTTTCGGACGTGGTTATGGGTTGAAAGGTTTTTTCAGACGTTCATTTAAGAATTTGAGAAAGAATGAAATCGGTCACCTCATCATCGACGTCAGGGCTAATGGTGGCGGCAGCGTCACCAATTCCACTTTTCTGACGCGGTATATTTCCGATCATCGCTTTAAAGTTGCCGACTCATTGTACGCGATCGCAAAAAGAAAAAAATACAGCCGTTATATCAAAAATGATTTCTTCAACCGCCTGTTCATGACTTTTTTCACGCGCCGGAAATCTGATGGAAATTACCATTTCAGGTATTTTGAAAAAACACTGTTCAAGCCAAAGAAAAGAAATCACTATGATGGGAAAGTGTATATCCTTACTGGTGGAAATTCATTTTCAGCTACCACTTTATTCGCAGGGACCTTAAAAAAACAGGATAATGTAACCATTGTAGGAGAGGAAACCGGTGGCGGCGCTTATGGAAATTCTGCCTGGCTAATCCCTGATGTTACATTGCCTGAAACAAGGGTGAGGTTTCGCTTACCACTGTTTCGACTGGTGATTGATAAGGATTATCCCAAAACCGGTAAAGGCATACAACCGGAAATCATATCCAAGCCTACGATAGAAGCGATCATGCGTGGGATCGATTATAAACTTGAAACCGCCATGGAGTTGATCAGAAGAGATAAAGAAACCGGGCAGAGCCGGATCAATCCATAGTTGGCATCCCGTCATCATCCATAATTAAAAACCGGTCGGCGTCTTTCCAAAAAGGAAATCTTTGCCTGGTCTCCTCAAGTCTTTCGCGTGAGAGGGTTATGGTAAAAACATCTTCATCATTTTCCTTATTGTACAGGATTTCACCCATCGGGTTTACAACCATGCTGTTGCCATTATAGCTGATATCATTTCCATCTTTGCCAACCCTGTTTACACCTACCACGTAGCATTGATTTTCTATCGCCCTTGCCTGCAATAGTGTTTTCCAGGCAAGTATTCTCTTATCTGGCCAGTTGGCAACATAAACCAGCACATCAAACTCTGGCGCTCCCGCGGTCAATTGTTGTCGCGCCCATACGGGAAATCTCAGATCATAACATATCTGCATATTAAATTTCCACCCATTCACAGATGAGATAAGCCGCTTATGACCGGATGTATAGTGCTGGTCCTCGCCGGCGTAGGCAAACCGGTGCCGTTTATCGTATATGCCTAACCGGCCGTTTGGTAAGGTCCAAATCAGACGATTGTAGAATTGATCATTTTCCTGGATGATCAGACTGCCTGCGAGGATGATTTTCCTTTTGGCTGATATTCGTTTCATCCAGTTTACAGTTTCGCCATCCATTGTTTCTGCGAGCAGGGAGGGATTCATGCTAAACCCGGTGCTAAACATTTCGGGCAAAAAAACCACTTCCGTTCTCTCAACCATGCCGACGATCTTTTCCTCAAACATGCGAAGGTTGGCTTCTTTGTCCTCCCAATGGAGATGACTTTGGATAAGGCTGATCGCCAGGGACTGGTTCATTTCGACTTTTTAAAGATTACACGATTATAAAGATAAGCCGAACCCCCGGTGTTGGAGGCTCACTCATCCTTTTTAGTGATCATGCTAATAGCAGCTTCTGCCAGGTTTGGCTCAAATCCGCGTTGAATCAGGAAATCAGCTGTCTTTTTCCTGCGAACCAGGTATTGCTCTCCTTTTAGCGATGCAAATTTTTCCGCGGTGATTTTTTGAAGTTTGTCAAGGTAATCCTGCTCTTTTATTTCTGACAGTGCTTTCCGGATGCAATATTCACTGACCTGCTTTTGCTTTAGGGCGTATTTTATCTTAACCCGGCCCCATCCATTCACCCGAAATTTTCCACCGGCAAAGGCCCGGGCAAATCGTTCCTCGTTGAGGTAACCGTCGCTGATCAGGGAAGCGATGATCTCACCCTGATCATTTTTCCGGACGCCGAGGCTATACAATTTATCCGTCACCTCCCTGTGACAGCGTTCCTGGTAACCACAGTAGTGCCTGAGTTTTTGAAGGGCCTGTTCGGGACTTAGCTGCTTTTTATAGGTTGCCATGACTGAAACTGTGGATAATTACCGCCGGCAAGTTAATAAAAGAATATCGGGTCAATTCCCTGCAGTGGGTGGTCAAACTGGGGGTAGCTGAATATTGACGATATATTAAAAATCAGTAGTTTCGCCACATTCAATTTTGTATATGAAATTTATCGTAAGCTCGTCCACTTTACTGAAACAACTGCAGCATATAGCCGGTGTGATCAACGCTAATACTGTATTACCCATTCTCGAGGATTTTTTATTCGAAATCGAAAAAAGTAAGCTCACGGTAGTAGCTACGGACCTGGAAACAGTAATGAGGATACAGCTCGATATTGAAGCGAAAGATAGCGGGCGGGTTTGTATTCCTGCAAAGATCCTGTTGGATTCATTGAAGAATATTCCTGATCAGCCGCTTTCATTCAATATTGATAAAAACTTTGGTATCGAGATCACTAGTGACAACGGTAAGTATAAAGTGATGGGAGAAAATCCGGACAACTTCCCCAAAGCACCGGCTGCAGACGATACTACAACCTTCCAACTCACGGCAGCTGCGCTGATCACTTCTATCAATAAAACATTATTTGCAACCAGTAATGACGATCTGCGTCCTGCGATGACAGGCGTTTATTTCGAACTTGATAAAAAAGGTATGCAATGTGTCGCTACGGATGCCCACAGGCTGGTACGTTATAAACGCAAAGACGTATCCTGTCCCAAAACCGACAGCTTTATCGTCCCCCGCAAGCCGCTCAACCTGTTGAAATCAGCCATACCTTTTAATGAGGATGAACTGACGATCAGTTATAACAGCAACCACCTTTTTGTAACACACGGTACAACTCAAATGAGTTGTCGCCTGATAGATGCGCGTTTCCCGGATTATAAAGTAGTCATACCAACCGATAACCCATACCGGCTGACTGTTAATAAAAATGATTTCCAGAGTGCGCTACGCAGGGTCAGCATTTTTAGTAATAAAAGTACCAACCAGGTGGCCCTGAGTATCAGCGGCAGTGAACTTCAACTCGCCGCGCAGGATGTTGATTTCAGCTTTGAAGGAACGGAAAGAATGGTATGTCAGTACAATGGTGAAGACCTGGTGATAGCGTTCAATGCCAAATTTCTGATCGAAATGTTATCTGCAGCCGATAGCGATGAAGTAAACATTGAATTATCTACGCCTACCAAGGCAGGTCTTATAAAGCCTGTTGACCAGGATGAGAATGAAGAAATGCTGATGTTGGTGATGCCGCTGATGTTAAATCAATAAATGATATTTTTTTTATCAGGAACTTTGAGCTCTCTGTGTAGAGAGCTTTTTTATTTTAACCAGGTGAGATGAAATATGTAGTGCTTTGTTCCTTTGACAACTATATTCCGGCCCACATTTTATTGGGGAGATTGAAGGATGAGTATATCAATTGTTATCTGCAAGATGAATATAGCGTTACTATCGATCCTTTTCTTTCCAATGCCATTGGTGGCATCAAACTCATGGTAGCCGAGAGCCAGTTGGAACGCGCCAGGGAAATAGTCCAGGGCTTTGACCCGGACGTTCAAACCGATAGCTGATACACCCGCATTTTCCTCCAGGATACTTAGTCTATTTTTTAGTAATTTACAATTTCTGAATAATCCGGAAACCGGGACGTATGTGGGAAAATCTGGTTAGCTATTTTTCAACGCTGGAAGAAAGACCGCTGGAGCGCATGGCGATCCTGGTTGGTGGTCTTCTCATTTTTTGGATCATTGAGGGGGCTATTCCCCTGCTGCCCCTGCGCTACAAAAAAACAAAGTTTAAACATGCAGTCGTAAACTTTGGGTTTACACTCCTCCACCTGGTCATACATACCCTGCTGGCTATACTTATTGTAAAGTTGTCTGACTGGTGTATGCACCAGAACTTCGGTATGGTTTACTGGTTCAATGCAGGTATTGGCATGTCAATACTAATTGGCGTGTTGGCACTGGATTTCAGCAGCTGGCTGGTACACCTGGTCATGCATAAAGTAAGTGTGCTTTGGCGTTTTCATCTTATACATCATAGCGATAATAATGTAGATGTAACTACCGGACTGCGCCATCACCCCGGTGATAGTCTGCTCAGGGGTGTTTTTTTCCTGTTGCTGATCTTTGTTTCCGGTGCGCCTGTGTATAGTGTGATGATCTATCAAACGCTGGTCGTCCTTACCACAGCCTTTACACATGCTAATATCAGCCTGCCAAAAAGGCTGGACAGCATCCTGAGTTATGTAATTGTTTCTCCCAATATGCACAAGGTCCATCATCACTGGAAACAGCCATTTACGGACAGCAACTACGGAGCTGTCTTTTCCATTTGGGACCGCCTGTTGGGAACTTTCATGAAACTGGACACAAAGGATATCCGCTACGGTCTCGACCGGTACTATCCCAATGAGAAAGACGAAGACTTTATTTCTCTCCTTAAAAAGCCATTTCAGAAACTGGATTCCTAGTTTTGCAGCATGAAAAAAATTGCCATGATTCCCGCCCGCTACGCTGCTTCGCGGTTTCCAGCTAAATTGATGCAGATACTGGGTAACAAAACCGTGATTAGTCACACCTATGATGCTACGGTGGCCACCCAGCTTTTTGATAAGGTGATCGTTGTAACTGACAGCGATATCATATACAACGAGATCATGTCTCAGGGCGGCGTGGCAATGATGAGTAAACGACCACATGAAAGCGGGAGCGACCGTATTGCAGAGGCAGCTGAAGAACTCGATGTGGATGTGATCATCAATGTACAGGGCGATGAGCCATTTATTCAGAAAGAACCCCTGGCCAGGCTTGTCCATTTGTTTGATGATCCCTCGGTAATGGTAGGCTCCCTGATGCGGAAATTTACAGCGGATGAAGACGTATCAAAAACCAGTTCTGTAAAAGTGGTGGTAAACAAAAACAATGATGCTTTATATTTTAGTCGTAGTGTAATACCTCATGTTGCCAATACAAGTATCCATACAGCCCATTATCTCCATATTGGTGTATATGGATTTCGAAAAGAAGCCTTACTTAATTTCACGCAGTGGCCGGCTTCGGTATTGGAACAGGCAGAAAAATTGGAACAGTTGCGTTACCTTGAAAATGGTGTTCCGATACGCATGGCCCTGGTTGATTTCAAGAGCCTGGCTATCGATACGCCGGAGGATCTGGCAAGGGCAAAGGGCATGCTTTAATGCCGCCGTTTTTTTCTATTTTAAGAACGTCTTTTCCCCATGGTTTGGCATCGCATGCAAACGATATTTACCAAAAAATTGATTCTTTTTTTTTGAAGGCATAGGCTTTCGTTGAAGGTTTACGCCTGGTTGATTTAGCTGAACAACTTCAGGTTGATTTGTTGGAATCTGTAGTATAATCGGGTGCATATTCCCGGGGATATTACCTTTTACACAGGTCATCAGGTTCATGGAGGTGGAGGCGGGGGAGGGAGGGCCCCGCAGGGATTATGAATCTACGCCAAAACTCATTGTCAATTGATCGATTTTGAAAAGATCTATTTTGCATACTCACTCTCCCGGCACCCGTTTAATTCACTGCGACGTTTCAGCAAAAAGTATTTTTACGCCTTCACAAATCAAACGCACAACTGCGATCGTAAAATATCACTTCTGTGATAACGTGATTCCTCCTAACCATTCCCTCGATTATAGAACTGATACTCTTTTCATTTAAACCTTTTGACTGGTATGTTGAATTCCCTATTAGTTATCGGAGCTTATCTTTACTTATTATTTATTTCCGATAGACTATATGCGTTTATTAAAAAAGCCATACCAATATATCGTTCTCTTCCTTCGTACAAAGATCAGCCGCGTACAATATATTATCATCATTGCCACTTTGGTCGGACTGGCTTCGGGATTGACTGCTGTATTATTAAAAACGCTGGTGCATCACCTCCAGGTGTCGATTAAAGAAATGGATATAAGTCGTTATGCCTACTTATTTTTTCCTGTGGCAGCATTGTTGATAACCGTAATTATTGTAAAAAGGTTTTTTGGAGGATACTTTGAAAGAGGCATTGCCATGGTCCTTCGCGCTATAGCTGGCAGATCTTCATTTATTGCGCTGCGTCATACCTACCAGCACGTGATCACAAGTTCCTTCACGGTTGGACTCGGAGGTTCCGCAGGTCTCGAATCCCCCATCGTATCGACAGGCTCGGCTATCGGTTCCAATATTGCCCGCATAAGCGATCTTGACTACCGGGAGCGTACACTACTGATCGGGTGTGGTGCAGCCGCGGGTATTGCAGCAGTATTCAATGCGCCTATCGCAGGCGTTATTTTTGCTATCGAAGTATTGCTTACCGAGGCTATTGTCGTAAGTTATTTTATCCCGCTTATCATTTCATCTGTTGTAGGTGCCTTGTGCTCGCGCATCATCCTGCAGGAATCATTTCTTTTTAATTTTATCCTTCAGGAAAATTTCAACTACCGCAATGTGCCCCTGTATATTCTTCTCGGCGTAATGGCGGGCTTTACAGCCTTATATTATGCCCGGGTTTTTAAGAAGTCAGAGAAAAAGATCCATGGCTGGAAATTAAATCCCTATGCAAAGGCGATAATTGGTGGTCTATTTCTTGTTAGCTTATACTTCTTTTTTCCACCACTATTTGGTGAAGGTTACGATGTTGTGAAGGAGGTGGCTGGAGGAAATCCCGGTTTGTTAAATGATAACAATATCATGCTGAGTTTCCTGGATGAAAACTGGTCCCTGGTAATATTTGCCGGCTTGATCGTTCTGTTGAAACCTATTGCTGCGGCTATTACAATAGGTAGCGGCGGTAATGGTGGCAACTTTGCGCCTTCTTTATTCGCTGGAGCATTCCTTGGATATTTCTTATCCAAACTTATCAATATTACAGGCTGGCTAAAAATGCCGGAAGGCAACTTCAGCCTGGTAGGTATGGCTGGCGTACTCAGTGGCGTTATGTACTGTCCCTTGTCAGCTATCTTCTTAATCGCCGAGATCACAAATGGCTATGAACTATTTATCCCACTCATGCTTGTTTCGTCCATTTCTTTTTTTATCGTTAAAAGCTATGAGCCATTTTCGATGGAAACAAAGCAACTGGCGCTGGAGGGACAAATTTTTACTCATCGGAAAGAAAAAAATATTCTTACCACCATGAGACTTGAAGAGCTCCTGCAGGATAAGCTTGCCGTCATTCCTATTGATCACAAACTGCGTGACCTGGTAGAATTAATTAAGAAAAGCGATAAAATCGTCTTTGCAGTCAAAAACGCTTCAGGCCATTTTTCCGGAATTATCGAACTCAATGATATCAAACAATATTTATTTCAACCCGAACTATTCGACAGTCTGTCGATCGGGTCGTTGCTAAAGAAACCAGCGGCCACTATAAACATCGACCAAAAAATGCATGAAGTAATGGAGAAGTTCGACGCTACCCAAAGCTGGCATTTACCCGTGCTTGATGGTGATCGGAAATTTATCGGGTTTATTTCGAAAACCAAACTTTTTAATAAGTATCGTGAAATACTCGCTTCACATGGCGACCTGTATGAATGATCAGGCTTCTTTCTCTGCAACCGCCTGCATCCTGTAGCGATACGCCTTGTTGATAAGCCTTGGCGGGTCGCCAATGCTCTCAGAATAGACTTTTACAAACGCGGCCCCAAAGTATAAAATAAACGACGAATAGAAAACAAACAGCAGGATCAAAACAATAGAACCAGATGCGCCATAGATCGTATTGAGATTACTATTACTCATCACAATGGATAAGATTTCCTTCCCGATAGAAAATAAAAGACCCGTGAGCAATCCTCCCGCGGTGGCCACGCGCCAGGATGGGCGACCATCCGCCAGGTAACGAAACAGCACGATAAACCAAGCCGTCACGATCACCGCACTTACGATCTCATTCAAGGCGCCGGTAAAATATTTTCCCATGTTGGACCATTGCTCTTCCATATAATTACCGGCTATCAGTTCAAAACTATCCAGCAGAATCCCCGCCAGGAACAATATGCCAGCCACTAGTATCACCCCAAGCGAACGAGCCCTTAGCCTCAAATTGAATAAAAAGCCAGGCTTCTCCTTCACGCCGATCTTCCATATATCGTTCAATGAGTTTTTTATTACCCCAAAAAGTGTTGTAGCAACAAAGACCAGGAATAGAAATCCTCCGGCGGCAATATACCACCTGCTGGCCAGCTTGTAAAAACCACGCGCTGTCTGCAAAACCTGCCCTGCTCCATCCTTACCAAATGTATTTGTGAACAATTCCATCATCTCACGGCCCAAAAGCCTTTTGTTAAGAAACAGGCTGAATAACTGGAATAATATCAACAGGATCGGTGGCAGCGCAAAAGTGGTGAAGAAAGCTGTGGCGCCAGACATCCGGAGCGGATCGTTCTTTTTCAACTCGGCCAAGGTCATTTTGAGCATAGCCCAAAGACTTACCGACGAACGCTTACCTTGATTATCGGCTTTTTTTGCCATAATACTGCTTTTGGTCCTTGCTTAAAATTAAGCCATCCCTCCTTAACATCTTTTCTTACTATTCTTTACTAACTTTCTTAAATGAATGTCAATCTGAAACCGGAGAGATACCTCAGGTATTTATATCTCCCAAACCTTTTCGGCACCCAGCGTACCAAAGAGATCCTATCCGTCAATCCCACTGTCATTCCGCAAAGGGAAGAGGCAAAGGACGTGGTGATATATGCGTTTGACTATGATGGAAACACGCTCGAAGAAAAACGTTTATCGAAAATTGAGGAAACCTTTACCTATAAATCCAGTAAACGGATCAGCTGGATCAATATCGACGGGCTGCGGAAAGCAGACGTGGAATCGCTTTGCAGCCATTTTGAAATTCACCCACTGCTGATCGAAGATATTCTAAGCATCAACCAACGACCAAAGATGGATGAAGTGGAAGGCGTTATGTTTTGCCTTTTGAACATGCTGTATTATAACGACACCAAGCAGACGGTGGAACAGGAGCAGATCAGCATTGTCCTGGGCCGTGATTTTGTAGTTACATTCCAGGAAGACGCCAACCGTGATGTTTTTAATCCTCTCCGGGAGCGCTTGAAAATGGCTACCAGTAAGGCCCGCCAGCGAAGCGCCGACTATCTCTGCTATTCTATGCTGGATATGATCGTGGATAACTATTACCTGGTCATGGAAAAACTGGGCGACAGGATCGAAGCCCTGGAAGAAGAAGTAATTCGCAACAGCAATAAAAGATCGCTGGCAAAGATAAACCAACTGCGTAAGGAGCTCATCGTGTTAAAACGTAATACAGTTCCCGTACGCGACCTGGTGAATGGTATATTACGAAGTGAAAGTGAGTTGCTTGATGATCGCAACACCAAGTACTATAAAGACATTTACGATCATATCATACAGGCGATCGACCTGACGGAAAACTATCGCGATATCATGGTGAGTATGCAGGACCTTTATATCAACAATGTAAACCTGAAAATGAATGAAGTGATGAAAGTGATGGCGATCGTGACCTGCCTGCTGGCGCCGGCAACCGTCATAGGAGGAATTTTCGGGATGAACTTTGACACCGTTCCATACTTACACAATCAATATGGTTTCTGGATCGCAGTGTCGATCATGCTTATCATACCCGTTTGGATGATATATGCTTTTAAGAAAAGAGGATGGTTTTGATATCCTACAAACGATAAAACTCAACTATTTCTGCATCGGTTTTTTATATACCGGTACGGTACTGCAGGGTTCTCCATACATGATGCTCTTGACCACGGGTCTCAACAACCTGGTTAGCTCCATATATACATAGTCGCCAATAGGAATATCACCGCACCCTTTGATCACGACCCGCTTATCTTCAAACGTCCTGATATCCAGCTTTGCAATATTTTTCAGGAAAAGCTGCTTTTGCAATTCACTCTCGTCGCCCATCCCAAAATCCCGGGCTACCGGTTGCAGATTGGACGCGACCAGCATATACGCCCATGCCGGGACTATGGCATCAGCAGAACATAAGAGTGCCACATTTTTATCGCGGTATTGTTCCCAATCCAGCGCTTTCAGCGACTCGCGAAAGTCCTTTTCCTTTAGGATCAGGCCCATAAACAAGTAATCCTTCAGGTCAAAGACGACTGTCTCACCTGTTGGAACAAAGGAAGCCGGGTCTATCGTTATAATCCCGCTTTCCGCCACTTTATTGATTATCGGTTCACTCATGCCTGTTTTTGAGAGTATAAATATAATAACACATAAGCTTGCCTGTTGTTTGATAAAAAAAGTCCCGCCTAAAAAGGCAGGACTGACAGTTAGTATTAGTTGAAGTCAGATTAATATAATTTACTCCGGTTGTCCTTAATTGTAGCAGCTTCTATCAGTACCTGCTGCGGATAAGCACCCCTCATTTTCGCATCCTGGTACCTTGATTTGCGTTGCTCAGCCACATTTGCATCGGCAACAGCTGTTGCAGTTACGTTGTTGACCCTTACCACGTACACACCGCTATTAGCAGGAATGGCCTCTGTTACTACTTTACCCTTGTTGGCCGGGTTAAATGCTGCCCCAATCACTTTTGGCTCAGCTGTCACAATATTCGATTGCGAACCTGTCATGCGCAGGCTGTCTACATTCTCAATGGTTTTTCCACCCAATGCGGCAGACGCGGCTTCAAGCGTCGTGATAGTTCCAAGTTTTTTTGATATCTGCTCCGCCTTTTTCTGGTTACGCAGGATAGGCTCTACAAGTATCCGTGCCTGCTCAACACTCTGCGTCCCTTTTTTATTGACTTCGGTTACCATGGCCACTACATAATTTTCACCAACCCGTTCAGGCTGCAATACTTCACCGAGATCAGCATCATAAATGCTTCTTACAAAAGCGCGGGAAGCACCCAGACCCATGATCTGAAAATCGTTTGGCTTGATATCCTGTGCGAATGATTTATTAATCCCTTTGTCTTTAAGCTTTTCAGCATTTTCATCAAATGCCTTCCTGGACTGGCTATTGCCTGCAAATAAGGTTGCCTCATTGCTTGCATTCGCATCGGTTTCCTGGCTGGCATCAATTGGCTGTGCGATATAGGCGATCTTGTAAGCCGGAGAACTTCCTTTTTGAGATAAGATCTCGATGTAGTGATAACCAAAATCTGTTTTAACGACACCTTTTGTACCGGTGGGGTTTCCAAAAATAAAATCATTGAACTCTGGCACCATGCTACCAGCAGTTACATTTTCATATACACCGCCTTTATCCTTGCTACCCTCGTCATCCGATAACTTAGCAACCACGGTATCAAATAAAGATCCATTGCGAATCGCGGTTTGGATGCTGTCAATCAGGTTTCTTGCTGTTGCAGAGTCACGGGTGGGAAACATTTGGCCCGACTGTGGATCGCGCTGTGAAGTGGCTACCAGGATATGGCGGATTTTCACTGTATCGGGCTGCGTCCTTGCTCCAACCACTTTGGCCATGGTGAAAGTTCCACCATCGAGGTATGGTCCGTAGACCTGGCCAACAGGCGTTTTGAATATCGAATCCTTTTGGGGAACTTGTATGTGCTTGCCATTTATATAGCTATCGTAATAAGTGGTTACACCCTGGCTTTCGAGGTATTGTTTCACATCGTGAACCGAGTCTAATCCTGGTTTGAGTGCGAGCAGCCTTTCTCTTGCCGCAGCTGTATCTTCTGCAGTAGGCAAGGCGCTAAACGCTACATATGAAATGCTGCGTGACTCTTCTTGCTTAAAGTCATCCTTATGTTTATTGATATAATCTGCAATCTCCTTATCTGTCACCTTCACAGTGCTGTCGGAAACGGCTGAGTAAAATTCGCGAACCAGTGAAATACTGGCTAACTGGCTGGCGTCAGCATTTTGCTTTTCAATGAACCACCTGGGGAAATTGCTGCTATTAGTAAGCATTGAGTTGTATTTCTCCGTCAAACGCATCAACTCCAGCTGAGCGACGTATTCATTGAACTGTTGTTTTTGTTCTTCAGGCACCTGCTTGCTTTTCAGCATCTGGTCGATCTGTTGTTTTGCCTGCTGCGCATTAAAGATCCCGGTTTGCGGATCGGTGAACTGTTGCTTCAGATCCTGGGGGGCATTCTCACCATAAAGAACATCACCCATTTCTCTTTTGCCCAGCTGCATACCGAGCTTATCTAGTTCGGTCAACATCACTACGCGGGCTGTTTCCTGGCGCCATGCATTTTCGATAGCCATTTGACGGGTTGCGGCACCACTTGGGTAACCTTGTTGCTCCATCATAGCTTCCTGGCGGTCAATAGATTTATCAAACTCGATCGCGCTTATACTTTCACCATTGATGGAACCCACTGATGTAACCCGGCCTCCCGAAAATAAACTACCTCCATTTTCAAAGGCAAGCATGACCACAAATGTGAGTAGGGCAATAGCAATCACTACGGCCATCAGTTTTGCATACTTCTCCTGGATACTCTGAATAACTGACATATTAATATGTAAGATTTAAAAGGGAGGCAAAAATAGGGTAATTAAAAGGAAACCCCAACCCCCTTAGAGCGGTAAATTAGCCTGTCTATCAGCTCCGACGGCTCAAAATCGCTGTTTGGCATTATTCATTTAACGAACGGAGCTATTGGCATTTCAGCGCAGGGTCATCAAGTCGATGTATTATTATAAACATTAATAAATTATCAGTTTGTTATCAATGGTTTTTATTTCTTTTTAGGGTGAACAAGTTTCATCTCCTTGATCAAATGGCCGGCACCGGCATATTTATCGACGATGAACAATACGTATCGGATGTCGACCATTATATTACGACAAATGGAAGGGTCATAGTTGATATCGCTCATCGTACCTTCCCAGACCCGGTCGAAATTGAGCCCCACAAGATTCCCATACGCATCCAGGGCCGGACTGCCCGAGTTGCCACCTGTTGTGTGATTAGATGCAATAAAACAAACCGTCATTTTTCCATTCCTGCCATAGGGTCCAAAATCTTTTTTCTCATATAACTCTCTGAGTTTTTCCGGTACATCAAACTCATAATCACCAGGTTTGTACTTTTCCATGATCCCATCCATATAACTATAAAAGCCATACTTCACCCCATCTCTTGGCTGATATCCTTTCACATTACCATAAGTAAGCCGTAAAGTACTGTTTGCATCGGGATAGAATTTCTTTTCTTTCATTACATCCATTTGTGCCTGCATGTAAGTTCGTTGCAATTGGTTGATATTTGCTTGAATTGGGTTCAGCTTTGCCGCTACCTGTTTATTATACGTTTCTACCATATCCAGATACAACCTTACTGCTTTATCTGCTTTAATCAATCCCACCGCTTCCGAGGGCGATTTATCCAGGTATAATTTCCGGATTTTATCATTAGAGATTAATGGACTCTCCTGGTAGATCATGCTTGTCATTTTCTCAATGCCCATGTCTGCGGCATCCTGGGGATTGCGCAGGTTACTTGCATAAGACGATACAAATTCCGACGGCTGATCTTTGAGGTACATTTCAATTAATACGGAAAACAATCTGCTATCTACCGTAGCATTAAACTCCTTGTAGAGTTCTTCAAGCTTTAACTTCACTTTGTCAAGTTGCTGTCTGTATCCCGCCTCCCCATTTTGTTCAAAAGCATTCACCAGGCTATTGAGCTGCCCGGCAAAGGCAAACAGTTCGATCTTACTATTGATCTCCAGGAAATAATCTCTCGCCAATCCATATTTTTTCAGTTCACCATATGCTGATTCAAGATCGCCCAGGATAGAGCCATACACCGATTTCCATTGCGGATTTGCATCCACTCTTTTCTGAAATTCTTTTTCGTAAGTTTTTTTCTTAGCGATCGCGTTGCTGCGGGTCAGGCCAAGGATTTCGCCCTGCCATTTTTTCCAGGAGTTACTGATACTCGCATATTTTGAAGCGTACTGGATCTTGATTTCTTCATCGTTACGCATAAACTCATCTATCACAGCCAGCGCTTTGTCGCGAATCGCGATCTTAGCCGGGTCATTTACTTCCACAATTTGTTCCACGGCAGATGAATGCAGGTATTCCATTGTCCTGCCTGGAAATCCAAAAACCATAGTAAAATCATTTTCAGCAACACCATCCAGCGAAATTGACAAAGATCTCTTTGGAACATAAGGCACATTGTCGGGGGAATAAGCGGCCGGCTTATTATCTTTTCCTGCATATATCCTAAACATCGAAAAGTCACCTGTATGACGTGGCCACATCCAGTTGTCGGTATCTTTTCCAAAATTTCCGATCGAGGAAGGAGGCGCACCTACCAGGCGAATATCATTGTACGTCTCGGTGATAAAAGCAAAATATTGGTTGCCTTCAAAAAATGGCCTTATAAATACCGACTGAAAGTTTTCCCTTTTAACTGCTTTCAATACCTCATTCGCATTCCTGTCTATTAGCGACTGGCGTTCCCGCTCATTCATTTCCCTGGTCACACCATTAAGTACCTGTTTGCTTACATCTTCTATCCTAACAATAAAAGTGACATACAGACCCGGGTTAACCAGTTCCTCAGCATTATTCTTAGCCCAAAATCCATCCCGGATATAATTGCGGTCGAGCGTGGAATGATTTTGAATGACATCAAATCCACAGTGATGGTTAGTTAATAATAACCCCTTCGATGAGATTACCTCGCCGGTACAAAATCCGCCAAAACTTACAATCGCGTCTTTCAGGCTTCCTTTATTAATACTATATATATCCTTTGCGCTGATCTTCATCCCCATACTTTTCATTTCCTTCTCGTTCAGTCTTTCCAGCAGCAAAGGCAGCCACATACCTTCGCCTGCCTTTGCCATTGACACGGTACAGGTAAATATTACGATCAACGCTAGTTTTAGATACTTCATAGAGCAATTTTTAGGGATAAAATTAAATGATTTGAACTTCACCAGCACGGCGCCATTAGTACGGTTAAACCTGTTGATAAGCTCTGAATTCACTACAATAGCTGTCAACTGCAACTGGCCTGGTCCTGGAATTTGCTCACAAAGGCCTGTGAATATCGTCATTAAAATGTTAATAATCCCTCGTGAAACGTGAACATGAAATAGAATCATTTGCCGTTAACTTCCCGGGTACCCTAAAAAAAACCGGCTGATGGGTCAGACCTTTGAGTTATTCAATACATATTCACAAAATACATAGCTTACAAAACCTCTTTTTTTACCCTTCGGCATTTTCACAGCAATGTGGAAATAGTTACAAAAACCAATACCATCCGCGAACAAGCTTGTGGATTATCGTGTTTAAAATGTGAATATTGAAAAAACAATAATTTTGCGAAGGCTCTTTTCCACCAATTCACAGGCTTAATAATAATAGCCTTTTTTTAAGAATATTGTATTAATACATTTATTATAATACAAAAGGGGCTGTTGAAAATGTTTTTTAAAATTTGGAAAAGCTGATGCAATATTGCTACCCCGATCAAATGACTTCTTACCGGATTCAATAAAAAATTTCGAGCCATGGACAAATTCGCATCTCTACTGCAGTCAAAAAACCCCGATATCGCTGCGGCAGCGGCTGAGGTGGGAACTCGTGGTTTTCTCGACATAGACCTGGATCCCACGCTTGACCTTTTCGCGGCTATCGACCGGCTGAAAAAGGAAAAAAATGCAGTGGTGCTGGCTCACTATTACCAGGAGCCTGATATACAGGATGTAGCTGATTATATCGGCGACAGCCTGGGGCTCGCCCAGCAGGCTGAAAAGACTACAGCCGACATGATCGTTTTTGCGGGAGTACACTTCATGGCGGAAACGGCCAAGATACTTAATCCGACAAAAAAAGTGGTAATCCCGGATCTGAAAGCAGGTTGTTCGCTTAGCGATAGTTGTCCACCACCCCTGTTCAGGAAATTCAAAGAACAACATCCGGATCATGTGGTTGTGAGTTATATCAACTGCAGTGCCGGAATTAAAGCGCTGAGTGATGTGATCGTGACAAGTAGCAATGCCAGGATCATCGTTGATAGCTTTCCAAAAGATCAAAAGATGATTTTTGCGCCGGATAAAAATCTTGGCGCATATATCAACAAAGTTACCGGTAGGGATATGCTGCTTTGGAACGGTGCCTGTATGGTACATGAAATTTTTAGCCTGGAAAAAATTACAAAGCTTAAAGTAAAACATCCGCATGCGAAATTTATCGCTCATCCTGAATGTGAAGAACCGGTATTGCAGATGGCGGATTATATCGGTTCTACAACAGGCCTTTTGAAATTTACCCAAACTGATCCTTCGAACGAATACATCGTCGCAACAGAAACGGGTATCCTTCACCAGATGATGAAGGCTTCACCACATAAAACATTTATTCCGGCTCCACCGAATAATAGTTGCGCCTGCAATGACTGCCCTCATATGAAGCTCAATTCACTCGAAAAGCTTTACCTCTGCATGGAGTACGAAACACCCGAGATCATTATGGATGAAGCATTAAGGATCGATGCCAGAAAGCCTATCGATCGTATGCTTGAGATAAGTGCTAAAGCAGGGTTGTAGTCAGGTAGCATTATCTCCGATAAAGTGGTACAACCTTTCGCTCTTTTGTCAGCGACAGAAACAATAGCATGATAAAGACGAGGATATTTATGCCGATCGACGCTGGCTGCGTGGGCGTAGTGGGCAGGAACTCAAAAATGGCAATGGTGGCTAAGTACTGGTATAGGGAAAAATGATCGACATTAAATTGCATATAAAGGCCTACCCCCAGGCTGGCGAGATATCCAAAAGCTGCAGTCTTAATGGAAATGAGCTGCAGGAAATGCAAAATGATCATACTGTAAAAAAGACGGCTATGCGTTCGGATGAAAAACAGGATCCCCAGGTACAGGGTGACTAAAATACTCGCGCATAGCGGCAGGATGGTTTCATGGATATGAGTATAGCTAAAATAGCAACTTGCCAGGGCGCCCAGGAATTGGTACATATGTACGGCTCTCAAAAATATCATTGGGACAATTTTTTAAGGTTAGATATGATAGCTTTTTATAAAAGCTGTTTTTAAATTGTCCCACTAAGTTTGATGAATTTCGTCGGGGTTCAAGGTGTAAAACCTCGTTTTAAAACGTTTTTTCCTGAAAAATTCGTGTTGAAAAAAACTATTCTTCCGATCTTTTCACCCGGTAGTTACCCGTAACTTCATCTTTTTCAAGGGTGAATGAAGAATTCAACTCAAGGGTCCAGCCATCACCTTCTATCTTTTCCCCGTTGATGGCAACCGGAAAGCTGATATTAACCTGGCTCCATCCCGCATTTATTAGCGCACCCTTTTCAGCCTGTAAAATGCCCCACTCGTCGGTGATCCTGATAGAAGGATAAACCATCCCAAGCGAATCCAGGGAAAATTGCCTGGTATAGTCAAACGACATATTCATTTTGATAAGGGGTATTTCAATATGTACAGTATCTATAAACTGGAACTTATAGCGGGCATATTGCTCAAGGAATTGCTGTTCCCGGGCAGATTCTTCCGCCAAAATTGTTGTATAGCCATACTCTTTCCCAATACTCATGATATTATCCCGGCGACGGTCGATTGGGGGGATCATAAAAGCATTGGAGAAAAAATCAGTCAAATTGGTTGTTTGTAAAACTTCCCTGTTCCATCCTTTTTTGGTAGGATTCAAAAGGAAACCATATACCGGGATAGTTTCATAGGCAAATGAACGGATATAAGAAATATTGTTGGTAAACTCAGTGATGCGTTTTACAAAATATTTCCGGGCCTCATACCCCTCGCGCCCGCTCATCATAAACCCGGTGAATTCACAAAGTCCTTCGTTGAGTTCGAGTAGGTTCTCGGTTGTATCGCTTCCAGGAAAGAAATTATGACGTTCTCTTCGAAAGTAAATCGCATTCGTGAGGTGTTTTATGAGCTCCACCCGTGTAGGCGCCAACACTGCTTTTTTCAATGCTTCGAGTTCCAGCCTTAAACAAAGACGCCCATTTTTTTTATCAAGATGATTGTTATCGGGACTGGCAGGAAAAAAACCAAATTGCTTTTGTGAACGATGAAATAATTCATGCACCAACAGATTGATACGGCTGTTTTTATTTTCAGGTAAAGGAAGCATCACCATAGCCCAATGCTGTCCCGCCCATTCAATAGCTGTGTTAGCTATATTCACTGTTTCCGGCAATTGGCCGGTGTAGATATTACCGGTTAATGTCAAATACCCATTTGAATCGGGTGCATTGGCATATATATTCCGTGTGTAGGGATCAACGAGCAGGAGAGGTGCATAGATATCCTGTTTCCATAATGGCAGATTTTGCCTGGTCGCCATTTTTAGTTCTTCAAACCAGGCGGAAGCGGTATCGGTAAAATCCGATTGACAAAAGCAGGACAGGTGCATCTTTAGGATCAGTACCAAAACGGCCAGGCATTTCATCGTATTAAGTTAAATAATATACGTTGAATCAAAAGGAGGAAGTCCTAAAATATATGTTCCTGGTACCGAAGTGGGTGACGGCATTAAAATTTGGATAGTTTCTCCACTGCCTTTTCAAGTGTTTCTTTTTTCTTTGAAAAGCAGAATCGGATCACTTTATTATCGGTACCGTTTTTATAAAAGGCGGAAACAGGAATAGTAGCGACGCCCAGTTCACGGGTCATGCGGATCGCCAATTCGGAATCCTTTTCATCACTGATACGGTCATACCTGGCGCAGATAAAATAACTCCCGCTGCTATTAAGTAAGGTAAACCGGGTATTTTGCATCAATCCGATAAAATGATCCCTTTTTTGCTGCATAAAAGAAGCAAGTGACAGGTATGTTTCCTCATTCTGAAGAAAACGCGTAAGTGCCACCTGTGAGGGCGAGTGGCTGGAAAAGCAATTATACTGGTGCACTTTTCGAAACTCATTCATCATCTGCGGTGAAGAAATACAATAACCCAGCTTCCATCCCGTGCAGTGATATACTTTGCCAAATGAAAAACAAACAAAACTTCTTTCCAGCAGATCCGGGTAACGCAGGATGCTTTGATGTGATATGCTATCAAATACCAGGTGTTCATATACTTCATCACTTAGGATCAATATACGGGTTCCTTTTACGACTGATCTTAATTCCGCGATATCATTTTCGCTCAGCACCGCCCCGGTCGGGTTATGAGGGCTGTTCAGCATGATCATTCTTGTCTTCGGTGTTATTTTTCTCCTCACCTCCTCCCAGTTGATTTTGTATTCGGGAAATTCAAGATCAACAAGTACCGGAACGGCACCATTGATCTCAACATTCGGAATATAACTATCATAACCCGGTTGAAAAATGATGACTTCATCGCCAGGTTGGAGTACCGTTGTCAGCGCGGTATAAATAGCATAGGTGGCTCCCGGTGTAATCGTTATTTGCGAACCCGGATCCACATCGGTGTTGTAAAGGGATTTCACTTTTGAGGATAGTGTCTCTCTTAGGGGTGTATATCCCTGCATAGGCGTATACTGATTGTAACCCGACTTCATGGCTTCATTTACCAGGTTTACCAGTTCATCATTCATCGGGAAATCCGGGTAACCCTGGCCGAGATTTACAGCCTGGTGTTCGGCAGCCAGGGCACTCATCACTGTAAAGATGGTGGTACCAACATTGGGTAATTTGCTATTTATAACGATACTCATAATTACGTATGAAAAAAAATGAACAGACTAGTGTCGTGTCATGCTTAAAATGCCGCTTCAAAAAGCTACGAGCTTCGAGGTTGATCGTTTGACCACGAAATTTGAGGCCTTGAGCCTCATGGCTCGCGGCTAAAGTAAGAGAAACCGTCAAAATATGGTTGACTTAACACCGGGAGTTCTTTCCTATAAGCTGTTCTTTAATTTTTTTTGGCAGCGATTCCACAACCAGTTCATATGAATGATCAATCCATTCCTTTAATAACCTGTAAGGGACTGAGCCATCTACAACGACCGTATTCCAGTGTTTTTTATTCATATGATATCCCGGTGTTACACAACTGTATTGTTCTCTCAACTCGACGGCTTTTTCGGGATCACATTTTACATTAAACTGAAGTGTTTCTTCGTTCAATCCGGTTAATAAAAAAACTTTTCCTCCTACTTTGTAGACGAGTGTATCGGGACCAAAAGGCAGGGTTTCTTCCACCCCTTTTTTTGAAAGGCAATATTCCTGCAGCGCTTCAATATTCATAAGTTAAGTAATTCTACTAAGATAAGTTACGTGTAACTCCTTAATACACCGATAATAAATTTTATACCGCCGTGGCATTTCCGCCACAGAAAAAAAGGTCTGTTTTTTGTTGTTCAAAATTGACACTTTTGTTGATTACAATTAATCCTTTTTTTATTTATACCCAACAGTTGATTTCTATACCCCTTTTTATAATATTGCGGGGTACAACTGTAAAAGCCAATACCTGAGATTACCCGGCCGGGTGACCTGCCTTCAAAGACATCAATACATGAACCCTACAAAGACCCTACTACTGGCAGTGTTATGCTTTAGTTGTATAACAGTACTGTGTAACGCAGTACAGGGTCAGGTAGTAGCAGGGATCAGCGCCAACGGACGAATAATGATCCATGGTGATACGATCAATGTTTGCAGGGGAGGAACTATTGTATATGAAAGCCTGGCCCAGGGATCTTCAGAAATAAGCTGGCAATTCAATAACGGCTCACCAACAACTGGCACAGGCGCGGGTCCAATTACCATCACTTACAACAATAATGGATACGATACCACTTTTCAAAAAGTAGGTTCCGGTGCATTCTCTGATTCGATGTTTATTATAATCAGGGTAGCCGATGAGAAGCCTTTAGCGGGATTCAATTTTTCGCCGGATAATATTTGCGGTAACGAGGAAATTCAGTTTACCAACACCACTACCAACGGGGAGCCCTTCTCTTTCCTATGGGATTTGGGTGACGGTACCGCCAGCGTTGAACCCAACCCGACACATCGGTATCTCGATGCTGTTGGAACGGGTACCCAAACCTTCCAGGTCAAACTCGTAGCGACCAACGCAAACACATGTGTGGATTCTATTACCCATACCGTCACCATACGCAGTGTACCCGACGCCTCAGTAACAAAGGTCGATCCCTCGGTAACGGAGGGTGTTTACAGGGATACTGCAAGTTTTCGTGTCTGCAATAATGAGACTTCTTTCAAATTTAGCTTTACAAACGGTTCTAATACGATTGCTTCCAATAGTTCCTATACTATTGCCTGGGGTGATGGATCGCCTGATACTACATTTACAAGCTGGCCGGTTAGTGATACGATTGCACATGAATTTCCTGCCGGCAGTTCCACTATGACGGTTCGGGTTACAGGAAGTAGCGGCTGTATTGGTATTAAGCACTATATTATATACGTCGGGTCTTTTCCATATGGTACCATTACCCCACAGAGTACCACCGAAATATGTGAACAGGATTCATTGACATTTGACCTGTCCAACACAGCCGATAATTCTGTTGGAACGTCTTATATATTTTATGTCAATGATTTTTCTGAAGGCCAGTTTTTTCAGCATCCGGCTCCTGCAACCATCGGTCAACGGTTTCTAAAAAACTCCTGTGGTTATCTTAGCGATGATGAAACCGGCCTCAATACAAATGCGCTTGGTGCATATTTACTCGTTCAAAATCCATGTGGGGTAAACAGCTCATCTGTGGTTCCGATATATGTTTCCGGTAAGCCGCGGCTTACCATGTATATTTCTGATACCCTTTCTTGTGTTAACACAGAATTGAGCCTTATCAATACATCCGGATTCGGAAATATTATAACACCATCCGGAGGCTTCGATGCTACCTGCGAGGACAGGGGGATGAGTGTATGGACGGTTTCTCCATCTTCTGGGTATACTATTGTATCGGGCACAATGGGTTCGACCAATGGCAGTATTAATAATCCTATGGCATGGACAGGCGGATCGGACTCATTAGATATCCGGTTTACAAATCCCGGGACCTATTCTGTAAAAATGTATGTGGGTAATGAGCGCTGTGGTATGGATAGTATCACTCGCACTATCGAGGTTAGCCCAATGCCCACCATCGCAGTCATCAACGATACTACTATTTGCAGCGGAGCGACGATCAATCTTGGAGGTGATGAAGTACCAGGCCTGGAATATCTATGGAGTCCAGCTTTTGGACTGAATGATTCTTCTCTGGCCAACCCAACTGCTACCCTGGTTTACAACGGCACTGCTCCCGATACGACAATAAAATATTTTTTGCACGTGAAGGGTAGCGTGTGCGACTTTGTTGATTCGGTTATAGTAACTGTGGATCGAATCCCTGATGTGGTCATAAACTCTTCATCAACGGAGATCTGTTCGGGTGATAGTGCGATTTTAAACGCCAGCGGTGCTGAAACCTATACCTGGTCGCCAGCAATTACACTTAGCAGCCCCGACGGCGCTTCTGTTGTGGCAAAACCTTTATCAACAACCGAATACCTGCTTTCTTTTACTGATATTAATGGTTGTACAGGTGAACAATCAATCACCATTACGGCACATGAAAATGCCATAGCGGATTTTGAGATGACACCACTGCAGCTTTGTACCGGTCAATCAGTGATGGTTGCAAACAACTCAGCCAATGCAGATAGCTATCAATGGCACTGGGGTGATGGTGCCATCGATGATTTTGCAAGTGGACAGCATGCCTACGGTACTGCAGGAATATTTGATATTTCACTTGTTGCGACCAAAGCAAATACTTCGGGGTTTGTTTGCCGCGATACTTTGGTGAAACAAATTGAAGTGGTCAATCAAATCACTGCACAGATAGAAACAATCGATGAAACCAGGTGCGCACCCTATAATATGACTGTGAATGTGGGCAACGCAACCGGTGCTTCTCGAGTGGAATGGACTTTCTATGACAGCAGCGTGACGCCCGGCGAATTTCATTTTGATGGCCAGTCAGCTTCGTATGTCTATATAAACCCAGGAAATTATGCGGTACGACTGGTGGTACATACAGCGGAAGGTTGCAGTGATACAACAAACTATGAATTTACGGTGATTGGCGCGCCAGTTACTACATTCCAACCGCGCGATATAAATGTTTGCACAAAAGATACCACCATTCAATTCTTGGCAGAAACGATAGCTGGTGGTGGCGAAGGATTAACCTATCAATGGTTTGTCAATAATAGTCCGGCAGGCAATAGCAATTCATTAAGCTGGCATTTCCAGGGTGGCCCCGGCAATCTGCCTGAACAATTCGATATCCGGCTTGAAGTAGAAGATGGCCAGGGTTGTGGCGCGGCAGTGACAACGGGGACTGTTACCCTTACCGGCATTCCTGTACCAAATATCGAAGTGAGCCCCGCACTGGTGCAGCAACAGCCAAACTACGAGTTCAGTTTCCGCGACCTGAACCCTTCTTCACCCAATATGACCTATACCTGGTATATGGGAGACAGGTCCATGCAAACAAGGAACGGGCAACAGGTTAGTTACCAGTATGGCGACACTGGTACATTTAATGTGAAACTGGTGGTAACTGATTTTGCAGCCGGTTGCAGCGCGACGGATTCGGTAAATGTTACCATATTACATGTGCCTGGTTATATCCAGGTACCAAATGCGATCTGTCCGGGATGCAGCAACCAATCCCTGCGTAAATTTTTACCGCTTGCAAAAGGTTTGAAGAAATACCGGCTTACGATCTATACGTCCTGGGGTCAGAAAATATTTGAAACAACCAGCCTTGATGCCGACGGATCACCCAATGTACCATGGGATGGAACGTTGAACGGGAAGCCTTTGCAGCAGGACGTTTATAGCTGGCAGATCGAAGGAATATTTATAAATGGTACGGAATGGAAAGGCATGTTGTATCCAGGAAAGAATAAATTGGTAAAAGCAGGTTTTATCACGGTGATCAAGTAGTGAGATATGAGAAAGACACATTTATTAAGAAATATTGCTGTGTTGGTTATGGCGGCATTGCTGCAATACCCGAGGGTACAGGCGCAGGATCCTGTTTATTCACAGGCCTATCTCGCGCCCATCAATCTTAACCCGGCTGCTACCGGTACCGGTGATTATGATCTGCGGGTAAGCGCGCTGTATCGTCGCCAATGGTGGTCGATACCTTCACAAATGAACTACATGGCTATTTCTGTCGATAAATTTCTTCCCGGTATCAACAGTGGCATCGGCCTGCTGGCTACCAACAGTGATGAAGGTTATCTTAAGAAAACCGGGATCTACGGTTCTTACTCCTATACAATTTGTGCCGGAACGGCCAGTGCTGCAGAAAATGGTGGCAACCCAAGGTGGTTTTGGACCGGGGGGCTTCAATTTGGTGTAGGACAATCCAGGATCAACTACGATAAACTCGTTTTTGCAGATGAACTGGATATACGGGGAGTCATTCCTGGTGCCATCTCGTCTGCCGATCCTGCCATCAACAGCGGCAAACTTTATCCTGATTTTGCTGCGGGTATGTTTTTTAATTATAACCTTACAGAGAACAGCAGGCTGCTGCTTGGTTTAAGCGGCCATCATATCAATCGCCCCGATGAATCGCTGACCGGCAGTTCGGATAGCATCAGGAGCCAGCTTCCTGTGCGGTGGAGTGGTAATATCATGTATAGCTATACCAACCCCGGGCAAACCTGGTCCTACAGTCTTGCTTTCCTGGGTTACAGGCAGGCCAACAATAATAGTTACCAGGCGGGTGTTGAGATTACACAGAACCAGGTTGATGTTAGTGTGGGTTTGTGGTACCGTGGCAGCGTCAATTTCCGGGATATGAATACGGTGGCGCTAACAGTATCATTTAATATTTCAGGGAGAGATAACAATAAAGACAAATTGCGTGTCGGTGTAGGGCATGACGCACAGGTGGGCAAGAATGCTTATTCTTATACAGCAGGAAGTTCTGAGATCGGTTTTGTATGGGATCACAACACCTATGAGCAAAGCGGTGACAATCCCTGTAAGCCGCGGGTCAACAGTCAAAGTGCCTGCCCCATACGATTTTGATTTAACCGGTAATTATCGCGCTGGCTTCAATTTCTATCATATAGCCAGGCTCGATCAGGGCGCTCACCTCTACCATCGTGTTACATGGTTTTATGTCTTTGAAAAATTCACTATGAGCACGACCATACTCCTGCCATTTTGAAATGTCTGTCACGAACATTCTCACGCGTACCACATCTTTCATCGATGCGCCTGCCTGAGCCAGCACCTTTTCTATTTTCTGGTAAATAAAACGGGTTTGTTCGTAGGGATCATTTTCTCCCACAGTCTGTCCGTCTTCCCCGCTGGCCACAGTACCTGTTACTTCGATCATATTACCCACTTTTACCGCACGGCTGTATCCCACGATGTCTTCCCATTTGGATCCCGATGCATAATTTGTTCTTGTCATATCTAAAGATTCTATTTTTTTCGAATTAACTGGTCAGCTTCTCACTTCGATATTTTCCGGCCTGATCAATGGTTCTCCCATCATACGCAACAGTATCTGTGCTACCGTCACCACATCCTTTTGACAATAGGTAACGATCCTTTGCATATTTTTTTCCTTCCAGTACACTTCCCATACTACGCTTCCGTCAATATCATCTTTTGGCGTATCGATACCCAGGGCATGTGCAAGCAGATTTAGCGAGGTAAAATTTTTATAGTCCCCAAATTTCCAAAGTTCCATGGTATCGAGATGATTTACTTCCCAGGGTTTCTTTCCCGACATATCAAGAATGGAAGGAATCGGTACCCGATTAACGATCATCCGCCGGCAGAGATAGGGAAAGTCAAATTCTTTCGCGTTGTGTCCGCAGAGTAGTTTTTGTTCAGCGCCCGACCATTTTGCAAGCATCATGGCAAACTCATGTAATAGCAATTCTTCATTGTCACCGGCAAACGATTTCAATGTTAATTTTCGTTGATCGGCCGTACCGGAGATAAACCCGCAACTGATGCAGACGATTTTTCCGAACTCGGCATAGATGCCAGCGCGGGGATAAATGGTTTCCACCGTCTCTTCTTCCTTGTTTCGCATGAGATAGCCGGCTTTGACCGACCAGAGTGTCTTCCAGGATTCCGGCACATCCTGGAAGGATGGATACTGCGGGACTGTTTCAATGTCGAGAAACAGGATGCTGTTGATGGGATAGGGAAGCATGTATAAAGTTTGATAGTTTGGAAATGACAGGCGGCTGAGATCCCTGTATGGTAGCAACAATTCTTGTTAAATGAAAGCTGATCAGCCGCAATCTAAATCCTCTATTCAAACCATCAAAGGTATTTCTCCCCTTTATTTCGTTTTATTTCTGCCACGTAGTCCTTGATCTCTTGTTCCTTATCTCGCTTGCAGATGAGTAGCACATCCTTGGTGTCTACTATTATGTAATCTTCAAGTCCCTGCAACATCACCAGTTTGTTGTTGGGCACGTGCACCATGCAGTTATTGGCCTCTACTATCACCACATTATTTCCGGCTACGGCATTTCGATGCTCATCCTTTTCTGTATTTTCCCAGGCACTGTTCCAGGTCCCCAGGTCGCTCCAGGCAAAACTTGCGGGGATCACAAATACATTGTCTGCTTTTTCCATGATGCCGAAATCGATGGAGATATTCGTGCATTGGGGGTAAATGATCTCCAGGGCCTCAGCTTCTTCTTCGGTATTGAACTTGTCTTTTTCTGCATAGAAGACCTCGTATATCTCAGGCAGGTATTTTTCAAATGCCGCCAGAATATTCTTAACCTTCCAGGTAAAGATGCCGGCGTTCCAGAGAAAATCTCCACTGGCCAGGAATGTTTCAGCAAGTTCGAGATTGGGTTTTTCGGTAAATGTCTTTACCTCGTACACACCCGGTGCAGCCTCGGGACTTTCATGTTGAATATAGCCATAACCCGTATTGGGTGAAGTGGGTTTGATGCCAATGGTAACAAGCGCATTGATGCTATCTACAAATTCCAGCGCTTTTTTAGCCGTCACCAGGAAGGCATCAATATCGGGGATATGATTATCAGCAGGCGCCGCCATCATTACCGCATCTGGATTTTTTTGCAGCAGTTTGAAAGCGATATATGCAATACAGGTCGCTGTATTCTTGCGTGAAGGCTCAGCCAGGATATTTTCCTCAGGCAGGCTTTTCAATTGCTGCCTGACCGTTTGCACATACTCTTTGGAGGTGATGATATAAATATTTTCTTCCGGAACCAGTTTGCTGTAGCGATCGAAAGTATCCTGGATCAGTGTTTTGCCGGTACCCAGGATGTCCAGGAATTGCTTGGGAAGTGCGGTCCGGCTCATTGGCCAAAAACGACTCCCAATGCCTCCGGCCATAATCGCTACATAATGATTTTTATTCATAAGCCTCTGCCGCCTGTGGCGGACATTTAATCTGCCATTTAAATTTCATTGCCAGGCTCTTTAAATAAAGCCTTCCTTCAACAAATCATGCAAATGTATTACCCCAAAATATTTGCCTTCATTCATCACAAACAACTGCGTGATCTCGTATTTACGCAGGAGGTTCAGGGCCTCTACAGCCAACTCATCAGGGGCAATGGTTTTGGGGCTTTTTGTCATGATATCTTCAGCCCGTATTTCATCTATCTCAATGCTTTTATTCAACATCCTGCGAAGATCACCATCGGTAATAATGCCCAGTAAATTATCCTCTTCGTCAACCACGGCAGTAACCCCCAGCCTCTTTTTCGTCATCTCCACAATTACTTCCTTCAGAGATTGCCCGGGAAGCACTTTCGGTTTCTCATTAGCCGCTGAAAGATCTGATACCCGCAGGTAAAGCTTTTTGCCCAGCATACCACCGGGATGAAACTTTGCAAAATCCTCACTCCGGAATCCCTTCATTTCCATCAGGCAAACGGCCAGCGCGTCTCCCATTACCAACTGGGCCGTGGTGCTGGTAGTTGGCGCCAGGTTATTGGGGCAGGCCTCCTGTTCAACAGTTGTATTGAGTATAATGTTCGATTGCCGCGCCAGGAAGGATTCAGTATTACCCACCATTCCAATCAGCACATTGTTGAAGTTTTTTATTAAAGGAACCAGCACCTTTATTTCAGGACTTTCACCGCTTTTGCTGATGATCAATACGACATCTTCCTGCTGGATGATCCCCAGGTCGCCGTGAATAGCATCGGCCGCATGCATAAAAATGGAAGGAGTACCGGTGGAATTAAGCGTGGCAACAATTTTCTGAGCGATTACGGCGCTTTTACCAATGCCACTTATCACCAGTCTTCCCCGGCAGACCGCGATAGCCTCTACGGCCTTCTCAAACTCTTCGTTGATGAATGCCCTCAGACCGGAAATCGATTCTGCTTCCAGGTCAATCGTGCGCAAGGCGATCTGTTTGATAGAATCAGGCATAGTTTGAAAGCGGCAAAATTAGAGGTTTGCTGGAACATACGTTTGTGTAATTATGATAGGTCAACTTTAACGGTTTTACACCAAAAAATGCGGGCGTATTTTGTAAATTCGCCGTCCGTTAAAAACGCTGAAAGCCGCTTTAGTGGCAAACTTATCCAAAATTCAGTGAAAACACTTAGAGAACCTGACATTTGCCACATGTGAATAAAACCCTGCCCACATCGGGCAAAAATCAGTATCTTAAGTACCAGCATTTTTTTCGAAAACTGCGATGGAAATAACAGAATAATGGCAACACCAACATCAAAGAAAACCGCAACTAAGACTGCCGCGTTAAGATCCGGCAAGACGGTAAAATCCAAAGAAACAAAACCTGTCAAAAAGAAATTCGACCTGCATAAAGCTCTCCAGGAATATTTTGGTTTCGATAAATTCAAAGGCACCCAGGAAAAAGTGATCGAGTCACTACTGGCTGGACATGATACATTTGTCATCATGCCCACCGGTGGTGGTAAAAGTCTTTGCTACCAGTTGCCGGCTATGGTGAGCGAAGGCGTTGCCATTATTGTATCGCCACTTATCGCGCTGATGAAAAACCAGGTAGACCTGGTACGTGGTTATAGCAGCAATGATGAGGTTGCTCATTTTCTCAATTCCACCCTCACCAAACGGGAGATCAAGGAAGTGCACGATGACCTCCTGACCGGTAAAACAAAGATGCTGTACGTAGCGCCGGAAACACTGACCAAGCAGGAAAACCTTGAATTCTTCTCCGACCTGTCGATTTCATTTTTCGCGGTAGATGAAGCACACTGTATTTCTGAATGGGGACATGATTTCAGACCGGAGTACCGCCGGCTTCGCGAGATGATGATCCAGATAAACCCGGATGTTCCGGTGATTGCCCTTACTGCTACCGCAACGCCCAAAGTGCAGAGTGATATCGTCAAGAACCTGGATCTTCATGATCCAAATATTTTTATTTCTTCGTTCAATCGCGCCAATCTCTACTACGAGATCCTCCCTAAGATCAAGAAGAGCCAGACGGATGAAAGCATTGTGCGTTTTATCAAAGGCATGAAGGGGAAAAGCGGTATTATTTATACGCTCAATCGCAAAACAACAGAAGAACTGGCAAACCTCCTGGTGGCAAACGGCATAAAGGCAGTGGCCTATCATGCGGGGCTCGACAGCAAAACCCGTTCTGAAAGACAGGACCAGTTCCTGAGCGAAGATGTACAGGTGATCTGTGCGACCATAGCATTTGGAATGGGTATCGACAAACCCGATATCCGGTTCGTTATACACTATAATATTCCCAAGTCGATTGAAAATTATTACCAGGAAACCGGTCGCGCCGGTCGCGATGGACTGGAAGGGAAATGCATTCTTTATTATTCCCATAAAGACGTCAGTAAGCTCGAACACCTGATGCGCGACAAACCTTTGAGTGAAAGGGAAGTGGGCGCGCAGCTGATCAACGAGACAGTGGCTTATGCGGAAAGCGGTGTTTGCCGCCGCAAGGTCCTGATGAGTTATTTTGGTGAAGACTATGGCAAGGAGAATTGTGGGCAATGCGATAATTGTAAGCATCCCAAGGAAAAGGTAGAGGCGAAGGATGAGGCTGTGATTGCATTAAAAGCGATCAAAACCCTGGATGAGCGCTTTGCCACGGATTACATTGTTCAGATACTGCTGGGTAAGTTGACCCCGCAGATCAAAATGTTCCGGCATGATGGCCTGGATATCTTCGCATCGGGTAATGAAAAGGACAGTCTTTTCTGGAATTCGCTTATTCGCCAGCTAATCCTTGAAGGACTGCTTACCAAGGATATCGAAGAGTATGGCGTTTTAAAATTCACCAAAAAGAGCGAAGCATTTTTGAAAAAGCCTCAATCGTTCAAGGTTATTCTCAACCACCTTTACGACGATGCCAATGCTGATGATGAGGAAGGCGTGGAAGTATCAGAAGGCGCTGCTACCGACCAGCGTTTATTTGAAATGCTGAAAGAATTGCGCCAGGTGGAAGCGCGTAAGAAAAACCTTCCCCCTTTTGTGATATTCCTCGAGACTTCGCTGCAGGACATGGCCACCATGTACCCGACTACCATCACCGACCTTGAAAAATGCCAGGGTGTAAGCAAGGGTAAGGCGATCCGTTATGGAAAACCATTTGTGGAGCTGATCGCAAAATATGTTGAGGACAACCAGATAGAAAAGCCCGACGATTTTGTGATGAAAAGCGTGGTCAACAAGAGCGGGAATAAAGTTTATATCATCCAGAACACTGATAAGAAGATATCTCTTGAAACCATCGCGAAGAATAAGGGCTGGCGTATGGATGAGATGCTCGAAGAAATGGAGACCATTGCTGCCAGTGGCACAAAACTAAACCTGGACTACGCCATTGATGAAATGCTTGATGAAGACGACCAGGACGAGATCATTGAATATTTCAAAGGTTGTGATACATCTTCGCTGCAGGTAGCGCAGGAAGAACTTGCTGAATATAATTTTAACTGGGAGCAGTTGAAGATCATGCGTATCAAGTTTTTGAGTGAATACGGGATGTAAATCGTAAATTAGGGAAACGATTTGCTAACCTAAAAAACTGAATCATGGCAAAAGCAAGACGTACAACTCACCGGAGTTCTGCCGGCAAGAAACTGTATGCCGTTCGCGATGCAGGTGGCCGGTTTAAAGACATCCAGACCTTTGAAAGAGCTCAGCGGGCCGACCTGAAAAAGAAAAGTGGCGCCGAAACCACAGCGAAGGCAAAAAAGAAGGCCGCAAAAAAGACAGCCAAAAAAGCTACTCCGAAAAAAGCGGCTAAGAAAACCGTTAAAAAAGCGGTGAAAAGAGCAGCTCCGAAAAAGACAGTTAAAAAAGCCGCCCGGAAAGCGGCCCCCCGTAAGAAGAAATAGTTTTCTCTAAAAACTTTACCAAATTGAGCTAAAACAGCTATTTTTGCTGCCCGATAAATCGGATGGTGCGGTAGCTCAGTCGGTAGAGCAAAGGACTGAAAATCCTTGTGTCGGCGGTTCGATCCCGCCCCACACCACAAAAAACCCCGGCAATACTGTTGGGGTTTTTTTAATGCCCTATTTTAAGAGCTGTTCTAAGCATGAATCTTAATGCGCAGGCGCCGGCGTGTGAACACCTTCAGCGATCTCTTCCACGATTTTTTTATTAAACGCTTCCAGGTCTTCCGGGCTACGGCTGGTAACAAGACCATTATCTACCACCACTTCGCGGTCGACCCAGTTGGCGCCTGCGTTTTCCAGGTCGGTTTTAACAGAAGGGTAAGAGGTCATGCTTCTTCCGGCGAGCTGCTTTGTTTCTATCAATAATTGCGGGCCATGACAAATGGCTGCCAGCGGTTTGCCCGCATCGAGAAACTGTTGCGCAAATGCCACACTATCCTTGTCTCCGCGAAGCTTATCGGGATTGATCACACCTCCCGGTATCACAAGCCCGTCGTAGTCATCAAATTTGGCTTTGGATATATGTTTATCGACCGGCAGTTCAATGCTCCAGTGGTCATGATTCCATCCTTTTACTTTTTCCTTTTGCGGTGAAATGATATGCACTGTTGCTCCAGCTTTCTCCAGCGCTTCTTTGGGACTGGTCAGTTCCACTTCTTCGAACCCATTTTCGGTAAGTATTGCCACAGTTTTTCCATCTAGCTTTCCCATAAAATAAGATTTAAGTATGAACATATAGGTTGACAGGGTAAGGGCACAAAAACCAGACCTGCCTCAAAGTGGGGAATCGTTTTTTCCACGATGTCGGTCAGAAAAAAACGTCCGAAATCCGGTTATCGCAACGGGGTATTTAATGCTTTGTTTCGTCAATTTGATCAAAACTGCATGATGCAGAAAATTTAGTTTAACCGTCCCGCTGCGCCGGGACACAAATTGTGAGTTATGAACGCTTTAAAAAACAAAGTGCAACTGATCGGTTATCTCGGCAATGCGCCGGAAGTCAAAACCCTGGAGAGCGGAAAAAAGGTGGCCAATTTCAATGTCGCCACGAATGAAAGTTACCAGAACGCAAAAGGAGAAAAAGTCACCGAGACCCAATGGCACCGGGTAGTAGCCTGGGGTAAGGTGGCAGACATTGCCGCTAAGTATCTCGACAAAGGGAAAGAAGTAGCAATTGAAGGAAAACTTGTCAACCGCAGCTACAACGACAAGGATGGTAACAAAAAGCAGGTCACCGAGATCTATGCAAATGAATTGCTCTTACTCTCCAAACCCATCAACGCCTAGGTTTTTTTAAGCCACGAATTGCACGAATTACACGAATGATGTTCGACGGTTCATTGGAGTTCGTGGTTTCCTAAAATTGTTTTGATGGGGGATTTGATCTATAAGGAGGAGGTTTATGATATAATCGGCGCCTGTATGGAGGTGTACAATACACTTGGATACGGCTTCCTGGAAATTGTATACAAAGATGCAATGGAATTAGAATTTAAGGAAAGAGGAATCTTATATAAACGAGAACAAGAGTTACCTGTTTTTTATAAGGGGAATCGAATGCAACGTAGCTTCTTTGCTGACTTTAAAGTTTATGGAAAAATCATTGTTGAAGTTAAATCACATATTGACGGCATCAGGGAAGAAACATTCGCACAAACACTTAACTACCTGAAGGTATCGGGCAATAAGGTGGGAGTAATCGTTAATTTTGGAAAAAGCAAACTATCTTATAGAAGGGTCGTTGGTTAATAGTAAGCCTATTCGTGTGATTCGTGCAATTCGTGGCTAATAAATTTATGTGGTGGAGGTAAATAATTCAGAAAATACAATGTTTAACCTGGCGGTGCAGCTGGTTAACAGGAGTTCGCGTAATATTTTTCTTACGGGGAAAGCAGGTACGGGTAAAACAACTTTTTTAAAGTACATCCGCGATCATTGCCCCAAACAACTGGCCGTGGTGGCGCCAACTGGCGTGGCGGCGATCAATGCCGGGGGCGTTACCATCCATTCTTTTTTTCAATTACCCTTCACACCTTTTGTGCCTGCTGCCGGCGGCTTCAGTCATGATCCGGGAGCCGGGAATATTCAAAGCCTGCTCGAAAACCAGCGGCTCACCCGCGAAAAGCGAAAAGTCATCCAGGAACTTGAATTACTGATCATCGATGAGATCAGCATGGTTCGTTGCGACGTGCTGGATGCTATTGATGTACTAATGCGGCATATACGACACCGCCATTACGAGCAGTTTGGTGGCGCACAGGTATTATTGATCGGCGACATGTACCAACTACCACCCGTCGTACCTGAACAGGAGTGGCGGATATTGTCAGGATACTATAGCAGCCCCTATTTTTTCGACAGTAAGGTGATACAGCACCATCCGCCAGTTCATATTGAATTCAACAAGATTTACCGGCAAAGCGAGGAGCGGTTTATCCAGCTTCTCAACCGGGTCCGAAATAACGAGATGGATAATGAAACGATCACTATCCTGGACAGTTGTGTGCAGCCGGGATTCAGACGATCGAAAAACGATGGCTATATTATCCTAACCACGCATAACCGGAAAGCCGATGCGACAAACGAACTGGAACTGGGCCGGCTCTCTACCAAACTTTCAATTTTCGATGCGGAGATCCAAGGTGAGTTCTCCGAAAAAGCCTATCCCGCCGACGAAAGGCTATACCTCAAACAAGGTGCCCAGGTAATGTTTATCAAGAATGATGTCGAGAAAGTCAGACGTTATTATAATGGTAAGATCGGAGAGGTGACAAGGATCGAGCCCGATAAGATCTTTGTGAGATGCGCTGATGCCGCAACGGAAATAGAGGTTAAAAAAGAAACCTGGCAGAATATCCGGTATGTGTTGGATCAGAAGACCAGGAAAGTGGACGAGGACGTCCTGGGTTCATTTACCCAGTTCCCCCTGCGACTCGCCTGGGCCATTACCATCCATAAAAGCCAGGGCCTCACTTTTGAAAAAGCGATCATCGATGCCGGGGAAGCCTTTGCACCCGGCCAGGTGTATGTGGCGCTGAGCCGCTGTACCAGTTTAGCAGGTATGGTACTCGAAACAAGGGTCCGGCCATCCAGCCTGACCCTTGACAATCGGATCGTGGCTTTTTCAAAAAGGGAACAGGATACACAGTCCATCACAGAAGAGTTAAAGGCGGCCAGTAGAGAGTATGAATTTTCTTTGCTGAAAACAGTTTACGATTTTAGTCTTGTTAGCGCTACATGTGGCGCACTGGTGGATTATATTCTTCAGCACAGCAGCTCATTTACAGATGGAACGCTCGAGTGGTTAAACAAACTTCAGGACTATATCCTGGCCATGCAGGATGTCGGAACCAGGTTCCAGTCACAATTGCAGGGCATCTATTCCAGTCAGCCCTTCGATGATCAACTGGCACAGGATAGAGTAAAAGCGGCGGCGCCTTATTTCAGGGAAAAGCTTGAAGAATGCATTGATTACATACACAGTTCAGCGGCAGGTACCGACAGCGGCCAGCATGCGAAGGAATATAATGACTCCCTGAAGGAGATATTTGCGCAGCAAAGCCTGAAAAAGCATTTGATCCTGGGACTTGCAAATGGTTTTACCGTTGAACAATACCATTCTTTGAAGCGGAGTTTCAGATTACCGACTTTCTCGGTGAACTCATATGGTTCCTCACAATCCCGGGAGCAAACACCGCATCCCGCCCTGTATATGCAGCTGAAAATGCTGAGGGATGAGCTTTGTTCCAAATCTGGTCTCCCTATTTATATGGTTGCGGGCAGTAACACTATTTTTGAAATGAGTCAGTATCTGCCCCAAACCCTGTCTGAACTAAAAGGGATAAAGGGTTTTGGCAAGGCAAGGATAGAAAAATACGGTCAGCTCTTTTTAGATATCATCATTTCTTATTGTCAGAAGAAGGGTCTCTCTTCCCTGGTGGAAGAAAAGCCGGTGGGGAAAAAGAAAGCCGGTAGCAAAGAACCCAAACCGGGCAAGACGAATACAAAAGCTGTTTCTTACCAAATGTTCCGGGAGGGTAAGTCGGTTGAACAGATCGCCACGGAACGTAACCTCAAAACCGGTACTATACAGGAACATCTTGCTGGGTATATCGAAAAAGGCGAGATACCGCTTGAATCATTGGTCGAGGCCGGTAAGATAAAAATGATCCAGGCTGTGATAGAAGAATTGGAAACTCCGACACTTACCGATATCAAGGTAAGATGCGACGACTCGGTTAGTTTCGGGGATATCAGGATGGTGATGGCTGCCCGCAAATCTTTACTTCAATCGGGTGATACCGCAGTTTAGCCAGGTCCAAACATTTTCACCGTGCAGTCTAAATTATTCACATTTATTCCATAGGATTTGTTACCTAAAAGTTTATATATATCTTTTCATATCAAATAATATATGATAACCCAAACCAGTGCAGATTATCGCACTATCAGCGATCACACTTTCGCCGTCGTCAGGCAAAATATCATCAACGATCAAAAAGGTTTTTTCGCACAACAGACATATCAGCCCGGAGATATAGTGACAAGTTTCTCTGCAAGAGAAATTGTTACTGAGCCCAACTATCTCACGGTACAGGTTGGAATCGGGCAACATATCCTGCTGCATCCCGAACACCTCCAATACATCAACCACAGTTGTGATCCCAATATCTTTTTTGATACTTATGCGATGCATATTTTGGCACTCAGGCCTATCGCTGAGGGGGATGAGATGACATTTTTCTATCCTTCTACAGAATGGGATATGGCGCAGCCTTTTAATTGTCATTGTGGAACTGCACGATGCCTGGGAAAGATACAAGGTGCTGCCTATATCAGTGAGGATATCTTGCGGCATTATCAGCTTACACGTTTCATACAACAACAACTACATGATCGTTCGAAAAAGGGTAAAAGAGCTTAAGAAGCGGGAAGTAAAGAAATCGACCGATCCTTTTGGGAAACTGAAGATCTGGATATTATATCCTTTTCTCGAAACTGAAGATCCCAACCTGCAATATTATTACGATTTTACACAAAGCCAGCAAGAATACAGCAAGGTATTCACAGAGCTAAATGCTGACTGGACCTGGCAACCGGTTACAATAAGAAATTTCAGGGATGTGATCGGCGGCATCAGAAAAAAATCAGGAAAAAAGATTCCCCTCATACTAAATCTTTGTGATGGTGATGAGATCAATGGAACACCCGGGGTTTCGGTGATACATGAACTGGAGAAACAAAGACTGATCTATACAGGCTCCGATGATTATTTCTATAATATCACTACTTCCAAGATCCCGATGAAAAAGGCATTTGACGAGGCCGGTGTGTCAACAGCAAAGTGGGAGGTGATAGATAATGAATCCTCGATCGAGGGAATTTGTCAGCGACTGGGTGCCCCTTTGATTATCAAGCCAGCGGTTTCCGGCGGAAGCATGGGGGTTTCTGTAAAAAATGTCGTGTATACGGAAGACGAATTAAGAGAAAGGATCAGGGAGATCAGTGCCGGCTATCGCGGCTGGAACCTGTCGGTGGGTGGCTTATTTGTAGAACAGTTTATCACCGGTCCCGAGTACACCTCTTTTATTATCGGATCACACCTGCATCCCGGGTCCTGTTTTGTATATCCGCCGGTTGAAAGGATCTTCCATGAGTCATTACCGGATGAAGAAAAGTTTTTGTCGTTTGACCGCCTCTGGGAAATATATGAGGATGAAAAACCCATGCCGGGAAATGAAAATTTCTACAACTATCACCAGCCCGACCCGGCCCTGGCAAGATCGCTGGAGGCCCTGAGTCTCGAAGCTTACCTGGCTGTGAAAGGCATGGGATATGGGCGTTTAGATATCCGTATGGATAAGGACACGGGCAAACTTTATGTGCTGGAGGTTAATGCCCAATGTGGTTTGAGTGAAGACGAGGATTATACTTCTATTGGTGCCATTCTCAGATATGCCGGTAAAACCTTTGCCGACCTGGTGAGTAACGTTATAATGGATGCTTTTTCAAGAAGAAATTTAAAAATTTAACTATGAAGGTTTGTGTGTTGCAGCCTGATTATTCCACAACCGGCGTGGACTATAAAAATTATGACCCGCCCCGCAATCTTTCTGCATTATTGCCGGATGCCGAGGTGGAACATGTTTTTCTCAATAAGCTGACAACCTATAAGCAACTGAAAGAGCTGAAGAAAAAAAATTTTGACATCTTTATTAACCTGTGTGAAGGTTACCTGGAATGGGAAGTGCCATCGATAGATGTTATCCATACATTCGACTTACTTGGGTTGCCGTATACAGGACCCACTGCTACTTTGTATGATCCCACCAAAGAGTTGATGAAGTATGTGGCCCATTGCCAGGGCGTTCGTACACCTGGCTATTTTATAATTGATCAGCCCGCTGATATTGATAAGGTAGAGAAATATTTATCGTATCCCATGTTTATAAAGCCGTCTAAAGCCGGCGATAGTCTTGGGATTGATGAAAACTCTGTTTTATACAGTAAGCAGGACTTATTAAAGAAGGTGGTGGAGATATATAACGAGTACGGCCCTTTGTTAGTGGAGGAATATATTGAAGGGAGGGAATTCACGGTCCTCGTTGCCGCGAATGCGGATGGTAACACCTGCCGGGTTTTTAAGCCTGTAGAATATGTTTTCCCAGAAGGGAAAGCATTTAAAACTTATTCTTTAAAGACCTCGGAATTACACCCCGATTGTAATTTTCCCTGCACCGATCCTGTCCTGGATAAAGAGTTAAGACTGGAAGCCGGGAAGATCTTTAAGGGGTTCAATGGCGTAGGTTATGCCCGACTCGATTTCAGGGTCAATGAGAAGAATGAGATATTTTTCCTGGAAATCAATTTTACCTGTTCAGTTTTTTATACAGACGGATATGAAGGTTCGGCGGACTTTGTTTTAAAATACGACGAAGCGGGTCAGCAGGGTTTCCTGGAACATATCATCGAAGAGGGCATCGCAAGGCATAAAAAAAAGTCCCGGCCCTATACAATGAAAGGAAACTCAATCGCCGGGTTCGGTATCTATGCCAGTCATAGCATTCGAAAAGGAGAGATTGTGTATGCCGGCGAAGAAAGACCGCACCGGATCGTCACCCGGCGTTTCGTAGAAAAAAACTGGAATGCTGAGCAACAACTTCAATTTCGGCGTTATGCATATGCGATAAGCGACGAGGTTTTTGTATTGTGGGATGAGGACCCATCAGCCTGGGCGCCACAAAATCATAGTTGCGATGCCAATACCGGCCTGGATGGACTGAATGTGATAGCCTTGAGAAATATTTCACGAAACGAGGAACTTACTTTGGACTACTCCCAGTTTCTTGACGAAAACATGGAACCATTTGAGTGTAAATGCGGCTCATCAAATTGCAAAGGGTTTATTAAAGGCGTTGCAGGTAATTCTGTAACAAGCAGGGAAATTAAGGCCCTGATTTAGGAGCACATTTTTTCTACTAGTAATCGTCGGTGATCTGGAAAGTGATGGGTTGTTTGCGATAGGCTTTTGCAGGTCGTCCTTCCTGGATAGCAGGTTCCCATTTCTTTGATTTTTTGATAACCCGAATCGCTTCCTCCCCAAGTCCATAACCTGGATTATTCAAGGCCTTAATATCACTGATGCTGCCATCGGTGTCTACTACGAACTGGATCATGACGGTGTAAATGCCAGGAGGTGCGTTATTGTCGATCGCTACCTGGGGATTCAAATTTCTTTCCAGGAATTTCTTCCAATCGCCGTCAAATTTTGCCTGGACCTGTACGATCGATAGTGGTCCTGCATTTTCTACGACTTTATCAGCGATGATACCATTAGTGTGGTTCCCGGCCGGTATTTCAATGACCCGATCATTAATAATGCCTTCAATTTTGGCGAGACCAATCTGTGCTTTATTTATTTCAGCCAGTGTAGGGGGAGCTGTTATCAGATCCTCATCAGTTAATCTGTATTTAGTGTATTGTTCGGTCTGTACCTGTTGTTTTGGTTGGGGTTCGGCTTTACGGGGAGTCTCAGTTTCTGATTTTTCTTTCGGTTTATCAATAGTGAGAGTTGCCACGATAACTCCTTCGTGAATTTTAACCACCGGTCGTTCTTTTGGTTCTGGTCTGTCAATAAGTGCAATACCAGCATATAGCAATGTAACAATAATACCGGTAAGCAATAGAGACAGCCCAACTCTTTTGGAATAGGTCCGGCGGAGCTCATAAGCCCCGTATGATTTGTTTCTGTTATCAAAAAGTATGTCCAGGAAATCTGCTGAAAGAATTTTGTTGGTATCCATGGTCAGTAGTTTTGTTAACCATGAGATAGCCGGTATATTATTTTTCCATAGAAGTTTATTTTTTATAAACTGATATGGAAACGTGGTTAGTGTGCATCGGCAATAACATTATCTGCCCATGTATACCATCAGGATTTGTACGTCGCTGGGGTTGATACCAGAGATACGGCTCGCCTGTCCAAGGGTTCTGGGTTGAACCCTGATTAACTTTTCGCGTGCTTCGTTGCCGAGCGATTGAATTTTACGATAATCAAAAGTGGAGGGAATTTCAAGATCTTCCAGCTGGCTCATTCGTATCACCAGGTCTTTTTCTTTTTCGATGTAGACATCATATTTCACCTGTATCGAAGCCTGTTCAATCGTTTCTTTTGAGAAATCCTGAAGTCTTGATCCAAGTGTTGGTAATGATTTTTGCAGATCGATCAGCTCAATTCCGGGACGTAAAAGAATTTTTTCGGCTTTTTGTTTTTCACTTATCGTGGATGAATTGATCGACTCAAAATATGGATTCGCTTCCGCGGCTTCAATGCTGGTTTCTTTAAGTATCGACTTAATTATTTCTACATCTTTTCTTTTCTGTATCACTTTATCCATTCTTTCCTGTGAAGCAAGTCCAAGCCGGTAACTTAACTCAGTCAAACGCAGGTCCGCATTGTCCTGCCTAAGCAGGGTCCGGAATTCAGCTCTTGAAGTAAACATGCGGTATGGCTCTTCAGTACCCTTGCTGATCAGGTCATCGATCAATACACCGATATAGGCTTCGCTCCTTTTGAGTATAAAGGGTTCCTGGTCCCTGGTTTTTTGGTGCGCGTTGATCCCAGCCATTATCCCCTGGCAGGCTGCTTCTTCATAACCGGTGGTACCATTTATCTGGCCAGCAAAGAACAGGTGTGAAATATTCTTTGTTTCCAGGCTATGTTTCAGTTGTGTAGGCGGAAAGTAGTCGTATTCAATAGCATAGCCTGGCCTGAACATACGGGCATTCTCAAACCCGGGAACACTACGAAGAGCTTCGTATTGAACTTCTTCGGGTAGTGATGTCGAGAATCCGTTGACGTATATCTCAACTGTATTCCAGCCTTCGGGTTCTACAAACAGCTGGTGCCTTTCTCTTTCGGCAAAACGATTGATCTTGTCTTCGATACTCGGACAATACCTGGGTCCCACCCCATCGATCCTTCCCGCGAACATCGGACTACGCGAAAAGCCTGTTTTAAGAATATCATGAACAGCTTTTGAGGTATAGGTGATCCAGCAGCTCCTTTGTTTGGTCGGCTTTTCAACATCGAGGTATGAAAATCCGCCGATCTGCTCATCCCCTGGTTGTTCTTCCATTTTAGAATAGTCCAGGCTGCGGCCGTCCACACGGGGCGGTGTTCCCGTTTTGAGCCGGTCACTTTCAAAGCCCAGCGAAACGAGTTGCTCTGTGATGCCAGTCGCGGATTTCTCTGCTGCCCTTCCCCCACCGAAATTCTTTTCCCCGATATGAATGATACCATTTAGAAAGGTACCATTGGTCAACACTACTGCTTTAGACCTGATTTCATGTCCAAGGCCGGTGATCACTCCCTGGGCGCGACCGTCTTTTACAAGAAGACCCCTGACCATATCCTGGTAGAAATCAACACTTGGAGTATTCTCCAGCATTTCCCTCCAGGTACTGGCAAATAACATCCGGTCACTTTGGGCCCTTGGACTCCACATGGCCGGACCCTTTGACCGGTTTAGCATGCGGAATTGGATCATGGATTTATCGGTAACGATCCCCGAGTATCCGCCCAGGGCATCTATTTCCCGGACAATCTGGCCTTTTGCGATACCTCCCATGGCCGGGTTGCAGCTCATTTGGGCGATGGTTTGCATATTCATGGTCACCAGCAGTACTTTGGAGCCCAAATTAGCAGCCGCAGCCGCAGCCTCGCAGCCTGCATGGCCTGCGCCAACCACTATAACATCGTATTCTGGAAACATGGGGAGCAAAGGTAGTTTGTATCAGGGCTTCAACATAGATTTTTCTTTGGGGAGCCATGTTTTTAACGAGTCCCCATCCGAAAAGGGATATTTTTTATCTTAAATCCTTTCGTGATCCCGTTTACCCCCTCTAAAATGCCTGGTTACAGGGTCTGATTTTTTCACGTGAAACGAACTTCAAATATTTCACGTGGAACATTCCAGGTAGACGTGTAAGAAATGATCATTTCCCAGAATTGGATATACCGGTTACGCGGGATTGTGTTGTGGGGCTAAATTTTACCCTTGAAATACTTATCGAGGTAATAGTTTTCTTCGGCACGCATTTTTTCGATCTCGGCTTTTGTCTTATCTCGGTAGCCACACAGGTGCAAAGCCCCATGAAATATCACCCGGTGGAGTTCCCGTTTGAAAGTTTCTCCTAAAGAGATGGCATTGTCCTTTACCCGGTCAGTGCTTATATAGATCTCCCCTTCCACCGGCTGGCCCGGCTGGGATAATTCAAAGCTGATTATATCAGTATAGAAATCATGCGCCAGATATTGCTTATTAATGGCCAGGAGCTGACGATCGTCACAAAAAATATAGTTCAGGGATGCGAGCTTTGTCTTTTCCCTTTTGAAAATGGATAGGATGAACTCTTTCAGGCGGGTTCGGTCGCGCAGTGTAACGGCGGCCGGGAAAAAGAAATAAATATTTGATTTTGTTTGGGATGGCATAATTTCAAAATTCGTAAACAAAGAAATGAATACAATGTTAGATTTGCTGTAATTCAAAATAATGAATAAGAAACTATCGGAATTAAGACTCGGCCAGAAAGCAGTGATCAAAAGCTTCGGCAGCCAGGAATTACATTTGAAGCTCATGGAAATGGGCTGCCTGCCAGGCGAGATCGTATCCGTCGAGCAAATCGCCCCGCTTGGTGATCCGGTGTCAATTTCAGTGGCCGGGTACATGCTTAGCCTGCGCCTGGACGAGGCCGAGCATATCATTGTTGAAGCTAGTTAATTGATTGTCAATTAGTTACATGAATATCGGACTATATTTCGGTTCCTTCAACCCAGTTCATGCCGGCCACCTGATCATCGCCAATCATATTTTAAACGAGACCCCTCTTGAAAAGCTTTGGTTTGTCATCTCCCCCCAGAATCCATTTAAGACCAATCATTCACTGCTGAATGAATACGACCGGCTTCACCTGCTTCGACTGGCAACCGAAGATGATCTGCGAATGAAAGTATCTGATATAGAATTCAGTCTGCCCAAACCATCTTATACCAGCGTTACTCTCGCTCATCTCTCCGAAAAATATCCCGATCATGAATTTTCGGTGGTGATGGGCAGCGATAGTTTTCAGAACCTGCATAAATGGAAGAATTATGAATTCATAGTCAGGAATTACCCTGTTTACGTTTATAAACGCCCTGGTTTTGAGATCGGGAATCACTTGAACGCAAAACTGACAGTACTCGAAGCTCCCCTTTTAGAAATATCGGCAACGCATATCAGGCAGCTGGTCAAAGCCGGCAAATCCATTCGTTACCTGGTACCGGATAATGTGCGGGAAGAAATTGAGAAAAGTAATTACTATCGGTCCTAGTGTCAAGTCCACCATATTTTGACGATTCCACTTATTATAGCTGCGAGCTGCGAGCTTTGAGCTGAGAGCCATGAGGTTTAAGGCTTCAAATTTCGTGGTCAAACGATCGGTCTGGAAGTTCGTAGCTCATTGCTCGTAACTTTGTGAAGCGGCATTTTAACCTTGACACGACACTAGATGCTTCCGGGAAGTTCTCTCGCAACATAATTTTTCTAAAAAAGATATCCAAGGAGTAAACAGGCTGCCACGATCACCGGTGCGGGCATACGGGTATAACTCAACAATAAGAAAGTGCAGATAATGACAGCGAGATTGATGGCGCTGATCGTTTTTGCTTCAATCAATGAAATATCTTTCATGATATAAAAAGTGGAAGCAAACATAATTCCAACTACCGCGGCATTGATACCTTCGAGCGATCGGTAGACTGCCGCATATTTTTTTAGATTGTTCCAGATCGGGAAAAAGAAAAGTACCAGCAATGCACTCGGTAAAAAAATCGCTACCATCCCGATCAGGCACCCCAGCAACTGCATGGTTGTTTTTTGTTCGGGGGTACTACCCATATCTTTCAATGCCATCCCACCTGTAAACGCCGCAATAGAAAAAACCGGACCGGGTACTGCCCTTACAATACCCATTCCGGTGTACATGTCTTCCTTCGCGATCTGCACAACATTGGGATTTTTCTCCTTAACGGCCAATGGACGTATACTGAATTGTTCATACATGATCGGCATCAGCACCTGCCCTCCTCCAAATACGAGGCTGCCCATACGATAGGTGTTTTCAAAAAGATTGATGGGTTTACGATTGGGCCAGTCCTGTTTCCTGGCCGTTTCACTGATGATACCTGCAGCGATGAAGATGATCCCAAACAACCAGAAATTCCACCATTTGATCTTGGATGGTTTTTGCTCTACCTGGGGAATGCGTTTTTTGCTGAGATTGGTCGCGATACCACCCAGGATGATCACCAGCGGAAACACGACCGGCAGTTTGAAAAGAAAATAAGTGACCGCCATACTCACCAGCATGATGAGCCAGGTGATGGTATTGCGAACTGCATGCGGAAAAGTGCTGATACAGGCATACAATAGAAAACCCGCCGCCATGGGTGCGATGAACTTAAAAATATCTGTCTCTAATGCGGTCTTGTCGATATAGTGAAGCAGGAAAGAGAGCGCTCCCATGAAAAAACAGGCGGGCAGGATCCAGATGATAAGTGCCAGTACCGCTAACGGCACGCCGCCGACCTTGTATCCGATCAGTGTTAATGTCTGTGTGGAAGAGGCACCCGGAAGCAACTGGCAAAAGGCATTATACTCCATCAGCTCCTGCTCGGTGATATAAGGCGTTTGTTTGACAAACGTTTTTATCATCATTGCTATATGTGCCTGTGGTCCGCCAAAAGCCGTAACACTGTGCAGCAACACAGCCCTTAAAAAAGAAACATGTCGAAAAAGCATGAGAAGCAATACGTAATATACAGCAATTAATGATCGCCGGAATGAGTTGGTCCCCGATCATTTGAAGGTAAACGATTAAAGACATTTTATGGTAAATTCATAAAATTTTTTTCGATGAGAATTATCCTCTTAATTATTGTATTTTTTTCCCTGTTGCCAGTGTCCTATTCGCAACTTCGTCAAAAAGTCGCAAGCGCTATTCAAAAAACTGAACACAAATGCATTGAATGGCGACAACATCTTCATCAATACCCCGAGCTGGGCAACCGCGAGTTTAAGACGGCCAAACTGGTTGCAGATCATTTGAAAAAACTGGGGATGGAAGTGCAGGAAGGAGTAGCGAAAACCGGTGTGGTTGGTTTACTGAAAGGTGGAAAACCCGGACCCTGTATAGCTCTCAGGGCAGATATGGACGCCCTGCCAGTAGTGGAGCGGGTCAATATTCCCTTCGCTTCAAAAGAAAAAACGATCTATAACGGTGCGGAAGTTGGTGTAATGCATGCCTGTGGCCACGATGCGCATGTGGCCATCCTGATGACGGTTGCGGAAGTGTTAGCTGGTATCAGGTCAGAAATAAAGGGATCGGTGAAATTTATTTTCCAGCCGGCCGAAGAAGGTGCTCCCGAAGGTGAAGAAGGCGGTGCCTCGCTAATGGTCAAAGAAGGCGTGATGGATAATCCTAAAGTAGATGCCGTATTCGGCTTACATATACAATCCGGCGTTGAGTCGGGCACGATCCAATACAAGCCAGGCGCTTTTATGGCGGCGGCGGATTTCTTCAGTATTAAAGTAAAGGGAAAAGCCAGTCATGGTTCCCAGCCCTGGCTTGGCATAGACCCCATCGCAGTGTCCGCCACCATCATACAGGGTCTTCAGCAAATCGTTAGTCGCGAATCGGAACTTACAAAAGCCCCGGTTGTGATCACGGTGGGCAAGATCCAAAGTGGCGTAAGAAATAATATCATTCCCGAAGATTGCATCATGCTGGGCACTATTCGTACGCTCGACAGCGCCATGCAAAAAGATGTACACAGAAGATTTACAAACACCATCACAAAGATCGCCGAAGCTGCCGGTGCCGAAGTGGAAATAGATATTGATACGAAAACACTGGTGACCTACAACGATCCCGCCCTGGTGAAAAAAATGTTGCCTTCCCTGCATGCCGCAATCGGCGAAGCAAATGTGTCAGAGCGCGGCTGGGTGACCGGCGCGGAGGATTTTTCTTATTATGGCACAAAAGCGCCATCCTTTTTCTTTTACCTCGGGGGCATGCCCAAAGGCATGGATAAAACAAAAGCACCACCGCATCATACGCCCGATTTTTACGTGGAGGATAGTGCGATGAAAACCGGCGTTACAGCTTTTTGCCAATTGGTAATGGATTATTTAAGCATGAAATAAAATGAAGCAAATAAATCTTGTACTGGTCATGTTGCTGTTGTCGACATTGACCTCAGCACAAAAGACGAACCATAAACTGCAGGCAAAACTGGAAGAAGCCATCAAAGGATTTAACGGCCAGGTTGCTGTGTATGTAAAGGAATTGAAAACAGGAAAGACAGTGGCGATCAATGCAGATACAATATTCCCAACTGCAAGTATTGTAAAAGTTCCGATCCTGGTAGGCGTAATAGATAAAATAGAACGAAAGGAATTAAACTATGACTCACTACATGAGTATAAAGATTCACTGCTCTATGCAGGTGAGGATATACTCGGGTCTTTTAAGGATGGTGAAAAGATCTATCTTGAAAAGATCATCATGCTGATGCTCACAATGAGCGATAATACCGCGAGTTTGTGGTTGCAAAAATTATCGGGCACCGGCGCCCGCATCAACGAAATACTGGATAGCCTGGGATTCCGGCATACACGGGTTAACTCGAGAACACCGGGTCGTGAAGCAAACCGCAGTGTATTTGGCTGGGGACAAACTACACCAAGGGAAATTGCACGGTTGTTTGAAATGATTTACCGTCACCAAATATTTTCGCCTGCCTCCTGCGAAAACATGCTTCGCTACCTGGGAAGGAATTTTTGGGATGAAAACGCGGTTTCACAGATACCACCCTATATCCAGGTATTTAGCAAGAATGGCGCGGTCAATGAAGTGCGCAGTGAAGTATTGTTGGTCAATGCACCTCATAACCCTTATATCTTTTGCATTTTTACAAAGAATAATAAAGACCAGAGCTGGCAGCGTGACAACGAAGCCTGGCGACTGGCGCGAAAGACATCAAAACTTGTTTGGGATTATTTTGAGCCAAAAGATAAATGGGAATCGGCTAAGTATGACCTCGATTTTCATACAATTAAACCCTGATGATATTTGGCCACGGATTTCACGGATTGCACGGATTGGGATTATTTGGGGTCTGCTGGCTGGCTTCATTTCCCCTGCAAAACAAGTCTTGCAGGTACTCGGTTTTTATACAAAATCCCTGCACCTTATTATCCATTTTGAAGTACTTAACTCATTTCTGTGTTTGACCAATAGGGAACTTCTTTGTGACCGTCGTGCATTCTTTGTGTGCGTTGTGTCCCGGAAAACCACGAGGTTAAGGACACCGGGAACACGAAGGACCACAATGGACACAAAGTTTGAGAATCACCTGTTCCTTAATCAGCAGGCCCTATTTAATAGTAAAATTGAAGAGGGATTATTTCAGGATCTGGTAGGCAAGCAGGCTCATCAGGTAGGCCAGACCTGTCATATATAAAAACTGGATGATGGGCCATTTCCAGCTTTGGGTTTCCCTTTTTACGATGGCCAGCGTGCTCATGCATTGCATCGCGAATACATAGAAAAGCATCAGGGCCACACCAGTGGCCAGGGTATATACCGGTGTGCCGTCGGGGCGTGTGGCCGACCTGAGTTTTTCTTTCAGCGGACCTTCATTTTCATCGCCGCCAACGCTGTAAAGCGTGGCCATGGTGCCCACAAAAACTTCCCGCGCTGCAAATGAAGTGATGAGGGCGATGCCGATCTTCCAGTCAAAACCCAGGGGCTCAATCACGGGTTCGATGGATTTTCCAGCTAGTCCTACATAAGAATTTTCCAGCCTCGCATTATCGTAATCATTTTCTATGGCGATGGTATCGGCTCCAGGAGCAGCTATCGACTGCTCATATCGCAGAGTTGCCTCGTGCATTCTTTCCTTCGGACCAAATGAACTCCCCGCCCAAAGTATAAGACTGATCACCATGATGATCTTTCCGGCATCAACCACAAATATTTTTGCTTTGTTCCACATGGTTTGCCATACGTTCTTCCAACGTGGTGGACGATAAACGGGCAATTCGAGTATGAAGAAACTTCTTTCTTTAATGCGAATAAACCATTTGGCCACATACGACACAACAAGCGCCATTACAAATCCAAGCAAATACAAACCCAGCATCACAAGTCCCTGCACACCGATCACTCCAAAAAGATAATTATTGGGAATAACCAGCCCGATCAGTATGGTGTACACGGGGAGCCGGGCTGAACAACTCATCAGGGGTGTGATCAGGATGGTAAGCAGCCTTTCCTTCCTGTTCTCAATGCTTCTTGCACTCATCACCGCGGGAATGGCACAGGCAAAACCGCTTATCATGGGCATCACGCTCTTACCATTAAGCCCAACGCTCCGCATAAAACGGTCGGTGAGAAAACTAATGCGGGCCATATAACCGGTATCTTCCAGGATCGTGATAAGACCAAATAAAATAGCGATCTGGGGAACAAATATGATGATCCCGCTAAGACCGGCTACAATTCCATTGATAAAAAGATCGGTGAGCGTTGTGTCTGGCAGCATCGAATTCAGCCAGTTGCTCACATTGGCGAAACCAACATCGATCCAGTCCATCGGAAAGCTGGCCAGGAAGAAAACGCTTTGAAACATCAGGAACAATACCGCCAGCAGAATCAGGTATCCCCAGCGGCGGTGCAACAAAATATTGTCAAGCTTTTCGGTCAACAATGATTTTTGAAGCGGATCAGGTTCCGAAACAGTGAGCTGCATGATATGCTTGATCCGGTTGTACCGCTGCAGGATCTCTTCGGCCTGGGTCTTGGTATGGTTGAACTTATTCCTTTGTTCGATCGTTTCGATCTTTTCCTGCATACCTGCGTCGAGGGAAAAAGATTCGTGATTGATGAAATAATGTATAGCCTTATAGTCGCTAAGCCCTGGTAACTGGTCTTTTAATTCGTCAATGGCCAGGGGTGCCAGTGCGCGGTTGTCAATAAAATCATTGAGAGGCGGCTTGTACAGACTTCTGGCCGTTTGCTCGATCGCTTTTTTTAATTGGGCGATGCCTTTGTTTTTCCTGGGGTTCACAGCTATCACTGGTACACCCAGTTCCCTTTCCAGTTCCGCGATATCGATCTTGATCCCTTTTTTCCCGGCAATGTCCATCATCGTAAGCGCGATCACAACGGGGATCTTGAGATCGATCAGCTGGGTACAAAATAGGAGATTCCGCTTCAGGTTGCTGGCATCGGCAACAGCCACCACCACATCGGCTTTCAATTCGTCCTGGTTGAGCAGTACTTTATAGCTTACCCATTCGTCGAGTCGGCGGGGATATAAACTGTAAGAACCCGGCAGGTCGATGACGCTGGTCTCCTCGCCGGACAATAAGGTAATACCTGTTTTTTTGTCGACCGTGACGCCCGGGAAATTGCCCACTTTTTGCTTTAAACCAGTGAGTGCGTTGAATAAAGAGCTTTTTCCACTATTAGGGTTCCCTACGAGCGCGATATGTAATCTTTTTCTTTCCAAGTCTAAAAGGGCTGCAAAAATAACGGCTGGGCGATGAAATGTTTTACGAATTACGATTTAATGACAAATCGAATCGTTAAATGTTTGGATGGAAAAATTAAGAATTAAGCCCGTCGAAAAGAGTCTATGCCCATTAACTTTGTGACTCAATTCATTCTCACATGAGCATTTTACGTATCAGGCTGATTTTGCCCCTGCTTTTTTTAGTTTCTACCGTTTCCGCGCAAAAATTAAAAAAAGATGACCGGCTGACACTTGCCAATTTAAAGAAACATATAAGTTACCTGGCAGATGATAAACTGGAGGGCCGCCGGGCAGGCAGCGCCGGGGAAAAACTGGCCATGGAATATATCAGCGGACAGTTTCGCACCCTGGGTGTTTTACCAAAAGGTACAAATGGATTTTACCAGGCTTTCGAGATCAATGAAGGTAAGCAGATCGGAGAGGGAACCATGTTTAGCATCAACGACGTGAGCCTGAAACCCGGAACCGAATTCTTCCCGCTTATTTTTAGCGCTCAGAAAAAGATCGAAGCTGCACCGGCTATTGCCCTGCAGGAACCCGACATGCCCTGGTTTATTGACCTGAAAGATATACTTGAAGAGAATAAATCAAATCCGCATTTCGACCTGGCAGATTATATCAGGAACAATTCGAAAAAAGCATTTGATAAAGGTGCGACTGCTGTGATCCTTTTCAATACAGGCGAGCAGGACGACAAGCTTGCGTTTAATCCAAAGGACCGCGCTGAGGCACTGCCCATACCGGTGATCTATGTGACTAAGGATGCGGCAAAAAAATATTTGCATGATGAAACCGCTACCCTGAACCTGAAATTGAATGTTGAAATTACCGACAAGAAACGCGAAGGACATAATGTGATTGGCTATATCGACAATAACGCCGCCACCACTGTGGTGTTGGGCGCTCACTTCGATCACCTGGGTTATGGTGAAGACGGCAACTCAATGCTGCGCACGGGTGAAAAACTCATCCACAACGGGGCAGATGATAATGCCAGCGGAACAGCCGCCCTGATCGAGCTGGCGAGGATTTTAAAATCAGGTAAGGCAAAAAACAGCAACTACCTCTTTATTGCATTTTCGGGTGAAGAGCTGGGGCTGTACGGATCAAAATATTTTACCGACAATCCGACGATCGATCTCAGTTCGGTCAATTATATGATCAATATGGACATGATCGGCCGGCTCAACGACAGTACCAAAGCCCTGGCGGTCGGTGGGTTTGGCACTTCACCACAATGGGCCTCGGTCATTAATGTAAACGAAAAGAAATTACCATTTGCCATCAAGATCGATTCGAGTGGTTCCGGTCCGAGCGACCATACATCTTTTTACAGGAAAGATATACCGGTATTATTTTTCTTCACCGGTCAGCACCGCGACTATCACCGGCCCAGCGATGATGCTGACCGGATCAATTATGAAGGAGAGCTTGCTATTATCAATTATATCAACTCCGTGATCAATAACCTGGCAAAGCAAAACCAGAGACTCGCTTTTACAAAAACCAGGGAGACCCAGGTTTCAGTTTCATCATTTAAAGTAACAATGGGTATCATGCCCGATTATACTTACTCGGGTGTAGGCGTGAGAGCTGATGGCGTGACCGATGGCCGACCTGCATCAAAAGCCGGACTTAAAGCCGGAGATGTCATAGTACAGTTAGGCGAGCATGCCGTGAGCTCTGTAGAAACCTATATGCAGGCCCTGAATAAATTCAACAAGGGTGACAAAACAAAAGTGAAGTACAAACGCGGCGCTGAAGTGCTTGAATCGGAGATACAGTTTTGATGAGATAATTTTTAAAAAAACATCGTGTCGGAACGAAGCCTGAAACTATCGCTCAACAATCACGACCTGGCGGAAGCATTTTTCGAAGATACCAGGTTGCTGGGGATCATGGCGCCGGTAAAGGACTACCTGTTTTGCTGGCACCTGAATAACCTGCTGGGGATGGACTTCCGGATCAACCATGACCTTGAGATCGGGTTGAAGAAAAAAAGACGCGATTATTTTTTTTCGATATTTGAATACCACGAACCCACGGGATCACTTTCGCATTATCTTTATAACAACCAATTTGAGGGTGAATACCTTTTACCCGAATTCCGCCATCTCGATTTTTTGTGGCTGATGAAGAATGATACCGTAACTGATGAAGACCTGCAGCGGATCATCAGCCCCATACGGACTATCTCCGGGGTACAACTGGTGATAGAGCTGACCAATGAGAAAATAAAAAACAAAGAGCATCTGGTTTTTTGATTTAATTAAAACACTCCTCATGAACATAAGCTTTGCAGAAAAAAGAAAACTCGCCCCGCAGCAGGCAGGTGCTGCCAGAAGTGTATGGGAGGAAAAAAATAATAAGCTTTACAAAAAATTTCAGTTTAAAAATTTCAGCGAGGCTTTTGCATTCATGACCCGCATCGCGCTGGTGGCGGAGAAGATGGACCACCACCCTGAATGGAAAAATGTATGGAATACCGTTGAGATCTGGTTGTCGACCCACGATGCCGGTGATATTGTAACGGAAAAAGATCGCAAACTTGCGGATAAGATTGATGAGTTGTTTACATACTAACCGGGGAACACTGTTCCATTGCCCGTTCTTCGGGGCTCAATTTTTTCTACTATTATACCTTCAGCATGCGTCATTCCTTTAGCCGGGACCATTGAAACCGATCCCCAACAAAAGGGGGATGCAACCAGGAATCAATAGATACATTTTATTTAGTCTTTTAATAAACATTGCAGGTTTACGTCGGAGAATATCTCCGATGTTCATATCCTGTTCCCGCCTAAGTGTAACCACTTATTTTTTCTACTGCGCTTTTCTTAATGTATTGACTTATTGTCTTTTTTATATTTCAATTACAGTTAAGGGCAAATATTTTTTGTGTTTGTGTTTTTACGAAGTAGAAAAAGATACGCCGGAATATTATAAAAAATGGAAACAGTTCTCAATCTTTAGCTCATCGAACAGGGTCAATGCGTGTGAAAACTAATTCTAAAACTTATGAATATGACCACCACCGCTATCAGTACCACAGATCAGCTCAATCAATTATCAACTATTATTTCTTCGGTGTTTTTTTGCCGGGTTCGGTAATCAGCTAAAAATTCGCGCAAGTAGGAAACGGGGCAATTCAAAAAGAGATCAATAATAGTTATACTGTTTTGCAGGAGAGTGTTGCAGACGTTCAGGCCATTGAATTAAAGCCTACTGTTCAAGTCGCACCAACCCCAGGGAGTACAGCCATAGATATTAATGCTCCTCTGGCCTCAGTGTATTATGTGCATTCTTGCTTTCTATACAATAGCTCTTCAGTAGAAACCATTTTTGATGAAAATGGTCAAAACCCAATTACAAATACTATAAATAAATACTATGATAATGTTAAACACCTGCAACCTACCCGTATTGAAACAACTAGTAGTGACGGAAGTATATTAACGACTGCAACAAGTTTTCCCGACGAGAGGAAGGAAACATTCGCCGAAGAGTATACAAACTCATGGATGCATTACCAAAAGACACTAAAGTGGGACATAAGGTAATAAGGTTGAGTTCGTTTTTGACAGGCTTGTTACTAAGGTAATAAAGTCGAACAGCCCCAACATCAGAGGAAGGGAAACTTTCTCCGAAGAGTGCATCATAAAAATAACGGAGCTTTTACCTTGCCAGTTGCGGCACAACCTTATTTCCTGTAGCAACAGGTACTTCTGTAAGCTCCCCCTTTTTTAGTGCCACCGTCAGTTAGAGTTTTCAAATTTAGTGTTCTTCGATTTCATCGCTTTATCCACGACCGGCTGCGCTTCAATTTGTAAATGATTTCCGCTTGCCGGTGTGGATAAAGCTGCCTCACTTCTTTTCAGTTCGGCGTATTTTATCGGCGATAGATAACCCAGTGATTTGTGAGGTCGTTCCGTGTTATAATCCAGACGCCAGTCCTCGCTCATAGCTCGCACTTCTGCCAGGCTATAAAATAGATATGCATCCAGTAGTTCTCGCCTGATACTGCCGTTATTTCTTTCTATGTATGCGTTCTGCATGGGTTTTCCTGGCTGGATAAACTGAAGGCTGATCCTGCGACTTTCATGACTACACCACTCTTCCAACTTGTGACTAATGAACTCAGGACCATTGTCACACCGGATGTTGGAAGGGCAGCCTCTTTCAGTTATCAATCGGTCAAGTACCCTGATCACCCTGAGTGAAGGCATGGATGTATCCACTTCTATGGCCAGAGACTCCCGGTTAAAATCGTCAATGATATTGAGCAACCGGAACTTCCGGCCGTCGACCAGGCTGTCACTCATAAAGTCAATACTCCACATCTGATTGGGGGCAGTGG
>JAFAEM010000031.1 GCA_023424015.1 Bacteroidota bacterium | reverse complement strand
AAAAAAACTACTTTTGTTCATGGTTTAATTTTTTGTGTGGAAACTCTAAACTAAACCAAAAAAGAGAGTCAAAAGCTCTCTTTTTCTTTTTATAAACTGCTTTTCCCGGACAGTAGTGATGCTGGATGCTGGATTGAGAAATTTCGGGGGACGGGTCGTATTTTCTTGGGCCGGGTGTTCAAAATGGAGGGTAATTTCCCGTAACGGTGCCATTATTTTGGTAGAATTTGGAGGAATATAATCCGGTGGCATATTTTTTTCACCAATTTTGGAGAAGGATAAGCATTAAGCTATTTTCTTTTTAATCCAAAACAATGCCTTATGAACTACCCAGTTACTACTACAACAAGCCGGGAACTGTTCAATTCAATTTTCCGGGCTGCGATCGTTATCCTGTTAGTGTTTTTTACCGGATTTCTAATTGTTGAAGCTTTAACGTTCTTAAAGCTGTTTGAGGTAACAACGGTTGCCAATCCCGCCCTCTACCTGGTCAAATAGCCAGGTTTTGCCTTTAAAGAAAAGGTAACACGGGGCGATGCCTACGGAACACCCGGATAGTTAATTTACGTCCAGCACCGGACTCTATTACATCGAAAATGCTGCATGGCGACCAGGGAAGTTATTCATCACGGCTGTTAATAAATTCTTTTAATCCGTTCGGGTTTTTTCCGATATTTTTAGTTAATGCAAGAGCATTTTCAACTTCTACAAACCATTTATGAGATCGTAAAAAACGATCCGCAACCCGAACATTATGGATGCCGGCCGCGGGAAATTATTCTCAGACGTTTACAGGAATGGTCTGTTATTCATCAACAGCTATTAGTGCTTTGCGAGGAAGATCTTGTGAGCCTGGAGCAGCAGGACACACTCATCATCAGGATTACTTCAAAGGGGATAGAGACGGCAAAGCAGGTTGGACGCAAAGTGAGAACCAGTTAAGGTTCGAATTTTCAAAAAAATTGAATATGGACCCGATAATTAACGGGTTGGAAAATGGTGATGTGGAATCAGTCTGCGTGCTATTTTAATTTTATCCAATCGACGTGAATGCTTTTCCGGGTATCTTTTGCCAACACGTCAAACTTAATCCCAATCACCAACTTTCAACAATCCGTTTTAAAGAATTAATTCTTTCTGCTAACAACTACATCCTGTACCAGGCGGGATGTGTTGTTCACTTCATATACTACAGGTTTTTCGATGTTCTTTCCTGAAATCTCAAAGCTGACGGGGATATCACCCAACTCTTCAGTGTTCAGAATAAATTTTTTGGTGGCTTTTGCGCCTTTGATAAAATCGCGGTAAAGCACGTTGTTATAGTTATCACGCACTACCACCACAAATTCAGCGTTTGCTTCGTTTACAAACGACAATTGAAATACTGGCTTATTATCGATATGTCCAATATATTTCAATTCTACCGGGTTGACAGGTCCATCAGTTGCTGAAACAGTCAGCGTTGTTGCCAGGGAAAAAGTTACTGCCAGAATAACGGCTAATACCCTTGTGTTGATCATTGTGTTTTTCATGAGTCTAATTTTAAAGGTTAAAAATGTGAACATTCAGGGGCAACCGCGGGAGCAGGGATCAGTTCATGTGGAAGCAAGTTGGAAAAGCCTTTGTCCTGGTGAGTAACGGGACGTTTTTTAATCCTTGCATGACAAAAATAACCCGTGTTTATTCGGGCTGCAAACTAAGTTTTGCCGGTTTTAGCCGTGGCAAAGGCATCTTTCGATTTCATAAATAATTAATATTCAGATAATTGAAAGATTGTTACTCCTGATGGCCAACCTGATTTCCGCAAAAAACAGCAGTCTTAAGATTCAATGAAAAAACGAGTGTTCAGCCATCCAAAAAAATGAATTGGAGAAAGGAAAGAGAAACAGAACTAGGGTATTCAGGTTGGATGATTGTCAATTTTTGGTAAATTCCGGGGAATTTTTTATCTTTTTTTTGGTGCAAGTGATTGTTAATCACATCCAAATTTTGCCGCCTGTAAAATTAGCTTTTTGGACAATATTGCGGCATCAAAAAAATCATATCTTCAACCGCTTTCGGGCCTTTTTTGAAAGGTTTCTGAACTGCAAATAATCACCCAACCAAATAGCCTGAAGGTTGTTATATAGATGATAAATGCTAAAGCTACAGGTGCTTTGGCGACTAATTAAAAAGGAGTTTAACAATGGCATTTAAAAAAGAGGTCGAAGAAATTATTGAGCCCAAAGACATTTTTGTAGGAAAGAAGGACGCCCCTGTAACATTAATGGAATTTGGTGAATACGAAAACGAGGATTGCGCTAAAGCCAATGAAGTGGTGAAGCAGATCCTGGAAGAATATGAGGGTAAGGTGAGATTTAATTTCCGACATTTTCCCCTCACGCTGATCCACCAGCGTAGCATGAAAGCCAGCGAAGCCGCAGTAGCTGCAGGCCAGGAAGGCAAATTCTGGGAAATGCATAATGTACTTTTCAGCAACAGGCGCAACCTGGGGACTACAAGCTTAAAGCTACATTCCAAGGAAGCCGGCGTTAACAATAAAAAGTTTCTTGACGAACTCGTTAACGGAACATTTGGTTGGCAAGTGCAGGACGACCTGAAAGAAGGTATTGACCGCGGCGTAAAAGAACTCCCTGCTTTCTTTATCAACAACGAGCCATTTACCGGTAAACCCACTTTTGCCAACTTAAGCGCTGCGATTGAAGCAGCTTTGAAAAAATCAAAGAAGAAGAGCCTGGCAAAACAGAAAGTATAAATAATTGTAGTAAGTACTATAACCGCTCCGGAAACGGGGCGGTTTTTTTATGCCCTGGCAAAAAAAAGAGAGAGTCAAAAGACTCTCCCGTATCTGTTTAATAATTGTTGTGATCAATTACCAACGGCTGTTGGAATAAGAAGGCCTGTTGTTACTTCTTTCTTCCCTTGGCTTAGCTACCATTACTTTGATAGCACGGCCTTCTACAATACCGCCATCCAGTTCAGCAATTGCTTTTTGAGCAGCTGCATCATCAGGCATTTCCACGAAACCGAAACCTTTGCTACGGTTAGTGAATTTGTCCTTAATTACTTTGGCAGAAGATACTTCGCCATACTCAGTGAAAAACTCTCTCAGATCTTCGTCTTGAACAGCGAAGCTTAAGTTTGAAACGTAAATGTTCATCTTAAAAATTAAATTATAAACAATACTTGAGAAAAACGCAGGGTAAAGAAGACTAACTATTAGCAGAATGCGTAGCAGAATAAATCGTTCAATTACAAAAAACTGTGTTACTCAAATTAACGCCGCAAAGGTAAGTTATTATCCTGAGGTTTTACTTATAATTTTGCAAATACTTTGAAAACACAATAAAGCAGGCTATAAACACACCGGCTATCGTAAATTCACTAATTATTTTTGAAATGACGACTCCACAAACAGAATTCTGGTTATCCGGACCTATTGATGGCATTATTCCACTCTTACAACCCGCCGCGCATGCAATTTTACAAGCCCAAAGGGAAATCGGGGAAGTAACAGAAGGATTTGCAAACGAAGATCTATGGCAGAAGCCAGGCGGCGTAGCTTCTGTCGGTTTTCACTTACAACATATTGCCGGCGTACTCGACCGATTGTTTACGTATGCGCGGGGATTACAGCTTTCATCAGAACAACTCGAATACCTGAAAACTGAAGGAAGAGAAAATCCTTCCCTGACGGTAAACGGTCTTTTAAATCAGCTCGGCCGGCAAATTAGCGTATCACTGGAATTTTTAAGATCCATTCAGAACGAGAGTACTCTATTGGAGACAAGATATGTAGGACGCAGGCAAATTCCTTCTAACGTAATAGGCCTGCTTTTCCATGCAGCTGAACATACGCAGCGTCATACGGGGCAGTTATTGGTGACCGCGAGAGTAATTAACCGTTAATTGATCAAACGAATTCGCTCATTGTTGTTCGCAGGCTGTTTTTATACAGCTGCAACCCTAAATGGCCTGGTTTCGATCCTTTCCCAAACATTTCCGAGTACATAGGGTTCGGTGTCCAGCCATCCCTGAAGGCCATCGGGTGTTTCAAATTGAACCACCATGGTTGAACCGATCATTTTACCCTCATCATTGAGCATGGCACCGCCCAAAATGAAATTGCCACTTGCTTTCAGCGCTGCGGCTCTTTCGAAGTGCGAAGGACGCGCATTCATCCTGCGTTCCAGGGCCTGCTCATCGGTGCCATCCCAGGCATAAATAATGTATTGTTGCATGTTTAATCGTTGCTTTTGATGGTGAGTACATCCCAGTTGTCGGTACGGAAAGGGGTAACCGGTAAACCCTCTTTGCTAAACAGGTTGGGCATCGCGGTATTACTGAATCCAAATCGTACCGCTACCGGTGCTTTGACAGTCTTATTTGTCAACACAATTTTATCTTTCTCAATTTTTACATCTGCAGGCATAAAGTTTTGATCTTCCCCGGCAATGTAAAAGTCGGTTGCTTTTTTTCCTTTGATTACAAGCCCAGTGGGTGCATTATCAAAATAAACGTTCACTTTATCTTTTGTGATTTCCATGTTTTTGAAAACAGGGCTTTTATATGCACCATCATATTTATTATAAGTCTTCGCCAGTGCCCAATTGGCAAGTCGATTGGCCACATCGAGTTTATTTTGGGGATGGATATCCTTGATATTATCCACCAGGTCAGTGATCACTACCATTCCGGTATTGGGATATGATGATGAACGGGATTGTTGTTCCCGCAGCAGGGCTCCGTTTTGACCGCTACCATAATCGAAGGGCGCAATTTGCACATAGTAAAAAGGAAATTCCTTTTGCCAGGCTTTTCGCCAGCTGTCGATCATCGCGGTGAATAGTTTTTGATACGTTGCAGAGGTACCGGTATTGCTTTCGCCCTGGTACCAGATTGCTCCCGCGATCGGAAATGCTGTCAGCGGTGCAATCATCGCGTTGTAAGCAAGACCGGGATCTATGGGCCACCATCTGTTTGGTTTTAATAAGCCCGCAGCGGATTTCAGTTCATTGTCGGTATTGACAACCGGTTCAGGCGTCCAGGTTTCAGCGGGTGTTCCTCCCCAGCTGGCATTGATCAGGCCGACCGGTACACCAAGCTCATGCTGCAATTTTTTTCCGAAAAAATATCCCACGGCACTAAAGCCTTTCAAAGATTCGGATGAACTAACTTTCCATTCACCGGGCAAATCGTCTTGCGGAAAGGACGATGTTGTTTTAGTGACATGAAACAGGCGGATATTATTGTTGCCAGCATGTGGCAGCTCGTCGATGATTTGTTTGAGGTTGTGATAACTGCTCCATTCCATATTGGATTGTCCCGAACAGACCCATACTTCACCGATCAGGATATTGTCGAGTAGGATGGTATTGTGGCCCCTGAATGCGATAGTATATGGACCACCGGCCGATGGTGTGTTGATATTGATTTTCCATTTTGCTGCGCCTGTAGCCTCCGTGGAGTCCAACTTATTGTCCCAGGATGTGGTCACATATATTTTTTCACCCGGATCCGACCAACCCCATATGGCAATCTTCGAATGTTGTTGCAAGACCATGTTGCTGCCTACAGCAGCGGGCAGGCGAATTTTTCCGATTGCTGAAACAGAAAAGAGTAGACAGGAAAACAAAAGTAAAAACCAATGCTTTTTCATATGATGGCTATTAGTTAGGTGGAAGTTAAAATCAAATTTTTAGAACTGGAGTTTTGACCATTCTTTTTTCTAAAATATGTCCTAAGTTTATTTGCCGATATGGTGCGTTTTATTACAACGATACACAAATTTGAAAAGCAGGGTGAGAAAACCGGCTGGTCCTATATTGAAATACCCGCCGACCTTGCCCAGCAACTTTTACCCGGCAATAAAAAATCTTTCCGCGTAAAAGGTCGTCTCGACAAGTTTAAAATATCGGGTGTAGCAACGATACCCATGGGTGGAGGCAATTTTATCATTGCAATCAACACTGCCATGCGAAAAGGAACGGGTAAAAAACATGGGGCCATGTTGCAGGTGCAACTGGAAGTTGATAAAACTCATTACCAGGTAAACCCCGATTTCCTGGAATGCCTGACTGATGAGCCGAAGGCAAAGCAGGCTTTTGAGGCTATGCCGAAATCGTTTCAAAACTATTACAGCAAATGGATTGATTCCGCGAAAACTGACGCGACAAGAACAAAGCGTATTGCGTTGGCGGTTAATTCACTTGCTTTGGGGATGAATTTTGCGGAAATGATCCGGTCGCAGAAGAAGGGTTGAGAGTTGGAAGAGGGGATTGGGGATTAGGAACCCAGGTCTGATAGCAAACTCTCTGTTGCTAAAATGTATTGACGTGTACAATTATCTTATTTTGCCGTATGGTTCAATCAATAGACGATTTTAAAAGCCCTTATTTTGTTGGTATTGCCGGGGCAGGCATGAGTGCGATTGCGCAGTATTTAAAAGGAATTGGAAAGGATGTTTCCGGCAGCGACAGGTTTTTTAATACTGGTGATGCAGGTGAGGTCAGAGCGAAACTGGAAGCAGAAGGCATTACCTGTTATCCGCAGGATGGTGACGGTATAAGTTCTGCAAATGATTTGATTGTTGTGTCTGCAGCTGTGGAAGATACCGTCGTGGAAGTACAAAAAGCGAAGGCGCTGAATATTCCGATCATAAAACGTTCGGAATTACTTTCATTGATTGCTGCCAGTAAAAAGACAATTGCGGTTGGAGGAACCAGTGGTAAGAGTACCACCAGTGCCATGCTTTTTGAGATACTGGAGTTTGCCGGGCTTGATCCGGGTATCATCAGTGGTGCGGGTTTGGTTAGCCTGATCAAAAAAGGAAAGATCGGTAACGCGAAAGTAGGTAGTGGTGAATGGCTGGTAATTGAAGCCGACGAAAGCGATGGTTCCATTGTGCAATACAAACCCGAGATCGGCGTGCTCTTAAATATTGAGAAAGATCATAAGGAATTGTCAGTATTGAGAGAGGTATTCCAGGTGTTCCGGCAAAACAGCAACCAGTTTATCGTAAATCAATCACATGCAGCTACCAGGGAATTTACTCAGGATGCCAGGCATGATTTTTCAATAGAGCAGCAGGATGGTGTTGGCTTTATCGCCAGTGGTTTCAGGCAGGATGGACTGAAAATCTCATTCAATATAAATGGAGAACCTTTTAACCTGAACCTGTTAGGTCGACACAATATGGAAAACGCACTGGCTGCCGCGACTGTCGCTGCAAAACTTGGCATACTCCTGTCAACCAGCGCGAGTGCCTTAGCCGGATATGAAGGCATTTATCGGAGAAACCAGGTGCTGGGACATAAAAGTGGGGTTTGGGTGATTGATGATTTTGCGCACAACCCGGTAAAATGTGCGGCGGCTATTCGTGCCTGCCAGCCAATTGCGCCGAAAGTTGTAGCGTGGTTTCAGCCACATGGATATGGCCCTACTAAGTTTTTGCGTGAAGATTTTGTGGAAGAAATCGCGAATGCATTACGCGATGAAGATGAAATATGGATGAGTGAAATATTTTACGCGGGCGGTACCACGGTGAAAGATATTTCTGCCAACGACCTGATCATGGATCTCAAAGCAAGAAATAAAAAAGCGTTTTTTGTCGAGAATCGGGTTCATTTACTCGAAACACTCAGGTCCCATTTGACAAATAATTGCGTATTGTTGTTGATGGGAGCCCGTGATCCCTCGCTGGAGCAGTTTTCAAAAACAACCTGGGAACGGTTGTGATCTTATTGAAGACCCAATTCGATTTTTTTACTTATTTCAGTTGATGGATTGAATAAATGCCAGCAAAGCCCGATCAGAAGACTGTAAAGTGTTTTCTGTGCAATATTGATCTTAGAGCCGGCCCTTGATAACAACCCCTCATGGATATTTAGTTCGCATACTGCCAGCGGCTGATCTTTTGAATCTTTGTAAATCCTCAGAGCTGGTTTTTTATCATGATCGACAGCGTAGAAGTAACGCTCGTCATTTAGGACAATATAATTTTCGTTATGTTCAGAACCTGTATGTCCGATCCTGATGCCGTATTCATTGCGCAGAACAGTTTTATTTTTCAAAAAACCTTCGTCACGGATGAGGACGACACGTTTTTCATTAGCATATTCAATACGGGCAGCATTGGAAGTGGCATTAAAGACAAGTGTAGTCAGTTTTCGTCCGTTGTTCCATAATGTAAAGACTGTCTGCCCGATCGAAGAGGTTACGGTTTCCCATCTCATAACAAAACGTTTATTGGTTTGAAATCCGCGGAAAAAATAGGAAGTTTTGTGAACGTATGAATAATGATAACCTAAAATTAATAGTAACTTCATATTGGAGCAGTTTCCCGGTGATAAAATGTGAATAACTGCTCTGAAATTCACAGTTTTAATTCATTTATACGATAGTATTAAGATGATTTCAGATAGGGATAAGCGCTTATTAGAACGAGCGATCGCATTATCGGTAAAGGGTATGCAGGAAGGTCACGGCGGTCCTTTCGGTTGTGTTATTGCAAAAGGTGATGAAATAATTGGTGAAGGACACAATATGGTTATTTCTTCCAACGATCCAACGGCTCACGCGGAAGTGGTTGCCATCAGGAATGCCTGCCAGGCTATGGGTGATTACCAGCTCGCGGGTTGTGATGTATTCGCGAGTTGCGAACCATGTCCCATGTGCCTGGGAGCGATCTATTGGGCCAGACCCTCAAGGGTAGTGTATGCAAATACAAGGCAGGAGGCAGCGGCTATTTCGTTTGATGACGCGTTTATTTATCACCAGATCGGTACAGAAATGGATCAGCGTACCATACCATTTATACATTATCCTCATCCTGCAGCGAAAGAGGTGTTTGATCAATGGCTACTAATGGACAATAAAAAATTGTACTAGTTCTGCAACATGCGATGAATAACCATATAGCAAAGTACGATCAGGAGAATAAAAATAAAAATTGCCAGGTAGAGCCAGGTCTGGTCTTTTAGCTTCAATTTTTCACGCCGTTGTATTTTTTGAGCGACTTTCTTTTTAAGATCCCTATTGAGCACTTCTACCATGTGGGCAATCTGTTTTTTATCACCGAATTGTTGCAGTCCTTCCATTGCATCGCTGGCAAACTCATTGGAAGAAAGGCTTTTTTCCACTTCGTGCTTCTTAGTGGCCGGGAGCTTGTCCTGCAGGTAAAGCAGCAGTGTTTCCTGGTCAATATCGGGGGAAAGATGGGATAATATGTCCTTGAGGTTTTCCTGCATATCAGTGCATCATTTCAGCTTCATCTTTTTTTCAATCATTGTTTTCAGGTTTCGCTTACCATTTTGAATATAGCTTTTCACCTGCATAAGGGTATAACCTGTTTCCTCGCTGATCTCCTGGTAGCTTTTCTTTTGAAGGTAAAACAAAGTTACACATTGCTTTTGTTCTACATTGAGCTCCTTTAAGGATTCTTCCATATGGTCCAGCGCCTGATCATTTTGTACCAGTGCCTGCCAGTCGGTTTCTTCGGCCGGCGCAGCGGTAAGTTTTTCGGTTAGTTCTACCGGTAGCATATTATTTTTATCCCGTAGCTTCATCAGGCAGTGGTTTTTTGCTACCATGTACAACCATGACTTGAAGTAATCGACTTTATATTTATGGAGTTCCTGGATCACTTTTAAATAGATCTGTTGTACGCTGTCTTTTGCATCTTCTTCGTTTTTCAGGTATTTCATACATACACCCAGCAATAGTAGTGTGTAGCGTTGCAACAAAATACCCAGCCATTCATTCTGGCGGCTGGCGTAAAAGTTGTTGAGCAGCTCCCGGTCGGTGGTATCGTTATAATTATCTGCCTTCACGGAAGGAAAATAGTGATTTTGATTTAAATGTATAGATGCAAAAAGGATACAATTTCATAACAATTAGGTAACTAACATTTTAATATTTTCGGGGAAATTATATCATGGATTTTGCATCAATAATAGTACCGGCTGCTGCCGTGAGGCGTAAACCCAGGCACCAGAGTGAAATGACCAACCAGTTGTTGTTTGGAGAAAGCGTGAAAATATTGAAGGAAAAAGATGAGTTGTGGGTGAAAGTTCGCAGTCTTCACGATGGCTATGAAGGCTGGCTTACCCGCCATCTTATAGGCCAGGCGGAACAGTCCGCTTTAGATACAGCTGGTTCGTTTGTAACAGGGGGTCTCTTGAACACAATTGATATTAAGGACGCGAAAATGCAGATACCGCTTGGGGCTACATTGCCGGCCCTGGAGCGAAACACCGGGGTTATTGCGGGTACCAATTATGCTTTTGAAGGCTTTCGTATCAATCGGAGAGAACAGGAGCAGAGCGAGTCTTTGATCCGTCAATTAAGCTTTCAGTGGTTGAATGCTCCTTATCTATGGGGTGGCCGCACTATTTTGGGAGTCGATTGCAGCGGTTTTGTGCAGGTAAATTTTAAAATGATGGGCATCGATCTGCCCAGGGATGCCTGGCAGCAGGCACAGCAGGGTCGTTTGGTGAAAAAATTAAAGGATGCTGAATGTGGAGACCTGGCATTCTTTGATGACAAGGAAGAAATTGTTCATGTTGGAATATTATTAGGTCCCGATCAGATCATTCACGCATCCGGTAAAGTGAGGATTGACTCCATAGATAAGAAAGGTATTATAAATGGAGACACTGGTAAAAGATCCCACACCCTAAGGATCATTAAAAGATATAGTAATATTACCGTACCAAATCCCTGACCCAATGGTAAATGGATTTGTCCCAGCCCAGTAGTTTAAATGCGGTATAAAAAAGCAGTACCGCAAAGACTTTTTTTACAATATCATCCGGTAAGCGAAGTGCCAGCTTACTTCCCAGCCATCCGCCTGCCACAAATGTGATAGCCATGATCAGCACTACTTTAATATCGACATTACCTTTTTGATAATAATTGATCACTGCCAGGAAACCGACGGGAAGCAATAGTAAACCCAGGGAAGTTCCCTGTGCCTGGTGCTGACTAAATCCAAGGAAGAACACCAGGGCCGGGACTATGATCAGGCCGCCACCCACACCGACAAGTCCGCTTAATATGCCCGCTGAGAGCCCAATTGCCATGATGATAAGTATTTCAGCATTCATTGTCTTTTTTTGAAGGGGGTTCATCAGCTGTGTTTAAAATTTTCCTTGTAATATGCGATGGCTTCATCAATGATCTTACAGGCGGTGTATTTATCCTGGAAATTATCGATCACCACTTTTTTATTTTCAAGCACCTTATATTGTTCAAAGAAATTTCTTAGTTCCAACAGGAAATGTTCGGGCAGGTCTTCGATATTATGATAGTGATTTACGGAAGGATCTTTGGCCGCTACGGCAATGATCTTATCATCCTGTTCGCCGTTGTCGATCATTTGCATATTCCCGATCACGTTGGCATCGACCAGGCATAGCGACTGGATAGACTGTGAGCAAAGCACGAGAATATCAAGCGGGTCATTGTCCTGGCCAAGTGTCTGCGGAATAAAACCATAGTTGACCGGGTAATGGAAGGATGAATAAATTACTCGGTCCAGTTTTAGCAGCCCGGTGGATTTATCCACTTCATATTTTGCCCTTGAGCCCTGCGGTATTTCAATCAGCGCCGTTACTTGTTGAGGTGTTTTTTCTCCATAATGCGCGCCGTGCCAGGGGTGATTGACTGTTATCATATTTATAAGCGTTGAAATTTTTATTTGATTTTAAGTATGTGATATACCAATAATAGACCAGTTGTTTAGTATTATCGCGAAAGGCTTTCGGCCTGTTTTTATCCGTCTTACCCTCTCATCAGCTTTATCCCTGCCCAGGTTGCCAGCAGGCCTGTTATCACACTTAACCCGATATACAGGAAAAACAAACCTGTTTTTTGTTCCCTGATCAAACCGACACCTTCGAGTGTAAACGCCGAGAATGTCGTAAATCCACCGCAGATTCCCGTCATTAAAAACAGTTTTGTTGATTCAGCATAGTCATTGGAGCGGCCCAGGACTGCCCAGAATATGCCAATCAGAAAACAACCCAAAATATTAACGATAAATGTCCCTATTGGGAATGAACCCGGTAAAACTAAAAGCATGCCGCGTTGACAAAGATACCTGGCGACGCTCCCAAGCCCGCCACCCAGGGCGATCATAATCAGGTCCCTGGTCATGGGATGCTGTCGGGTTTACTAAACATAAATTTGAAATCTACCAGCCACTGTCCGTCAACCTTTACTACTTTCAGAGAATCAATTTTATTACGATAAGAATTGGAATAATGGACCACGCTCGTTGAATCGTTTAATTTCCTGTCCTCATGGATGCGAATAGAAGCGCCCTGGTATTTTTCTTTTTCCTGGGGAGAAAGCCGCTCATTCAGTCGCTCGATGGCGTTGAGATGACCGAGATTCAAAGAATCCTTTACCATGAAATTTTTAGCCTTATTAAAATCGCCTACAAGCGCGGCCTGGATAAAATTCCGGGCGGCATCAATATCGCTGTCGGAAGTAACTGTTGTAGATTGCCTGTCACTATCACTGCAGGCTGCAAATAATGTGAGCAGAATAAGGAAAGGGAGAAAAGTCTTGTTCATGCCCAAAATTAATTATAATAACCGAACAGCAATCGTTTAGGTGCGGAGCTAATGCAGGGTTGGGGTAGGAAAGGGTAGTCGGCATGTCTTCCACGAAATAAAAACGTCTCACCCAGAGAGTGGATGAGACGTTTTTCGTTATTCAGCTTATTCGCTCTTTGGAGGATTTTCTTTCTCCTGTTTCTTTTTAATGATACCCAGGCTTCGATATCCGGGCTCCTGAGGATTTTCTTTTTCGTGTTCAATGTTGTAGGCCCTCAGGATCTGTTTTACCAGGCGGTGGCGAACAACGTCTTCCTCGTCGAGCTCGATATGAGCAATCCCATCGATATTCTGGAGTATCCTGACAGCCGTGGCCAGCCCGCTTTTTTGGTTGCGGGGTAGATCCACCTGCGTCATATCCCCGGTGATAATGGCTTTTGCATTGGCGCCGATGCGGGTCAGGAACATCTTCAACTGGAGGTCGGTTGAGTTCTGCGCCTCATCCAGAATAATAAATGCATTGTCCAGTGTACGACCACGCATATACGCCAGTGGCGCTATCTCGATGGTGCGGGTGGTCATATAATATCCCAGCTTATCGGCGGGGATCATATCGTCCAGCGCATCATACAGTGGACGCAGATAGGGGTCGATCTTTTCTTTAAGATCACCCGGCAGAAAACCAAGGCTCTCGCCGGCTTCAACGGCGGGTCGGGTAAGGATGATCTTTTTTACCTGTTTGTTTTTCAAAGCCCGTACAGCCAATGCAACGGCAGTATAGGTCTTACCCGTACCTGCTGGTCCGATGGCAAAGAGAATATCGTTTTTTTCTGCCTCTTGTACCATCTTTTTCTGGTTGGCCGTTCTGGCCCGAACTGATTTTCCATTGGGTCCAAAAACCAAAACCTCATTTGGATTACGTTCTGTGAAATTGTCAACCGTTTCAGCATCATCCCCGCCGATCACCTGTTCGAAATAATTCTGGCTCATATGTCCATTTCGTTCCAGGTATGAAATGATCAGGGATATTTTTTCTTTGGCACTTTCCACCTGCTCGGGTGCGCCGCTTAATTTGATTTGCTTACCGCGGGAAAGAATTTTAAGAAGAGGAAACTTTTTTTTGAGAACGTCGAGCTTACCGTTATTTACTCCGAAAAACTCAATTGGATTAACGGTTTCAAGGTTAATAATTGTGTCAGTCAATGCGGATTAGTTTATACGAATTTCAAAAGCCGGCGTAGGGTAAGTACCGGGTTTGTTTGCGTCTTCTGAAGATGGTACAGAAGCTTTACCCTCACTTTTCCAAATATATATTGTAACTATAGTTACTACCTAAAGTTACTTATTAACAGTTGTGAATACAAATTTGTGACTGTTAAAATTAAGATGCTTATAGATCAAAATTCGCCTTTTATTTCATACTCAGTCTATAGCAAAGCAGTTATGGGTTGACTAAAATTGTCTTAATACTCGTTGGTAACCATACCTGCATCTCCTGGGCCCCACGATTATTCCAGCTGAAATATGGAATGGCTTTCACCGGTTTTTTTACTATGGAAATCGAGTTTTTGGATGATGAGGGTTCTAAAACAGAAGCGTCAAAAACTATGGTATTAACCCCGCCCAATAAATCTTTTTCATAATTAACCCTGAACGCTGGTTGCTCATCGACAATAAAATTCCAGGCCGTTTCCCTGTTGTCGGCTGCTTCCACACAATATACCATGGGACCATATTGCAGGGCTACACGATCGTTATTCTGTTTTAGTTCGGGTCTGCTCCTGATCACACGAACCTGCATAGGCGTATTTATAGTGACACGATCACCTGCTTTCCAGGCTCGACTGATCACCGCATAGCCATTTTCAATTTTATAGGAGACTGGTTTATTGTTGAGGAGTATTTCGGGCTTGTCGGTTCGAACATCAGTATAACTATATAATCCTCCGGGGGCAGGTTCCTTCATCCAGCCTGGTATTCTTATTTTAAGATTTACACTTCCACGTGGCGTTTCATTAACCTGGATATTTGTTTCACCGTTCCAGGGATAACCCGTTGTCATGTTCATCCCGAACTTTCCTTTCTGTAGCGGGACAGTAGTATTGCTTCCGATAAAGAGATTCACCCATACCGATTCTGCATCATAACTATAGATATAATTTCCAAGGGAGGCTATCAGCCTGGCAATATTGGCAGGGCAGCAGGCGGTGCCATACCATTCGCGCCGGTAATGATTGCCTTTTGATGCGAGCGGGTTGCCATAGAAAAAACGATCACCGCTCAACGACAAACCATCCAGCGCGGCATTGTACAGGCTTCGCTCCAATACATCCACAAATTTGCTGTCGCCGGTAAGCATATGCATCCGCTGGTTCCAGAATACCATACCAACCGATGCACAGGTTTCACAATAAGCTGTTTCGTTGGGTAGGTCGTAGTCGGTACCAAATCCTTCATTTCTTCCCTGCGCACCGATGCCCCCGGTTATATACATATTTCGAAACACGACATCCTCCCAGATGGTATGCATGGCATGCATGTATCCCGTATCATTGGTGACGGCTGCTACATCAGCAGCACCGGTGTACATATACATTGCTCTTACCGCATGACCTGTAATTTCGGTTTGTTGTTTAACGGGCAGTTTATCCTGGCAGTATTCCGGATCTTTCCATTGATCCCAAATCACACCTTTTCCAAGCCCTCGGCCACGCTGGTCGAGAAACCATTCGGCCATTTCCAGGTATTTCCTGTTTTTAGTATGATGATAAAGTCGCATCAAAGCGAGTTCAATTTCCTGGTGGCCGCTTACCCAGGGCTTGTTGTTAAGGCGAAAAGTTGAGTCGATATGATTGGCGAGTCGTATGGCAACGTTCAGCAGTTTATCTTTTCCTGTGGTATTATAGTATGCGATAGCTGCTTCGATCAGGTGGCCCGCATTGTAGTCCTCATGTTTTTCCATATCGGTCCACCTTTTATCTAGTCCGCCGAGTTGATAGTAAGTGTTAAGATAGCCGTCGGGCAATTGCGCAGCAGCAATTTTATCGATCCAGTTATCTGTATTATTCTCCAATTCAGGGTTGGGGTGTGTTTTCAAAGAGTAAGCAATTGCCTCAATTGCTTTGTAAACATCGGAATCATCATAGTAAATGCCCTCATGTTTGCCGGTACCTGCTGCCGCTTTTTCAAAATTTCGTATGCGGGCCGTTTTGTTTTCCGTGTATTGCACGCAGGCATTAATAGTGTTGTCGGCTACAGTTGCCATCCTGTTTGACCAAAAAGGGTCAGTTACAGTCACCCCGGCGTAATTAACCGGGTAAAGTTTTTGCAATGATGATTGTGAGAATAACGACGAACCTAGCAATAGATAGCAGGTGGCGGTTAGATATACCTTATTCATGGTATTCACTATAGTTTATTGAATAGTGAATATAAGCTGTTTTTAGGAAGCTGATATTTGAACCATGGCGGGGTAAATTATTGTAGTCTTACTCTGCCGCTTTCGTCGGCCGCACCGGTACTACGAGCCCTGGCTGCTTTTACGCTGTTGCGACCAAAACTCCTGGAATAATTTAAATTAACCGTAATGCGGTTGAACTGTAATTCAGTTCGGGAAAAATTTTCTGTTCCTGTTGTTGTCAGCCAGAGAAATTTAAAGCTTGAAAAAATATTATTGACAGCCAGTCTGAGTTTCTCATTATTGTTTTTGAATTTCTTTTGGATGCCGAAATCCAGTTGTCCGAACGGTTTTACCTTATACCCACCGAAAATAGATGCGGTCTGGTAAAATCCATTTAATTCAGCTGTTAAGCTTTCGCGGATCTGGAAATTCTGTGTGATCCTGATATTCAGATGCGCCTGTTTTATCGTTGACTTGGTGTTCTTATCCAATAACCCGGCTTTTTGCCAGATACCGGTAATATTGTTTTGAATACTCCACCATTTCGTAATGGTCACAGGGAAAGATAAAATTAACGGTATTGTTTTTACGTATTTAAGATTCTCGGTGTAGATGACCTGTTTATTGGTTTTCGGGTCGATACGGCTTTGAAAAAGTGCAATAAAGTTGTCGTCATGACTATAGCCCAGTGAAACAAGGTTTTTGTTGAAGGTGAAATCGGCTTTGAAATTATCGAGGATAGATGGCTGAAGCGCAGCATTGCCACTAAAGTAAGTATTGGGATCAAAGAAAAATATAAATGGCGCCAGATCATTGAACGCGGGCCGGTTGATTCGTCGGCTATAAGAAAAGTTAATACTTTGTGCATCTGATAATTTATGTGAAATGGCAAAACTGGGAAACAGGCGTCCATAGTGCCTGTCGACAATATCCTTCACCAGCGCGGTTCCAAGATTTGAATTGGTGTATTCATACCTCAGACCCAGTTTCATATTGAGCCGGTCATTAGGTATAATATTAAATGAAAGGTAAGCCGCCGAAATATCTTCCCTTAATTTGGCGGCGGAAGTATAAAGTGAGTCGACCTGCCAGTTAATATTATCAGGAGACCTCTCAATTTTCACATCGTTGTCAAACCTGGATAAAGTTGCCTTTACCCCGGTTTCCATGGATACTTTATTGCTCAGGGTATGAGTATAGTCCAGTTTTGCCACCCAGAATTTTATCGGAGTTTGTTTGCTGGTCCTGACATTTTCAGTTGCGACGTGTTGGTGTGCTCCTATGAAATAATTGTTGATATAAGCAAATGGCTGAGTATTTTTATACACCAGGTAGTCGGCATCGAATGATATGGTTTGGCCCTGCTTTATCGTATGTTGAATGTTGAAATTGAATCCGGCCTGGCGCCAGTTATTGACCTCTTCGTTCTTGGCTTCCACCAAAGTATCTTTTTGGGCGTTCCTGAAGTTCTGGCTGAAAATTGTTTCGTGCATTTCATACCGGTTGATATTGCCGGATGCTAAAAGAGCGATCATTGTTTTACGGCTGAGCTGGTAATCAAGTCCAATCCGGGCATTGTGCGTGTACCTGGTCGGGAATCTGTCGGTTTCCGTCACTGATTCTTTAACGATACCCTGGTCGACGACCCTGCGGTAGTTTTTGAAGAAAGGTTTGCGTTTGTCGACCCCCATTGAATAGTCACCATATAAGTTCATTTTGTCTTTGCGGTAGTTAAGATTAATGCTGTTGGCCGTTTGTAAACCATCACCGTATCCAAGGGTTGAAGACAAGGAACCATTGAAACCAAAATTGGGATTATTGAGCAATACAATATTGATATAACCAGCATTCCCCTGTGCATCAAGGCTGGAGGGCGGGGAAGTAATTAATTCTATTCTATCGATATTCCCGGCGCTCATTCCTTCCAGCATCTGTATTAGTGCGGTCACCGGTATGTAGCTGATCTTGCCATTGATCATAACCGTTACGCCCTCTTTACCACTCATATTAATGGCATTCGCCTGACGGTTTACGATCACACCAGGTGAGCGTTCCAAAATATCTAGTGCAGAGGAACCAGCTGAGGTGATGCTATTTTTTACATTTACAACCAGCCTGTCAATTTTTTGTACCAACAAAGGACGGCGCGATAGGACGCTGACCTCCCGTAACTCTTTTGTTTCCTCTGTCAGTTTGATAGGTCCGAGATTCAACTCAGCTGATTCCGGCAGTATGTGAAGAGTCGGAAGGTAAATGCTAGTAAAACCTACATTAGTGGCCATGAGCAGGTAGTCGCCTGCCCTGATATTGTCTAATGTGAAATTTCCGTCGCGGGTGGTAGCCGAGCCTTTTACCAGTGTGGAATCTGCGGCCTTGAGCAGCAGGATGTTGGCACTGGCGAGAGGCTCTAAGGAATGAGTTACAACCGAGCCGGTTATTTTTGTTTGTGCATTTACATTAACAGCAGAGCAGGCGCAGATAATACCGACGAGAATGTTCGGACTTTTCATGGTGAAAAATTTTAGGTCAATCTGAGCCGGCTACTATCAAGGGGTAGGAGTGAAAATACAACTAAGGTCCATTCCACCTTCTACCCAAAATCGGGGAGTAGAGGCAGGCATTTGAAGAAGGAGCCATTCAAGGTGAAGCAAAAAAAATCATCCCGGGTGCAGGATGATTTTTTTAAAATTACGTGGATTATTGATAAGTTCTATTCGAACTTTCCCTCTTTTTTTGTCAGTTGGAAGAAACGGTCAAGTTTGGCGCCGATGACTTCTTCAAAGGCAGCTTTCATATCCTCAGGCCCCGGGTGTCTGTTTTTCCATTTTGTAAAATAATTCTGTACAGCTGCATCCAGTTTTTCAGTGCCAACCGCCGCTTCCAGCAGGTACATCCAGAGAGCCGTTTTTACATACGAGATCAGTCCATATTCTTCGCTGGTTACAAACTGGTCGGCCGGGATGTCCATCGCGGATTGCATGGGGATATTTTCACCGATGGTATTGTAGATCACACTCAGGAATTCATCCGCCGGCATTTTTTTCAGCTCCTGTGGGATACTTTCGCCAAATATCGAATTGCTCCTGTATTTCTCAGCTTCGTACCTGAATTGATAATAGGTGTTAAGACCTTCATCCATCCAGGTATGTTTTCTTTCATTACTACCAATCATGCTCATAAACCAGTTGTGCCCGATTTCGTGAGCGATCACGGCATCGAGTGTTTCCACTTTAGCGTCGGGGCTGGTGATCAGTGTGATCATCGGGTACTCCATACCACCGCTTGAGTTATTTTTCGGGCCCTCTACCACCTGTACCACAGGATAACCATATTCGCCAATCCATTTGCTGTATTGGCGCACACCGTCTTTGATATAGTCGATACTATTGTTCCAGATCGTACTTTTTTTGTTATGGTAATAAGAGAAGGCATCGATCACTTTGCCCTGGGGCAATTGAGTCGTATCATATTGGATGACAAGGTCTTTGGCGGCGAACCAGGCAAAATCCGGCACCTGTTCGGCAAAATAGCGCAGTGTTTTGGTTTTGTTTTTACTATTCGGCTTGTACAACTCAGGTTTCGCTTTCCTGTTGGCTGCATTTTTGGCGCCGATTTTTTTGTATGCATTCAATTCTTCCGCCGTTTGTAAAACGCCAGTTGCGCCAACAACATATTCTGCAGGAAGGGTGATATTGACCGTATAATCGCCATACTCGCTGTAAAATTCTCCCATATCAAGATAGGGAAACTCATGCCAACCGTCTTTGTCATAAACAGCCGGTTTGGGATACCACTGACAGGCCATGATCTGACCATCGGCATAACCCGACCTCGAAAAATATGGCGGCAATTTTACTTTAAATGGGGTAGAGATCGTAACCGAATCGCCTGGCGTCAGGGGTTTGTTCAATATGAGTTTGATAATATCGACATAACGGGGGTTCGGATGAGCTTCTGTTTTAGCGGGTTCATTATTGATCTTAAACGCGAGTCCATCGATCGACCCGGTACCGAAATCCTCCAACTTTTTGGAGCGCGAGCTGTCATTTTTTATCTGATGTATCAACGCGGTTGAATCGTTGCTATATGCATTTGGCCATATATGGAACCAGATGAAATCAAGGGTAGATGGAGAATTGTTCTTGTATACGATCGTTTCAAAACCAGTGATAGAATTCTCCTTGGTATCCAGTTCGGCCTGGATCGTATATTTTAAATCCTGTTGCCAGTAACCGGTTTGGGCATTTGCGCCGCCACAGATCAGCAGGACCGCGAAAAACAGTAATCTTTTCATGAGTGAAGTTTAGATATTCTCCAAAAATAGCTAAAGCTGGGAATGGGGCAAGCCGGGGAGGTCTTTTTGTGAATTATTCAACATCCGGTAAGATTTGTTTTTGATCCCTTTCAAAAAGAGACAGAAGAGGGGTAGTTTGGTCACCAGGGATTTAGAGAGAAGAGCTAAAGGAATTTGAATTAGTTTCCTTACCTTAAATCCATGAACTTTCTAGTACGAATTTTAATTTCTGCGCTGGTAGCTTTTGGACTGGCCTATGTGTTGCGCGGCATTCATGTAGACAGTTTCTGGACTGCCCTGGTTTTTGCCCTGGTACTGGCCGTGTTGAATATTTTGGTAAAACCGATTTTAATTATACTTACACTGCCCCTCACCCTTCTTACACTGGGGTTATTCCTGTTTGTGATCAATACCATTGTAGTATTGCTGGCCAGCAAACTGATAGATGGTTTCAGGATCGATAATTTCTGGTGGGGACTATTGTTCTCCCTGCTTTTGTCGTTCATCAGTTCCATTATCACAAAAGAAGTTGATAAAAAGGAGACATGATGCGGCATCCAGTATCCAGCATCCAGTATCCAGCATCCAGTATCCAGTATCCAGTATCCAGCATCCAGTTACATCACATACAGTATATCCTCCGACCTCCTTAATCCAGCCGGCATTTTCTTAAAGAGTGATTCTGCAGGGAATGTAATGTCTTCATTCTTGCCCCAACAAATTTTGCCGTTCCTGACCATGAATTGCTGGAAGCGTTTAAGGGAGAAATATTTAAGGTTGCGGCCCTTCAGGTGCTTTTCAAACAGGGGTAAAAAGTTGACGAGTTGTGTTATGCCACTTGAAAATGTAACGGCCACAGAGAACCCATTCATGTAACGTGCCGCCAGAATACTCATTTTTTTCTGTGCAGATTTTGAACTCCTGTTGCGTGTTCTTGTTGTTGCCGGGGTTTGAGTATTCGTTGCCATATCTTTACTTTTTTGTGTTGCCACTTTAATGAATTCAAGGGGGAACAGAACCGAAGGATGGATGGCATTTAATGGTGTTTTAAAGTTACTGTTTAGTTTTGCGACTAAAAAGTTTAATTCCCGGCTTTCACATAATTTTTTCTAATTATTACTATTAATGATTTGATATTCTTTGCGTTTGCTGTAAAGGTCAAAAATTTTAATATGGCTGCGGGCTGATGCTTGTCCAGCCTCCGTCAATAACAATATTTTGGCCGGTAATATGTCTTGATTCTTCCTGTACAAGAAACAGGGCTGCATTGGTGATATCATTTACACTGGCCGGCCGGCCCATCGGTGTGAGACCTGACCATATTTCTTTGTATCCGGGTTCATCCCGGGTACGCTCCGTAAGTGTGGCACCAGGTGCGATAGTATTAACATTAATATTATATTTTGAAAGTTCTACTACCAGGTTCCTGGCAAGCATTTCAAGAGCAGCTTTACTCATGCCATAAGCTGCGAGGTCTTTGTGTGCCTGGTGCGCCGTGACGGATGACATGAATAATATTGATCCGCCGGTAGTTTGACTTCGCATTTGATTGGCCGCTGCCTGCGCCAGGAAAAAACTACCGGCGAGATTTACTTCCATTACCCGGTTGAATGCTTCGCGGGTATAACTTAAAAAATCTCCAAATAGTGTGATGCCTGCGTTGGCGATGATAATGTCAACCTGGCCTCCAGTTTTCGTGGCAGTTTTTATCATTGCGTTGATGGTTTCAGGCTGGCTGCAATCACCAGGTACTGTCAAGCATTTACCTTTATACTCATCATTTAATTTCGCTGATGCTTCCGTGACAAGTTCCTGGTCTGCATCGTTGAGGATAACCGTGGCTCCTTCTTTTACCAGTTGCCGGCAAATATCGAACCCAATACCCTGTCCTGCACCGGTAACAATTGCTGTCTTTTGGTTAAATCGCATAACTGGCTCTTATGCTGGTGAATGAAATAGGAGATCAATGTTCATAAAACCGGATATTGTTTTCCCGCAGGAAACGCTTGATGATATCTACATGGATACAATGGCCAACATGCAAAAATGGCTGGTTAGTGACCTTTATCTGCCTGCCGTTTATTTTATACTCAAAATCTTTCATGTCAAATCCAAGGTGAAGGTGATTGGTACTCATTTGCATCCCGCAAATAATACCGTTGGTATCAAAAACGGGTCCACCACTCTGGCCACGAAGGCCGGGGGTGCTCAATTCAATTCCCATAATTTCTCCTCCCGATACGAGATGACGCGTGAGCATACCCTCGATCGGAAAACGTGGTGTTTCCGTCTGCCCGGTTTGTGTCCAGTCGATGTCATCGATTTCTGCATTGTATATGAAGTTTGTAAACTCGGCAAAAGGGAAGCCCAGCCTGCAAAGACTTTTCCCCTGCTTTAGCAAACTGCTGTCTTTTAAAAACCGGGCATGGGACTGGTATCTCGCGTTGCGAAAATTTTCAAACTGAATGATCGCAAGGTCATAGGCAGGGTGACAAATCCAGCGGAAGTTAAATTTCGGTTCGGTGGTTACACCAACAAACATTTCCTTGAGTTGAACAAGGGTTCCGGGCTTATAGTTATACTCTGTTTCGAGTGCTTCTATCTGCTGGGCTAAATGATCACCAGGTTCAATTTTTTGCTTTGCCTGTTTGAATTTTTCGTACCGGTCATTGATTGCTTTTCGGTTTCCGATCAGGTTTATAACGTGTTTGCAGGTGACTGCACAGCCTTCATCATTGACAAAAAAAAGCGTTGCGGCCCCGGGGTTTACAATGGTTTCCCCGTAGTTGCGGGAAATGGTATGAATCGGACGGGTGAAACGACCTACTTCTTCGATGGCGGATACAAACATGACGGTGACCGGGGTTAAACAATTAGGTTTTGAACATAGAAGGCATTCTATCATCTAATTTATGATAATAAAATTGAGAGTAGGGTAAATTTCGGAGCTGGCTTTCAGGCCTGGGAAAGTTGAAGTCAGAACCAAAGGGTTGGGTATCGCGCGGTTTAAGGCGCTGTGTTGGTTCGCTGGTGATGATCCTGGTTACCGAGAAAGCTGGCCGGATATTCCACAGGCTGATCTGTTTCGATATCGACCACCATTCCCTTCGGGTTATTCAATTGTTGCCAATTCATCCTGCTACAGATTTCCAGCCAAAGCTGATGGTAGTAGTCATTGGCTTTGTATTCTTTTTTCTGCTGATGAAATATGGATTCTTTGGTAAGTGCAATCTGTTCGATTTCGGAGTAAAATGGAATATAGTTATCCATCATCCAGGAAGCATCTCTCCTGTTGTCCAGGTATTGTTTGTGCAGGATCTTATGTGTCTGCACCATATTATAGAAGCTAAGAACCTTCTGAGATATGGAACGATCCTGTTGCAGCGAATCCATGAGCATATTGTTACAATAGATGGACAACGGTGCGGGAAGGTTTGGGATCAATAACAGATCAGCCGCATAGAATATATTATTATGAAGCAAGAACCGTCCGGGTGAGCAATCCATGATACACACATCATAATCATCTTCCACTTCTTCGAGGGTCCGAAGTATCAGTTCGTTGTTGCCGAAACTTACTGTTGTCATCCTTGAAGCATGGTTCATATACTGATCGGAGAACAGGGCATCATTACTGATCACATCAATCTGGTAGCTGTCGGTGGAATGGATCACATCGTAGATCGTGATATACCGGTCAAACAAACGGCCATGCGTGTTATTATTATGATGTTGCCGGTCGAAGAAGAAACTCGCGCCGCCCTGCGGATCCAGATCCCAGAGCAGTACACTCAGACCGCAACTGGAAAGATAACAGGCCAGGTTTACGGATGTGGTGGTTTTTCCAACGCCTCCCTTGATATTATAGACAGCGATTTTTTTCAACGAAATAAAACTAGTCACAAAACCCGCATTGCCATAACAAACCGCGAATAATTCAGTTGTTCCAACTCATGGAAAGTAATTATAGTAAGTAAAAAGGACATGCCCTATCGGAAGGATTCGTGTGAATGCGCTGCAAAGGCCAATTTACTACCAGTCGTTATTGGATCATCAGCTCTTAGCTGGGATGGCTGGCCTGACTTCAACTTTACTGGGCAGTGTCCTGGGATGCATGGTCAGCAGATCAGTGACCAGTTTTCCGATATCTTCAGGCTGTATTTTCCAGGCATCCTGATTTGAGGGTATATGGTCATTAAAATAGGTAGCTACGGACCCGGGCATAATAGTAGTGACCTTGATGCCGTGTTTGCGCAGATCCAGCATGATCGCCTGGGTGAAACCGACCAGGCCGAATTTGCTGGCGTTATAAGCTGCGCCATTTTCGAAGAAATTGATACCGGCCAGGCTGGCTATCGTTATAATATAGCCTTTAGATTTTTTCAATGCCGGGATACCTGCTTTCACACTATTAAATACACCAGTTAGGTTGGTATCGATGGTTTCTTTCCAAAGCTCGAACGACAATTCGTCGATAGGAGCGAAATGTCCCACACCCGCGTTTGCGATCAATACATCCAGCTGGCCAAATTTGTCGATGGTTGCCTGCACCGCTTTCATTTCAGATTCCGGGGATCCTGCATCAGATTGCAGGGCCAGTATTTTTGAATTATCTGCGCTTAATGAACGGGCTGCTTTTTCTGCTGCTTCTATTGAGCGACTGGTGATCGCTACTTTCATTCCGTGCGCGAGCAAGGCCTCCGCGATACCATATCCGATACCTTTACTACCACCGGTGATATAAGCCACTTTGCCTGAAAGATTGATTGCCATGATTATGATTGCGTTTTTTTATAAATTGTTTCTGTTGCTTTTGAAGCTTCGCCCTCGGGCGTAATATTATAAGCTGTGATTTTAATTTCGTTATCTGAAATTATTTCAATTTCAGTACGCCAGCCCCAATGTTGTTCGATTTCAGGTGTTACATATGCATAACTGCCCAGCACAGAAAGGCGGGGGTCGCCTTTTTCTCCTTCTGAAAACATGATCGCGGTTCCATTATGGAAACTATCGATCCAGGCGCACTGATATTTTTTCAAACCGATATGGTAACCGATGATGGCCATGCCTTCCAGCGGTTTTCCACTAAGACTGCCTTTATATTCATGCAGAATAAATCGGCCTCCTAAAATAGGTCGCATCGAACCCCTGACGGGCGATTCATCAGCAAGTTTGTCGGGCTCAAACCAGGTCTTCGCCGTGCCTTCCCAATCGCCGACCAGTTTGCTTAGTTGTAGATGCGCACCGGACGACAGGGAACTGGCAAATGTATCGTTCATAAAAAATGATTGGATATAATGAAATGTGTATGAAAGTACGACTTGTTTATAATATGCTATTTTCCTTGTCACTTACAGATGCTTCACCCAACCAATCAAGCTGTCGCATTCCAACCCCGTTTTTGTCATGATTGCCCTTTATAGGGCTTTCGGGGACCCTTTATATTTGTATTAGATCAATACGACCTTATTATTAATCGATAAATCTTAAATCATGGCAAGCGTTAGCACTTATTTAAATTTTTCAAGAAATACCGAAGAGGCGTTTCTGTTTTACAAATCTGTTTTCGGTGGCGAGTTTTTCGGCAATGGCATCATGCGGTTTGGCGACGTTCCCCCGGGGCCTGGTGCGCCGCCAATAGCGGATGCCGACAAAAACCTTGTGATGCATGTTGAATTGCGCATCCTGGATAGTCATTCACTGATGGGTACCGACGCGCCTGAATCTATGGGGTTCAAACTGAACATGGGCAACAATGTTTATATCAACCTGCAGCCCGATACCCGGAAAGAAACGGAAGAGTTGTTTAAAAAGCTTTCCGACGGTGGCAATGTGACGATGGAACTTACCGACATGTTCTGGGGTGATTATTTTGGATCCTGCACCGATAAGTTTGGCGTGCAGTGGATGTTTAATTGTAGTGAAAAGAAAGGCCAGGAATAGAGGCGGTAGCTGAAGATTGTTGAAAGTTGTTGAAGATGGTTTAATATCATAGTACAATTTTAAACAACATTAAACAACTTTCAACAACTTTCAACTACATTAATAGGCACGTAGAAGCCAGTGGCACATCTTTTTTCCCCTGCGACTATAATGGTTTTTGGGCATCATCTTTGAGCCCCCATCAAAAAAACGTTATGAATAATAGATTGTTGACTGAGCATTATGCCCGTGAGTTGGAGGCGGAGTATCCGGCAACCCGAAAATGTCTCGAAAGAATTCCTGATAGTCTCTACAACTTCAGGCCTCATACCAAATCTATGGAACTGGGATATCTTTCTTTGCTGGTGGCAGAGATACCTTTGTGGATTACTCTTACGATTAAGGAAGGTACGATCGACCTGGCGACTTTTAAGAGTGGAGGGTTGTCGACAACGGATGCTTTGGTCAGGAATTTTGACAAAAACTTCCAGAGTGCCGTTGAAGCTTTAAGACAGGCTACTGATGATAAACTGGAAGACGAGTTCAAGCTAATGAACAAAGGGCAGGTACTTATATCGTCTTCTAAAAATGAATCAGTAAGTTCCTCGATCAATCACTGGGTTCATCATCGCGGGCAACTGACCGTGTATATGCGATTGAATGAAATCCCCGTGCCTTCGATATATGGTCCTTCGGCTGATGAGAGGAGTTTTTGAATTGGAGCTGCCTGGTAAAAGCACTATAGTTCAATTAGTTGAATACTTCTTTTTTTTATCCTCTACCAGGGATTTACCCCGGGGTGAAATTTATTTTAAAATACACTTTGAAATGCAAAGTACTTTTAATTATCTTTGTTTGGAATGGCGGATATGAGATCCGCCTAAATACGCAAACCATAAAAACAACAACATGAATAACCCTTCAATCACCTTGAATATTACCAGCTGGGTTTTTGGGATAATCGGCTGTACCATCGGTATCGTAAACATGTTTTGGGGAAATGATCCTTATTTCGGTGTGTTTGTATTTTTGGCATCACTTATTTTTTTCCCGCCAGTGTCGGGCCTGTTCACGCAATTAACGGGCATCAGGATACCGGGGGTCCTAAAAATTCTCCTCGGCGCGTTTATTATCTGGGCTGCCCTGGGGGTCGGGGAGTTGTTTGATAAGATAGAACTGATGCTACAGGATTTGAGATAGCCTGGTTACGGAGATTAGTTTTATAGCTTTTGTAAAAGTTTTATCTTTTGCTGTTCAAACTCTTCCTCATTTATAAGGCCCTGTTCTTTCAGTTTGCCTAATCGTTCAAGCTGGCCTACGATATCCGTACGCGAATTATCTTGTGTAGTATTCCTGGTCATCGAGGGGCTTTTAATAAGCCGGTAGATCAGGTAAGCGACAAGGAAAGCAACTGCGATAAGAATCAGGATCATCACTTCGTTCAAACCGATAATAGAAGATATCATAACTGATTTTTTATAATGAAGAAAAAAATGACGGGTAGTGATAGGGAGGAAAAGCCGATACAATAGTATTTAAAATACCGGAATCTGCAAATTTCGTTGTGATGCCGGAGATTTAATAGTGTTTACCCTTATCAGACAAAAAAAGAAGGGGAACTGGAAAGAACCCCTTGGTTTTTGAACATGAGAAGACCGCAGGTCGGCAATGGCATCACCAACCACTACCTTATCAAGCGGATTCCAGATATAGGTCATGCTGTCATTGCGATTCAGGTAGATCTCACGGCCGTTACCGGGGTCTATACCCAGAGAGCGAACGGCCCAGATTGCATTGACGCTTTGTCCTTCCTGATAGCGGAACTGAGGTCGTGTCTGGTTATTTTTATCGTTCAGCTCATTTTGCTTTTTCAGCGAGTTCGAAATTTGTTTGATATAATTCGTGTTATGGCTACCATTTACATCCGGGGAGACGACAAAATCCTTCAAAAGCTGTACCGGCAATACTTTGATGATCTATATAACTATGGAAAAAATGGCTTCGCGACGGGCCACTCACTGAAGACGCGATCCGGGACCTTTTTATCAAACTGATGAAAACAGATCTTCTCTATCAGATGATCCAGTCTGCTCAGGGATCCAGGAGATCGAACACTACTCTCGCGTTTTTCTGTATACTCGAACTGATAGAAACCCTGTAGCGGTTCTCAGGAGTAGTGATGATCATGATGGAGGTGTTTGGCGGAATGGTTCCAAGATTTTCTGCCACCATCGTCAGTTCATGGTGAGGTTGCGTGGGATCAATCTGAATGGAGATAGATATCGGTTTTTGCGACAATCCCTGTCTTGATTTAATTAATGAATTGTTATGGTATACGCTGACAGTATCCCCATCGATAACACCATTGTCGTAGAGGTCGATTTTGATCTCACCTGCAGTGGTTTCAATCCGTCTTACCAAAGCGTTTTCGCGGTTCCTTAAGATGGCAGGCGCGTTAGGGAAATTAATTTTTTTTAGTTCTTCAATTTCGACTGGCTTCACCGTTACTTGAATTTGAGTGGGTGCAGGTTTTGGTTTTGCTGGTGGGGAGGAAGCCTTTCTTAATTTTGATGGTGATGTCTTTGCGACAGGTTTACTCTTCGGCGGTTCTCTGCGTTGTACATCCTGCTTCACACATTCCCTGAAGGTGATATCATCCAGCGCGAAATCGTTGCCACAACCACCCGGCGCGTTATCCATCATCAGTAATTGCAGATTGGATGTATTTTCCGGTGTAGTAAATAACACCCGGTGTTGATTCCACCTTGGTTGTGCTGTACGGGGCAGGTCACGGGTGACAATATGCGCGATCTGCCGTCCCTCAGGTGTTTTGATCATGATCTTTAAGTTGGGAAGCAGCAGGGACGGACATTTGTCGGTGGGCCTGCAAAGATTCATCAGCCACATGCCGAGTTCGTAGCTGGTATTGCTTTTCAGGCCGGTGATAGGAATATCCAAAAAAGGACCGCCGAAATGCGCTGCGTTTACGATCATCATATTTCCATTCTGATCACCGGGTGTATGATCTTCTGTAAGTGTATGCCAATCTCCACGGAAGCACTCTCTGGTGCTGGGTACAAATGAATAATGTCCATCGGACGGACAGGGATGTTTTACACGTCCATAAGTAACCAGTGAAATGTCGTTGGGGTCCGGGATCATGCCACTTCCAAAGTGGATCGTAGGGTTGGAGGGCTTAAAAATACAGGCGCCAGGCTGAGCTTTCAGGTTCTGCGTTGTGATTAATAGCAATAATATGAAACCAGAAAGCTTCATGGCTCAGCCAGTTTGGTATAAGTTACTACAAATGGACCGCATTACTGCGATAATTCCTGTGAACGGTAACTATGGCTATTTTATAAGATAATTTCCCACAGGATTTGCAGGTCGCGATAACTGCTTTCATGGATTTGTATTATGTTGCGACCTTTTTTAAGGCTCATGAGTAATCCCGCCACCCACCAGGGCAAACCCCATTTCGTTATCCTCGACGGACTAAGAGGCGTTGCCGCTCTCGCCATTGTTGTTTTTCATTTTATGGAATGGGTGTTCCCGGATATCACCCGGAATTTTATTGGTCATGGTTTCCTGGCCGTTGATTTTTTCTTTTGCCTGTCGGGATTTGTGATCGCGTATGCGTATGACCAGCGACTCGAGAAGATCGGGTTAAAATCCTTTTTCAAGAGACGACTGATCCGACTCCATCCTTTGGTGGTGCTGGGTTCTGTTCTTGGTTTGCTTGGATTTTTATTTGATCCTTTTCAGGGTTCTTCGCCCGCTTATGATGCGGGTCGTTTAGCATTATTGTTTGTTTGCTCATTGCTTTTGATACCTCTTCCTATTATGGAAGAGCGGTTTCTGAATTTATTTAGTTTTAATGCACCTGCCTGGTCATTGTTTTGGGAATACGTGGTCAATATTATTTATGCCATTGTGCTTATTAAGCTTAGCCGAAAGGTTTTGCTGGTGCTGGCGGTTATTGCAGCCTGCGGCATCGTTTGGGTGAGCTATAGTGCAGGCAACCTGCTTGGCGGGTGGGCAGGTGATAATTTTTGGCATGGTGGCGTAAGGGTCGCTTATTCTTTTCTGGCAGGTATGCTGATCTATCGATCCAACTGGATCATTCGCAATAAGCTTGGTTTTATTGTCCTCTCCATATTATTGTTGTTAGCTTTTATGATGCCGTTTTTTCAATGGAACTGGATTGCGGAATCACTTGTGGTGCTTTTTTATTTTCCTTTGCTGGTTGCGCTGGGAGCGGGATCGCAACTTTCACAAAGCCTGACAAAGATCTGCGTGTTTTCAGGACAGATATCCTATCCTTTATATATGACCCATTATTTCGCGATCTGGATATTCGGAACTTACTATACCGCGAAGCAGCCCGCGGGTGCCGAATTGGTAATTGTGGTCATAGCCGGGGTCGTCTTCCTTGTTGGTTTCGCCTATCTTGTTATGAGATGGATTGATTTGCCGGTTAGAAGGTGGCTGAGTAATAGGAGAACTTAATTTATATTTATCAGCTGCCAAAATGTTCAGTTGTGAAAACTGCATAAGGCTTTCTATTATATTTTATTTTTTTAAAGTTTCAGGATCTATGTAAATTGCCTGAATCAGAAAACGACTAGTGCGAATTCAAATGTCCCAATACAATGGCTGGTTCCATTTTGGGTAACTCATCGAAATCCACTATTTTCATCTCTGCTGCCATGATGAATAATAGTAACTCATACAACGAGTCATGCTTGCTAAAGAAAGTGAAGAATGGTGATGAATTTGCTTTCAGAGTGATTTATGATACCTATCATAAGAACATCTTTTTTCTTGGTAAAAAATTTTTGAAATCACAAAGTGCAGCCGAGGACCTGGTTCAGGAAGTTTTCGTAAAAATTTGGTCTAATCGTCATAAACTGACGGAGATAAAGGATTTCAGGAAATACCTGAATACTATCACAATCAACCAGATTTATAATCTACTTAAACGCCAGGCGTTTTCTGAAAACTATATCAGTGGGGAGCACCTTTCGATGGTACAGGTATCAAGCTCAGGTATCGGTGTCATAGACAATCATGAGTTGCAACACTTACTTCAACAGGCAACAAAACAACTTCCGCCCCAGCAAAAAAAGGCTTTCGAACTAAGCAGATATCATGGGCTCAAGCATGAGCAAATAGCGGAACACATGGAAATCTCCAGGGAAACGGTAAAAAAGCATTGCATGGAGGCCGCCCGTAACATAAAATCCTGGCTTAAAAGGAGAGGAATCGACGCCTGTTTTCTACTGTTTTTATTATTCTAAAAAAAAAGTTCAGGCCTCACTACCCCTATTTTCTTTTTCAATTGTCCTTTATTGAAGTAGCTGCCCTATGCTGCTTATTAATTAAACGCGAATGCACGTATCATTAAACAGACTACGGAGTTTACTGGAATCATACCTGAACGGCAATTGTACCGAAGATGAGGAAATGGAATTAATGGCGATGATCCGAAAGGGCAGTCATGATGAATATATCAGGAATTATATAGCATCCTGGGTTGAATTTAATTCTGAAAGCCAGGAAGAAATATTGGACTCCGCGAGATCAGAGGAAATATTTAGCAGGGTCCTAGGATCCGGCGGGCAGGCGGTTGTGCGTCCTGTTTTCAGTTGGAGAAGAGCCGCGGCAACGGTGGCAGTGGCCCTGGGGCTTGGCGTTGGAATTTATTTATTAGTACCCAGAAATGCGGCAACGACCACCTCGACAATTGTGGCAACAGCTCCGGAAAAAAATGATGTTTCTCCTGGAAAAACAGGAGCCATACTAACATTGGCGGATGGGCGGCAGCTTGTACTCGACAGTACGGAAGACGGTACAATTGCGATGCAGGGTAACACAGCGATCGATATACGGAATGGGGTGGTCAGTTACGAGGCAGGAGGGGAAGATGATGCGGTGGTGTATAATACCATGACCACACCGCGCGGGCGAAAATACAGACTGCTTCTGGCCGACGGAACAGTAATATGGCTCAATTCCGAAAGTTCTGTCACATTTCCTACATCTTTCCCTGGAAATGAGCGGCTGGTAATGATAAAGGGAGAGGCTTACTTTGAAGTGGCTCGTGATGTGAACAAGCCTTTTATTGTTCAAATTGGAGACAGGCAGAAGATCAGTGTATTGGGAACGGAATTCAATATTAATGCCTATGAGAACGAAGAGATTATCAGGACGACTTTAATCACAGGCAGCATTCAGGTAGAAGCCGGTAGTAGTGGCGCCGTGGTAATAAAGCCTGGCCAGCAAACCGTATTAACGGGTCAGGGTGCGATAAGTACCCGAAATAATGCTAACCTTGAATCTGTAGTAGCCTGGAAAAATGGATTCTTTCATTTCCAGAATGCTGATATAAAAGCAGTCATGAGACAACTATCACGCTGGTACGATGTAGAAGTTGACTACCCAGAGAGTTTGCCGGATTGGAGTTTTACAGGAGAGATTGGAGAGACGCTCACGTTAAAGGAAGTACTAGATGGACTGGCGTTTACAAATATTAAATTCAAAATTGACGGGAAAAAATTGACTTTATTACCTCAATAATATAAAACATACTTTAAAAAAGTTCAGGCCCTGTTGGCGCAGGACCTGATAATGTTCGAATTAATAAAACTGACTAGCTATCAATTATTATTTAACCCAAACACTGCTAAATTATGCAAATATCTGTTTGCCGTGATCAAAGATGCGACAAAAAAGATCATGATGATTGCCCAAGTAGCGACAAGTTAAGGTTTACCCGAAAAATCTGGTTGATTATGAGGCTCACGATAGTACTCATGACAGTGGCGTTTTTACAGGTGGGAGCCACCGGCTTTTCCCAAACTGTAACGTATGAAGGAGACAATATTTCCCTAAAAACCGTTTTCTCTGAAATTAAACGGCAAACGGGGATGGTCTTTTTCTATAATGATCGTGACGTTGCAGGAACAAAAAAGGTATCTGTCAGACTCAATAGGGTGCCTGTTCTTACAGCATTGGACGAAGTCCTTCGGGACCAGCCACTCACGTACTTTATTACGAAGAACACCATTTTTATCAAGAAAAAGAATAAGCCGGTCGAGGTGGAAGAATCCGATCCTTTACTTGAGGTCAGAGGCAAGGTTCTAAATGAGGAGGGGGGACCAGTAGCAGGTGCAACCATTGCAGTAAAAGGCAAGCAATTGATAACCCAGACTAATGAAGAAGGAGAATTTGTAATAGCCGGCGTCGATGCCACTGATGTTATTGTTATTACATCTGTTGGTTACAAAGACCGCGAAGTCCCGATAAGCAATCGTACTCAAATTAATATAACCCTGGAGCAAAACATCTCGGGCATTGACCAGGTCGTTGTGGTAGGTTATAGTAAGGAAAGGAAAATCAATCTTACCGGATCGGTTGCGTCTGTCACAGGCGGCGAGATATCGAAACGCCAGGTGGGGCAGACTTCGCAAGCTTTGCAGGGGCTTATTCCAGGTGTCACAATCACACAGTCTACAGGACAACCGGGTTCTGATGGTGGAAATATACGTATAAGAGGTATTGGAACTTTAAATGACGCTAACCCACTAATACTTGTTGATGGACTAGAAATGTCAATGGATAATATCGATCCGTCCACGATCCAGTCGATTTCAGTTTTGAAAGACGCAGCATCAGCATCTATTTACGGATCTAAAGCTGCAAATGGTGTAATCCTTATTACTACCAAAAGAGGAAGAAAAGGTAGCGTATCTGGGAACTACAGCAGTTTCGTAGGGGTTCAACGTGCTACAGATCTGCCTGAAATGGTAGATGGATTGGACCATGTTACACTTATTAATGAAGCATATGTAAATTCCGGTAGGTTGCCTTTATATCCTGACAGCTATGTCAATGAATACAAAGCTAACCGTGGATCTGATCAATATCCGGATGAAGACTGGCAGGATGCCGTTCTTAATGGTAGTGGAGTTCAGACTGGACAAACCATAAGCCTGTCCGGGGGCTCAGATAATGCACGTGCATTCGCAAGCCTGGGTTATTTGCACCAAAATGGGTTATTAAAACAAATCAAGTACGAAAGATATTTTGCTCGTATCAACAGTGATATTGATTTGTCAAAGAAGCTGACTGCTTCGGTTGATCTTTTTGTGTCACATGAAAAAAGAAATGGACCAGCACTGTTTCCAGGCGGTCAGGCGGCAGCAATCTCACCTCAGTCGACAACAGGCACCAATTTGATCTTCGCTACCATGAACAAGTTTCCTGCTAACAAAGCAGCAAGGTATTCTACGGGATTGTGGGGTGAAGGTCAGAATGGGGTTAATCCCGTGGCCATACTTGAGGACGGCGGGTTTTGGAAAGAAACCAGGATGCCGCTTCAGGCAAATGTTTCATTGGAGTATAGGCCAGTTGCATTTTTGACTGCAAAGCTTAATTATTCTATCGCTTTGGTTCAACCCGAGGTAGTGTCGTTTGTAAATTCAATACAAACTTATACAGCCAATGGCTTGCCTGCTTTCCTGTTGCCTGCCAGAAATTATTTGGATCAGGCTGTGGAGAAGGAGAGAAAAGACCAACTATTCGGCACACTCAATTATAGCAGGAATTTCAAATCTCATGCTCTAAGTATTCTTGGTGGCTTTCAATATGAAAATACGAGTAACTCCAATTTTGGAGCCTATAGGGATGGATTCCCATTTATCCAGTATACTGTATTGTCAGCTGGCTCTCTTGACAATATGAGAAATGAAGGTTCAGCTTCAGAGCTCACACTAATGTCTTACTTCGGCAGACTCAATTATAATTATAAGGGGAAATATCTTTTTGAGGCAAGTGTGAGATATGATGGTTCATCTCGATTCAGAAAAGGGAACAAGTGGGGTCTCTTCCCCTCGTTTGCAGCTGGTTGGAGGATCTCAGAAGAAGACTTTATGTCATCTTTGAAAGGCACTTTAAACGACATGAAATTCCGCGTCACCTGGGGCAAACTAGGTAACCAGAAGATAGGCGGTCGTTATCCCTTTGCATCTACACTGTCCTTCGGAGCCAACTATGTCTCAAATGGTGTGGTACAGGACGGTATAGCGCTGAGTGAGCTTGCCGCAACTGATATTTCCTGGGAGACTACTGAGATGACGAATATCGGAGTCGATTTTACCCTATTCAGGAATTTATCGGGAACCTTTGATTATTATTTTAAGAAGACAACCGGCATATTGTTGCAGTTGAATATTCCATTGACTATGGGATTGTCGGCGCCTTATCAAAATGCCGGTGTGGTAGAAAATCGGGGCTGGGATCTTGCGTTGAATTACCGCAACTCACTGGGCGATTTAAAGTATACAATTGGAGCGTCCTTATCCGATGTCAAAAACAAGATTGTCGATCTCCGCGGTATTCAGAATACAGGAGTTGTGGTAAATCATGAGGGGTATCCTATCAACTCTCTATACCTCTATCAGTCCAATGGACTCATTTCTTCCAAAGACATGAACGGCGGCAGCTATAGCGGACCGGTTCAATTCGGAGATGTTAAGCCGGGAGATATAGCGTTTGTAGATATGGATGGCAATGGAAGGATTAATATAAGCGACAGGAAGATCGTGGGTAATACGATTCCCCGCTATACCTATGGTCTGAACCTTAACTTAGAATGGAAAAGTCTCGATTTTAGTATGTTGCTCCAGGGTGTAGGCAAGCAGGATGGTTATTTGTCGGGCAGCGCAATTGAGCCTTTTGCCGGAGGTGGTACAGCTTATGAATATCAGAAGAACCGGTGGACAGAAGATAACCCAAATCCCAATGCAATATTTCCACGGCTATTCTTCAGTGGAAATAACAACTATCAACCTTCCGACTGGTGGATGCGCAGTGCCGCTTACCTGCGTGTAAAAAATATTCAACTTGGTTTTACACCATCCCGACTGGTAAGTCTTCCCAGGGCGATTAAGGAACTCCGAATATATTTTTCTGCCGACAACCTATTTACTATTGATAAGTTTTGGCCAGGCTGGGATCCTGAAATTGCCGCCAATAGTAATGGTGCTTACTATCCACAGGTAAAAAATTTCAATGTTGGTTTAAATCTGAACTTTTAAAATTATTCGCGATATGAGACTTTTATTGATTTGTTTCCTTGGAACAATAGTTCTTTCCTGCAGTAAAGAGTTAGATAAAATTCCTTTGCATGCACCTTCAACAGAATCTTTTCCACGAACGCTGGGTGATTTTCAAACCGCGCTGGTTGGATGTCACAGTCCTTTGCAGCTCGTGGTATCAAGCATTTCATTCACTTCCATGTTTGAAATGTATTCAGATATAGGTGTGCACCGTGACAATACCCCGGATGTAATGATGGGGGATCCCGGATCTAGTTTTGTTCGTACTATCTGGACTACGATGTACAGGGGAATTGGCAGGTGTAACTATTTACTCGACAATGTTGGAAACGCAAATAGTGACGTAGACATGACGGCTCTGAAAAATATCGAAGCATCGGCTAAATATTTGAGGGCATATTATTACTCGTTATTAACTGAATTATTTGGTGATGTGCCTTATATCACCACTACCTTACCACTTGCCGAAGCAAATGTGAGCAGAACACCCAAGGCACAGGTAGTTGATTCAGTTTTGGCTGATCTCGAAGCTGCTTCGCAATACCTCAAGGAGGAAAATAGCCCTGCTTCTATGTCTATATCAAAAGGAGCAGCCTGGGCATTGATATCAAGAGTCGCTTTGTACAATGAACGTTGGAATGCAGCAATATCTGCTGCTGGTAAAGTGATGGCGCAGGAAGGGAGCCAATTTATTCTCGAGCCAGATTACCAGGTGCTTACAAAGCTGGCAGGAAATTCTTCTAAAGAGTTGATATGGGCGATTCATTGGAGCTATACCGATGCTACTAATAGCGGTCCCACTTATTTCAGGTCGCGAAACTCAGGCGGATTTACTAATAGAATGCCCACCCAGGCCCTGGTTGATTCATACCAGGATAAAGATGGTCTTCCTATTGATAAGTCTCCATTGTATAATCCTTTAAAACCTTATGAGAACAGGGATCCCCGCCTTCACTGGACCATTGCAGTGCCGGGTTCGATATTTTGCGGATACCAGTATGAAACGCATAAGGATAGTGTTAGATGCTGGAATTACAATGTGACTCCCGCAATAAGGATACCCAATGAAGATGCTATCAACCCCTTCGCAAGTTTTTCGGGTTTTTCGTGGAGAAAATATGTTGATTCGACAGAATTTGACGAAGGAGCTAAAACAGCTATTAGCTCGATTGTGATGAGATATGCGGAGGTACTTCTTAATTATGCCGAGGCGAAAATTGAAAGCAATCAAATAGACCAAAGTGTGTACGATGCTATCAATAAAGTGAGACGCAGAGCAAAAATGCCGGAAATTGAAACTGGAAAAACCCAGTCCGAGTTGCGATCTATTTTGCGTTATGAACGGAAAGTTGAGTTTGCCGGTGAAGGGACCAGGTATTTTGATCTCCTGAGGTGGCGTATTGCAGACAAATTGCTCAACGGGCCATGCTATGGCAGAATACCCAACGGAATTTTGGCAGGTGCACCGGTTATTGATTCAAACTGGACTCCACACTATGAAGGCATTTCGAATTACACCCAGATGCGCGTGATCCAGGTGAGGCGGTTTAATAATCCGCGAAACTACTTATGGCCCATACCGGATATTGAGATACAGGTTAATAAAAACCTTGTCCAGAACCAGGGATATTAACAACGCGAATGAAGAACTATAATTAAAGAAAATCGAAGCTGCAATCTATGGCTATGTTGCAGGGCGGCTTATAAGTTATAAAATGATATTAAGGAAACCGGAAAACAGGCGTTGGCTCATTGTTGGAATTGTTTTTCTCGCTACAGTATTCAATTACTATGACCGGCAAATATTGGCGGTACTCAAACCAGTATTGAAGGATGAGTTTAATATGGACGACTCGGGATACGCCATGTTGATCAATGTTTTTACGATCTTCTATGCATTGATGTACCCTGTTTCAGGATGGATGGTTGATAAACTGGGTCCCCGCCCTGTCATGTTGGTCAGCATTATCGGATGGTCCCTGTCGAGCTTTGGTGCAGCTGTATCGAAAAACCTGATGCAACTAACTTTTTTCAGAGGTTTGCTGGGAGTTACAGAGCCGGCCAATTTCCCGGTCAAACTCAAAGTTGTAACACTATGGTTTTCTTCCAAAGCACGTGCTACAGCTAATAGCCTGGCTGAGTCGGGAAGTTCGATAGGGGCCATTGTTGCTCCGCCGCTCGCCGTATGGTTAACAATACAGTTTGACTGGCATATGGCGTTTATTGTTGGAGGTGTGGCTGGGTTGTTTATAGCGCTTTGCTGGTTTTTAGTGTATCGTGATCCCCCGAAAGACTATGCTATGAAGCTGGAAAAATCGGCCGCTATCGTACCTGAGCAAAAATTTGCGTGGAAAGATCTATGGACAAAAAAGAGTCTATGGGGCGTTATCCTGATTCGGTTTATCAGCGATCCCGTATGGTATTTTTGTTTGTTTTGGCTGCCAGGTTATTTACAGGAACAATCAGGTTTGAGTTTGGTCCAGATAGGTTTTTTCGGTTGGATACCATTTTTAATTGCCGATTTAGGCGCGGTTGGAATGTCATCATGGTCTGATCGGATGGTGAAAAAAGGCAATTCGCCTTTGCGTTCCCGAAGAGTTATGTTGACAACTATCGCGTGTTTTTCGCCTCTTTGTGCGCTGACTCCTTTTATAGGTAACGCATATATCACCATTGCGATATTTAGCCTGGTAGGCGTGATATCACTCACATGGTTGTTTAATATCAACATCGTTGTATCGGAAACCTTTCCTGTAGGCAATGTATCAAGTGTTTTAGGCATTGCAGGTGGGTTTGGAGCGCTGGGTGCCATCTTGATGAATTTTTTCACGGGCCGGTATATTGGGACCATTGGCGCGGAAAAAGTCTTTATCGTGCTGGCCCTGCTGCATCCGATTGCCGTAATGATCTTGTGGAAGTTTATCAGGAAGGAGAAATAATTAACTTTTTAACGTAACAAAAAAATTAAAGTGAAATTTCAGAAGAATATTGGTTCGTATGACCTGATCGTGATCGGCGGAGGACCGGGTGGATTTCCCGCAGCCATTGCGGCGGGCAGGTTAGGAATTAAAACCTTACTGGTAGAACGAAACGCGTTTTTGGGCGGTGTAGCAGCTACCGGGTTACCACTACTGGCTTTTTATGATCGTACCGGTGAACAGGTTGTAGCAGGAATTGCAGATGAACTGGTGAGAAAGCTGGCTGCTACAGGCGGTAGTTTTGAAGGTCACTTCCCCTGCCCAATACATAATTCCTTTACACCTGTTAATCCTTATCAGTTAATGGGCGTCGCCACCGAGATGTGCGTCGAAGCTGGTGTCGATATTCTGTTTTCGACTGAGATCAGGGATGTATTTGTTGAAAGCGGATCAGTGAGAGGAGTTTCTCTTTTCTCGAGGAGTTCGGAGTTGACCGCCTCATGTACAGTCGTCATTGATAGTACAGGTGATGGTACGGCTGCCCACCTTGCGGGAGCAAATTATGAAATGGGAGATGCGCTTAAGGGGCAGATTCAGCCCGTGTCACTTATTTTTAGCCTGGGAAATGTACATGTTGACGAAATGCTGGAGTACATCAAACAGCATCCCGAAACTTTTAAGACTCCCGGTACTTATGGCGCCGGTATAGACTATACTCTCGATTATTTCCTAAATACAGAATCTTTTTATTTTACGGGATTTAATGAGTTTATACAAAAGGCCCGTGAGCAGGGTGATTTTGATATTCCCAGGGACCGTGTCATTTTTGCGAAACAGCCCAACAAGAATGAAATTGTTATCAATGCTACCCGCATGTTGCATGTGGATCCCACAGATCCATTAAGCCTGAGTAAAGCTGAAATTGAAGGCCGTCGCCAGGTCAAAATGCTGACGAATTTTTTTAGAAACTATTGTCCGGGTTTCCAGGATGCTTTTTTAGCAAATACAGCATCGGGTGTATATGCCAGGGAGAGCAGGAGAATAAGGGGAATTAAAACTATTACTAAGGAAAATATTGATGAATTATTAGTGCCTGAAGATTCGGTGGCGTTGGCGGGTTATAATGTAGATATACATCAAAATGGTGTCGGGTTAAGTCTCCTGCCATCGGCGCATGCCATTGGAATACCCTATGGTTGCCTGGTGTCAAATAATGTGGAAGGTCTTCTCGCCAGCGGTCGGTGTATTTCAGTAGAGCCCTATCCCTTTGGACTTACCCGGGCAATGGCAACTTGTATGGCTATAGGTGAAGCTGCTGGTGTTGCCGCCAGTATAGCCGTAAAAGATAACTGTGCCCTTAAGGATGTCGACGTACAAAAGCTTCAGCAGGTGTTGCGAAATGCAGGCGCCATTGTTAGCAAATAAATATTATTTCAAAAAGCAAATGTTTATATGAATACATTGACTATACGGTGCCTGTTTATATTGTTGTTATTTGGATGGCAGACGGCGAGCACTCAAAATGTTAAACACGTAGTACTCATAACCATCGATGGTTTGCGACCCGAGTTTTATCAGGATCCCTCATGGGGAATGGTCAATTTGAGCATAATGGCAAAGGAAGGTGTGTATGCGGAAGGCGTAAATAGTGTATTTCCTTCTTCCACACTGCCAGCACATACGACGCTGGTAACCGGTGTAACTCCGGCCCGGCACGGGATCTACTATAACTCTCCTTTTATACCCGATAGAAGTTCCGACGAATGGTATTGGTATTATAGCGCTATCAAAGCTCCAACATTGTGGCAAGCTGTTGAGACCGCGGGTATGCAGACTGCCAGCGTAAACTGGCCGGTGGCCGTCGGATCGCCCATCACCTACAATGTTCCGGTTATAAAAAAGAAAGGTGTAACCCAGTTAGCAGTTACAATACCGCATATAACTCCACCTCAGCTATTTGAGAAAATTGAAGCGGAGGCAACTGGTAAACTCACGAACACTGATTTTTCGATAGTAGACGATTACCTGGTGCAGGATCAGACAATGGCACGTATAGGGGCTTATCTTATCAGAACGTTTAAGCCTAATTTCATCACCATTCATCTTACAGCGGTTGATCATTACCAGCATAAGGAAGGACGTGATGGGAATATGGTAAGGAGAGCAGTTTCTGGGGTGGACCGTGATTTACGAACGATCATTGAAAGCATTGAGAGAGCTGGAATAAAAGACAGTACCGCTGTAATTGTTACCGGAGATCACGGGCATGTAAATACCAAGACTTCCATTGCGCCTAATGTTTGGCTATCAAAAGTGGGACTCATCACTGATATTAAAACCGGGGCATGGAAGGCGCAATTTAAGTCTGCGGGAGGTTCTGCGTTCTTACATCTTAAAGATGCTGCTGATAAGGTAACATTAAACAAGGTAAAGGAAACGATTTCCGCTCTTCCTGATAGTGTAAAAAGTTTGTTCAAAGTAATTGATGTTGCCGAATTTAAGTTGAGCGGAGGGGATCCAAATGCAGTTCTTGCACTAGGTGCAACTCCCGGGATTTCCTTTAGTGGGTCGCTAACTGGCGAAGTCTTTCAGCCGGCTGGCGGCTCTACACACGGTCACCTACCTGATTTTAAGGAGATACAAACGGGATTTGTAGCCTATGGCAGGGGAATAAAAAAAGCTGCGGTGGTAAAGCAAATGAATCTCACGGATATTGCTCCGCTGGTTGCGCGTTTATTGGGTATCAAGTTCCTGGACGTTGAAAATAAATTAGCCGAAACAATAATGGAATAATTTTTTCCTTTTCTGATAAATAAATAGACTGGTTGAAACCCGGTTGTAATTGAGGCCGGCATGGAGGAATTAGTTATAGATATTAGCGATCTCATAATCTCTCCATTATTGTTTTGGCCAGTCTATTAATTTGCTCTCGATAGAAGTTTCGAAATCATTCCGATGGAATTGGCTGTTAAAGAGGTCTGTTAGAAATTCAAAAGCCCACCATCGCTGACGCTTCGGTGAGCACTGCGGAGAAAGAGGGATTCGAACCCTCGGTACAGTTGCCCGTACAACGGTTTTCGAGACCGTCCCATTCAACCGCTCTGGCATTTCTCCGGGAGGGTAAAAATACAAACTCTGGTATAAAATTTTGTCGGAGGTATTAAGGCTTGCCCTGCTTCGGAGAATACCCGCACATACCTTATTTTAAGAGTGGAGGAGTTGTTCAGATCCTATTTGCGATCACCAGCGGTTCAGGTTCATGAACGCTTAATGAAACTGCTTTATCATTTTCCATTTTGAAAATGATCCTGACCGAAGCAGCACCAGCGGGCGAAAATATATTGTCATCTATCTTATTTAGTTTCCTTGGACCGTAACCTTTGCGGCCTAATTGTAAAAAGCCCAGGCGGTGTATATCCACTACAAATATTTCATCTTCTCCATTTCCAAACCTGTATTCACCCAGCAATCTTTTCTTTTCTTCATCAGTCATGTCCAGGCTTTTTGGTTTCTGATCGGCATTGCCAAGATTTTCGAGGTAACTGATTACCTTGTTTACATTAGCCCGGTCTGATGCAGAAATATTTTTGTCCTCGAGCCTGTTACGCGCATGTTGGAGCAGGGTGATTCCATGCGGGCCATTATGGGTTTGGATACCCGGAACTGTCTCAATGATCTCCTGTACACTTTTTAACATGCCCATCATGGTGTAAGTAAAAATATCGGGTCTCGCGCCATGACTGATCAAATATTCTGCTATATCCCGGCGGCCAACATGCGATGCGGCACCCAGGGCGGTTTCCCAATCACCAAAACCCCAATCCCAGGCTGCGCCTGCCAGTTCGGGCCTTTGACCAACCAGTTGTTTGACCCTGTCAAAATTTCCGTGGGAAGCACCTACGATACCCATTACCATATTATCATCCATACTTGGATAGCGGTAAAAAAGGGATTCGGTGTCAGGTGGGTTATAACTGCTATTCTTCGCGGAGGTATTGTTAAACGCCATGATGCCAAACAGGCCCATGGCTGTTCTTTTGATAAACCGGCGCCGGGGTGTTGTATTGTTATGCATGGCCAGGTAAATTGTACTATAAGTTAAGCAGCGATCAGCCGGATTTGATATCAATTACGATGACCGGCAAGATTTTGGTATTAAAGGTTTAAGCGGTTGAATTATTTTAGGATAAGTCACAAGGTTTCCTTGCAAGAAGAATTGAATTTAATTGGGTGTACTATGCAAAAAGGAAGGTTTCGCTATGATTCGTTAATTGTCCCTGGATAGGATTGTTTGATTGGCAGAATAATAAGTATCATGACATTAATCTATCCGGTGCTCACCACCTCGCCACGATCTTAAAATTCACCAACCTCGGGGTCAACCGCTGCGGCATGGTATACGTCGTATTCGAAAAATCCTTGATCAGCAGATACGAGATCGTATTGTCGCGGTCGATGATGTTGAATACTTCGAGGCTGGCCCAGATATTATCAAAACCAAGGAACGGACTATGGCTACGGCGCTTACTCCGATCGGCATCCAACAGGAGGGCGCTGAAGCCTATATCCGCGCGTATATAAGCCGGGATCTCAAGACCGTTGCGATACTTGGTATTGTTGGGAATATTATAAGGCAGGTTACTGCCGTATAAAAGATTCAGGTACATTTTGAGATTACGGTTGGTGGCCAGGTAATCCTGAAAATACATGCCAAACGTGATGCGACGATCGGTGGGGCGGCGCACCCAGCCCTTTTCAAGCGTCACGCTGTCGATAGGTTCGTTGAGGTCGTTAAGAGTATAATCTTTGTAAGTATCTCCTGCAATATCTTCCCTGGTATTCATCAGCCCGATACTGATCCAGGATTCAGCGTCTTTGACCAACTCGCCATAAAGTCGCATTTCAACACCGGCGGCATAAGCTTTTGCATTGTTTTCACCAAAATAGCGTACCCGCACATTGTCTACATCATAAGGCACAACATCAGTCATGTTTTTATAATAGACTTCGGTGGTCCATCGCATCGGCCGGCCAAAGCCTGTAAAATTATAATCAAAGCCCAGTAAACCCTGCCAGGATTTTTGTGCTTTAAGATCCGTGTTCACGGTGCCATCATACCGGCGCAGTTCACGGTAAAATGGAGGCTGGTGATAGGCACCTGCAGCTACGCGAAATACAAAATCATGTTTCCAGTTGGGCTTCCAACTGGCCCCGATGCGCGGCGATATCAAAAATTCCTGGTTGAGGGAATTATAATTGAACCGCATCCCGGCGGTAAAGGTGTAGAGGTTGAGTGAGTCGCCAAACCGGATATTGTCCTGCAAATAGCCGGAAAACTTATTTATATCCAGGTCCGCTGTAGATCGCAGCGATTTGCTCAGGTTGAGCATATCGGGCTGGTACGGCAGGCTATATCCCGCGGAATCCTGGTACTCCCATTCGTGCAGCTTGTCGTTGATCAGGGTTTTGTCGTAAGCGATTCCGCCCTGCCATGCATGCTGGCCTTTTTCGAGGTTGGCCTTGAAGGAAAAATTCCAGTTTTCAATATTGAGCTGGTTGCGGGCAAAGTTTTGAAATACACCTGCACCCAACGGGCTTACGATCAAACCAAAACTGGGTTTGCTTTTATCGAAATCACGTTCGCCAAAAAGATAAGCACCGGTGATGTCTACATTTTCTCTTTCATCATTTTCAAAACGGGAAGCCATCCATTTCAGTCTGAATTTTTTACTGAGCTGACTGGTGAAAGAGACTCCAATCATATTGGTGGTGTACTGATCTTTTTCATTCCCCTCGAAGTAAATATCCATGCCGAGGTTGGAGGTAAAAAATGGAGAGAACACGGATGAGGTGAGTTGACTGAACGCGGGCTGCAATGAGAATTTTGTTTGTGAGATATTCCCAAACAATTCAATCGTTGATTTGCTGGTAACCAGGTAGGTCAACAATGCCTGAAGGTCTGAGGAGGATGGCACATAATTACCTTCGGTCTCCTGCCGGCTTAGCAGGTTACGGTTGCTCCGGTTTCTTGCTCCCAGCAGGTAAGTGAATTTTTTATTATTGCTGATTCCTTCCACGTGCAGTCCCTGTTCGAGTATACCGACATAAGCTGATCCGCCGAAGGTTTTGCGTGGTTTATTATATTGAATATCCAGCACAGAACTCATCTTATCGCCATAACGTGCCTGGAAACCTCCATTGTAAAAATTTATATTGCGCACCATCTCCGGGTTGATAAAACTCAAACCTTCCTGCTGGCCGTTGCGAACGAGGTAGGGACGGAATATCTCAAAATCGTTGACATAAACCAGGTTTTCATCATAGCTGCCGCCGCGTACGGAATATTGCGAGGTGAGTTCGTTGTTGGACCCCACGAAGATCTTGATCAGGTTCTCCACGCCGGTAGTGACGGATGGCATATTGATAACCGATTTGGGATTGGGCCGGATCAAACCTGCTTCATTGCGATCGCGCTGGTCGCTTATAATCACTTCCTGGAGGGTAGTGGTAGTGCCCCGCTCAAGACGGATGCTGATAAACTCTTCTTCATTTTCGTTGAGGAGAAAATTTTTTTGTTCTTCCCTATGCCCCATATAGGTGAACACCAGGCCAAATGCTTTATTGGCCGGGACCTTTAGGCGAAAATAACCTGTGTCATTGGTCATGATACCGCTTTGATTTCCCAATATGACAACGGAAACATTTGATAAAGGCTCTTCGTTTTCACCGATCACGCGACCAGAAACAAAAGCGGATTTCTTTTGGGCAAGCCCTAGTGTACCAATCAGCAGTAATAGGCAGGAAAAAGCAAGTTTTGGTCTGGTCATCAGACAATATTAGACAAATGAATTTTTATAACGCCGTTTCTCCTAATTTGTTGTGTTTGAGGAGCAAGAAAGGGCTTTGCTGATTTAGCCGCGAAGACGGGGTGACAGGAAGGAAATTATTTCACCACCCAGAACTCAGAGATTTTTTAATTGTTGAATGGTGTCAGTTGGGTTGGCAGATTTGAATACTGTGTTACCGGCTACAAGTACGTCGGCGCCTGCGGCTACGATGGAGGCGGCATTTTCTACAGTAACGCCGCCATCGATCTCTATAAGAGTCTTCAGGCCGCGATCGTCGATCATTTTGCGGAGCTGTTTGATCTTTTCTAAAGTGTAGTTGATAAATTTCTGTCCGCCGAACCCTGGATTTACGCTCATGATGAGTACAATATCAGTATCATGCAGGATATCATTCAGCTGGGAGACCGGTGTATGTGGGTTAATGGCGACCCCGGCTTTCATCCCCAGCGATTTTATTTGTTGAAGGTTGCGGTGCAGGTGAGGGCAGGCTTCGAAATGTACGGTAAGGTGATCAGCACCCGCGTTCTTAAATTCTTCCGCGTACTTACCGGGCTCAAGTATCATCAGGTGCACGTCGCAGGGTTTATTTGTGGCTTTGCGAAAGAACTCTATGATCATTGGACCGAAACTAATGTTGGGAACAAAACGACCGTCCATCACGTCAAGATGAAGCCAGTCTGCCACGCTTGCGTTGAGCATTTTACATTCGTCTTCCATTTTCAGAAAATTCGAAGCGAGCAGGGATGGGGCGACAATTGGCATCGGTGATTTTTTTCAACGCAAGATAGGCAGGAATTTGGGATTAGTCAGGTGTTGCGTGGTAGCGGTAACTATCTTAGCTTTTCAGCAGCTTCCCTGGCCTCTATAAATGTTTTGTCAAGTTCGTATGCCTTTTCAAAATTTTCTTTTGCAGCGGATTTGTTACCCAGGATCTCTTCGCAACGGCCGATCCAGTACCAGGCATCGGGGAAAGAGGGAGTAATGCGGTTGGCCAGTTCAAATGTTTTAAGAGCATCGCCTGTTTTCTTTTGATCAAGCAGGATCTTGCCTTTTTCGATATAGGCATTCAGATAACGATGATCCCTTTGAATGCAGTTGTTGAATTGCTGGATGGCTTTGGCGTAACTACCTGTATTTGAAAAATACATGCCCTTGATATAAAAAGCATCGGCGAATTGTTGGAGCGAATCACGCAGGAGCAGGGTATCGGCAAGCAACAGCGATTTTGCATTTTTTGATTCGGCATATTGATAGGCCAGGCGATTGGTAAGCTCACGATTGAAGGGCATGAGTGAATAAGCTTTTTCCAGTGTTTCAACTACCTGGGCGGTATCGGATTTTTTTTCAAGCAGATCGGCTTTTAGCAGTAGCGCATTAACCTGGGCGGGCTCTTTCTCTAAAATTTCGTTGCAAACAAGAAGGGCTTCATCGGTTTTGTTGAGGGCATCATAGCTACGGGCCAGGCTGATCCGGAGGAACAGGCTATTGGGAAGTTCTTTTATGGCTTCTTTTAGAAAAATGACGGCTGAATCCGACTTTTTCTCCAATAGTATATTGCTTACGCCGACCGCATAGACCTCATTTTTAGCGATAGACCATGCTTTTCGAAAATCAGCCAGCGCGGGTTCAATATGATTGTCTTTATTGAGCATTACCGCCCGTCGGAAATACAGATCATCACGACGCGGTTCCTCATTTATGCTGTCCGTAACCCTGGCATAGGCCGGCTGTCTGAGCACGGCTTCATAGGGAGAAGTCTCATCATCGCCACAACCAAGAAGTATCGACACCAGGGAAATCGCGAAAAAGTATCTAAACATAGAGTTTATAATAGGTTTATTTGGATTTCGTATGACAATTAGCTGACAAATTACAGGTGGATCAAAGGTAACTTTGCGCCGCATATATAAACGAAATAAAATGAGAAAACTTGCAATGGCTGCTCCAGCCCTTTTGATAGTGTTGATCTTATTTGCTTTTAACTCTCGTAAGACGCTATCAGATATTGAAATATCACTGACTTCAACTCCGGATTTCCAAACTAGTCCGGATACCATTCACTACCCGGAAGAGTCGCATTTTAACAATATACAACAGCTCACATTTGGCGGTGACAATGCTGAAGCCTATTGGAGCTACGATGGAAAATATATCGTTTTTCAAAGAACAGAACCTAGGGAAGGTATTTACTGCGACCAGATATTCTTAGGAAAAGTACCAGCGCCAGGAGAAAAATTCGAATATAAAATGGTGAGCACCGGCAAAGGAAGGACGACCTGTCCCTATTTCACCAAAGATGGTAAACACATTATTTATGCCTCAACTCACCTGGGTGCTGACACCTGTCCCCCTGTACTGGATAGGAAAAAATATGGCAACCGTTATATCTGGCCGTTGTATGATACCTATGATATATTTATGGCCGACCTCAACGGAAAGATCGTAAAACAACTTACTAACGCGAAGGGGTATGATGCTGAGCCTACTCTCAGTCCTGATGGCAAGAAAATGATATACACCAGTGATAAGGATGGCGACCTGGAGCTTTATATAATGGATTTACAAACCTTGAAGGAAAAACGTATTACTCATACGATTGGCTACGACGGCGGAGCCTGGTTTAGTCCAGATGGCAAAAAGATCATTTGGCGTGCATCAAGGCCCAAAACCGAAGCTGAGATAAAAGAATATAAAGAGTTGCTGGCAGAGCATATGGTGGCACCTACTAATATGGAAGTATTTGTTGCCAATGCCGATGGTAGTAATGTGAAGCAGGTTACCAGCTTTGGCCAGGCCAACTGGGCGCCTACTTTTATGCCCGATAGCAAACGCATCATCTTTGCTTCCAACCATGAATATAAAAGGGGATTCCCATTTAATCTATATACTATCAATGAAGATGGCAGTGGTTTACAGAAAGTCAGCCGTGATAAGGGATTCGATGCCTTCCCACTGTTTTCACCCGACGGCAAAAAGGTTATCTTCAGCAGTAACCGTAACAATGGCGGCACGCGTGAAACAAATGTGTTCATAGCCGACTGGGTGGAGTAAGTTTTGAGTTGCGGGTGTTAAGTCTGGAGTCAGTAGTCATGAGTATCCGCGTAGGAGTCTGGGTTACCGCCTCATGAATGCGAATGACGCGAAACCGTTATCTTCGGGTTTGTTTAATCGTTAATATCGAATATTAGTATCAGCTATCCGATATCTGATTTCTAATATCCAGCATCTAAACATCTAACACATGGATACAGGTTTACTTCATTTACACAATTTTCTTCGCTGGGTGGTTTTGATCCTTTTGCTGGTTTCGATCGTAAAGGCTTTTTCGGGTTGGCAAAGTAAAAAAGCTTTTACATCGGGCGACAGGCGGATCTGGCTCTTTACCCTGATTTCGGCACACATCAATTTCCTGGTAGGACTATATCTCTTGCTTTTGGGCAAGTATGGGATGTTGAAAACAACGCTACCCGAAGGGACCAGTATTATGAAGGATAAATTTTTCCGGTTTTTCTGGGTGGAGCATCCTATGTTTATGCTGCTGGCCATAATCATGATCACAATTGGCAACAGTATGGGCAAAAAGGCATTACCCGACGAAGTAAAGTTCAAAAGAGCATTTTGGTTTTTCCTGATCGCTCTGCTGATGATACTGGTTGCAGTTCCCTGGCCTTTCCGTGATGTGGTAGGCGAGGGCAGGGGCTGGTTCCCCGGAATGTAGGATCAGGTCTCGGGGAATTGAAAGGTCTTTGTCGTTCGTCCGCCTAGCTCGACAACTTTACAATCCTGCATATTACTACCATTAATTACCAGGGTAACAAGGGTCCTGATTTTGTGCCATCCCTGGTTTCCCGCGGCGCCCGGGTTGATATGCAGGCAGGCCATGTTTTCATCATACATCACTTTTAGAATATGAGAATGACCCGAAATAAAAAGGCCGGGCTTATGCGCCTGAATTAATGGTTTAACACGGGCATTATACCGGGGAGGGTAGCCGCCGATATGGGTCATCAAGACTTTTACATCCTCGCATTGAAAAACCAGATCTTCAGGGTATTTAGCTCGTATATTATTTCCGTCGATATTTCCATAAACAGCTTTCAGTGGTTTGAATGCGGACAGCCTGTCTGAAATCTCCATAGAGCCAAAGTCGCCCGCATGCCAGATCTCATCGCAGTTTTCGAAATGCCGGAACACAGCATCATCTAAATAGCCATGGGTATCTGAGATCAATCCGATACGGGTCATATGAATTAATTTGTTCGCAAAGTAACAGTCGGAAGGCCTTTAAAATTAGAATTCCTAATTTTAATCAGCGGTTTTATGTATTGTATTACCGAAATAACGCATTCGCATGCCACATTATCATAAACTGGGAAACATTCCCCATAAAAGACATACACAGTTTCGCCAGCCAAATGGAGAACTGTACTCAGAGCAATTGTTCTCTACAGAAGGGTTTTCTAACGATTACTCTTTATTGTATCATTGTCACCCACCTACGCAGATCATCCATACCGAACCCCAATTGAGTGTTGCGCCAACTGTGGCGGAAGAAAAAATGCTCAAACATCGCAGCTTCGAGGGATTTAATATTAAGCCTCAAAAGGATTTTTTGCAGAGCCGGATACCGATCTTGGTCAATAACGATTGCCATATCGTGCTGGCTGCTCCCATGGAAAGTGTGAAGGAATATTTCTATAAAAATACAGACGCCGATGAGATGATCTTTGTTCACGAAGGAAAAGGCGTGTTGCGTACCATGTACGGCGAACTTCCATTTGACTATGGCGATTATCTCGTGATTCCGCGTGGAACTATTTATCAGATTGAATTTGCAGATACACATAACCGCCTTTTTATCGTTGAGTCATCTAGTCCCATTCGATATCCAAAAAGGTATCTAAGCAAGTATGGTCAGTTGCTGGAGCATTCTCCCTATTGCGAACGCGATATCCGCCCGCCACAGAACCTCCCTACATATGACCAGAAGGGTGATTTCCTGGTGCGCGCAAAGAAAAGGGGCATGTTGTATGGCCTTCATTATGGTACACACCCTTTCGATGTAGTGGGCTGGGATGGGTATTGCTATCCTTTTGCCTTTTCCATACATGATTTCGAGCCGATTACTGGTCGTGTCCATCAGCCACCACCGGTGCATCAAACATTTGAAGCGAATAATTTCGTTGTGTGTTCTTTTTGTCCAAGGCTATTTGATTATCACCCCCAGGCAATTCCTGCACCTTATAACCACAGTAATATTGACAGTGATGAAGTACTTTATTATGTCGATGGTGATTTTATGAGCCGGAAGAATGTAACCAGGGGTATGATCACCTTGCATCCGGCGGGTATTCCGCACGGTCCACACCCGGGAGCGGTTCAAAAGAGTTTAGGGGCAAAGGAAACAAAGGAACTGGCAGTGATGGTCGATACTTTTCACCCTCTGATGCTGACCAAAGAAGCTTTGGAGATTGAGAATATGGATTATGTGATGAGTTGGGCGGAGTAGGGAAGTTGGAGAAGGGTTGTTTTGCTAGTTTGGCGAGAAATCGGAGATGATATTCAGCACCATAAAAAATCCAATACATTGAAAATGAGTATTATTAACGAGATCCCACCTTTGGGCCCTCCCCCGCCGCCACCTCCGGAAACTGTGAAATTACCACCACCATCAAGGCGCAGCCGGCCAGTTTTATAAACCGACTTTGAGTTACGCCGTTGACACCGGAACTATTGGCTATTCATCCTGGGGCTTTTTGGTCCAGGCCAGCCCCTGACCCTGATTAATCAGATGCTAAAGGTAAACTCGCTACCCAGCCAAAACCAAGGGAAAATGACGGCGGAAAACGGGAATTTTCTGTAGTAACTCATTCTTACAACTGGTTAAGGAGTTTGTTGCTAACACTAATTTATACCAGAATTCTTTCAACTGATAGAGCCAAAAGCTTTTAAGTTTTCGTTATATTCGGTTAACAAAAAACGAATTGCTATGCTAAAACTTGGAGAACTAAAACACGGTGACATTGTAACCCTGAACGATGAAGGAGTTCAAAGAGAGGGGACGGTGGTAAAAGTAAGCCATGAAGACAGGCAGGCCCTTATTAATAATGGCGTGCAGGAGTTCTGGTACGACCTGGATCATATTCAGCCTATTCCGTTGGATGAGAAGCAGTTACTGAGGCTTGGATTTACCCGTGAGGAGATGAATGGATCGGAAGCTGTTAAGTATAAAAAGGACTCATTCAGGCTGGTTCTTCCAAAGGATGGCGACTTTTCACATGTTGAAATGTGGTGGCGGGAAGACCGGCGTCATTTTGATTACCCGCTTGGCGTGCATGAGCTCCAGAACCTGTATCATGACATGACCAAGGTGCCACTTGAAATGCATTAATAATCCGTTATTTAGCCCTTTTTTTAAGTGTTAAATCGCATATTTAATGACATACCCCGAAAAATTACCGGGGTTTTTGTTTTTTCGGGCACATCCTCCTATCTTTGCACCCCTAAAATTTGTATGTCGAAGCAACCCCTTATTAAACAAGATGGTATCATTCTGGAAGCCCTTTCGAACGCTATGTTCCGGGTCAAACTGGAAAATGGCCACGAAATACTGGCGACCATCTCCGGGAAAATGAGGATGCACTATATCCGGATATTACCGGGTGATAAAGTAGGAGTTGAAATTTCGCCATATGATTTAACAAGAGGGAGGATCATATTCCGGTATAAATAATAAGCTGTCGTCGTTGAGCTTCAGGCTGGTCTGGAGGAAATGAAGGCTAAATTTTAATATTATGAAAGTTAGAGCATCCATAAAGAAACGTAGCACAGATTGCAAGATCGTTCGCCGTAAGGGGAAGCTATACGTGATTAATAAAAAGAATCCACGCTTCAAGCAGCGCCAGGGATAAAGTAAACAAAAGGCTTTGTTGCTATTGGTATCGGGCTCACAGCTCGTTTCTTTTAGCTCGCAGCTTAATACAGACAATAAAAACTAAACAGATATTATGGCACGTATTGCCGGTGTTGACTTACCAAAGAATAAAAGAGGCGAAATAGGGTTGACCTATATCTACGGTATTGGACCGTCTACCGCTAAGTATATTCTCGACAAGAATAATATTAGTCGTGAAAAGAAAGTACATGAGTGGGATGATGATGATCTGAATGCGATTCGGAACACCATTACCGAGGAGCTCAAGGTAGAAGGCCAGTTGCGTTCGGAAGTGCAGATGAGTATCAAGCGTTTGTTGGATATCGCCTGCTATCGTGGACTTCGCCATCGTAAAGGATTGCCGGTTCGTGGTCAGCGTACCAAGACAAACAGCCGTACACGGAAAGGTAAGCGTAAGACAGTTGCCGGTAAGAAGAAAGCAGCTAAGAAGTAAACAATAGAGCTTAGGTGTTAGCGAGTGCTGGTCGCCAAAAGCTCGAACTTATAATAGACTTACATACATAGCAGGTCAATTACGGATAGCCGGGTAAGTCGGCAGGAGGATTGATCTGGTTCCGGAATGAAACCGGGATTTATTAAGAAAACAGAAGATTACCTCGAACAAAAATTATGGCAAAAGCACAAGCACAAAACAGCGCCAAAGCCGCTGCAAAGAAAAGGATCGTAAAGGTAGATGCTTATGGAGACGCTCACATCTCTGCGACCTTCAACAATATCATTATCAGCCTGACTAATAAAACTGGTCAGATCATTTCCTGGAGCAGTGCAGGTAAAATGGGATTCAGGGGTTCTAAAAAGAACACACCTTATGCCGCGCAAATGGCCGCTTCTGATGCAGCGAAAGTAGCTTTAGATGCAGGTCTGAAAAGGGTTGATGTGTACGTAAAAGGTCCCGGCGCAGGTCGTGAAAGCGCGATCCGTTCCATTTCCCAATCCGGTATTGAAGTGGTGATGATAAAGGATATCACACCCCTGCCGCACAACGGTTGCCGTCCTCCTAAGAAGAGAAGAGTATAAGAGAAGTCGTTAGTCTAGAGTCGGGAGTCTGGAGTTATTGATGAAGGACGAAGCTCGAAGCTTGCAGCTTAAAACATATTGAGCCAATTTGGTTTCATTTAAACAAAGGGTGCCTGATTGATTTTTAACGCTTTTACTGATCAGCGCACCGTTTCAAAAAAGCGTAAATGAAAAAACTATGGCACGTTACACTGGTCCAAAGACCAAGATCTCCCGTATTTTCGGTGAGCCTATTTTAGGCAATGGTAAATGGTTGGGTAAAAATAGCAACCCTCCCGGTCAGCATGGTGAAAAACGCAAGCGTAAAACGCTAGGCGAATATGCCCTGCAGCTCCGTGAAAAACAAAAGGCCAAATACACTTATGGCATTTTGGAGAAACAATTCCGTAAAACTTTCGAAGAAGCTTCACGTATTAAAGGGGTAACAGGTGAGAACCTTATCAAATACCTCGAAGCACGTTTGGATAACACTGTATTCCGTATGGGAATCGCTCCTTCACGACCTGCTGCCCGTCAGCTGGTAAGCCACAAGCACATCGAGGTAAATGGCGAAGTGGTAAATGTTCCTTCATATCGCTTAAAACCAGGTGATATCATCACTATTAAGGAGGGTAGCAAGGAAAGAACTTCTATAACAAGTGTTGTGAGAGCAAAGAATCCAAAATTCGGCTGGCTGGACTGGAATGAAACTGAACTGAAAGGAACTTTCATTACCTATCCGGAAAGGGAAAGCGTTCCTGAAAATATCAAGGAACAGCTGATCGTGGAATTGTATTCTAAATAACCCGGCTACGAGTCGTGAAACCTGAGGTAGCAGCCCCTGCTTGCAACCGGGGATCACAGCTCGCAGTTTCCTCAATCATTTAAAAACTAAATCTAAAATATGGCCATTTTAAATTTCCAGAAGCCTGATAAGATCATACTGCAGAAAGCAAATGATTTTGAAGCTCAGTTTGAGTTTCGTCCATTGGAACCTGGTTATGGTGTAACCATCGGTAATGCACTGCGCCGTGTATTGCTGAATTCATTGGAAGGTTATGCAATTATTGGCGTGAAAATAGAAGGGGTAGAGCATGAGTTTGCCACTATGAAGGGCATCTCTGAAGACGTAGTGGAAATTTTCCTGAACCTTAAGCAGGTTCGCTTTAAGAAGATCGTTGATCATGATGTGACAAATGAGAAGATCATTTTGTCGCTGAAGAATAAAACTGAATTCACTGCCGGCATGATCGGGGAAGCTACACATTCCTTCCAGATCATGAACCCTGATCTGCTTATCTGCACGCTCGATTCTTCTGCAAAGATGGATATTGAACTTACCATTGGCAAAGGTCGTGGCTATGTTCCAGCAGAAGATAATAAACCAAAAGACGCACCACTGGGATACATTCCAATCGATTCTATTTTTACACCAATCAAGAATGTTAAGTATACGATTGAAAATACCCGGGTAGAACAGCGCACCGACTTCGAAAAGCTGATCATGGAAGTATCAACAGATGGTACTATCCATCCTGAAGAAGCTGTAAAGCAGGCTTCAAGGATCCTTATCCAGCACCTGATGATTATCACAGATGAAAACATCACTTTCGATAATAAGGAAGAGAAGAAAGAAGACCTGGTTGACGAACAAACACTCCAGCTGCGTAAGGTGCTGAAGACACCACTGGAAGACCTGGATCTTTCTGTACGTGCCTTTAACTGTCTGAAAGCTGCCAAGATCAACTCATTGAGCGAGTTGGTACAGTATGAGCAGGAAGACCTGATGAAATTCCGCAACTTCGGTCAGAAATCACTTGCTGAGATTGAGCAGGTACTGGGTGAAAGAGGCCTTGGTTTTGGAATGGATCTGCAGAAGCTCGGTGTAGATAAGGACGAACTATAGGTAACAATGAGCTGATTTGAAAATTTGAGGATTTGAAAATCAGGCTCATAGACAGATGGATAAGTAATTTAAAGGAAGTTTCGGATATGAGGTAATTCCATTTTCAAATTAACTCATTTTCAAATTTTCAAATTGAACAGGTAGATTGTAATTCCTGACACGGTACAATCGAATATTTTTAACATGTTTGATTTTGGGCATATTCAAATTGACCCTTTTTCAAATTTCAAATTAAATCGTCATGCGTCACGGAGACAAAGTAAAAAATCTTAGCAGGACAAAAGCACACAGGGATGCCCTGTTGAGTAATCTCGCCTGCCAGCTGATCCAGCACAAAAGGATCGTTACAACAGTAGCCAAGGCTAAGGCTTTGCGCGTTTATGTAGAACCCCTGATCACAAAAGGTAAAATAAATACCACACACCAGCGTCGTGTTGTATTTAGTTACCTTCAGGATAAAGAAGCTATCAAGGAATTGTTTGGTACAGTTGCTGAGAAGATCGGCGGCCGTCCTGGCGGTTATACCCGCGTGATCAAACTGGGTGCACGTCCTGGCGATAATGCTGAAAAAGCAATGATCGAGTTGGTTGATTTCAATGAGATCTACGGAAAAGGAAAAGGCGAAGCCAAAGAGGCAGCTAAGAAAACTCGTCGTAGCCGTGGTGGTGCTAAAAAAGCTGATGCCGCGAAGACAGCAGAAGTTAAGGCTGAAGAGACCACTGAAGAAAAAGCAGCGGAATAAAAAGCCCCTGAATAATATATTAACCCCGCCTGGAATGGCGGGGTTTTTTGTTGTCAATCCTGTAAGGGATTAAATTTGGTAATGGTAATTCCGGTTTGAAAACTAAAATGAGTTATTTTCATAGGATTGGAAACACATGGAATCTACATTTTTCAACGTGTTGACCTGAATATACGATTGCCCGCCACCTGTTCATTTCAAAAAATAATATTGAATGAGTTACCAGTCAAACAGGGTATTGCAGAAATACAGAAACGAGGTTGGAATACGCTTCCAGCTTTATAATAGCCTTTTTACATCGTTACCATTTCATCGTATAGAAAAAACGGGGATCTTATTGTCTTTGTTGTCCAACAATTGCGAAGAAGGGTATAAGAAGAACCTGAGCCCGATCCGCATTATCGATGAATTCTTTACCCGGCACACAACTTATGTGAATGAAAAGGACAGGACGGACCTGTTGTTTCGCTTTGTACAATATCTCGAACGCCAGGTCGTACTGTTCGATGCGCTGGAAGATGCCTCATTTAGGGAAGTACATGATCTGAATGGCGTTGGTACGCTCAAGCATATTGAGTCAGAGATCATATTAAACAATAAAGAAGGGGAACTGGCGAATAAGCTGGAAAATTTTGCCATTCGCCTGGTACTGACGGCTCACCCTACCCAGTTTTATCCCGGACCGGTGTTGGGAATCATCAATGACCTGGCCAGGGCGCTTGCTGAGAACAATACAAGCCTAATCAATACCTACCTGCAGCAACTGGGTAAAACACCTTTTTTTAAAAAGAAAAAGCCAACACCTTATGACGAAGCGATAAGCCTGATCTGGTACCTGGAGAATGTTTTTTATTCCGCTGCCGGGAAAATTGTATCAACACTCAAGTCGCAATTCCCGGATGCCGTACAAAAAGCCAACCCGGTGATAAGAATGGGATTCTGGCCCGGTGGTGACAGGGACGGTAATCCATTTGTCACTACCGACACCACACTCCAGGTAGCCGATGCTCTTCGTGGTAGCATTCTCAAATGCTACTATATGGAGGTCCGGAGATTAAAGCGAAGACTGACTTTTGCAGGGATCGACGCCCTGTTGACCGAACTGGAAAATAAACTTTACGCCAACGTGTTTATTCCCGGTATCAAGACAACGCTAACCAAAGAAGAGATCTTGCAAACGCTGGAGGAGATCAGGCAGATCATTATCCTGCAACATAATGGATTATTCCTGCATACCGTCACCAGCCTGATCAATAAGATAGAAGTATTCGGTTTGCACTTTGCTTCACTGGATGTGAGGCAGGATAGTTCCATACATAACCAGGTGCTGGAAACGTTGTCGCAGAAAGGCATCCTGCCCACCAACTATACTGAGATGTCGGAGGCCGAAAAGATAGAGGCTTTGTCAAAATTGGATCATTCCATAGATCCGGAACTGTTGGAAGATCCGCTGGAGCAGGATACCATAAGATCAATAAGCTGTATCAAAAAGATACAGGAGTATAATGGGTCTGATGGCTGCAACAGGTATGTGATCAGTCATTGTTATAGTGCGTTGAATGCATTGGAGGTGTATAGCCTGTTTATTTTGAGTGGATGGCAGCCCGAGGAGATAAATGTTGATATTGTTCCTTTATTTGAAACGATTGATGACCTTGATGCAGCAGCCGATGTGATGAGAACGTTGTATACCAACCCGGTTTATAAGCAACATCTCCAGCGCAGGAAAAATCGTCAGACTATCATGCTTGGTTTTTCAGATGGCACCAAGGATGGCGGTTACATGATGGCCAACTGGGGAATTTATAAAGCCAAGGAGAAACTGACAGCGGTGTCGCGGGAATGTGGTGTTAATGTCGTGTTTTTTGACGGTCGGGGTGGCCCTCCCTCCAGGGGCGGGGGTAAGACCCACAAGTTTTACGCATCTATGGGACAAAATATTTCCAATGAGGAGATACAGCTGACTATCCAGGGTCAAACAGTTAGTTCCAATTTTGGTACCATCGACTCTGCACAGTTCAACATGGAGCAACTACTCAACGCGGGTATTACCAACGACCTTTTTTCGGAGTTGGAAACCACTTTTACAAAAGAGGAGGACCAGCTATTGCAGGAGCTCTCTGAGCTTTCATACGACGTGTACAAAGAATTACGTGATCATCCTTATCTCGCCGATTACCTCTTGCAGGCAAGCCCGTTGCGTTTTTATAGTGAGACGAATATTGGCAGCCGGCCTGCTAAACGAGGCAGCTCTTCAGGATTAACCTTAAAGGATCTTCGTGCCATTCCGTTTGCGGGCTCATGGAGCCAGCTCAAACAAAATGTAACCGGGTTTTATGGAGTAGGATCTGCGTTGAAAAAAATAGAAGAGCAGGGCAAGTTCCAGGCGGTAAAAGAGCTTTATAAAAATTCGCTTTTCTTCAAAACACTCCTCGATAATTGTGAAATGGCGATGATGAAATCGTATTTTCCATTGACTTCTTACCTGAATAAACACAAACAGTTTGGAGAGCTCTGGCAGATGATCTACGATGAGTATGAACTGACCAGGCAATACCTCACCAAGCTCTCGGGGCATAGCGAACTGATGGCCGATTACCCGGTTGACCAGCTTTCTATCCAGATGCGGGAAAAGATCGTATTGCCATTACTTACGATTCAGCAATACGCGTTGACCAAGATCCGTGAAATGGAAGAACAATTAGTAACGGCGCCCATCAAGGAAACCTATGAGAAACTCGCCATGCGTTGCTCCTTTGGTATTATCAATGCGGGCAGGAATTCTGCCTAATTATGTACTGCATGTAAGGGAACACTTACTTTGACAAGTAGCAATTTAAAATACCAAGCCAGGCATTGCAAATGCAAGCCTGGCTTGATTTTATTTTACTTCTCTTAGTAAAGAGTACTAGAAAGAGTAAATAGCTGCAAAGAGGAAATTTCCCATCGATTTTGAGGCGGACCCGTCTTTGTCAACGAAAATATTCTCACTGCCATTGTCAAATCTTATTTCGGGGATAAATGTGAAACCACCTTTTTTGAAATTGGCTGATAGTGTTGTTGAAAAAATGCTTCCACCCACAGGCGCACCGCTATAAACTTTCAATTGATCTTTGTCGCTAAATATTTCACCTCGCAATGTAAGACCAAACCATGGCTGAGGATCAAAATTGAGATATAAAGCCGATCCCCACCAGTTGAGCGCATCCAGGTTTTTCACACCGTCCCATGCTTTTATTGACGCATACGAACCATTATAGCCGATACTGAATTTATCGCTTAATTTGGCTGTGACGACTGCATCAACCTGTGCGGATTTAGAAGTATCCGGTGCCTGGCCTGAGACAAAGTTTATATAAAGGCTCACGTTGTCTGATGCGGCCAGGCCATACTGCGCCAGGAAGAATTTTTTATTGATCTGGTCGGAAGGAGGTATGCGATAGTCGGTCGCATTGGCGATTCCGAGCATCAGGCTATGTTTGTCTTTTGATATTGCAGCTTTGAAACCGGTGTGTGAAAACGGCCCGTTGGTAAACATGTAAGACATGCTGTAGTTGCGATTATATTGGGGGTCCAGCACTTCATACCCCACATGGGTTCCCCAGGTACCGAGACTGAAAGTGAGCCAGTCGGTAGGAGAGTAGGTTACATACAATTGCTTGATGGCCTGTGTTATTCCGTCATCAGCATAGGAGAAGTCACGGGCCCGGGGTCCAAATCCCAGGTCGGCAACGGCACCGATCTTTTCGCCTTTATGCTCCAATTTCACACTTGCCATACCCAGGGCAAATGAATTGTGGGTTTGGGTGAAGCTGGTAAAGGTATTTGAGGCTGTTTTTGCAAAATCATACTTGTAGTAACCATCAACCGAACCGGAAATTGTGAGGGCTGGTTCCTTTGCCTCAGTGGAATCCTGGGCACGTAAAGAATTGGATAATGAGAATAAGATAAGTGCAGTGACTGCCAATGCAGCAATTAGTTTTTTTCGTAACATTGTAATTACATTTTAGATGTTAAGGAAGGGCACAGCAGGTATAATCTTTTGCGAGAAGTTTATACCATTTGATCTGTGCCTTTTCTGCTATAAAAGGGTTAAGGCTGGAGACAATTACTCAGCAAGCGTTTTTTCTTCTACTGTGCCATTGTTGTGAACCAGTAATGTACCCTGCAGGTATTTTTCATTATGCTGGGTAGCATCGAGTCCCTCTGCTTCTTCGGCTTGTGTAACACGCATAGGCAATACCAGGTTGATCACCTTGAAAATGATAAATGATACGGTAAAGCTGTAAGCTACTGCTACCACCATGCCTACGAGCTGGATCGGGAACTGGGATGGGAAAAGTGCAGTTTCACCGGGTTTTACCATACTGAAAACACCTGTGAGCAACATACCCGTAATACCACCGATACCATGGCAGGCGAATACATCGAGGGGATCATCCAGTTTTGTTTTGTGCTTAAGGAATTCGGCGACAAGATTGGATATAATGGCGGCAGTAAAGCCGATAAACAATGCGTGAGGTACGCCTACAAAACCTGCGGCGGGTGTAATGGCTACCAGTCCAACTACAGCACCGATACAAAAGCCGAGCACCGAGGGTTTTTTGCCCCGGATCACATCGAGGAACATCCAGGAAAGACCTGCTGCGGCAGCAGCTGTATTAGTGGTGGCAAATGCATAAACACCAAGCGAACCTGCACCTACTGCACTGCCTGCGTTAAAGCCGAACCAGCCAAACCAGAGTAAACCGGTGCCGATCAGTACATAAGGGATATTGGCAGGTGAAGCTACCGTTGTTGATTTGCGTGGTTTCAAAACCATTGCCCCTGCAAGTGCCGCCATACCAGCTGAGATATGCACCACTGTGCCGCCTGCGAAATCCTGTACACCCCACCCTGCCATCAGGCCATCAGGATGCCATGCCATATGTGCCAAAGGCGCATACACCAATATGCCGAATAGTACTATAAATAAAGTGTACGAACTAAAACGGATCCTTTCTGCTACTGCTCCCACTACCAGACCTGGTGTGATGATGGCGAACATTAATTGGAAGAAAGCGAACAGGGGTAAAGGTATTGTGGCTGCGAGCGGCCAGGGCTCACCTTCAATCACACCCTTAAAAAAAAGAAAGGTGGAGGGGTCACCGATAAAACCACCAATTGATTTACCAAAACAAAGGCTGAACTGAATAACGACCCATAAGATGGAAATGATACCGGCCGAAACCGTGCTCTTAATCATGGTCGACAAAACATTCTTACGTCCAACCATGCCACCATAAAAGAATGCAAGCGCCGGCGTCATCAGGAATACAAAAGCACAGGACACCAGCATCCAGGCGATATCGCCGCTGTCATATACATATTTCGGTGATCCATCTTCACCAGTTACAGTTGCCGGATCAAACGCAACCGCCGGGCTCATAAAGACTGCTGCTGTTGCAATAAAAAGCAAGATTAGGAAAGGAGCTACCTGTTTCACGGTTTTTGTACTCATAATCAGATGCGGGTTTTAATATTAATAAAAATTGTTATGCAGCAATCATATTCCTAAATTAAACTTTTTTGAATATAAAATATATCAATGTTAAAAAAATATTGAAAATGTTTATAAAAAATGACTAAAATCGACTTTAAAATACATATATAAAATAATATAATATGTTAATATATGTGCAAATCCTGAAGCTGCTTGGCCTGAGATATAAGTATTTCGTTGATTAAAAAGGTGTTAATGCTATTTTGGCGCTAGCCAGCGGGTAACCTGGCAAATCCATTGAAAGGAATTGATGCAGCTTGCGGTGAATTAAGTAAGGGATACTCAATCTAATCAGCTTATTACTTTGGTAAATTCATTGAAGGTTGGCATCTTTCTTTGACCAACGGATTTAGTCTCAGAAAACCAGGGCGGAACTTCTTACAAATGAAAAGGTTGTCTCAGAATACAAAGATTTTCTGGAACAACCATAGTTTTTGGAGAGAGGAATTTTTATGTTAAGTTCTTTCCTGCACAACTTAACTGATCGATCAAAGAGAAGCTACCTGCAGCATGGTATCTTTTCTCTCGAGTACTGAACTGCCATTGCAAAGAAACTCATCCACCCTACGGGCACATTCACGGCCTTCACTGATAGCCCATACAACTAGCGACTGACCGCGTCGGGCATCACCCGCTACAAATATTTTGGGAAGACTGGTTTGATATTCTTTTTCGGAAGCCTTTACATTTCCCCTTTCATCTTTTTCAATTTCAAGCTGGTCAATCAGACCGGCGTGTTGTGTATGCACAAAGCCCATGGCAAGCAGTGCCAGTTCGCAGGGTATTTCCCTTTCCGAACCGGGTCGTTCTTCAAACCTTGCCTGACGACCATCGCCTGAAGCTTTCCATTCCAGGTCCACGACCTTTAGGGCTTTTAGATTCCCATTCCGATCGCCTACAAATTCTTTCGTCGCAATCGACCATTGCCGTTCACAACCCTCTTCATGTGATGAGGTTGTTTTAAGTACCATTGGATAAGTAGGCCAGGGCATCAGGGATGTTCTTTCGGAAGGTGGTTTTGGCAGAAGTTCAAACTGCGTGACGGACATGGCATCCTGGCGATTGGAAGTCCCCACACAGTCCGATCCGGTATCACCGCCACCGATGACAACCACATTCTTTCCTTTGGCAATAATATTTTCATCATGAACATTACTTTCAATATTCGCAAATGCCAGTGGATCGAGACCTGCGTTGCGTTTGTTTTGCTGCTTTAAGAACTGCATGGCAAAATAGACACCTTTCAGATCACGGCCAGGGATATCGAGGTTGCGTGGGATAGTAGAACCTGTAGCTAATACGATAGCATTGTATTCACGAAGCAGATCATTCACGTGGATATTGACGCCCACATTGGCATGACAGACAAAATTGATCCCTTCTTCTTCCATCAGTTTTATCCTTCGGTTCACTACCCATTTCTCTAGTTTGAAATCAGGTATACCATATTGTAATAAGCCACCAGGTTTATCATCCCGTTCGAATACCGTAACCGTATGACCTGCGTAGTTCAATTGTGCTGCGGCCGCCAACCCGGCAGGTCCTGAACCGATTACGGCCACTCTTTTACCTGATTGCAGGTTAGGTTTACGCGGCTTCACAAAACCTTTTTCAAACGCGATTTCGATAATATGTTTTTCAATTTCCTCGATCGCAACAGGAGGCTGATTTATTCCTAGTACACATGCTGACTCGCAGGGTGCGGGGCATATACGCCCCGTGAACTCAGGAAAATTATTCGTAGAGACAAGCACATCATAAGCTTCTTTCCAGTCCTTACGATACACCGCGTCGTTAAATTCAGGAATAACATTGCCGAGCGGACATCCGTTATGGCAAAATGGTACGCCACAATTCATACACCTCGCGGCTTGTTCGTTGAGTTTATCATCACTGAATTTTTCAACAAACTCCTGGTAATTACGTAGTCTTTCTTTTACCGGCACTTTGCCAGGCAACTCTCTTGTAAACTCTTTAAACCCTGTTGGTTTGCCCATTATACTAATTTGAAAATTTGAGAATTTGAAAATTTGAAAATGTATCAGGATTTATTATCTCTTATTACCCCGGCATTGATCGTTTGCTGTATCTGCAGGGCTTTTTTATAGTCTCTCGGGAATACTTTAATAAAATGCTGTAATTGGTTGTCGAGATCATCCAGGATAAATTTAGCTACGGTACTGCCGGTGAATTCAAAATGGCGCTGGATCATCGTAAATAGTTCATTCTTGTCTTCCAGCTCGCAGCTATCGAGGTCTACCATTTCAGCATTACAGTTTTCCCTGAACCTGCCTTTTACATCGTACACATATGCAATACCTCCGCTCATCCCTGCAGCAAAGTTTCTGCCTGTGTCACCCAGTATCACCACTTTCCCACCAGTCATGTATTCGCAACCATGATCACCCACTCCTTCTACAATCACGTTGGCGCCGGAGTTTCGTACTCCAAATCGTTCGCCCGCTTTCCCACGAATAAATGCTTCACCGCTGGTAGCGCCATAAAACGCGACATTGCCGATGATGCTGTTTTCTTCCGGCACATAACTGGCTTTCTTATCAGGATAAATGATCAGCCTGGCGCCGCTTAGCCCTTTACCGAAATAATCATTGGCATCACCTTCTATTTCTAACGTAACACCTTTTGTATTGAATGCGCCAAAGCTTTGACCCGCGGTACCCGTAAACCTGAAATGGATGGTATCATCAGGAAGACCCGTAGCCCTGTATCGTTTTGTGATCTCGTTTGAAAGGATGGTTCCAACGGTACGATCTGTGTTCAGGATATCGAATGCAGCTTTCACTGGTTCACGCGATTCCAATGCAGGCTTTGCTGCTTCGAGCAACTTCCAGTCGAGTACTCCGGCCAGGCCATGATCCTGTGCTTCACTGTGGAATAATCCTGTATAAGGCGAAGCTGGTTCTTTATATAATATCGGTGAGAGATCCAGTTTTTTATATTTCCAGTGTGCGATATCTTCTCTGGGTTCAAGATTCTCCACCTGTCCCACCATCTCATTAATAGTTCTATATCCCAATTCTGCCATAATCTCCCGTAATTCCTGTACCATGAATTGGAAGAAGTTTACAACATGATCTGCAGCGCCATTAAAGCGTTTTCTCAAATCAGGGTCCTGTGTAGCAACTCCTACCGGACAGGTATTGAGATGGCATTTACGCATGAGTATACAACCTTCCACTACCAATGCGGCAGTTGCAATACCCCATTCTTCCGCGCCGAGTAGGGTAGCGATGGCGATATCTCGGCCGGTTTTCATTTGTCCATCCGCCTGCACTACCACACGGCTGCGCAATTTATTTTTCACCAGGGTCTGGTGTGTTTCTGCAAGACCAAGTTCCCAGGGCAGACCAGCATGCCTGATCGAGGAAACCGGTGAAGCACCCGTGCCTCCATCAAAACCTGCGATCAACACTACATCCGCCTTTGCTTTGGTAACACCGGCTGCAATTGTACCGACACCTGCCTTGCTCACCAGTTTTACACTGATCCGGGCACTACGGTTAGCATTCTTCAAATCAAAGATCAGCTGAGCCAGGTCTTCGATTGAATAAATATCGTGGTGGGGTGGGGGAGAGATCAAACCAACACCCGGCGTAGAGTGCCTGGTCCTACCAATCCATTCATCCACTTTATGGCCAGGTAACTGACCACCCTCCCCGGGCTTTGCACCCTGCGCCATCTTGATCTGCAGTTCGTCGGCCTCTGTCAAATACAGGCTGGTTACACCAAATCTTGCCGATGCCACCTGCTTGATCGCGCTGCGCATCGAATCACCATTTGGTAAAGGATCATAACGGGATTCATCTTCACCTCCTTCACCGGTATTAGATTTTCCACCCAGCCGGTTCATCGCAATAGCCAGCGTGGTATGCGCTTCCCAGGAGATGGATCCAAAACTCATCGCGCCTGTTGCAAAACGCTTGTAAATATTTTCTGCAGGTTCCACTTCCTCAATAGGTATCGATGGACGATTTTTTTTGAAACGGAAAAGGCTTCTTAGTGTGCATGCTTTTTCACCCTGTTCATTGACCAGTTTCGAATATTTTTTGAAAGTGGAATAATCATTTGTTCTCGTCGCCTGTTGCAACAGGTGAATCGTTTGGGGGTTGAACAGGTGAAATTCACCTTTACGTTTCCACTGGTACACGCCGCCTACCGGCAGCCGGTCGACCGGGATATCTTTCTTACTGAAAGCGAAGTAATGTTTTACCAAAGTTTCCCTGGCTATTTCATCAAGACCCATTCCTTCAATGCGTGAAGTGGCGCCGGTAAAATATTTGTCGACGACATCTTTATTCAAACCGAGTATCTCAAATATCTGCGCACCCTGGTAGGACTGGAGAGTAGAGATACCCATTTTCGAAAACACTTTCAATAGTCCGTCGTTGATCGCCTTGATATAATTCTTCTTCAATTCATCATGGGAAAGGGTTGTGTTGAGCTTACCGGTCTCCTTCATATCACGGATCGACGACAGCGCGAGATATGGATTGATGGCAGTAGCTCCAAATGCAACCAGACAGGCGAAGTGATGAACTTCCCATGCATCACCAGCTTCTACGATGATGCCCACCTGTCCGCGCATGCCCTTACGAATAAGATGGTGGTGAACAGCAGCCACGGCAAGCAGAGAAGGGATCGGCGCATGGTTGGAATCAACCGCCCGGTCCTGCAGGATCAATACTTTGAAGCCATCTTCTACCGAATCCACCGCATATCGGCAAACCCGATCCAGCGCAGTTTTCAGCGAGCCTGGTTTTCCATCTGCCCTGAAATAACATTGCAATGTCTTTGCCTGGAAAAGACCGGTATCGATGCTCCTGATCTTTTCAAGGTCATGATTATTTAGGATAGGTTGTTTTAGCGCTACACTATGACAGGTCAGCGGGTCTTCTATCAACAGGTTTCCATTGTTGCCCGCAAAAGTTGCCAGCGACATCACCAGTCGTTCCCGGATCGGATCGATAGGTGGATTGGTTACCTGTGCAAACAACTGTTTAAAATAACTACTCAGGTGTTGTGGCTGATCACTCAACACGGCGAGCGGTGTATCGGAACCCATAGAGCCAATCGGTTCCTTGCCTTCCAGTGCCATAGGCGCAATGATCTGGTCGAGATCTTCCGTGCTATAACCAAATGCCTTCTGGTATTTAAATACGTGTTCGTGTTCGAGATGTGTAAACGTGATACGGGGTTCAGGAAGTTCTTCCAGCCTGATCTTGTATTTATTCAACCATTCGCCATATGGCTTTTGCGAACAGATCTGTTGTTTCAGCTCTTCATCAGAGATGATCTTGCCCTGCTCCATATCAACGACAAACATTTTACCGGGCTGCAATCTTCCTTTCTCGATGATGATAGAAGGATCGATCGGCAAGGCCCCCGATTCGGAAGCCATGATCACCCGGTCATCGTTGGTAACGCAATACCGTGATGGCCGCAGACCATTACGGTCAAGTGTGGCGCCAATAATTTTTCCATCTGTAAATGAAATGGAGGCCGGCCCGTCCCATGGTTCCATGATAGCGGAATGAAACTCATAAAATGCTTTCTTCACCGGGTCCATCTGTTCATTACCGTCCCATGCTTCGGGTATCAGCATCATCATCACGTGAGGTAAAGAGCGGCCGGTAAGGGTAAGCAGCTCGATCATATTATCCAGGCAGGCTGAATCGCTCTGTCCTTCTGTTACGATCGGTAGCAACATTTCCATTTCTTCACGGGTAAAATATGGAGAAGTGAATCCTTTTTCGCTTGTTTTAAGCCAGTTCAGGTTACCCTGCAGGGTATTGATCTCACCATTATGAGCAATGTAGCGGAATGGCTGCGCGAGTTTCCAGGAAGGAAATGTATTTGTTGCAAAACGGGAATGGACAAGCCCGAATGCACTAACCATTCTTTTGTTGCTGAGGTCGGTGAAATATTTTCTTACCTGGTTGCTGGTAAGCTGACCTTTGTATACGATGGTTTTATAGGAAAGAGAAGCGATATAAAAACCGATCTCGTCTTTCTTTACGGTACTGGAAATAGTGTGACTGGCGAGGTTGCGCAGTATGAATAGTTTTCTTTCAAAATCATCGGGGTTGGAGAGATGGTCAGGACATGCAACAAACACCTGCTCCATTTCAGGTTCTACGCTTAATGCTGTCGGGCCAATATCCGATGTATTGACGGGCACTTTGCGATAGGCCAGGATCTCAAGTCCGAGAATTTCTGCAGTGCGGTTAAAAATATCACGGCATTCTTCACGCAACCTTATCTCACGGGGAAAGAAAATGACTCCAACACCATATTTACCATAAGCAGGCAGATGTACTCCCAGGCGCACGCATTCATCAAAGAAAAATTCATGCGGCATTTGTATCATAATGCCCGCACCATCACCACTGTTGGCATCGCAGCCACAGGCACCACGGTGTTCCATGTTTTCCAATACGGTCAACGCGTCCGCAATATTCTGGTGCGATTTATAACCTTTAATATTTGCTACGAATCCGATACCACAAGCATCATGCTCATAGGAAGGGTGATATAAACCTTTAAATTCTGCCATAGGCAAAGTGATAGTTTAGATATTTTATAAGAAAGTGTCGTAAAAATTAAACGTATGGCAGGCAGTTATGTAAATTACTGCTTTTTTTTCAAAGGAATGGCGGTAGTTGTTATTAATTTTCCACAAGGGAATGGACTAATGAGTGTTCGTTTTTTATGGCAGTTCACCGGGCTGATCTCAACCTGGCGATGATCGCGTTCTATAATGAATTGCCATACGGTTAACGCCGCCTGAATGCTTTTGATACCGGTTAAACGAGATATCCAAACAAAGTATCGTTCTTATTCAATTCCGTGAAGTTGATATTGTATTTCGCCATTTTCTGTAGTAGCTGATCGTAGTCTTCCCGGTTTTTAAATTCAAGGCCAATAAGGGCGGGGCCGCTTTCCTTATTTGTCTTTTGCATGTATTCGAATCTTGTGATATCGTCAGTGGGTCCCATTACATTGCTGACAAATTCTTTAAGGGCGCCTGGGCGTTGTGCAAAATTGACGAGAAGATAATGCTTCAGCCCTTCGTATTGCAGGCTTCTTTCTTTTATCTCGGGCATGCGGTCGATATCATTATTACTTCCGCTAACGATGCAAACGATATTTTTACCCTTGATCTCATTTGCGTAGTCATCGAGTGCTGCAATGCTGAGCGCGCCGGCGGGTTCGGCCACGATAGCGTCCTCATTGTATAGTTTCAGGATAGTGCTACAAACTTTTCCTTCCGGTACCAGGTGCATTTCGTCAAGTACCTCTTTGCAGATTGGATAAGTAATATCTCCTGCACGCTTCACAGCAGCTCCATCTACAAACCGATCGATTGTATCCAGCGTAACCGGATGTCCTTCCTTAAATGCTGCGGTCATGGAAGGTGCGCCTTCAGGTTCCAGGCCTATGATTTTTGTTTTTGGAGAATAGATCTTAAAATAGCTTCCCACACCTGCGCTAAGCCCTCCACCGCCAACAGGTACAAACAAATAGTCAATATCTGCGAGGTCGTTTAATATTTCCACTGCGACGGTTGCCTGGCCCTCTATGATCCGCAGATCATCAAAGGGCGGTATAAAGACCATGTCGTTGTCTTCGGTGAATTTTTTTGCCGCGGTAGCACAATCATCAAAAGTATCACCCACCAGTTTGATCTCAATATGGTCTTCGCCAAACATCTGGGTCTGGTTGACCTTTTGTTTGGGTGTAATGATCGGCATAAACACGACGCCCTTTACGCCAAGTTTTTTGCAGCTGTATGCAAAACCCTGTGCATGATTGCCCGCGCTGGCACATACCACGCCTCTTTTACATTGTTCAGGCGATAATGAACTCATCATGTTGTATGCACCCCGCAACTTGTAGGAGCGAACCACCTGGAGGTCTTCTCTTTTTAAATACAAATTGCACTGGTATTTTCTCGAGAGTCGCACATTCAATTGCAACGGTGTGCGGGTGACAATTTTTTCAAGCCGATGGGCTGCATCATTAAAGTTTAACCTGTTTAATGATGCAGCCTGCTCATCGCCTGTTATATGGATCGTTTCTTGCATGTTGTTTTTATTAGCCCACTGAAACCGGCTTTTCGGTCTGGTGACGGAAAGTATCTTTCACTGAAGATTCGGGTTCAGTTCCGGCTGGTTTCTGGTTTTCCGGGCGGAGACTTCTTACGGTCTTGCCAGCCTGCCAAAGCTCGCTTTCTCTCAATTCCTTTAATTCTACTTCCAGTTTTTCACGGTAGTCAGATTTACTGTTACTATCGATGGAACGTTGTGATTCTTTTCCGGAGGCAACGCTTTCATACAGTTCTTTAAACACAGGAGCCGTCGCATCCCTGAATTTTTTCCACCAGTCAAGCGCACCACGCTGAGCGGTTGTCGAACAATTCGCATACATCCAGTCCATACCATTTTCTGCAACCAATGGCATCAGCGACTGGGTTAATTCCTCCACTGTTTCATTGAAAGCTTCGGAAGGGGAGTGACCATTGTCGCGAAGCACCTGGTATTGCGCAGCGAATATACCCTGTATAGCACCCATCAGTGTTCCTCTTTCACCGGTAAGATCAGAATACACTTCTTTTTTGAAATCTGTTTCAAACAAATAGCCGCTACCCACCGCGATACCCAGCGCGATCACGCGTTCAAACGCTTTCCCGGTGGCATCCTGGTAAATGGCATAAGAGCTATTCAATCCACGGCCCTGCAGGAACATACGACGCAGCGAAGTACCCGATCCTTTTGGTGCAACGAGGAAAACATCCACGTCAGCTGGTGGCACGATACCAGTCTGGTCGTTGAACGTAATACCAAAGCCATGAGAAAAATAAAGTGCCTTACCTGGCGTAAGATGTTTTTTTACAGTTGGCCACAATGCAATTTGAGCTGCATCACTCAACAGGTAACAGATGATGGTGCCTCTCTGAAGCGCTTCTTCGATCTCAAAAAGTGTTTCACCTGGCACGAAGCCATCACGGATTGCTTTATCCCATGTTTTGGAATCTTTGCGCTGACCTACGATCACATTGATGCCATTATCTTTTTGATTCAGTGCCTGGCCTGGTCCCTGTACGCCATAACCAATTACGGCTACTGTTTCATTTTTTAAAACTTCCTGTGCTTTTGACAAAGGAAATTCTTCTCTTGTTACCACATTTTCCAATGTGCCGCCAAAATTTAGTTGTGCCATTTTTTATTGTTTTAAAAGTTTAGATATTCAGTTTTATTGTTTTGAAAAACTTAATATTATTTCTTCGTGATTACATCGTAAACACTTCATCCTGCTTGTCCAGGTACTCATTTTCCACCACTTCTTCACCGGGTTCTTTACGTTCAAATTCTTTCAGACGGTCGTGGAAACCGATGCTTTCCTTGATAATGGCCACCCTGGCACTGCGAACAAATTCGATAAGTCCATAGGGCTCCAGCACTTTTACAAGTTTATCAATCTCTTCGTTGTGACCTGTTGTTTCGAATACGACATAGTCCTTTCGTATAGCAACCGCCCTTGCTCCAAACTCACGAAGTAGTCTTTCCACTTTTACCTTTTCAGCGATTTCGTCGGTAGACACTTTGTACAGCGCCATTTCCTGCCAGACAATTTCATTTTCGGTATTGTAAAATGCCCGGAGGATATCGACCTGTTTTTCGATCTGCCGCACGAGTTTTTTTACAACTTCTTCAGTTTCGTTGATCACGATCGTAAACCGATGAATTCCCTCTACCTCACTGGGCGAAGTGTTCAGGCTTTCGATATTTATTTTTCGCCTGGAAAAAATCGTTGATACACGGCTGATAATACCGATCTGGTTTTCCGTGTAGACTGTTATCGTGAATTCTTGTTTTGACATGCTCCAATTTTTTAATTGCCTAATTTATTTTAACCTGATCTCGCTGACGCTGCAGCCCTGCGGTACCATAGGGAAAACGTTATTTTCCTTTCCTACCATTACTTCCAGCAGGTAAGCGCCTTTGTGGTCGATCATCGTTTTCAATGCTGCCTTTAGATCTTTTCTATCAGAGACGCTGTTGCTTTCGATGCGGTAACCCTTCGCTACCTGTACGTAGTCGGGGCTGGCTATGTCGACAAACGAATACCGCTTGTCATGAAACAGTTGTTGCCACTGTCTCACCATACCCAGGAACTGGTTATTTAATACCAGTATTTTCACTGGCACTTCGCTTTGCATGATGGTGCCGAGCTCCTGGATCGTCATCTGGATACCACCGTCGCCGATAATAGCAACCACTTCACGCTGCGGCGCACCAAACTTTGCACCGATCGCAGCAGGTAATCCAAAGCCCATGGTTCCCAGTCCGCCTGATGTAATATTACTTTTACTCTGGTTGAATTTTGCATAGCGGCAGGTTACCATCTGGTGCTGGCCAACATCGGTTACCATGATCGCCTCACCTTTAGTAAGTTCGTTTAAGATATCCAGCACTTCACCCATGGAAAGGATATCGGTGCCAGGATGAAGCTCAGGCTGGATACAGGTATCCTCTTCTTCTTTCTGATAGTCTTTGAACTTTTGCAGCCATTGCGGATATACTTTTTGCTCAACAAGCGCTGTCAGCATGGGCAGGGTTTCTTTGCAATCGCCCCATACAGGTACTGTTGCTTTCACATTCTTATCGATCTCGGCGGGGTCAATATCCAGGTGGATCACTTTTGCCTGCTTTGCATATTTATCAAGGCGCCCGGTTACGCGGTCATCGAACCGCATACCAACGGCTATCAGTACATCACATTCATTGGTCAGTACATTTGGTCCGTAGTTGCCGTGCATACCCAGCATCCCGACACCTAGTGGATGATCTGTAGGAATGGCGCTCATTCCCATGATGGTCCAGGCTGCGGGAATACCTGCTTTTTCTATAAACCGGGTAAATTCTGTTTCGGCATTACCCAGGATTACGCCTTGACCAAAGATCACAAATGGACGTTCTGCCTTATTGATCATGTCAGCAGCTTCGCGAACATATTCTTTCCTTACAATTGGTTTGGGTCGATAGCTGCGTATGTGATCACATTTCTGATATCCCTTGTATTCGAATTTCTGCAACTGTGCATTCTTAGTGATATCGATAAGTACAGGGCCCGGTCTTCCACTCCTGGCGATATAAAAAGCTTTTGCCAGCACATGAGGAATTTCTGTTGCATCAGTAACCTGGTAGTTCCATTTTGTAACAGGTGTAGTTATATTGATAACATCTGTCTCCTGGAAAGCATCCGTGCCCAACAGGTGTGCAAATACCTGGCCTGTGATACATACAATAGGCGTTGAGTCGATCATTGCATCAGCCAGGCCGGTTACCAGGTTCGTAGCACCGGGCCCACTGGTGGCAAATACCACACCCACTTCACCAGAAGCGCGTGCATAGCCCTGCGCGGCATGAATGCCACCCTGTTCATGGCGCACGAGAATATGTTTTAATTTATCATGGTAGTCATACAAGGCGTCGTAGATAGGCATTATAGCACCACCCGGGTATCCAAAAATCGTATTGACATCTTCGGCAATAAACGATTCGAGTACCGCCTGGCTTCCGCTGATTTCCGTACCCTGCAATTCTTTCGCTTCGCGATTAGCTTTTGCTGAAGTTTGTTTCTGTGCCTTTGCATTTATTTCAATTGTGCTCATATCATAATTTTATTAGTGAGTATCACAAATTTTCCATCGGGATTAAAGTGCTTCATCCGTAACGCAACCCTGGTCGGCTGGTTTTACGGATTTTGCATATTTAAATAATACACCTTTTGTTGCCTTTAGCATCGGTTGTTTCCAGCTTGCTTTTCTTTTCGCAATCTCTTCCGCACTAACTTTCAGGTCGATCGAATTCTTCACGGCATCAAGTTCGATAATATCATCATCATGTACCAGGGCGATCAATCCACCCTCGTATGCTTCGGGTGTAATATGACCCACCACAAATCCATGTGTGCCGCCGCTGAATCTTCCATCCGTGATCAACGCTACTGATTTCCCCAGACCCGCACCAATGATGGCCGATGTGGGCTTCAGCATTTCAGGCATACCGGGTCCGCCTTTAGGACCAACATAGCGGATCACCACGACATCACCGGGACGGATCTTCCCGGAGTTGATGCCATTGATCAGTTCAAATTCACCATCGAAAACTCTTGCAGGACCACTAAAGTTTTCACCTTCTTTACCGGAGATCTTTGCTACGCTACCTTTTTCGGCGAGGTTGCCATAAAGTATCTGAAGGTGTCCGGTTTTTTTCAGGGGCTGTTCCGCAGGATAGATGATCTTTTGTGTGTCAAAATTCAGACCTGGTACATTGGCCAGGTTTTCAGCAACAGTTTTCCCTGTTACTGTCAAACAGTCACCATGCAGCCAGCCTTTTTGCAGAAGGTATTTCATCACCGAGGGTACGCCGCCGTGTGCATGCAGATCCTGCATTAAATATTTTCCACTGGGTTTAAAATCTGCCAGCACGGGTATTTTATTACTGATCTTTTGAAAATCATCCTGCGAAAGTTCAACATCCACGCTTTTGGCCATTGCGATCAGGTGTAGCACAGCATTGGTACTGCCCCCCAGTACCATGATAACAGTAATGGCGTTTTCAAAAGCTTTGCGGGTCATGATATCGGAAGGCCGGATATCTTTTTCCATTAATACCCGGATGGCTTTACCAGCTTCCAGGCATTCGTTCTTCTTATCTTCACTCAGTGCAGGATTCGAAGATGAGTAAGGCAGGCTCATACCCAGGGCTTCAATGGCGGATGCCATAGTATTGGCGGTGTACATTCCGCCGCATGCGCCAGCGCCGGGGCAACTGTTCATCACGATCCCTTTAAAGTCTGTTTCATCCAGTTGGCCAGCAATCTTTCTTCCAAGCGCTTCAAACGCAGAAACGATGTTGAGGTCTTCTCCTTTATAATGTCCTGGTGCGATGGTACCACCGTACACCATGATGGCAGGTCGGTTCAAACGACCCATGGCTATTACGGAGCCGGGCATGTTCTTATCACAACCAGGTAACGCGATCAGGGCGTCATAGTACTGCGCTCCACAAACTGCTTCGATAGAATCGGCAATGATGTCGCGGCTTACGAGTGAATAACGCATACCGTCTGTACCATTGCTGATACCGTCACTCACGCCAATTGTATTAAAGATCAGGCCCACCAGTTCATTATCCCAAACACCTTGTTTTACGATTTTCGCAAGGTCATTCAGGTGCATATTGCAGGTGTTGCCATCATATCCCATGCTTACGATGCCTACCTGTGCTTTGGCCAGGTCTTCGTCAGTAAGCCCAATGCCATAGAGCATGGCCTGCGCTGCAGGTTGTGTCGGATCCTGGGTAATCGTCTTTGAATATTTATTTAACTCTGTTCCCATTATTCGTTTGTTCGTTGTGGTGCCTTTTTTGATTTACTATTTCTAAGGTTATTCAATTGCCGGTTCGTTCTCAAATTATTTAGATGAGCATAAAAAAACCCGCCTTTTTGGAGGCGGGTTTCGTATTTCGTTTGTTATTGTTATACTAGTTGTCCTCCTCCATAAAGCGCAGGTATAATAATGACCACCACAATAATAATTGCAGCAATTTTGAAAACATTATTTACGATGCTCTTTAACATGAGAGAAGAATAGTACTGCGAATATACCCCCGCCAATTAAAAAAACAAAGAACTTTTTTTATGCCCGTGTCATTTCCCGGTAAAAAATCAAATCAGCTTCCTCCTTCCAGTCATCCTGCCTATTCACCCGGAAATAGATCATCAGATGATCGTCGATTTCCTCGCTTCAATATTTTCACTCTTTACAGAACCCGGTATCTTACCCACTATATAGTCACTGATCAGCTCACCTATGGTTGAAGTGAAATAGAAATTGATGGGATCAATATCCCGTGTTACAAATCCATTCTGCAGTGTCCAGTTCACCGCTTCACGTACCTGTTCCGCTTCATCTTTGAGTTCAAAATGATCCAGCATCATCGCAGCAGAAAGGATAGAACCCAAAGGATTAGCGATATCCTGACCGGCTGCTTGCGGATATGAGCCATGAATGGGTTCAAACAAAGCCGAACCATTACCAATCGATGCTGAGGGTAATAAGCCCAGTGAACCGCTGATCACACTGGCTTCATCGCTGAGGATATCACCAAACATATTTTCAGTGAGGACAACATCAAATTGTTTTGGGTTGACAATGATCTGCATCGATGCGTTATCGACAAACATATATTCTACAGACACTACAGGATAATCTTTTGAAATTTCCTGTACTACTTTTCGCCAGAGCCTGGATGTTTCAAGCACATTGGCTTTGTCGACCAGCAACAGTTTCTTTTTTCTCTTTTCAGCATATTGAAACGCCAGCCGGGCTACGCGATCAATTTCTTCACGACTGTACACACATTCATCGGAAGCCTGAGTTCCTTCCGCATTTAATTCTTTTTTACCGAAATAAATTCCGCCGGTCAGTTCACGGAAAATAATAAAGTCGACCCCTTCAATATTCTGGGATTTCAGGGGTGAAAGATGGTGCAGGGCCGGGTAGGTGCTCACAGGACGTATGTTGGCAAAAAGCCCCAGTGATTTTCTGATCTTAAGCAATCCCTGTTCTGGCCGCACTTTCGCAGTGGGGTCATTGTCATATTTGGGATGACCGATAGCGCCAAATAAAATGGCATCGCTCTTCAGGCAAACCTCGACTGTTTCATCGGGTAACGGATTACCGGTTTTATCAATAGCATCAGCCCCCATCAGGCAATATGTGTAAGAAAATTCGTGGTTGTAGGTTTCAGCCACCGCGTTAAGTACACGAACAGACTGCCGGGTTACTTCCGGACCGATACCATCACCTTCTATGACTGCAATATTTTTTTTCATAATCTTTCCGCATGGGCGGAGCCTGGTATTTAATTAATCATCTTTTGTTTTTCGTAACTGATAATATCATCCTTTATACTCAACAGGTAATCAATATCACTGTATCCATTGAGCAAACATGTTTTTTTGTAGTCGTTGATCTCGAAATATTCCTTTTCTCCAGTCTTGTCGATCGTGATCGTTTGTTTTTCCAGGTCAATTGTCAGGGTTGTAGTGCTGTCCTGTTCGAATATCTTTTGCAGGAAATCCTCCGATACCGTTACCGGCAATACGCCATTATTGAGTGCATTATTTTTGAAGATATCTGCAAAGAAACTAGATACCACCGCGCGAAAACCTGCATCCAAAATGGACCAGGCGGCATGTTCCCGGGAAGATCCGCAGCCGAAGTTTTTTCCTGCCACTAATATTTCCCCCTTGTATTGTGACTGGTTTAACGGGAAACCTGGCTTTGGCTGGTTCTCATCGTCGTTTTCATATCGCCAGTCACGAAACAGGTTTTTACCAAATCCTTCGCGTGTGGTTGCTTTTAAAAACCTGGCGGGAATGATCTGGTCTGTATCAATGTTTTCGATATTGATCGGAACAAAACGGCTTGTTATGACTCTGATTGGGTTCATGTTTTTAATTGCTGAGAGCTGGCGTTTCAGGATGTGAACTTTACTTCAGCATCTTATTCGAACGACAACCCATTTTCATCTTTTGTTCTTAATTCTTTCTTTATTATTTATCCTACTGCGATGAACGCTTCGGAATAGGTTTAATTCAAAAACTCTCTTACATCCGTTATTTTGCCAGTTATCGCTGCGGCCGCAGCAGTTAGCGGACTTGCCAGCAAGGTCCTTGCTCCTGCACCCTGTCTTCCTTCAAAATTTCTGTTGGAAGTCGACACGCAATACTTACCTGCCGGAATTTTGTCTTCATTCATACCCAGGCAGGCTGAACATCCAGGTTGACGCAGCATAAAGCCGGCATCTTCGAATATTTTATGAATACCCTCCTGGCGCGCCTGTTCTTCTACCTGCTTACTACCCGGTACGATCCAGACTTCTACGTCTTTCGCTTTACGCTTGCCTTTTACAAAAGAGGCAACCATCCTCAGGTCTTCGATACGTGAATTGGTACAACTGCCGATAAAGACATAGTCGATCTTCTTTCCTTTGATCGCTGTGCCCTCGTCGAGACCCATATAGTTAAGTGATTTCTCAAAGGAAGCTTTTTCCTTTTCGTCGATCTCAGACAGAGCCGGTACCTGGCCACTCACCTTAATGCCCATTCCTGGATTAGTACCGTATGTAATCATAGGTTCAATATCTTCAGCCCGAATAAAGATCTCATTGTCAAATTTGGCATCGCCATCGCTAAACAGGGTTTCCCAATAGGCAAGTGCTTTGTCCCAGGCATCACCCTGCGGTGCAAACTTTCTTCCTTTTATGTAGTTGAAAGTTGTTTCATCCGGGGCGATCATCCCACATCGTGCACCCATTTCAATACTCATATTACAAATGGTCATTCTTGCTTCCATCGTTAGTGCACGAATCGCGGAGCCGGCAAATTCAACTGCATATCCTGTTGCGCCACTGGCGGAGATCTTTGATAAAATATAAAGGACGATGTCTTTGCTTACCACACCCGGACTAAGTTGCCCGTCGATATTGATGCGCATTAATTTGGGTTTGCTTTGCAAAAGGCATTGCGTGGTCATTACCATCTCTACTTCACTTGTGCCAATGCCAAAAGCAATGTTACCAAATGCACCATGTGTAGAAGTATGACTATCGCCACATACGATCGTCATACCGGGCTGGGTAATGCCGAGTTCGGGGCCGATCACGTGAACGATGCCCTGGTAGGGGTGACCCAGTCCGTATAATTCAATACCGTGTTCCTCGCAATTTTTTTTAAGGGCTTCAACCTGGCGTCTTGACAATTCTTCCTTAATGGGTAGATGCTGGTCGAGTGTAGGAACGTTATGATCAGCGGTTGCGACCACCTGGTCGGGACGGAAAACTTTTATACCGCGTTTATTAAGCCCGGCGAAAGCCTGGGGGCTCGTTACTTCATGTATAAAATGTTTGTCGATATATAAAACAGAAGGCCCGCCCTCAATTGTCTTTACCACATGCGTGTCCCAAATTTTTTCAAACAGGGTGCGGCCCCCTTTAACGCCACCGCCATCGGAAGCGGCTTGTGAATTGGTTTTATGATCTTGTGATTCACTCATTTTTTATAAGGTTACTGGGTCATATTCTTTTGCCATCTGGAGCAGGTCTTCATCGGCAACTTCTTTTTTTAGATCGGCTACTTTCAGGAATTCATTATACAATACATCGATATCATTGCGGGTGTACTGGTATCCGAGTTTATGAAAACGATGTGCCAGGGCCGAACGGCCGCTACGTGCTGTGAGCACGATACGCGATCCACCAGCTCCAACTTCTTCAGGGTTGATGATCTCGTAGGTCAAAGCATCTTTCAGGAAACCATCCTGGTGAATACCGGAAGAGTGAGAAAACGCATTAGAGCCAACGATGGCTTTATTGGGTTGCACCGGCATACGCATTGTATCAGATACGAGTTGGCTGATCGGGTTGAGCAATTGTGATTTCACGCTGGTATAATAACCTAAACTATGGTGTTGCTTTAAGATCATCACTACTTCCTCAAGCGATGTATTGCCAGCTCTTTCGCCCAGCCCGTTGATTGTACATTCGATCTGGCGGGCACCATTTAATACCCCCGAAATGGAGTTTGCCGTGGCGAGTCCCAGGTCGTTATGACAATGACAGCTGATGATAGCTTTGTCTATGTTTGGAACATTGTTGACCAGGTATGCGATCTTTTCGCCATATTGATGTGGCAGGCAGTATCCGGTGGTATCGGGGATATTTACTACCGTTGCACCTGCTTTTATCACTGCTTCAACAACCTTTGCCAGGTAATCATTGTCGGTACGTCCTGCATCTTCCGCGTAAAATTCAACATCATCTACAAAGTTCTTAGCCCATTTGACAGCCTGTATCGCGCGGGACAGGATCTCTTCGCGGGTAGAATTAAATTTTGCTTTGATATGAAGATCGGAAGTACCGATACCGGTGTGAATACGTGGACGTTTTGCAGGTTTAAGCGCCTCGGCTGCTACCTGGATATCTTTTTCAACGGCCCGGGTGAGACCGCAAACGGTGGCGTTTTTGACGACTTTCGAAATTTCGTTTACGGATTCAAAATCGCCGGGTGAGGATATAGGAAAACCTGATTCGATGATGTCGACACCAAGTTCTTCCAGCGCGAGCGCAAGCCGCACCTTTTCCTTGGTGTTCAGCTTACACCCAGGGACCTGCTCTCCATCCCGCAGAGTTGTATCAAAGATGTGGATTTTGCCATCAGCCATATTAATAAAATATTGTGTGTGATAAAATTGCAGGCAGCTTACTTTTGCATGTCCGGATCAAACTGGTTTTGCCAGGCTGGTTCAGAATGAAAAAGCCAAAGGAAACCTGCTCCACTAAGGTAGACCTGAAGCCCCGGTGGAGAAAACCAAAATTGCCCCTGTTTTACAGGGTCAAAATAGGGGGAAATCCCCTGGAATGCTTGACAGTAAAGGATTTTAAATCAGCCGAATTACGATGCCCAACCGATCGACAGATGCCCTTTTTCAATTGGTAAAATCGCTGGAAAAGTCTGAAAAGCGGAATTTCAAGCTTTTTGTCAGGCGAAACTCGTCGAGCGAGAACCTTAAAACGATCCAACTCTTTGACGCACTGGATAAAATGTACGACTACGACGAGGCTGTTTTGTTGAAAAAGAACAAGTCGATCAGCAAACAACAATTGTCCAACCTGAAGGCTCAGTTGTACCGGCAGATATTGTCAAGCCTCCGTATCATAAAAGACGATACCAATATCGATATCCGGCTACATGAACAAATGGACCATGCCCGGATACTATATAATAAAGGTCTGTACCTCCAAAGCCTGAGAGCGCTGGACCGGTTAAAGGATATGGCGCGAGACCATAACCAGCTGAGCTACCTGCAACAGGCCCTTTTCTTTGAAAAAAAAATCGAGGCACTTTATATCACCCGAAGCATGCAAAACCGGGCGGAGGAGTTGAGCCAGGAGTCAAACGAGGTGAATCATGCGTTAATGCTGATCAATAAGCTGTCTAATCTTTCCCTGCAATTGTATAGCTGGTATATCCAGCATGGCCATGCCCGCAACGAAAACGATATAAAGAGCATAAGGCTTTTCTTTGAAACAAGTCTGCCTCCGGAAGCCGCGCAGGCGAAAGGTTTTTATGAGAAACTATATCTCTACCAGAGTCATTGCTGGTATGCCTTTATCCGGATCGATTTTTTACAATACTACCGCTACTGCCAGCGATGGGTGGATCACTTCGAGAAGAATCCTGATATGATCGGCGTGGAAACCGCCAGCTATATCAAGGGGTTGCACAACCTGGCAAGTGCGCATTTTGATCTGCTTAATCATGAAAAGCTGGCCGATACCATTCGGAAATTCGAAAAATTTGCGAGAACCAAACTGGTGACCCAAAACGACAATAACCGAATTTTGGTCTACCAGTATCTATATACGGCCCGGATCAATCTGTATTTCCTGCAGGGCACTTTCAACAAGGGCCTGGCTATGGTTCCTCACCTCGAAGAAATGCTGAAGCAATATGGACTATACCTCGACACGCACCGGGTACTGGTATTTTATTATAAGATCGCCTGCCTATATTTCGGGAGCGGCGATAATGAAAAGGCCATCGACTATCTCAACCGTATCATCAACCAGCGATCCGGGTTACGCAGCGACCTGCAATGTTATGCCCGGCTGCTGCACCTGATCGCACATTACGAGTTGGGAAATTTTGACCTGCTGGAATACCTGATCAAATCGGTGTATCGCTACATGTCGAAGATGGAAAGCCTGAGTAAAGTAGAAGAAGAAATGTTTGCCTTCCTGCGGAGATCATTTCATGTAGGTGCCCATGCGCTGAAGCCGGAATTTGAAAAACTCCTGCATAAGCTCAAAAAATACGAGAACAATCCACTGGAGCGTCGGGCATTCGCGTACCTCGACGTGATCTCCTGGCTGGAAAGTAAGATCAATAATGTGAATGTGCAGGATGTGATCAGGGAACGTTATAAGAGGAGACGGGGAGGGGATGGAAGTTAAGGAGTAGGAACAGGTAATTTGAATTTAGGAATTAGATGTGCCTGGATGTACATGGTTAACTATCTGAATAGAGGTCAACGCGATATTTTAAAAATCGCAAATCTCGTCTCCAGGGCGTTATACGGCTTAATTCCAAATTACCAATTCCTAATTTCTTGGAAAATCCGGTTGGATAGGGGTAAACCCTCCGCCGGTTGTCCCTTTTATAAACGTTCTTGACCGCGAATAGATATATTTTAGCAGACCATAGGATCGGAAAAGTGCAACAAAGCAGTACTGCCATTGTCAGGTCATTGGCACCAAGGGGTGAGGCAGCCTTCGAACAGTTGTTTAAGACACATTTCAGAGGCTTGCATGCCTATGCCATCACCATACTTAAGGATACTACCATGGGGGAGGAGATCGTGCAGAATGTATTTTATAAACTTTGGGAAAAAAGAGAGCTCCTGGAAATAGAGACCTCACAAAAGGCTTATCTGTACAAAGCTGTATACCATGACTGTCTCAATCATATTAAACATAAAAAAGTGAGATCGGCACATGCCATGCATGTCGTTCGCCAGTCGAACGGGGAGGTTGAAAACACGTCGGGCAAGGTATTGCATGGTGAATTGAAAGAGCATATCCACGCTGCCATGAACGAGCTGCCAGAGCAGTGCCGCACCATATTTCAAATGAGTCGTTACGAGGGGTTAAAATACCAGGAGATCGCCGATGCGATGGGACTTTCAGTGAAGACAATAGAAAACCAGATGGGGAAGGCGCTTCGCCTGATGCGGCAGAAACTGGTGGAGTTTTTACCATTGATCATTTTATCACTATTCAACCTATAATACTGCATATTGGAAAACTTTACGCACGATACGATGGATGAGTTGCTGGTAAAATACCTGGCAGAGGAAGCAACGCCACCCGAGCAGGAGATGGTAGAAGACTGGATTGCGGCCAGTATTGAGAATCAAAGATATTTTCAACAGCTTCAACTGATCTGGGAGCAAAGCGAACAGCTGGCTGTTCATATGCCGGTGGATGAAACAAAAGCCTGGCAAAGATTTCAGCGGAAGATAAAAAAGAAGGATCCAGGAGCTGATACCCGCCAAAGTTTTGGCTGGTGGCGTATCGCGGCCAGCGTTTTGCTGGTGGCCGGGGCGGCCTGGTTTACCAGTACCATATTATTTAAAGGGACACGTGAACCCGAAATATTGACTTTTGCATCAGTTAATGACGTGAAAAAAGACACGCTGCCCGACGGCTCTGTCGCGACACTAAACAAAAACTCAGTCATTACCTATCCTGAATTCTTCAAGGAAAAAACCAGGAAAGTAAAGCTGCAGGGTGAGGCATTCTTTAATATTAAGCCCAACAAGAAAAAGCCTTTTATCATTGAAGTAAATGATGTGGAGGTGAAAGTAGTGGGCACCTCTTTTAACGTGAAAAGCCAGGACGGATACACCGAGGTAATTGTGGAAACAGGGATTGTTCAGGTGACAAAAGACGGCCACACGATCGAACTCGAAGCGGGAGAACGAACCCATTTTTCGAGAAAAGATAGTGTTGCAGAAAAAGAAATTTCCGACGATAAGCTCTATAATTATTATGTGAGCAAAACTTTTGTCTGCGACAATACGCCTCTATGGAAGCTGGTGGAGAAACTCAACGAAGCTTATGACGCGGATATTCGTATTGGTCGCGAGTCCATACGCAAACTTCCCCTGACGGTAACTTTTGATGATGAATCACTGGATACAATTTTAGATATTATCGCCCAAACGCTGCTGGTAAAAGTTTCAAAAAACGAGGGAGAGATCATTTTGTATTAGGCAAGACGGATGGTTATGATAAAAAGGAAAAGTATATTCATTGCAATCATAGTTGGGCTATTTATCTGTTGCAGCAACAATGCCTACACGCAAAGCATACTCGATAAAAGAATAAATATTTCTGTCAGGGAACAAAGGCTTGATGATGTGCTGGCCATCATCAGTAACCAGGCGGGATTTAGTTTCTCCTACAACAGCAGCATCGTGAAACGGGACAGCCTGGTCACCATGAATATTCAGGGCCAGACCGTAAGGCAGGTTCTGAATCAATTGTTTAATGGCGGGTATGAATACAAAGAAAGCGGGAGCTATGTAATTCTCCGAAGAGTAAGTTTGCAACTGACCTCTGTTACCAAATCTTCTCCCGCTAAAGATAAATCGTACACAATTTCGGGTTATGTAGTCAACGGTGAAACTGGTGAACGCCTGAGTGACGTTAGTATCTATGAAACGACATACCTCACTTCAACACTTACAGATGCGAATGGAAATTTCAGCATCAGGCTAAAGGATAAATACAAAACCACATCACTCGCCGTCAGTAAAGATGCTTTTGAAGATACAACTGTCAGCGTTCCGCAGAAATACGATCTGCAACTGGTTATTGCGATCGTACCGGTTTTGGACAAGGCTATCGTGTCTACACCAAATACTTTCGAGCTTGCTGACACATCCTTCATTAATACAGATACAGTGAGTTCAATCAGTGGTGCTGTAGACGAAATTGAGCAAACCAGTTTTGGCAGATTCCTGATCTCTGCAAAGCAAAAGATAGGTAGCCTGAATATGAAGAAATTCTTTACAGAAAAGCCTTTCCAGTTTTCCGTTGTACCTGGGGTAAGCAGCCAGGGGAAAATGAGTGGCCAGGTAGTTAATAATTTTTCATTTAACCTGCTCGGCGGTTACACAGCGGGTGTTAATGGTATGGAACTCGGTGGATTATTTAACCTCAATAAGAAAGATGTAAAATATTTACAGGCCGCAGGTCTTCTCAATATAACAGGAGGCTCGGTGACGGGATTACAGTTGGGTGGTTTGCACAATACAAGCCTGAAACATGTAAAGGGTGTACAGGCGGCTGGTATTAACAACTATGTGAAGGGAGATTTTGCGGGGATGCAAATTGCAGGTGTTTCCAATATTAACGGCGGCACAATGAACGGCGTGCAGGCTGCTGGCGTATTTAATTACCAGAACAGAAAATCGAACACCGTGCAGATCGCTGGTGTTGCCAATATTGGAGGAGGAGAAGTGAAGGGATTGCAGGTGGGCGGTGTTTTCAACTATGCAAAAAAATTAAAGGGTATTCAGATCGGCCTGATCAATATCTCTGATACTTCAGATGGATATAGCATTGGTCTGATCAACGTGGTAATGAAAGGCTATCATAAACTCGCAATGTATACTACTGAGTCGGTCGACGCCAACATTGCCTTTAAAACCGGAAGCCGCAGACTTTACAGCATATTGATGGCAGGGATGAATGTTGACAGGGAGGATGCGAAACTGTATACATTCGGATACGGCCTGGGAACTGAATGGGGATTGGCGCGTTGGTTATCGCTCAACCCGGAACTCACCTCACAATATTTATACCTCGGCAGTTGGGATTATCTCAACCTGATGAACAAGCTGCATTTACAGCTCAATATCAAATTAGGCAAACGCTTCGCGCTATTTGGCGGGCCTTCGCTGGCAGTTTACTATTCTGATCAACCAGCTCCAATAGCGGGCTACAAATACGATGTATTGCCTGAATCCTACCATAGTTTTGGTTTGGGCAGCTCCAGGGTAAGGGGTTGGTTTGGCTGGAACGCGGGCATAAGCATTTTTTAATTGTCTTAACTTTTTCTTGTCACGTGTAAGTAGGGGTTTGTAAGAAGCGGGTTGTCTTTTACAGACAATCATTAAAAATTTTATGTTATGAAAAAAATTTTTCTTCTTATGACACTCTCCGCTTTTCTGCTTGTATCCTGCGATAAGGAAAAGGTTGTGCAGGAGGATGATCTGCCCGCCAATGCCAGTGGCTTTGTAACAACACACTATCCAGGAAAACAGATCCTGCAGGTTGTGAAAGAGCTTGATGATCTCAAGACCTATTTTCATGTTTACCTCGACAATGGCAGCAAGCTGGAATTCAGCCGGCAGGGAAATATCAGGAAGATCGAAGGCACCGAAGCCATCCCTTCAACGGTGATACCTGTTCTGATCCTGGACTATGTTGCTGCGAATTATAGTAGTGAATATATCCGTGGCTGGGAGCGCGAGGATGCCACCCAGGAGATCAAGCTCTCCTCGGGGGTGGAACTGGAGTTTGATAAGAACGGAAATTTTCTCAGAGTTAAGGGTTAAGGTTTATTTGGATAAATAATAACCCGGGATGGGGAAGGATAATCAATCGTTTGATGTTGGCTTTCCCGGTCCCGGGTTTTTTGCGTTCTGGATGCTGTGAAGAATGTTAACAAAATAATCCCTCTCATTTCTCGATTTCCTGCTACTTTTGCGCAATTTGTTTTTAAAAAGCGCAGATTTTTCAGACTATGTCTACTACCCGCCCCGCCGCAGTTCTGGTTTTGCAGGATGGAACTGTTTGTTATGGTAAATCATTTGGAGCTATTGGAACTACGACTGGTGAGATTTGTTTCAACACCGGCATGACCGGCTACCAGGAAGTTTTTACCGATCCCAGTTATTTTGGGCAGGTACTTATAATGAACGTAGTGCATGTGGGCAACTATGGTGTGAAAGACAACGAGATCGAGTCCGACAGCGTGAAGATCAAAGGTCTGATCGGCCGCAACCTGGAGGATCAGTACTCCAGGAAGACAGCCCAGGGCTCGCTTGAAGATTACCTCAAAAAGCACAATATCGTTTCAATTGCTGATGTTGATACCCGTTCGCTCGTGGCGCATATCCGCACCCGCGGCGCGATGAACTGTATCATTTCTTCTGAGACAACAGATATTGAAGTCCTGAAGAAAAAGCTTCAGGATGTCCCCAGTATGGATGGGCTTGAACTGGCTTCACAAGTGAGCACGAAAGAAACCTATGAGCTGGGTGACGAACAATCCGAGATCCGTATCGCAGTCATGGACTATGGTGTAAAGAGAAATATTCTCAACTGCATGGTCGAGCGCGGGGCTTATATAAAAGTATTTCCTGCCAAAACTCCGCTTGAGGAGGTGAAGAAATTTGAACCACACGGCTATTTTATCTCCAATGGTCCTGGCGATCCTGCTCCAATGGATTATGCGATCAACTCCCTGAAGCAGATATTAAAGGAAGAGAATCCTGTCTTTGGCATTTGCCTGGGTCACCAGTTGCTTGCTCTGGCAAATGATATTCCCACCTTCAAAATGCATCATGGTCACAGGGGCCTGAATCACCCGGTAAAAAACCTGGTGACAGGACGCTCAGAGATCACGACACAGAATCATGGGTTTGGAGTGGATCCTGAAGCCGTCAAGAAAGCTGATCATATTGAAGTGACACATGTGAACCTGAATGACCAGTCGATCGAGGGGATCAGGATTAAAGGCAAGCCCGCATTTTCGGTACAATACCACCCCGAAGCAACCCCGGGTCCGCACGATAGCCGCTATTTATTTGACGACTTTATTCAAATGATCAAAGAACACGTAAACTAAAATTGTTTACGTACGAAATTGGATAAATTTTTACCCGTCACCGGATACTATGTTCCCTGAATTACATACCGAACGTTTTGTCCTAAAGCAAATCATTGCCGATGACCAGGCTTTTATTTACGACGGTCTAAGCAACCCTGATGTAATTCCTTTTTATGGGGTTTCTTACAAAACGCTGGAGGAAACCAAATCTCAAATGGATTTTTATGACCGGATCTGGCGTGAAAAGACCGGTATATGGTGGAAGATCATCGACCGTGATACAGGGTTACCGGTGGGAGCTTGTGGCATGAACAATTATACCGCTGCACACCAGAAAGCCGAGATCGGTTATTGGCTCTTGCCAAAATTCTGGAAAAAGGGAATCATGCCAGAGGTTGTCCCGGTGATGATCCGTTATCTCTTTTCTCACTGGAAACTGCACCGGCTGGAGGCAGTGATAGAAGATGGTAATGAAACCAGTTGGCGCCTGGCAGAAAAACTGGGTTTTAGTTATGAAGGCAGGCTGAGAGAGTCCGAAGTCAAGAATGGGCGTCATATCAGTTTGCTGATGTATAGCCTGCTATCTACTGACAAACAATAAAAGTTGATGATTTACTTTAAATTGTGAATTATTAACCCACACAATTGATGAAAATCGCAATTATCAACGGACCTAATCTTAATCTGCTTGGGAAGAGAGAACCCGGTATCTACGGTAGTCAGTCATTCGATCAGTTTTTCGAGGAGCTAAAAGCTTCTTATCCCCAGGTTACATTCAGCTACTATCAAAGTAATGTAGAAGGCGAGCTCATCAACGAATTACAAAGAGTGGGATTTGATCATGACGGGATCATCCTAAACCCCGCAGGTTATACACATACTTCGGTCGCGATCGGCGACGCCATCGCTGCTATTAAAGCACCGGTTGTGGAAGTGCATATTTCCAATGTGCATGCTCGTGAAGACTTTCGTAAGCTGTCACATGTATCGGGAAAAGCAGCCGGCAGTATTTTCGGTCTGGGACTAAAAGGGTATATACTTGCGGTTGAATACCTGCTGTCAGAAACCAAACTCTGACCGGCTACCGATTATGAAGAAATGGGTCAGGCTTCCAGGTGTTTCTGCAGTCTCTTAACAATGATATTGGTCCATCCTTCCACAAAGTTGGATTTTGCAAAATCCGGGTTGTCGCCAAATGTTTCAAGACCTGAGTGGGTAAGTCTCAGCCGCGTATTTTCACCTTCGGGGAAAAGTTCAAAACTAACTATGGAATCACCCGGGTAGCCATCGTATCGCCAGCTGTGGGTTAGCTTCTTCCCGGGGATCACTTCAATAACCTTGCAGAGATGCAGGAATTTTTTTTCGTCGCGGCCAGCATAAAAACTGAATTCATATCCCGGCTCGGCTTTAAACCCGGGGAGGTCAAAGTACCATTGTTTCATTTGCTCGCTTTTTGTCAGTGCCTGCCACAAGCGGGTAGGGGACACGTTGAATGTCCTTTCGATCACGATAGGTTGTGTGCTCATTTCTTTGTTTTTTTATTTGATTTAATATTTTTCTTATTCTCCGTTGCAAGAAAATTTTCGAGGGCGTCCAGTTTACGGGTCCAGAAGACACGATACTGCTCCACCCAGGCGGAGACTTCATTCAATCTCCGCAAATGCGGCTCACAATAACGTTCGCGGCCTATTTGGCGAACCTGGATAAGTCCGCATTCAGTCAGGATCTTGATGTGTTTGGATATCGCGGGTCTGCTGATGTCGAAATTTTCTGCAATGGCATTCAGGTTTAGTGATTCCCGCGAGATCATGTCTATAATCTCACGACGGGTGGGGTCGGCTATCGCCTGGAATACATCTCTTCTCATAATATTATGTAACTTTTTGGTTACAAATATATGTAACCTTTCGGTTACACAAAATTTTATTCTAAAAAATGAAAAAGCCCTTCGAATCCGGAAAGGATACCGAAGGGCTTTATTGTTCCGCTTCTTATTAAATATAATTATGGGAAAATTCCAAGTTCAGCATAGCTGGTTGCTACCTTATTGATGGCAACAACGTAAGCAGCAGTACGCATATCGGGAATTTCGGGGTTGTTCTTCCATTCATTCATGATTTCGTGCGTAGCCGTGATCATGGTTTCTTCCAGGCCGCTGTAAACCAGGTCAACTTCATCTGCGCCATGTACGATGTATTCCTTTTCCTTTTCATTCATCTTCTTGCCTGAAAGCGCTTCCATCTGGCCCACGATATGCGCGTTCATATTTTCATTGAAGCGTTTTTCCATACGGCCATATCGAACGTGACTCAGGTTTTTAAGCCATTCAAAATATGAGACGGTTACCCCTCCTGCATTGAGATACATATCTGGGACTACCAGCACACCTTTTTTCATCAGTATTTCATCTGCTTCGGGTGTCAATGGTCCATTGGCTGCCTCACCGATGATCTTTGCTTTTATCTTAGGAGCATTCTCTTCGTTTATCACATTTTCAAGTGCAGCAGGGATCAGGATATCACAATCCATTTCAAGCGCGTCAGTGTTTTTGGCAAAATTTTGTGCACCAGGGAAATTCAGGATCGAGCCGGTTCTTTTGCGATGTTCAAAGACAGCTTCGATATCAAGTCCTTTCTCATTGTGTATTGATCCTTCAAATTCAGCCAGGCCGGTAACCAGTGCGCCTGCATCCTGGAAAAACTTGGCAGAGTGGTAACCCACATTACCCAAACCCTGTACAACAACCCGCTTGCCTTCCACACCAGGTGCCAATCCCTGCTTTTGCATCACGTCGGTCATATTACAAACTTCGCGAAGCCCGAAAAACACGCCCAGTCCTGTTGCCTCACGACGACCGCGAACGCCTCCCTGGGATACAGGTTTACCCGTTACGCAACCAGCTGCATCTATTTCTCCCGGGTGCATCGCAGTATAGGTATCGAGTATCCATGCCATTTCACGTTCACCGGTGCCGTAGTCAGGCGCAGGAACATCGGTGCCCGGGCCGATAAAATTCTTTTTCATCAATTCCGCGGTATAACGGCGTGTGATCTTTTCCAGTTCATATGCGGAATAGTTTCTCGGGTTGATCTTGATACCACCTTTACCACCACCGAAAGGAACGTTTACGATGGCGCATTTATAAGTCATCAGGGCAGCAAGCGCCATTACTTCATCCTGGTTTACTTCTGCTGCAAAGCGAATACCTCCCTTGCAGGGTGATTTGTGTTGTGAGTGCTGAACACGGTAAGCTTCCATTACTTCAATGCTTCCGTCGTCTCTTTTGATGGGAAATCTCATCCGGTACACCGCGTTACATGCTTTGATCTGTTCCAGGATACCGGGGGTCCACTTGGTAAACTTTGCCGCTTTGTCGAAGCTTTTTTCAACAGCGGCAAAAAAACTGTAATTGTCTGACATGAATTCTAATTTAATTTTTCAAATGCAAGCGTTATCATTGGTTGATGGTAAAGTGGCGGAATACTATACGCCAGTGCGAATGGCATCCTGCATTTACCAAGCTGTTTTTTATAAATTCCCTTTTTCAATTTTTGAGATCTTCCTGTCGAGCCTGACAAGATAAAGTACCAAACCGGCAAGGATGGTCAACATTACTGCGATCACCACATAAATGCGACCGCTGCTGCGCATTGTTTCACCAAAACCAGATTTACTAACGGCCTCCTGTGCCTGCGCGCAAATGGTCAAAAGCATTACTAGTAACACCGATACCAGGTAACGTAACTTTTGCATGATTGGTCGATTGAATGGTAGCATATTTTCAAATTAATTTGACATCATTTTTTCTCTGACCAGGCTCAGCCGGATCTTCAGGGTAGCGATCCATAACCCCAGCAGCGTCCAGCCAATGATCGCGGGATAAAAAACTATCCTCATCGAACCACTGATATCATTCTTCACATCCAGTGCGGGGTTCCCTTCATTTCCCGGGTGCAGGCTGGGCATTAGTCTTGGTAATATCCAGATACAGGGAAACAACAGGGCATAAGCAAATATGTTGTAGACCGCGCTGATCCGTGCTTTTTTATCGATATCTGTAATAGAGTCGCGAAGTATGAGGTAGGCAAAATAAACCAGCAGCGCGATCGCGGCGCCGATCAGTTTGGGGTCGCGGGCAATCGTACTGAAAGAATTATAGACCGATGTGTTGGGATCGGCCCAGGTATAAGATGCCCAGATAGCACCGGTGGCATATCCCAGTATGCCAAACACAATGGCTACAACGGCAAACTGGCGTGTATAAATATCGTACTTAAGGTCAAGGGTTCGGAGGTAACGGATCGCATTCACCACGGAAACTGTAAACAAGATCATCATGGCAAACCACATGCAGACATGGAAATAAAGATTGCGGATGGTTTCCTGCAATACGGGTAGTTGCGGCACTTTTAACAACAGCCCGGCTACAAACGTATAGACCAGTAAGAGAACAGCAAGTATTTTCCACCAGGACTTATACATATAGTTTTTTTCATTGGCCATCTTGACAGGGCAATTATTGTTGGTTAAAGTGGAGCAAAATTAAGGCGGCATATTTAATACTGCCTAATTTTTCGCAAAGTACAAATAAACCCACCGGGCTTTGATATTTTGGATGAAAACGATGGCTGTTGTAAATAATTTTCAATAAAACCCCTAAAACAGTTTATTAGCTGCAAGGTTCAGTCTTTCCATAAAAATGGGAAAAGGATCACCGCCAGCAGGATCACCATCAGGTCGAGCGCTATTAATAAAAGGATAGTGCTGGCTTTTATGGTTAAAACGGGGTTGAATGCCGCATTTGACAACTGCATCAGTAAAATGAGTTGAGGTAAGATGATTGGAAAACCCAGTACGGCCATGATGGCTGCGTTTTGTTGCGCGCGTGCGGCGATAGCTGCCAGGAATGTAAAGACCAGGCTGAGGCTCCAGCCACCCAGGAGCACCAGCCCGATAAAAGCGCCTGCTTTTTCAATCGGGTTGCCCAGGAAAAGTGTGAACAGTACCAGGCTAAGCAGGCTCATCAAAAGCATGAGCAGTGAGTTGAACAGCAGTTTTGCCATGACAAAATCTGCCGGGGAAGCTATCGAGTAGAAATAAAGCATCCTGCCTTTGCTTTCCTGCAGGAAACTCTTGGCCACTGCATTGATACATATAAATAACTGGATCACCCAAAACAGTCCATTCCACACCCTGCTTTCGGGGGCATCGATGGCCATGAACAAAACAAAAGTGGTGGCACCTATATATAGTAGTATGCCATAAAAGCTGTACTGCTGGCGAATCTCAAGAAGCAGATCCTTTTTGAACAGAGTGTAAATATGACGGGGAGAGGCGATAGCTTTTGTTTTGGGCGAAAATAATGATTTAAGAAACGAGAAGTTTTATCAGGCGATGTTCAAAGCATGATGTTGCTCAGAAACTCCAAACCCATTAGTGCTTCTCGTAATAACAGACCCTGCATCTTGGCTCATACGCATCGGTGGCACCCAGCATCACCTGGTCTTCATTGGGAATTTTACGGTACGAATAATTTGCGATATGTCCGCATTTTACGCAAATAGCATGGAGTTTGGTGACATAGTCCGCCTTTGCCAAAAGGTATGGCATCTGGCCAAAAGGTTTACCTGTAAAGTCCATATCCAGGCCGGCAACGATCACCCGCACACCATTATAAGCCAGTTGATCACATACATTAGGCAACTCATTATCAAAGAACTGGGCTTCGTCAATCCCGATCACATCAACATCCTGCGCCATCAGTAGTATCTTTTGAGAATTATCGACAGGAGTGGACTGTACCGCGTTGGTATCGTGTGAAATGATTTTTATTTCGTCGTAGCGTGTATCAACAGCAGGTTTGAAGATCTCGGTTTTCAGGTTGGCAATCCTGACCCTTTTCAGTCGTCTGATCAATTCCTCTGTTTTACCACTAAACATGGATCCGCATATCACTTCTATCCACCCACGGCGCTCGCCGCGTATATTGGGTTCAATAAACATTGTTAAGATTTAATTTTCCCGATTTGAAAAAACGAATTTTTTGGCAAACAGTTTGTAATTTTAAAACGCTGATTTTGTGGATTTGAACAGATTCACGGATCGTTTCAGGGGATTTGAGCAATCAATGCTGTCAGCGAAATCTTTATAATCTTAAATCAGTCCTGCCAAAAATAGCAAAATGGAGCGAATAGAAATCTTGATATCCAAATTAACCGAACAGTTCAATCAAAAGGCTTCGGCTGGGCAGATGCTGATCACCCTACAGCTTTTACAAACAGAATTGACATCCAAACTCCAGGAGAATAAAACGCTGGGCACTTCAAAAGTCTCTGTGATGATGCCCGCGCGGATGAATGTAGCTCCTGATCAATACGAAAAATATGCACCCAAACCGGTTGAGGCACCAACCACCAGGGAGACCAGGGAAAAAGTACTGGTAGAAGAAGAGTCAGTTTCGATCGTTCAGCAAAACGGTCAACTGGATATGGTTTTCGACCCCCTGGTTGAGATCCCGACACTATCCCACCAGGTAAAGAACAAGAACGGCGAACCTGAATCACTCAATGACCGGTTAAAACAGGGAGGCAAGGCAGAACTGGTGGAAATATTAAAAGAAACGCCGATCAAAGACCTACGCAAAGCCATTGGTATCAATGATCGCTTCCTCTTTATAAATGACCTGTTTCGTGGTGATGAAGCCATGTATGAAAGAAGTATAAAAACCATCAATAGTTTTAATATTTACCCCGAAGCTGAATACTGGATCAGCCGGGAACTAAAGATTAAACTGGGATGGGATACAGAACTTCCGGTGGTGGCTCAGTTTGATCAATTGGTCAAAAGACGCTTTTCCTGAATATATTCCAGGATGATCCCGGTAGCACCACGATTCGCCCACACATATTTCTTCGCACTTTGACAGGCCTGCCGGTAAGCTTGTTGATCATCCAGTAATCTTTTTACAGCTTTCTTGCAATCATCCACATCTGCTATAGGTATAGCGCCCCCGCTTTGTGTGAGTTCAATGGCTTCCCTGAACTTTTGATGTGTGGGGCCAAAAATGACGGGTTTGCCATAAACCGCCGCTTCGAGGGTATTGTGTATGCCTTTCCCAAATCCGCCACCAATATAGCAGATCGTTGCATACTGGTACAACCTTGATAAAAGGCCAATGACATCAACGATCATGACGCGATTGTTTTTTAAGATCGTCGCCAGGTTTTCATCTTCGAGAGTCTGTATCCTGGTCCATCTGATTGCATCAGGAAAAAGTTTTTGCAGGGAAGTGAGATGATCACTATGCGTTTCATGTGGTGCAATGATGAGCTTCAGGCCGGTTCCGGCTGAAGAAAGGGTTTGATTAAGGATTTCTTCATCCGGTGGCCAGGTACTGCCCGCCACGATCACATTATTATTACTTGTGAAGTTCTCAATAATTGGGATGGCAGCGGACTGTTCTGCAATTTCAACTACCCTGTCAAAGCGTGTGTCTCCTGCAACACTAACCTGGTGAATGTTTATACCGGCCAACAGGCTTTTTGAAACCTCGTCCTGCACAAAAAGATGGTCAAAAAAACTTAGCATTTTCCTTTGTAAGCCGCCATGCCATTTGAAAAAAACTGATTCTTTGCGAAAGATGGCGGAAATAAGTAATAAAGGGATCCTGTTCTGCCTGATCTGGTTTAAATAGTGATACCAGAACTCATATTTGACAAATATGGCGAGTGTCGGTTTCACAATTTGGAGGAATCGCCGCGCATTGCCTGCACTGTCAAGCGGCAGGTAATGCACCCAGTCCGCGCCTCTATAGTCCTTGCGTACCTCATAGCCGGAGGGTGAGAAAAACGTAAGCAGGATCTTATGCCCCGGGTAGCTAATTTTTAGCTTTTCCAGTACGGGTCGGCCCTGTTCAAACTCCCCGAGGGAGGCGCAGTGGATCCATATTGTCCCGCGATTTTTGCCTTGCCTTTCTTCAAAATCGTCTTCGAGCTTCTCCCAGATCCCTTTCCGGCCTCTTGTCCATTTCCGGGCTTTGCTGTTGAAAAGCGCCGCTATGGATATGCCCGCCCGGAACAGGAGGAGGAATGTATTGTAGAAAAATAATCCCAAAGTATTGATTTTAACCGTGATTTGCCGGGTAGCAAAAGTAGGAAACTACCCGTATTTTATTATTTTTGCGACCGTTTTATGGCTTCAGAGCAGTTTAGCCGGAATATCCTGGTGAGCTGGCGGGGCTGTTGACCAATATAATGATCCCTGAAAAGCTAAACTTTAACCTTAAAAAATTTCCATGCGCCCAATCCAGATGGTCGACACAAGGACCCAGTACCGGAATATAAAAGAGGAGGTTGACCAGGCCGTCCTCAGCGTGATGGAAAGCTCGGCATTTATTAATGGCAAGCCAGTGCAGGATTTCGCCGCCAATCTTTCAAATTATCTCGGAGTAAAACATACTATTCCCTGTGCCAATGGCACGGATGCCCTGCAAATAGCGATGATGGCGCTTGGACTGCAACCAGGCGATGAAGTGATAACTCCTTCTTTTACCTACATCGCCACCACAGAAGTGATCGCATTGCTTAGACTGACTCCCATTTTTGTTGAAGTCGATCCCAAGACATTTTGTATTGACCCGGCAGAACTGGAGAAAGTGATCACACCCAAAACGAAAGCGATTGTGCCCGTACACCTGTATGGCCAGGCTGCTCCCATGGAAGAGATCATGTCAATTGCCAGGAAGCATGGGCTCTTTGTAATTGAAGATAACGCGCAGGCAATAGGATGCGATTACGAACAGGGAGGGATTCGTCAAAAGACCGGATCGATCGGTGATATCGGGGCGACTTCGTTTTATCCTTCCAAAAATCTCGGTGCTTTTGGAGATGGCGGCGCTATTTTTACCAATGACGATACCCTGGCTGATAAACTAAAAATGATCGCCAATCACGGCCAGAGCCGGAGATACTACCATGACCTGGTTGGTTGTAATAGTCGCCTGGACACGATGCAGGCGGCCATCCTGGATATCAAACTTCGTCATCTCGATGAGTACAATGCGGCCCGGAGAGCAGCGGCAGATTTTTATGATAAGGCATTTGCCGGACATTCCAGTATCAAAACACCTTTTCGTGCCAGTTATTCAAAACATGTTTTTCATCAATACACTTTGCTGATCGAAGACGGAAATAACAGTGCCGCGAAAAGAAACGGGTTGAACGAATTCCTGGCCACGCATAAAATTCCTTCCATGATCTATTACCCGGTTCCGGGTCATAGGCAACGGATGTTTGAACAGTTTAATGTCTCCTCACAACAGATGCCGGTAACCGACTGGTTGACGGAAAGAGTGATCTCATTACCGATCCATACCGAGCTGGACGAGGAGCAACTTCAGTTTATCACGTCGAAGGTGCTGGAGTATTTTGAATTTTAATTTTCGAATAACAAAAAGAACGCAGAAGCGCAATAAAAAATATTTATGAAAATCGCTGTAGTAGGAACAGGTTATGTTGGTTTAGTAACGGGTACTTGTTTTGCCGAGACCGGGAATACTGTAACCTGTGTGGATATCGACGAATCTAAAGTCAGCCGTCTGAAAAGCGGTACGATCACCATATATGAGCCGGGTCTAGAGAAAATATTTCTCCGCAACCTGAAGGAAGAACGTTTACTATTCACTACCGATCTGGCAGAAGGTATCAGGGATGCTTCAATTGTTTTCCTGGCTCTGCCCACACCTCCTGGTGAAGACGGGTCTGCTGATCTTCGCTACGTTCTTGGTGTAGCTGAAGAGATCGGCAAGATCATTACCGATTACAAAGTGATCGTGGATAAAAGCACGGTGCCGGTTGGAACGGCCGAGCTGGTAAAGGAAGCAGTCGCGAAAAATTTTAAGGGCGAGTTTGATGTAGTGTCAAATCCCGAGTTTTTGCGAGAAGGTGTAGCCGTTGATGATTTCATGAAGCCCGACAGGGTGGTGATCGGAACACGTTCTGAAAGAGCGAAGAAACTGATCGGTGAATTATTCGCGCCATTTGTTCGCCAGGGCAACCCGGTGATCTTTATGGATGAACGCTCGGCCGAATTGACAAAATATGCTGCCAACTCATTCCTGGCTACAAAGATTTCATTTATGAATGAGATCGCCCAGCTTTGCGAGCGGCTCGGCGCCGACGTAGACATGGTTCGCCGTGGTATCGGTAGTGATGAAAGGATCGGGAAGCGTTTCTTATTCCCCGGTATTGGCTATGGTGGTAGCTGTTTTCCTAAAGATGTGCAGGCCCTGGTGAAATCAGCCTCGGATTCTGGATATGATTTTAAGATACTGAATGCCGTCATCGAGGTAAATGAAATTCAGAAACTGCATCTGTTACCTAAAATCAGGAAATATTTCAATAATAACCTGAAAGGAAAACATTTTGCACTGTGGGGACTTGCATTCAAGCCAAATACAGACGATATTCGTGAGGCGCCGGCATTATATATCATCGATGCGCTGGTGAAGGAGGGTGCTACTGTCACTGCCTTTGATCCGGAAGCGATGAATAATGTACGGCAGGCCATCGGAGATAAAATTCAGTATGCGGAGAGTCAATACACAGCATTAAAGGACGCCGATGCGTTGATCATTGCTACGGAATGGAACGAGTTTCGTACGCCGGATTTTTTAAAGATGGTTTCAAAACTGAAAAATAAAGTGATTTTCGACGGCCGGAACCTTTTTGATGTTGCCAGTATCAACGGGCTTGGGTTTCATTATGAAAGTGTAGGCAGGCCGGGCATGGAATAAACCTATTAAATTACTATGGATCGAAAAAGAATACTTATCACCGGTGCGGCCGGTTTCCTGGGTTCTCATTTATGTGATCGTTTTATTAAAGAAGGATACAGAGTGGTCGGTATGGATAACCTGATCACAGGTGATCTTAAAAATATCGAGCACCTGTTCAAACTGGAACAGTTTGAGTTCTTTCATCACGATGTCACAAAGTTTATTCATATAGCAGGCCGCCTGGATTATATTCTTCACTTTGCATCTCCGGCCAGTCCAATCGATTACCTTAAGATACCAATACAGACGCTGAAGGTAGGTGCGATGGGAACGCATAATTGTCTCGGCCTGGCCAAGGCTAAAGGCGCCAGGATACTGGTTGCTTCTACCAGCGAAGTGTACGGTGATCCACTCGTGCATCCCCAAACGGAAGAATACTGGGGTAATGTAAACCCTGTGGGACCGAGGGGAGTATATGATGAAGCTAAGCGATACATGGAGTCCATCACCATGGCCTATCATACATTTCATAATGTAGAAACGAGGATAGTCAGGATATTCAATACCTATGGTCCGCGTATGCGACTCAATGACGGTCGTGCGCTGCCGGCATTTATCGGGCAGGCGCTGCGTGGAGAGCCGCTTACTGTTTTCGGTGATGGATCACAAACACGTAGCTTTTGTTTTGTGGATGATCTTATTGATGGCATCTACAGGTTATTACTTAGCGATTATCATTTACCGGTCAACATTGGTAATCCCAATGAAATTTCTCTGAAAGATTTTGCTGAAGAAGTGCTGGCGCTTACCGGCAATACCACCGAGATCGTGTATAAGCCTTTACCGGTGGATGATCCCAAACAACGCCAGCCGGATATTACAAAGGCAAAGACCATCCTGGGCTGGGAACCAAAAGTAGACCGCGCACAGGGATTAAAATTAACTTATGACTATTTTAAAGGGCTGCCAAAAGAAGAATGGAGTAAGCAGCCGAAAGAGTTTGTAAGTATCAAGTAAGAGGATAGAAACCAGCGTGACCAGGTATATCAACTATTAACCTAAACCTAAACTATAAAAACTTTATGTACCAGGAACTGATCGACAAAAAGGCAAAATTAGCGGTGATTGGATTGGGCTATGTGGGCTTACCCATTGCATTGGAGTTTGCGAAGAAAATATCGGTGATTGGATTTGATATTAATGCCAAACGCGTAGAACTGATGAAGCAGGGCATCGACCCCAGTAACGAATTGGAGAAAGAAGCATTTGACGGCTGTGAGATCGAATTTACTAATAACCTGGACACCCTCAAAGAAGCGAAATTTTTTATAGTGGCTGTGCCAACCCCGGTGGATGAGCATAACGTACCCGACCTGGTACCTGTTCAGCGCGCTTCTGAAACCATCGGTAAGGTGATCAAGAAAGGAGACTATGTCGTTTTCGAATCGACCGTTTACCCCGGCTGCACCGAAGAGGATTGTCTTCCGATCATCGAAAAAATTTCCGGGCTGAAGAATATTAGTGACTTTAAACTCGGTTATTCTCCCGAGCGGATCAACCCGGGTGACAAGAACCATACCCTGAGCAGTATCGTGAAAGTTGTTTCAGGTTGCGATGCTGAGTCGCTTGAGAATATCGCTAAAACATACGAGCTTGTTGTTAAAGCCGGGGTACACAGAGCATCCTGTATAAAGGTTGCTGAAGCTGCCAAGATCATCGAAAACACACAACGTGATTTAAATATCGCGCTGATGAATGAGTTGTCTATTATTTTCGACAAAATGGACATTAACACATTTGAGGTGCTGGAAGCGGCTGGTACCAAATGGAACTTCCTCAAATTTCAACCGGGCCTGGTTGGCGGGCATTGCATCGGTGTGGATCCATACTATCTCACACACAAAGCAAATGAACTGGGATATAAGTCACAGGTAATACTCGCGGGTCGTACCATCAATGATGATATGGCAAGCTATGTGGCACAGAAAGTAGTACAACATATAATCAAAACGGATGGTAATGTGAAAACTGCCAGGGTACTGATCAAAGGTGCGACGTTCAAAGAAAATGTAAGTGATATCCGTAATTCAAAGGTGGCGGATGTGGTCAAAGCGCTGAAAGCTTTCTATGTGAATGTTGATGTGGAAGATCCTTATGCTGATTCCGATGAATTACAACACGAATATGGATTTGGCCTGACGCCTGAAACAGGCAAGGACTATGATGCAGTGATCATCACCGTTCCGCATGCTGACTATATAAATCTCGGCGACGATTATTACACCGGTATCACCAGGCCTCACGCTATGATCGCCGACCTGAAAGGAATTTATCGAAACAAAATTAAGAACAGAAAATACTGGAGCCTGTAGTATGCCGTTTTTAGCCACCGATATTCCCGGGCTGCTGATCTATGAGCCCAAAGTATTTGCAGATAGCCGCGGATACTTTTTTGAATCGTACAACGCCGATGTGTTTAAGAAGGAAGGGGTGGCTATCGATTTTGTGCAGGACAACCAGTCTTCTTCTTCCTATGGTGTGATCCGCGGATTACATTTCCAGCTCAACCCGCATGCGCAGACAAAGCTGGTACGTGTTCTTTCGGGTACGATACTTGATGCAGTTGTTGATCTGCGCCAGGGTTCCCCAACTTACGGAAACCACTTCACCATTGAGTTATCTGCGGAAAATAAAAAACAGTTACTGGTCCCCCGCGGTTTTGCACACGGATTTTCTGTCATTAGCGAAAGGGCAGAAGTTTTATATAAATGCGATGGTTTCTATTCCAAAGCATCAGAAGGTGGTATCCGGTTTGATGATCCCACACTTAATATCGACTGGAAAATTCCTGCAGGCAGGGCAATTGTATCTGAGAAGGATCTCGTATTGCCGGGATTAAAGGAATGCCAGACTAATTTCGTATTTGAAGGCTGATATGCAACATACAATCCTCGTAACAGGCGCCAACGGACAGCTAGGTATGGAACTGGCACAACTGGTTTCACAATATCCGGCCTTTCATTTCGTACTTACGACCCGTCAGGAGCTGCCCCTGGATAATTTTGAACTGATCAACAATCTGATCGACAAACATCAACCCAAATATGTTGTGAATTGCGCGGCTTATACTGCCGTGGACAAGGCCGAGTCAGATAAGGAATTAGCCCATAGAGTTAATGCCGAAGCTCCTGGTGTGATCGCAGCGGCATGCCGGCGGAATAATTCGAAGTTGATACATATTTCGACCGACTATGTCTTTAACGGTAATGGACAGAGGCCATATAAGGAAGACGATCCAACTGATCCAGTCAATTACTATGGTGAATCGAAATTACTGGGAGAACAGCAGGTTATGCTGCACAATCCCGGTTCAATCATCATCCGTACTGCCTGGGTGTATTCTCAATTTGGGAAGAATTTTGTGAAAACAATTCTTCGCCTGGTGGGGGAAAAGGAAGCTATCAACGTGGTTAGTGATCAATATGGCACACCCACTTATGCTGCCGATCTCGCCGAAGCGATCATGCAGATAATAACCATACTAGATAGTGAAACAGATGCCACCGGAGCCAGCCACGCAGGCGTCTATCATTTCAGCAATGACGGGGTCATAAACTGGCATGAATTTGCACTCGCTATCAGGGATATTTCCGGAAGTAAATGTAAAGTGAGTCCCATTCCTGCCTCGGATTATCCAACACCGGCCAGGCGTCCGGCTTATTCGGTGTTGGATAAATCGAAGATCAGCAGGGAATTCAATATTTCTATCAAGCCCTGGCGGGAAAGGTTAGAGGTTTGTATAAAAAGAATAGACAAATAGTAAAAGACTCCGTTCTCGGCAACCTTACCCAATCATCTAACTAAAGCCTGTTCTTGTATTCTTCAGTCGCTTCAATCCGGAGTCAATGATTAATCACATAGCGAATATCCAATTAACTCCGGTGAGGGCAAGGGGAATAAAAACGATAAATATTGTTTTATTCTGAAATTCCTTTGGGGTAAAATCCATGGCAGGTTAGTATAATCTCCCTATTACGGTGAAGCGCATTACGTAGAAATCTGGAAAATCCCGTAAACTATTTTTTGACAGCAGTGATCAAAGTGGAGCCCATCGACTTGCCGTTTTTATTATAGGTTTCCGTTTTTACAATGCCAAAGCCAGGAGCAAACCATTCCGTAGATTTAAAATTGACAGGTATGCCAATGCCAGATGGCCCGCCGATGGTAGCGCGGAAACGGCCATCATAAGTTATTTTCCAGCAATCCCAGGTTCCTGCCGGTGTTGTGATGGATTCTTTACCTTCTACTTTCCGGTTGGTTTGTTCAAGCGTGATCGTTGAAAATGTTGACCCTTTATTGATCACATCCATTTTGAAATTCACCTGGGGAAGAGACTGACCTGCAGCTACGGTGGCAGGATATTCAATAAAAACCTCTTCAGCTTTTACTTCCATGTCTTTATAAGCCGCCATTTGTTCCTGCGGCATGGCTACCCTGGCATCTACATAAAGACTGCCGCCGCTGCATTTATATACACCACTACTTTTGGATAAAGCCTTTCCTTTTTCATCAACCATATTGGCGGTGAAATTTGCCGTAGTTATATCACCCGACTTTTTTATATCGCTGATCGTGTAAGTCACTTTACCGCTTTCTTTGTCCTTGCGGTCATAAGTCGTCATTTCTACAGAACTGTTGGTAAGATAATAGTACCCCGAACAATCCTGGGCATTGGCAACAAAGCCACATAAGAGCAGGCAAAGTATAGTAATAATTTGTCTCATAGCTGCAAGATTTAATACCTGAAAGGTAGGAATAGCAGACTAGTTTGCAAATACTACTTTGCGGGAATTGAATTGTCAGCTGTTATATCAGAAAATTAAAACCACGCCTCCGAAATAATTTCGTAGTGGCGAGGGATTGAAGTATCTGTTGCCGATGGCGTTAATATCATTTCCTAAACTGTACTTCTCATTCAAAGCGTTGTCGATACCCGCATATACATCAAGAAAAATTGAAGGTGAAAACCGATGTTTCCATCCAAGTTTTCCCTGGAGCAGGTTGTAGGAACGAGCATACACTGTGTTGGCATCATTTAATGGAAGTTTACCGGTATGATTCAGACTGGTATAGAGATAAAACCCTTTGGCCGTATGTACATCAATACCCGTAACAGAGATCTGCCTCGGAACACCTGTGACGCGATTTTCAGAATGGTCAACTGTACCAATGATATAATCAGTAAAATGGTAATGGTTGAGCGTATAACCCGACCAGAGTTTAAAAAGTGTGAAAAATCCGTGGTTTTTGTCGACCAATAACCACGAGCCTCTAAGTTCGATCCCTTTCTGGTCGGTTCCTCCGGCGTTTATAAAATATTCCTGCCCGGCGCTGTTATTTCTCCTGACGATCGCCTGCTGCAATTTAAAATAGTAAGCAGTGACATCCAGTTCGAATAGTTTATTCGCTGAATTGAGCCGGGCGCCAACTTCATAATTCCATCCAAATTCGGGTTGTAGCGAGGTGTTGATGTTCGCATCAGAGGCACGTATTTCAGCAAGTGTAGCAGGGGAATAGCCTTTACTCAGTGATGCATAAGCGGTCACGTATTTTTTGAACGGGTATAATATGGCGAACCGAGGCAGAAACTGCTCCTCAAATTTTTTCGTCCTCTTTGTATTGTCGTTGCCGGACAGTGTTCTGTATTTATATTGATATGCATTTGTACTGGCTCCGGCCTGCACCAGCAGTCTTTTCTTTAATTGCCATTCGGCCTGTATAAAAGGAAACCATTGCCTCACTTCAAGTTTATCCAAAGACTGAACTGTGTCTTTTAAACCCTGCCTGTTGCCATAGTTGTTGATGGATGCATTGCCCCATTGCCATTCGATACCGCCGATCAGCCTGATGTCCTGCTCATTTTTATAGGTTGCATATACAAACTTACTGCGAAGAGATAAATTATTCTCAGCCCTTTCTTCGTAATTGGTGATAAAAGGATTTGTAAAATCTGTAAACGAGTAAGCAACCGATGTGGTATTACTCCATTTTGAATTAAACTGATGCGTATAGCTTGTGCCGGCGAAAATGGTTTTGTTGTAGATAGCAGCTTTTTGTTCTACGGCACCGGGCACAAAGGACGTAGCCGGACGCGCCTGCCGGGGATCCTGTTCCATCTGCGCCTGTGTGAGTCCTCCAGGGGTTTGGTAATAAATGTCGGAGTAAAGGGCGAGCCATTCAAGTTTATCCTTTTTTGAAATCTGCGACATGCCATTCCATTGTATCACATCTCTTCTTAGCTTGCTGTTCACGCGATAGCCATCAGCCTTCATGTGACCCTGGGTAAGTGTTGACTGAAAGTTTTTAGCTGAATATTTCCACTGTGCACTTTCACCAAATGTGCTATAGGAACCTCCATTCAGTTGCACCCTGAACTCGTGGTCCTTTTTGGGAACGGCTGGCGGATCGATGGTGTGCATCACCACAACACCACCCGTATTTGCGCCATACATGCTTCCACCCGGGCCTTTTAGTACCTCTACCGCACCGATCGTTGCGGGGTCCACGAGATTGAGGTAGGTATTTCCTCCCGCGTCGGTGAAAGGCAGATCATTCCAGTAGATCTTTATATTACGTACGCCAAATGGTGAACGCAAGAGACTTCCACGAATATTGAGGCGGTAGCTTCCGGGAGACCGTTCTTCCATGCGCACACCGGGAACAGTGTTAATAGATGGCACCAGGGTAGGTGCCGCGTAACGTTCTAAATCTTTTGGTCCAATATATCCGATGGTTACAGGATTTTCTGCCAGCGTGCGCTGCGATTCATAACCCTTGATGACAACCGGTGTAAGCGTTCTGACTGAATCTGTATTGAGATGCCCTTTTTCATGTTGTGACCAGGCAGCCAATGTCATGCATAGGAGGAAAAGGGTGAATGTTGGCTTCATATAATATTAAACTTATCGTAAAAGTACATAAAGAGTTTTTATATTACGAGTAGGAAACCAAATGATATGAAACAGTTTTTTAAGGAGCTACTTGAATACAACTATCATTTCAACCAGGAATTGGGCGATGTTTTTGCTAGTGAAACCGGCAAAGCATCTGAGAAGTCCTTTAAACTTTATAACCATATCCTCAATGCCCACAATATCTGGAACAGCAGGATTGAAGGCAGTCAAACGGCTATTGGTGTCTGGGACATTCAACCCATTGCGGCATGCAAGGAGATTGATAAAAGGAATTATGAAGATTCATTACGTATCCTCGACAATTTTGACCTCGAACTTATAATCGATTACACCACTATGCGTGGTGATAAATTCAGAAACCGCTTGCGTGATATCGTTTTTCATATTGTCAACCACGGCACTTACCACCGAGGCCAGATTGCAACCGAGTTCCGGCAATCAGGTCTCACACCACTGGTGAGCGATTTTGTTCTATATAAAAGGTAAGAGAAGGCATGTAACCCTCTGATCTGGGTCAAAGAAAAAAGGAAGACCATTGTCTTCCCTTACCGGTTGAGCTACTAGGATTCGAACCTAGACAGACAGAACCAAAATCTGTAGTGCTACCGTTACACCATAGCTCAATACCATCCAATTTTTAAATTGGGATGCAAAAATAAGGGTTGATCTTTTTACAGCCAAATTGGAGTGAGTTTTTAATGGCCGGGAAGAAGGTAAGGTGGGAAGGAAAACACTGGTCTTTTATTGTTTGTTAAATCCGGTTTAATTGACTGGTAAGACGGGCCGGGAAGAAGGTAAGTTGGCAAGATCAGGGGTTACAGGTATTATCTTCCTTACTTGCCGCCTTCCCGGCAAAAAATCTGCTAGTTTTTCAAAGCCTCACTGGGATCCGGGGTCCGCTGCTCCTGCAGCCGGTCCTCCCGCTCTTTCAATTCACGGATCTTGTCTAAGGCCCTGGCAACCACATCGCACATGATGGTGACCAGGCTGCCCGGGGGCGTATTGGCATAAGCATAATCCAGGGCTTCGTCCTCGTTGGGAATCGTGACGGTAGGGATCGCGGGGTTGACCTTTTCAATCCCTTCACGCAGCAGCCCGATTATATCCTCAGCTGTACGGCCTCGCAGGTTTTTGTCGCACCGAATGATGATCTCATCAAAATACCGGGCAGAGATTTCACCCAGTTCGCGAATATCCTCGTCCCTCCGGTCGCCGGTTCCGCTGATGATGCCGATCTTATGTTTAAAGTCAAGTTTGCTGACAAAGTCACATAATAATTTTAAGCCATGTGGGTTATGTGCGAAGTCGGCCAGGAAAGTGAAATTTTTGAATCGAAAGAAATTAAGCCGCCCCGGGGTTTGTGCCGACGAGGGCACAAATGTCTGTAGACCCTGGCGAATGTCTTCGATCGTGATATCGCGATACATATAAGTAGCCAGTACAGCAGGCAGCGTATTGGCAATATTATGAACAGCCTTACCCTCGAAAGTCAGGGGAATATCTTTCACCGCCGCCACTCTTATTTTCCAGGCGCCTTTCATGATGCTGACATAACCATTTTCATAAACAGCCGCGAGTCCGCCGCCGGCACAATGTTTTTTTATACGCGGATTTTTTTCATCCATGCTAAACAAAGCGATATTGCATTTCAGGCCATCCTTCATTTTATAAACCAGGTCATCATCCGCATTGAGTACAGCATAGCCATGCGGGAAAACGGTTTCAGGCACTACTGCTTTTACCTGCGCCATCTGTTCCACATTATTGATCCCGCCAAGGCCGATATGATCTGCCGCAACATTTGTGACAATAGCCACATCACAATTTTGAAACGCTAAACCTGACTTCAGGATACCACCCCTGGCACATTCCAACACAGCAAAATCAACGGTTGGATCTTTTAATACGAATGCAGAACTGACGGGTCCTGTACAATCGCCTTTCATCATCATCTGGTTTTGTATGTACACGCCATCAGATGTTGTATAGCCCACTTTTTTCCCGGCGCTTTTTGCGATATGTGCCGCCAGGCGGGTGGTGGTGGTCTTTCCATTTGTTCCAGTCACAGCGATAATAGGAATACGACCAATACTGCCTTTCGGGAATAGCATATCCACCACGGGTTCTGCCGCATTTCTCGGCAGGCCCTCCGACGGATCAATATGCATACGGAATCCGGGTGCCGCATTTACTTCAAGAATGGCGCCGCCGATCTCATTGATAGGAGAGCGAAGGTCTTTTGCCATGATATCGATCCCGCAAATATCCAATCCGATGATCCGGGCAATCCGCTCAAACATAAAAATATTGGCAGGGTGTACTTCGTCTGTTACATCAGTAGACGTGCCACCGGTGGAAAGATTAGCAGTTGGTTTGAGCAAAACAAGTTCACCTTTTTCGGGAACGGTGTCGAGTGTATAGTCTTTATCATCCAGCATTTTTTGTGTGAACTGGTCGATTGTGATCTGCGTAAGCACTTTTTCATGTCCATAACCGCGGCGGGGATCTTTGTTGGTTTCGTCGATCAGGTGGCGGATAGTGTTTACGCCATTACCAGTCACCGAAGCAGGTGTTCTAAGTGCTGCGCAAATGAATTTATAATTGATCACCAGCGCCCTGAAGTCAAAACCGGTGATGAATTTTTCAACAATTACGTTTCTTCCGTATTCTTTTGCCGCTTCAAAAGCTTTTATAGCCTGTTCCTGGTTGATGATATTAGTCGTATTACCTTTTCCATGATTTCCGTCTATCGGTTTTACAACGAGCGGATAACCCAGTTTTTCAATGGCATCATTCAGCCCCGCCTCCGTACGGATCACTACGCCTTTTGGTACCGGCACTTCCGCCGCTTCCAGCAGATTTTTGGTTTCCTCTTTGTCGCAGGCAATATCCACGGCAATATTAGAAGTAGTAGAAGCAATGGTGGCGCGGATCCTTTTCTGGTGCACACCATACCCTAGTTGAACAAGACTTTGTTTGTTGAGCCGAATATAAGGTATGCCTCTTTTGGCCGCTTCATCTACAATACAACCGGTAGAAGGTCCCAGTCTTGTGTCTTCCCTGATCTCACGCATTTGCTGGATATCAGTATCAAGATCATATTCCTCATTGCTGATTAGTGCTTCTGCGATCCTTACCGCCGCTTTTGCCGCGTACACGCCGGCATCTTCTTCCATATAGTCGAACACTACATGGTAAATGCCTTCTTTTTCGCCAGTACTTCGTGTTCTTCCAAACCCACAATCCATACCTGCGAGTGTTTGAATCTCCAGGGCAATATGTTCTATGACATGACCCATCCAGGTGCCTTCTTCCACGCGACTGAAAAATCCGCCGGGAACACCTTCACTGCAGCGATGTTCATACAAACTGGGCAGCAGGTTTTGCAACCGTTCACGAAAACCGGGGATGGTATGCGTGGGCTTTTGTTCCATTTCCTCCAGGTCCAATTTTAATTGTATCAGCCTCGGCCGGCGCACGCTCCAGTAGTTGGGGCCTCTCAGTACTTTTATCTCAAGTATTTTCATAAACAGTAGCTTTTATGGAAGTTAGTTTTTTTCTTTTATGTGACCAAAGTGTCAAAAGGAGAGATAGTGGCAGGTCGAAGAACGGAATAAGATGCAGAGTGTCCGAATGGCAATATAATTTATTGTTAAGCGTTCAGGATTAAGAACCGGGCAATGGTATAAGCCGGAACTGAACTGGTTTTTCTATTACATTTGCCCTTTAACAAAGTTGAATGAATGAACCATCCTAAAGGAAAACTAATAGCCGTCGGCGGAGCAGAAGATAAAGGTACCAACCTGGAAACCGGAGAGATTTACCGGAATAATCTAAACTTTTTCGAATTGGGAATTCTTCGTCGCATAGTCGAAGAAGCCGGTGGACCTGCAGCCCGGATTGAAGTGATCACTACTGCCTCCATGATCCCTTTTGAAGTAGGAGAAAATTACCTTAACGCTTTTGGAAAGATCGGTTGTACCAATGTAGATGTGATGCATATCCGCACCAGGCACGATGCTAATCAACAGGAATACCTGGATCGTATCAGGCGTTGCGATGCCGTCATGTTCAGCGGTGGCAATCAGCTTCGGCTAAGCGCTACAGATGGCGGGACGGAGTTTTTGCGCATTATGAAACGGCGCTACCAGGAAGAAGATTTTCTGATAGCCGGCACCAGTGCAGGAGCGATGGCTATGAGTCATACCATGATCTATGAAGGGAATGCGACGCGTGCACATTTGAAAGGTGAAGTGAAGATCACGACCGGGCTGGGCTTTATATCCAGCCTTATCATCGATTCACACTTTGAAAAGCGTGGTAGATTCGGCCGACTGGCCCAGGCAGTGGCCGGTAATCCGGGCAGCATCGGTATCGGGCTGGGTGAAGATACAGGCATGCTGATCACTGGAGGCAATAAAATGGAAGCGATCGGCAGCGGACTGGTAGTGATCATCGATGGACACGATATTTTACATTCCAATATCGCAGATATTCCGGAAGGTAACCCCGTGAGCATCGAGAACCTGAAAGTTCATTTCTGCGAAAAAGGCAACGGCTATCTTATTGCGGAAAGAAAATTTTTGCCGGAGGCGAGGGAAGGAGCGGTGGTGAAGAAGCAGGTGGAGGTGGAGTAGGGAGTGAGGTGAATGCTGTTGAAGGTTGTTGAAGGTTGTTGAATGTGGTTGAATGTGGTTGAAGGGTTGTTTATTTAATTATTTGGCGCAAGAGGGATGATATTTCTTTGGGTTTGTTGATCGACATCAGGTGGGTACCGCCAGGTATTATGAAATCGGCTTTTACATAACGAAATAACAATAGTTTATCTGCGGTACCGTGGATATGTTTTACATTGGCGGGTACCCGTTTTTGATCCCAGTGAAGGATGGCTTCGATCGCCCATTTCAAAAATGCGGGATCTGCATCCGCGATAATTTCGTCCAGCAATTTTTTATGTTCGTTTTCACCGGGACCAAGAATCCAGTGCAGGTTACTGCTTTTTTTGATCCAGCTATCGGGTATCCATTTGTAAACAGGGATATATTTTCCAACCCTGAAATAAAATGGAAATTCTTCAGCTGATTTATTACTGGAAATAATGATAGCGTGTAACTGATCGTCGGCAAGCGCCATTTCTGTCGCCAGCATACCACCAAAGGAAACTCCAACAACAGTAGGGTGCTCTTCAGGTATACGGGCTCGAAGACGCGCGGCATATGATTCTAATGTCTCCTGGGGAAGTGGCGCGATCCAGTCAATGTAAACTGGTTCGCAAAACGACAGATCCAGCAGGGAGAAAGCCCGTTTGTCGGCACCTAACCCGCTTATGAAATAAACTTTATGCATCAGTCCGTGCAAATCAACTGGCTTCCACCAGGTAATAATTTTTCCGACCTTTTTGTACCAGCAGGTATTTTTGATGAAGTAGCAGGCTGCTGTCAACAGTTTGTTGGAGATCTGCTTTTTTACGGTTAATGCTTACCCCTCCGCCCTGGATCATCTTTCTTGCCTCACCCTTACTTGGGAAAATATTTGTTTCCGCTAAAAAACTAACTATATCAATACCCTCGTCCAGCTTATTTTTTGCAAAGGCGGATTTGATTACACCTTCCATGCCTTCGAGATCTTCAACACTCAGGTTTTCCAGTGGCGCGCCCTGGTCTTTGAATAATTTTTCCGTTGTCTCGATCGCTTTTTCCAGTTCCTCTTTACCATGCACAAAAGCGGTTACTTCCTCCGCCAATCTTTTTTGTAGGAGGCGTTTACCCGGGTCTCTTTTATGTTCAGCTTCGATCTGTTCAATTTCGCTTTTCTCCAAAAAAGTGAAGATCCGGATCCATTTGGATGCGTCATCATCACCGGCGTTCAGCCAGAACTGGTAGAACTGGTAAGGCGTGGTCAGTTTAGGATCGAGCCATACATTTCCTTTCTCCGTTTTACCAAATTTGCCACCATCGGCTTTTGTGATCAGCGGACAGGTAAATGCGAAGACTTCACCACCTGCTTTGCGACGTACCAGCTCCGTACCCGTGGTGATATTACCCCACTGGTCGCTGCCACCCATCTGCATTTTGCAGTTCTTATTTTTATAGAGCCAGTAAAAATCGTATCCCTGCATCAGTTGGTAAGCGAACTCGGTATAGCTCATGCCTACTTCACCTTCGATCCTTTTTTTCACGCTATCCTTTGCCATCATATAATTGACGGTGATATGCTTACCCGTATCTCTCAGGAAATCGATGAAGCTGATATTTTTAAACCAGTCATAGTTATTGACCAGTTCAGCTGCATTAAGTTTGGCCGGGTCGAAGTCAAGGTGTTTTTCGAGCTGTCGCTTTACCCCCGCAATATTCCGATTAAGCGTCTCCTCATCCAGTAGATTCCTTTCTTCGCTCTTTCCGGTGGGATCGCCAACCATGCCCGTAGCACCGCCAACCAACGCAATGGGTTTATGACCAGCTTTTTGTAGATGAACCAGCAATAAGATCGGTACCAGGCTGCCGATGTGAAGGCTTTCGGCTGTAGGGTCAAAGCCAATATAAGCTGTGGTCATTTCCTTGTTAAGTTGCTCTTCAGTGCCGGGCATGATATCACGGATCATTCCCCTCCAACGTAATTCTTCGATCAGGTTCATTGTTTTTGGCCAGTTTTGGCGACAAAAGTAAGCTAACAAAGGAAAGCAGGCGGCAGATGCAATATTTTTCTAAGCAATTCGTTTTCAACCGATAGGTTTTTCACCAGGTAAATCTATGATTTTTGGGGCCTAAAGATTAGTTTTACAGGTCGGCTTTACACCCTGGAAACAAGCCAATTAATTGCTTATAAGAAATTTTATCCGAATGAAGTCGCTCCGATTTTACGTGACCCTGTTTGCTACTTTTTTGTGTGTGGTCGCGACTGCGCAGTTCCGCAAATACTCTAATGAATTTTTAAATATTGGTGCCGGTGCCAGAGGTTTGTCGATGGGTAGTGCCCAGGTGGCTTCGGTCAATGACGGAACAGCCGGATATTGGAACCCGGCCGGCCTTGTCGGCGTTCAAAATCATACCCAGGTCAACCTGATGCATGCCGAGTATTTTGCAGGTATCGGTAAATACGATTTTGCCAGCATCGCTTTCCCCGCAGCCAACAACAAAAGAACTTTTGCCGTAACAGGTCTGCGCTTTGCCGTGGACGATATCATGAATACCCTGTTCCTGGTAGAACCGGACGGCTCCATCAACTACAACAATATCCAGGCTTTTTCTTCTGCCGATTATGCCTTCCTTTTGTCATTTGCCCAACGAGTAAAAGATACCGAAAAGAAAAAGGTTCAGTTTGGTGTGAATGCAAAAGTGATCCATCGCAACGTGGGCAAGTTTGCCAAGGCCTGGGGTTTTGGGGTTGATGCGGGTCTGCAGATCCAGCAGGGCAAATGGAGGTTTGGTATCACGGGCCGTGATATAACAACGACGTTCAACAGCTGGTCATTCACATTTACGGAAAGAGAAAAAGAAGCCCTGTATCTCACCAACAATGAAATACCTGTGAAATCCACCGAAATGACTGCGCCCAGATTAGTGCTTGGAGCGGCCCGGGAATTTCAGTTGAGCAAGAAAACAAGTCTGCTGGCCGAAGCTAATCTTGACCTGACCTTTGACGGGAAGCGTAATACGCTAGTCAGTGCAGATCCCGTTAGCGCCGACCCCAAACTGGGTTTGGAGCTCAATGTGAACAATATCTTTTACCTGCGTGGCGGCATCAATAATTTTCAAAGAGCCCTGGCAGATAGTGATACGCTGAATCAGAAAAAGGTCTGGATTTATCAGCCAAGTGCCGGTGCAGGGTTTAAGATACAGAGCGTAACTATCGACTATGCATTTACCAACCTGGCCAACCAGTCCAACCCGCTGTTCACGCATGTATTTTCATTGCGACTGGATATGGTTGACACGAAGAATAAGAATAATAAAAAGAAGAAAAAATAAAGATCCGCGCCACCTATAAATTTTGCTGAATGAAACGAATCTTACTCCTGGTGTTGACTATAGTCTCGCTGTCGGCTGGAGCACAGAGCTACAATAACGAATGGATTGACTATAATAAAACCTATTACAAATTCAAGATTGCCGTCACCGGTGTTTACCGGATACCACAGTCAGCCCTGGCTGCTATCGGCCTTGGAAATGTAAATGCCAGTGATTTTCAATTATGGCGGAATGGGCAGGAGATCCCCGTATACACATCGGTGCAGAATGCACCACTCGATGGAAATGGCTATATCGAATTCTGGGGAGAAATGAACGATGGCAAACCCGATCTTCCACTATATCGCGTGGCCGACTTCCAGTTAAGCAACAAATGGAGTTTACAGACTGATTCAGCTGCATTTTTTCTAACGGTCAACCCGGGTGGCAACAACAGGCATTTTGTCAATACGCCAAACAATGTGGCAGGTAATACGCTTACACCGGAGCCTTTTTTCATACATACAGTTGGCAATTATTATAAAAACAAAATAAACCCAGGTCGTTCGGAAGTGGTTGGAAAATCATTTACCTATTCCTCATCATACGACCAGGGCGAGTCTTATACATCACCTGATATTGTCGCGGGAGGTGCTACAGCTACAAATTTTACGGGCTTACAGCCCTACCTCGGAGCCGGTGCGCCCAATGCGATCGTGAAAGTGAATGCCGCGGGTAATGCCACCAATGCGCGGAAGTTTGTGGTTAACGTGAATGGCGACTCCGTATTCGGGGCAACCATGGATTATTACGAGTATGTAAAGGGTACAGCAGAATTCCCGGTTTCAAAGCTAAGTGGCGGTACTGCCAATTTGCAGATCCGGAACACGGGGACGTCGGCAAATGACCGTATGGTTGTTGCCAGCGCTGAGATCCACTATCCGAGGCTTTTTCATTTTGGAAGCCAGCGGCAGTTTTATTTTGAATTACCTGCAAATACAAATGGGAACTTCCTCCAGATCTCGGGTTTCAACCACGGCGCCGTTGTACCAGTTCTATATGATTTAACCAACAACAGGCGGTATGAGGGTGTATTTGCTACCAGCGGGGTGGGCTCAGCCGTGAGGTTCGCTTTGCAGCCTTCATCCCAGCACCGTAGCCTGGTATTGGTTCATCAAACAGTTAATTTGATTTCGACGATAACCGAGTTTGAGCAAAGAAATTTTGTAGACTATAGCCGTCCTGAATTCCAGGGCAATTACCTGATCATCACAAACCGCTCGCTGACCGCTGCGGTGGGTGGTAATGATCCTGTTGAAGACTACCGGTTGTACCGCAGTTCTCCACAGGGCGGAAGTTATAATGCAAAAGTTTACCTCATCGATCAGTTAGAAGACCAGTTTGGACTGGGTATTAAGCAACATCCTCTCTCCATTAGAAATTTTTTAAGATGGGCAAGAGCCAGGTATTCTGCTCCACTGACCAATGTATTGCTGATCGGAAAGGGTTTGATCTATACCCATTTCAGGGCGAATGAAAAAAAGCCTGATATCGATAAACTCGCATTGTTACCCACCTTTGGTTTCCCGGCATCTGATAACTTATTATCTGCGGAAGGCGGAAGTTCTGTACCGCTAACACCGATCGGAAGGATTTCTGTTATCAATAAGGACGAGATCACGGCTTACCTGCAAAAGGTTAAGCAGTATGAACAGGCTTATAATATTTCATCGAATGCCATTGCTGATAAAGCCTGGATGAAAAATGTGGTTCACGTTACAGGTGCCAGTGACAATAATACCTCAGATATCCTTCTCCAGGCATTGAATGGGCATAAGAAAATTATTGAGGATTCGATGTACGGTGGAAACGTTCACACCTTTACGAAAACCTCCGCAGATGCAGTGCAGCAGGTAAGCAGCACCAAGCTTGAAAATTTGTTCAGGGAAGGTGTAGGGGTATTGACCTATTTCGGCCACTCCTCCGCCAGTACGCTTGAGTTCAATCTCGACAATCCACAGAATTATGACAATGAAGGTAAGTACCCCGTATTTATCGTGATGGGTTGTAATGCCGGCAGTTTCTATAATTATAATGAAGGCCGTTTGTTTACGAAAGAGACCATATCGGAGAAATTTGTGTTGGCCCCCGACCGGGGCTCAGTGGCGTTCCTTGCGAGTACGCACCTGGGTATAGTTCACTACCTCGACATTTATAATACAAGATTCTATAAGGCCATGGCCACTACGCATTATGGCGCCAGCATCGGCGAAATAATGGATGAGGCGATCCGCCAGGTGTTTAACGCAACAACCCAGAATGATTTTTATGCCAGGTTCCAGTGCGAACAGTTTACCCTGCATGGTGACCCGGCCATACGCATGTATAGTTCCGACAAACCTGACTATGTGATCGAAGAGCCACAGGTTAAGATTACGCCCTCATTTATCCCGGTGTCTGAGCCGCATTTCAAGGTCAATGCCAGTTTTATGAACATTGGCAAAGCGGTAAATAAAGATATCATTGTGGAAATAAAGAGGAGATACCCCGATCAGTCCGTCGATGTCTTGAGAAAGGACACTCTGGCATTCTCGAAATTTATGGATTCCCTGGTTATTGATGTAGTGCCGATCAACCCCACCCGTGATAAAGGAAAGAATGAAATTATTGTAACTCTTGACCTGGGAGACAAAGTGGCGGAGGTGTTTGAGAACAATAATACCATCACCAAGGAAGTGTATATTATCGAAGACGATGTGAAGCCGGTTCACCCCTATAATTATTCGATCGTCAATGATCAGAATATAAAACTGGTAGCATCGTCCGCAAATCCATTCGCTACCAGCCGAAGCTATTTGATGGAGATCGATACGACTGAAAACTTCGATTCGCCATTGAAGAAAAGTAAGGCGGTCACGACCGTAGGCGGTATCATCGAATTTGACCCGGAGTTAACTTTTACAGATAGTACGGTCTATTACTGGCGTGTTGCTGCTGCTGTTACAGCCGGTACCCCTGCCTGGAATGTTTACTCCTTTGTTTATCTTCCTGGAAATGGAAAAGGTTTTAATCAGTCACATTATTTCCAGCATAAGAAGTCGACAAATCTGCAACTCGAACTTACTGAAGAGGGACGCCTCTGGGAGTTTGATAAATCGCATAACAACCTTTTTATGACCCACGGTTGCTGGGGAACTGCTGCAACGGAAGAATCAGCTGTTTCACTATCCATCAACAATGCGGCGATCAGTCACAACACCTGTCATTTCTCTTCACTGGTGTTTAATGTACTGGATTCAGCAACCCTAACCCCCTGGGTCAACACGACGATCAACAACTCGGCCAATGGTGGCTTAGGACTTGCACGCTTTGGCAGCTTGCGTAATAATTGCGCAGGTGGCCGTGAGATCAATTTCGAATGGAGGTATGACACACCTGAAAGAAGGAAGCTGATGATGGATTTTATGAAGGATTCCATCCCTGACGGTATGTATGTCGTAATCCGCAATTTCACACTGGATCCTGTTAAATATCCGGCTTTCCCGCAGGCATGGGCTAATGACTGGAAAAATGATGAAACCTTGTATGGTTCGGGGAATTCACTTTATCACTATCTGAAAAATGCCGGTTTAAGCCCAATCGATTCATTCTATAGAGCAAGACCATTTGCACTTGTCTATAAGAAGAATGATTCTTCATTCGAACCGCAATGGATGATGGGAGAAGGTATTTATGATAACCCTTCTATGTCGGTTGATGTATGGGGTATCCAGAGAAGCGGAACCCTGGCGTCACCGGTGCTGGGACCTGCCAGGGGTTGGAAGGAGTTTAAATGGGAAGGGCATTCAATCGAAACTCCAACCAAGGATGAAGCCTTCGCCAGCATCATTGGTATCCGGAAAAACGGTGCCGTCGATACACTGTTCAGCGGTATCCCTGCTGCTCAAAAATCATTTGATGTATCCAGTGTTGATGCTGAACAGTATCCATTCCTGAAACTTTTCATGCACAACAATGATACCCTGGCATTCACGCCTTACCAGTTGAGATTTTGGCAGCTGTATTATGATCCGGTGCCTGAAGGCGCGATCGCACCAAATATTTATTTTGAAACAAAAGATACTGTGTCTATCGGAGCGCCGGTCGACTTTGGGATCGCGTTTAAAAACGTGAGCAAGATCGACTTTGACAGTGTTAAAGTGAAAATGAGTATCACCGATGGTAACAATATTGAGAATATCATCCCGATACCGCGTCAAAAAGAGCTTGCCGCTGCAGACACGATCAAGCTGAAAGTTAATATCGACACGAAATCTTTATCAGGAAATAATACGGTCTTTGTCAATTTCAACCCGGATGATGACCAGCCGGAGCAGCACCTGTTCAACAACTACGCATTCCGAAACTTGTTTGTGATACCTGATAGTCTCAATCCGGTGATGGATGTTACCTTCGATGGTACGCATATCCTGAATAAGGATATTGTTTCTGCCAAGCCGAAGATACTTATCAAGCTTAGCGATGAACTACAATCCCTGCCATTGAATGACACCAGTTTGTTTAATGTGAAAGTGAAATTCCCTGACGATCCCGAACCAAGGCGTTATTATTTCAGCTCGAGCGATACGCTGCAGTTGTCACCACCTGATCTGGGTTCCAATACTGCCAGCGTAAACTTTACGCCCTATTTCCCGGTCGATGGGGAATATGAGCTGATTATTACAGGTAAGGATAAGAGTGGCAACCTGGCGGGTAACGTAGAGTATAAAGTGGCGTTCACAGTGATCAACAAGCCGATGATATCCAATATGCTCAATTATCCCAATCCGTTTACAACATCAACGGCATTCGTATTTACGGTTACAGGTAGTGAAGTGCCTCAGAATATCCGGATACAGATCCTTACTATTACCGGTAAGATCGTGAGAGAGATCACTAAGGAGGAACTGGGCCCGCTGCATATCGGTAGAAACATTACCGAGTTCAAATGGGATGGTACAGACCAATATGGACAAAAGCTTGCGAATGGTATTTACCTGTATCGGGTTATAACCAACCTGAACGGTAAGTCACTGGATAAATACAAGGCTAAAGGCGATAATACTGACCAGTATTTTAATAAGGGCTATGGCAAAATGTATTTGATGCGATGACGACGAGCCCGGTATACTGACAAAATCAGTATACCGGCCAAACCCAGCAGGTTAATTATAAAAGCAACCATCAGGTCCCCAGACCGGTAATGAAATGAAAACTGGTGATCGCCTTTCGGAATGCGAAACCCCATAAAGCTGGTATTGACCACTTCGATAGGTGTGTCTTTCCCATCGACGGTTAATTGCCACCGCGGATAATAACTTTGTAAAAACACAAAAAATCCATCCTCTTCGCTGTGAATGGTTCCCTCGAAATGATTTGGTTTGAAACTTTTCAGTTGAATTTGATAAGGACTTCGGTCGGTCTCGTGCGTGATGCCTGTTGCTGATCCGCTGACAGCCCATTTCCCAAGGGTATCTCTTAGAGCCTGGTCTTTTTTATCCAGGCCTGCAATGAAATCCGCCCTATAGATGAGGGGATACTTCATAATGGCCTGGCGGAAGGTCGTGTCGAACCAGAACTGATTCTGGCGAAGCAGGTTACTGGGTGTGATCCGGTATTCCGAACGACCAGGTTTTTTATTGTACATGCTAAGACAGCCGATTTCGAGCATGTACTTCTCATTGTCCCGGCTCATTTCATCAATTGAAATATCCAATGCAGGTAAAGGATATCCTTCAACCGCCACATCGTTGATCAATCCCTGTATTTCAGAAGCACTTGCTTTTTTCACCACGGTAAAAGGCTGAAAAAGCATGGCGAATAAAACCGAATTAAGAATGGCGACTAATGCAAATCGCCGGTAATTGCGCTTTTTCACCAGGTACTGGTAAAACAGGAAAAGGAAGACTAATTGAATGACTGTGTTTACCAGCACTATATCGGCATAGCTGATCGCGGCCAGCCTGGATTTTAGAGATTCGCCCCAGGTTTTTCCATCTGCGGGTCCTGATGCTAAGTCAAATAAATCTTTTGAGAATATACCTGCAGGTGTGAACAACGAAAGTATTAATATAAGTAAAAGGATACCGATGGTCAGCCACCATGCACGACGAATTTTAATTACTGAAATTTCATTTTTCATCACTGCATCCAAACAAAATGCTGCCAGGATACAGGCGAAAAAAATCGTGAACATTCTTGCATTGGCAGGATGACGGAAAGTATCCATTAGTGGCAGAACGTAGTAAGATAAGATGCGTAAGCCTCCAAATTCGCCAAGGCTAAAGAGCAGGAAGGCCAGCAGGGCCCATTTACTGAACCGTAACATTGGATGAGTTGAACTGGACAACAAAGCGGCTAACAATAAAATAAATCCCCCCAATCCCATATAAGAATTTCTTACCAGCGGATCGGTAATGGATACGCCGGGCATTTTCCAGATGCCCAGTGGAGTAGTAAAAGAACTTAACAGGGCAGGGTGAAGCGGGTTACTCATGACATCATCAAAACTGGCCCCACTGCCTCTTTCCTGCAAAGGCAGGCTTTGCATATAGGAGAGTATGGCCGGTGCCGATAGGATCAGGAAGGTCAGTAGAAGTCCCATGTGCGACCAAATAAAGCGTGTGCTGAATATTTTTTCTTTCCTTCGTCGCAAACGAACTATGTGAACAGTCAGCATGGCCGCCATCAGGTAGCCGGTGATGATGAAGTCGGCAGGGTAAGCGCAGGCAAAAAGAAAAAAAAGCGCCGTGCCGGCGTATACTCCCCGAACAAGCGATGATTCCTTCAGGCAGCGATAATAGAAAAGAAATACAAATGGCAGGAATGATGTGCCTGCAATCCAGTTCAGGAACTGGCAGGAATCACTGTTGAATCCGCACAACATATATGCACTTGCCCCAAGCATATTGGCAAGGGGATGGATACCGAAATGTTTTAGTAGGAAAAACATGCCCACACCTCCCAGGAAAATATAGAGCAGCGTTTCCAGCATCAGCGTGTAAAGCGAATAAGTGCCGAACAGGGAAAAAAACTGTACGATGGGATTCCATACGCCCGATTGCATATCGCCATGAAGCGGGTAACCCATGTTGAGATAGGGCGTCCACAAGGGCAGGATGTTATTGGCATAAGATTCACTCACGAGCCGGCGAACCGGCAAAAAATAATTGAGTGCGTCATTTTTCAGGCTAAAAACGTGAAGACTGATGGGCCAGTAAGAAATCACAAGTAATATCAGCAGGATTGCCAGGTAGAACAAGGTCGGCCTGTAACCATCTTTTGATATATTTTGATTTGATATTACCATTACTACTTCACGGGATAATGCCTAAACAGTGAAAACAGATCTTTTAATACCCCTGCAGTATTTCCAATGCCGATATGTGAATGGCCCCGATCATGCCATGCCTTTAAAGGAATTTCAGCTCCCTGGGCAGGAGGCTGCCGGCTGCGCATACGTAATAATATCTCAACATCAAAGAACCAACGTGTCCGGAATGGTTCTTCCGAAACAAGCCGCGCCAGATCTGTCGTGAAGCATTTGGCTCCGCATTGCGTATCATAGATGCCGAGCCTGTAACGGGAATCGATCAGGGTGGCTAAAAAACGACCGACAATATGTCGAAATGCTGATCTCTTAATGACAGCGTCGAGTAATTTAATTCTGGATCCAATTATATAGTCATAACTGTTGTCAACGGCTATTTGACGAAGCCGGTGCCATTCGCTGATGCTGGCTGACAGATCGGCATCGAGGTAGCCAATATGTGAAAATTCATTTGCCCCGGCTGCCTCCACTATTCCCCGGCGTACGGCTTCAGCTTTTCCTTTATTAGTTTGCATCGACAAAATTCTGACACTGTCAGGAATCTCTTTTTGAAGCGCCTCCAGCTTTTGAAGGGTTTTGTCAGTACTGCCATCATCTACAAAATAAAATATCGTGTCCGGCTGCATTTTCGAAAAGCGAATAAACTCCTCAGTTTGCAGACGCAACGCTTCATTATAACAGGGTATTACGACGGCGACTTTTGACATATGCAGTAACAGGATAAACCGGGTAGTGTGATACCTGCTTTTGACAGGCCATACCCTATATAGAAATCCAGCCACAAAATAGCTAAAATAAGTTTGGAAACTGCTGTTGAACCGTTCCAGTTGTCGATTGATCTATCGGGCTTACGCAAACCAGATCGCTCCAGTATTCGCTGCACCCATCGTGCGGGTAATAGCGTAAAGAAGAAATAACCTGATCGGATCACTTTTAATTTTTCCTCCTTACAAAGCTTTTCCAGCTGTCGTCGTGTATAACGCCTGTAATGTCCCAGCAAGTGATCATGGGCAGACCACAAACCCTGGTAAGCAGGGACAGTGATTAAAAAAGTTGCCCGATCATCTGCAACTGAAGCATGAACATAGGAAGACAAAACCGCTTTGTCATCTTTGCAATGTTCAAGCACGTCAAGAAAGAGGAACAGGTTGATGGGTGTTCGGGAATTTCCCAGATCCTCTTTTGATCGAAGGAAATGGATTTCTTTTCCGGTGTTGTTAGTTTTCAATTGTGACAAGATCTCATCATCGTATCCTGTATCTACGGCGATACGTTTTTCAATCCCGGGCAAATTCAATTGTTGAAGAACGTAAGTGTCACCACTTCCTACGTCGGCTATATTTTTTGGTGCAGTATATTTTTTTACAAGAAAATTGATGATCCCTGCCCTTACGATTTCCCAGGGATGTCGTTGGAAGTCGCTACTGCATTGTCTCTTTAATTCTGAAATGTCCATATCATCCGGGAATTGAAACTAGTCTTAGTGTTGAAATAAATGTTTCTTTTTTAAAAACCAGCTTTCGAAATACCGGAAGCTAAGCAAACTTATCAAGAGTCCCGCCAGCGAACAAAGCAGCGCACTGATCAGGTCGGGATAGGGGATCATGTTTGTTTTTAGCCATTTCAGTACCACCGGGTTCATCAGGATAAAAACGGGCCAGTGAAACACATAAAAGCCATAGGATATCCTTCCGAAAAAGCGCAATAGCCTGTTGTCGAATAATAGATTGATCAACCTTGACTCCCGGGTAACAGCTTCATAGATCAGGATGGCGAACATCAGCGCAAATGTGGTATAGCCAACAATGGCCAGGTAGGGGAAGCCAAAATTGTTGCGGCTGTTAACGAAATAAAATAAAAAATTGGCGGCTGCAAGTAACAGGACAATGATCGTTGAGTTTTTTTTCAAAAACTTCTGATCGATCCGGTGTACGAGTGCGGTCATGCTGCCAATGGCTATCCCGTCGATCCTGGAAAAAGTATATAAGTTGAAATAAGCCAGGTTTTCAATTTGTTTTTCCCAGATTATGTAGCGGATCAAGATAAACGACAACAGCACTACGACCATGAAAAGCAGCAATAACCGGGGTTTTCTCACGATCAGGATAATGAGCGGCCAAATCAAATAAAATTGTTCCTCTACGGCAAGTGACCAAAGGTGATGCAGTATATCAGTTGACGAGGTCTTCTTTAGAATAAACAACCAGTTTTGAAGATAGGTCCAGAACCACCATTGATTATCGACATAGTAATCGAGGTTAACGGGGAAAGATTTGAAAGCAGGCAGAATAACCAGGAAGATCACCAGGCTGAGATAATATAATGGAAAGATCCGAAGCACCCGGCGCATATAAAAATTGCGCAGAAAATTTTCCTGGCCAAGGCTTCTCATTAAAATATCGGTGATAAGAAACCCTGAGAGAACAAAAAACAAATCCACTCCCAGCCAACCGAATGAGAAATAACTCATGAACCCGAAATTGTGGAATAAAACCACCAGCAATATCGCAAGGCCTCTAATGCCATCTAATGCAGGATAGTATACGCTTTTTGGCGCAGCAGTTGTCATGAAGGTGAATAAAATGGGTTAGTTATTGCTTATCCAAATATAACCTTCTCTGGATATACTTTCCCAGCACGTCAAACTCGATGTTCAGCATATCGCCTGTTTTGATATACTGGAAATTAGTATGCTGGTATGTATAAGGTATGATCGCCACAGTGAGTCTGTTCTGCATCACCCGGAATGCAGTGAGACTTATTCCATCCAGGCAAACTGAACCTTTTTCAATGACAAGCGCTGCGAAGTCCTGGGGAAATTCAATTTCATACTCAAAGCTTCCGTCTTTTTCGACTTTAGTGACGCATATACCGGTACCATCTATATGGCCCTGGACAAAATGACCATCGAGGCGGTCATTCAGCCGGAGACAGCGTTCCAGGTTCACCTTAGTACCGGGGGCCCATGAACCAAGATTTGTCTTGGAAAGCGTTTCCCCGATAGCCGTTACGCGGTGCTTTGTACCGGATACTTCTTCCACGGTAAGGCAAACCCCATTATGGCTGAGGCTCTGGTCCACCTTCAGCTCTGCCGACATGGAAGATTCCACCCAAAAAGTCCGGTTAGAACCCTTTATCTGAACGTCGGTGACTGTTCCCATCAATTCTATGATCCCGGTAAACATCCTGCAAAACTAAGCTTCAGGATATAAACAACAAGAAATAAACAACTTGCGATGCAAAGGAGTTGCGGATTCAGTTTATAAAAAAAATGTGGGCCGGGTTACATTTCTAATATTTGATAATATTTCTTATCTTTGCCGTCCTAAAAAACATACCAGGGAGGTATACACATTATGTTAATCATTGATTCAAAGGACTGCGAAAACATTGACAAGGCGCTTAAAAAGTATAAAAAGAAGTTCGAGAAATCGAAAACCTTGTTGAAATTGCGTGAGCTTCAAAGCTTTACCAAACCGTCTGTAAAGCGTCGTGGTGAGGTGCTCAAAGCGATCTATCGTCAGAATATTGTAAGTGGGAAAATAGAGAAATAACTCACTGTTATTTTTAATGCATAATAATTAGCTGCCCCGGACCACGGGGTGGCTATTTTTTTGTGTAGCTTGTAGTCCTTATCACCCGTATGGCAGGAAATTATGAAGATAGGATCCGTGAATTTCTCGACTACCTCAAATTTGAAAAACGGTATTCGGAGCACACGATCATTTCTTATGACAACGATATCAGCTCTTTTTTTACCTATATGGAGCAAAGTTTTGACGCCCCCCCCATCAGTGAGATCAATCATACCCTGATACGGAGCTGGCTGGCGGGGCTGAAGGAAGAGAAGCTGGCCTCCCGATCCATCAACCGGAAGATTTCAACGCTCCGGTCCTTTTTTAAATACCACCTAAAACGGGGAAATATTGATGCTGTTCCCACCGCAAACCTGGTTACGGCAAAGGTTAGCAGGCGTTTGCCGGTTTTTGTAAAAGAGCAGGATACCCGGCAGCTGCTCAAAACCCTGGATACCTCCACTGAAGACTGGAAAACCCTGAATGCCCGTATGCTGATCTCGATTTTTTACGCCACTGGTATGCGTCTCAGCGAGTTGATCAACCTCAAAGAGAAACAACTGGATCAGTCAAGGCTGCAACTGCGTGTTATGGGTAAAGGCAATAAGGAGAGGATCATACCGGTGAGCAGGGATCTATTTGAAGATATAAATGAATACCGGCGTTTGAAGAAAAAGACCTTTGAAAATGCGGATGACTCCTTATTAGTAACCGAAAAAGGGAAAAAACTGTATCCCAAATACGCCTGGCTGCTAGTCAACGACTACCTGGGCCGCGCAAGTACCTTAAACAAAAAGAGTCCACACGTTCTGCGGCATACTTTCGCTACGCACCTGATGAATAATGGGGCAGACCTGAATGCGGTAAAGGAGTTGCTGGGACATGCCAGCCTGGCTGCAACGCAGGTCTATACACATAACACCATCGAGAAGTTGAAAGATGTGCATAAAAAAGCTCATCCGAAGCCATAATTGTTATAGCTCAAAATATGAGACGAAAGAATAATAATTCAGACGCTTTTTACAATAAAATTAATAGCACGAAATGTTTGAATTTCCTGCTTTTTGATGTAACTTCAACGCAGTACTAATCAACTCCATCCTATTGTATTAATTCTATTCTTTTCTAGCTCTTTATTTATTATTTCACCGTTAAAAATGTGACGACTATGAATGTAAACATTCAAACTGTTCGGTTTGATGCGGATTCCAGGCTGGTAGCGTATATCAACCGGAAACTTGAAAAGCTAAATACTTTTCATGACCGTATCATAAAAGTAAGCGTGTTTCTGAAGCTCGACAATGTAGTTCACAACATTAAAGACAAGATCGCTGAGATCAGGATCCATGTACCACGGCACGAATTTTTTGTGAAATCAACCAGTAAATCATTTGAAGAATCTTTCGACGATGCATTTGACTCCATCGTCAACCAAATAAAACGAAAAAAACAAAAGCAGGCAGCATGAAAAAAGACTTAGACCCTTCGGGGTCTTTTTTTTTGGATACTAGATACTAGATACTGGATACTAGATTCTTGATACTGGCACATTAGCTCCAGCATCCAGCATCCAGTATCCAGTATCCAGCATCGGCCTCATCCCAGCCCACTCCCAAGTAGAGGGGAACTGGAAACATCCAGCATCCAATATCCAGCATCTAGTATCAAGTATCCAGCATCCAGCATCCAGCCTCTCCTCCCAACTACCTGAAAACAAATAAAAAATTCCCCTTTCAAAATTTTTGCAATTCTTAAATTCCCTTACCTTTGCCTTCCTAAAATTTTAGGGGTAAGTTCTTTATTATTACATTTTTCTCGGCGGTATGCCTTGATAAATAAGGAAAAAGCGCCACTTTAGCTCAGCTGGTAGAGCAACTGATTTGTAATCAGTAGGTCGTTGGTTCGATTCCGACAAGTGGCTCAGCTAGCAAATCGGGCAAAGGCAGCTTTGTTTTGATCTTGTTTTGGGCAGATGGCCGAGTGGCTAAAGGCGACAGACTGTAAATCTGTTCTCTTCGGAGTACGGAGGTTCGAATCCTTCTCTGCCCACGTTTTAATTTGGAAATGTGGAAATGTGGAAATGCGAAGATGTTTTAAATGACTCCACAACAACAGTTCTTTTTTTGAAAAATTGGAAGCCTTCAAAAGCCAGGGCTTTCCTATTTTCAAGCAATCAGCGGAAGTAGCTCATTTGGTAGAGCGATAGCCTTCCAAGCTATAGGTGGCGAGTTCGAGCCTCGTCTTCCGCTCTCATCAGTTGGTAGCCTGCTGTTGATAGTCTGCAGTTGCTCGGCGGCACTGCCCGGGAACTGCCAACTGTTACTGCCTACTGAACTATTGCCGTTGTAGCTCAGTGGTAGAGCACTTCCTTGGTAAGGAAGAGGTCAAGGGTTCAATTCCCTTTAACGGCTCAACGCTTTGTTCAATAACTAAACAAACATTCGAAACACAACTAAAAATCGATAACAATGTCAAAAGAGACCTTCAAGAGGGAGAAACCCCACGTAAACATTGGCACAATTGGTCACGTTGACCATGGTAAAACCACATTGACTGCCGCTATTACCGAGATCCTTTCTAAAAGAGGTCTTGCACAGGCGAGAAAATATGATGAGATTGATGGCGCCCCGGAGGAAAAAGAAAGAGGTATCACGATCAACACTGCGCACGTTGAATATCAAACTGATAACCGTCACTATGCACACGTTGACTGCCCTGGTCACGCTGACTATGTAAAGAACATGATCACTGGTGCTGCCCAGATGGACGGAGCTATTTTAGTTGTAGCCGCTACTGATGGTCCTATGCCCCAGACAAGGGAGCACATCCTGCTTGCCCGCCAGGTAGGTGTACCCAGCATGGTGGTTTTCATGAATAAAGTTGACCTGGTTGACGATCCTGAGCTTCTGGAACTCGTTGAAATGGAAATCCGCGAGCTGTTGACAAAGAATGGCTTTGATGGCGACAACACTCCGATCATTAAAGGTTCTGCAACTGGCGCCCTGGCTGGCACAGAGCAATGGGTAACCGCAGTGAACGAACTGATGGCTGCCGTTGATAGCTATATTCCGCTGCCTCCACGTCCGGTTGATCTGCCATTCCTGATGTCTGTAGAGGATGTATTCTCTATCACAGGTCGTGGTACTGTTGCTACAGGACGTATCGAAAGAGGTCGTATCAAAGTTGGTGAGCCAGTTGAGATCGTTGGTCTGATCGAACAGCCTTTGACTTCTACAGTTACAGGTGTGGAAATGTTCCGCAAACTGTTGGATGAAGGTGAAGCTGGTGATAACGCAGGTCTGCTGCTCCGTGGTATTGAAAAAACCCAGATCCGTCGTGGTATGGTAATCGTAAAACCCGGATCTATCACTCCACACACTGAATTCAAATGCGAAGTTTACGTACTGAGCAAAGATGAAGGTGGTCGTCATACACCATTCTTCAACAAATACCGCCCTCAATTCTACTTCCGTACAACAGACGTTACCGGTGAAGTTGAACTGAACGCAGGAACTGAGATGGTAATGCCTGGCGATAACACATCGCTGACAGTAAAACTGATCCAACCTATCGCGATGGAGAAAGGTTTGAAGTTCGCGATCCGCGAAGGTGGTCGTACTGTTGGTGCCGGCCAGGTGACTGAGATCATTAAATAAATGAAGCTGCGAGCTACGAGCTTTTGGCTACGAGCCGTCAGGCTTTATTTTACAAAAGATTTTATATCTTTGTGACATATGCTAAAAGCTGTCCGCCAGTTGGAGGATAGCTTTTAGCTTTCTACGGGCATGGTCCCGCTGATAGCGGGATACGGGTCTAGAAATATACGGGCATGGTGCAACGGTAGCATACGGGTCTCCAAAACCTTTGATCTGGGTTCGAATCCTAGTGCCCGTGCGAAATAAATTGACAATTTGAAAAATGTCGACTTTCTAAGTTCATTATCAAATTTTCAAAATTTCAAATTTTAAATTGTTGTATGAACAAGATTACCAGTTATTTAAAAGAGTCGTACAAGGAACTTACTGAAAAAGTGACCTGGCCTAACTGGCAGCAGCTTCAACAGTCAACCATGATCGTACTCGTTGCCACCATTATTATAACCGGGGTTATCTGGCTGATGGATATGGGGATCGCCGGTACTTTGAAATTTGTATATAATCAATTCTATAACTAATGGAAGTTACGACGGAAAATAAAGAGCATGCGCAGCAGGACTCAAAGTGGTTCGTACTTCGGGTAGTTAGCGGTAAGGAAAGAAAGGTAAAAGAATACCTTGACAAGGAGATATCCAGAGGCGGCTGGAGCGATGTGGTCAAACAGGTTTTCCTGCCTGTGGAGAAAGTATATAAAGTAGTGAACGGGAAAAAAGTCATGCGTGAGCGCAACTACTATCCCGGCTATGTGATGATTGAAGTGCTCGACGGAAAACTCAGTGACGATCTCAGGGATACCATTAAAAATACCAACAGCGTTATTCATTTCCTTGGCAAAGAAAATCCAATCGCCTTGCGCAAAGCGGAAGTGAACAAGATGCTTGGTAAAATGGATGAAATGGCGGAAGCAGGCGGTATAAGCATGAGCGAGCCCTTTATCGTAGGAGAGACCATCAAGATCATCGAAGGACCATTCAACGACTTCAACGGAGTGATCGAAGATGTAAATGATGAAAAGAAGAAATTAAAAGTAACGGTTAAGATATTCGGCCGGTCTACGCCTGTTGAACTTAATTACATGCAGGTGGAAAAAATAAGCTAGACAGTTTTTAGAAGCAACTTTTTGGACCGGCATGGATATGATCCTGCCGGTTTTTATTTTTAGTAATGACTTCGAAGTTCAAATTTTTACTGCTTTATTTTATTAGCTGGGTATTGTTCTTTGAATTGATGCGCATCAGTTTTCTATTGTATCATCTTGAAAAGACAAGCCAGCTTAGCCGGGGAACAGCTTTGTCGACTTTGTGGTATGGGATGAAGATGGACCTGTCAGTAGCAGCTTATATCCTGGCACCTGTTTGTGTTTTAGTGTTGCTAAGCCTGGTCCTGTCGTTTTTCCGGCAACCCCTGGTCTATAAAGTGTACACATTTATTGTACTACTGCTTATCCTGCTCCTCTCCATTGCCGACCTCGAAGTTTATGCCCAATGGGGTTTCAGGATCGATACGACGCCACTAAAGTTCCTGTCCACGCCGAGGGAAGCCCTGGCATCTGTCAGTCACCTGCCACTGTTTTGGTTCGCGATTGGTTTCGTGGTGGTGGTCGCGCTGTTCTTTTTTGCGTTTAATAAAATAATCAGGAAAATATTCTTTGGTCCACAAACCAGGTTCAGAATTATCACCGCCTTGTTGATCTTACTATTGATGGGAAGCCTGATCATTCCGATCAGGGGTGGTTTTCAACTGGCTCCATTAAATCAAAGCAGTGTATATTTTTCTACGAATAATTTTGCTAACCATGCCGCGATCAATGCGTCCTGGAATTTTCTACATAGCCTGGTGAGTAAAGGTTCTTCGGGTAAAAATCCATATCAGTACCTGCAACCGGAGAAACTGAAGATGGTTACAGATAGTCTGTATGCTGCATCAGATAAAACATACCAGTTCATTCGTTCGAAGGACAACGATTCTGTCAACATCCTTTTTATCATCTGGGAAAGTTTTACGCAGAAAGTCCTGGATCTCGCGATTGAACAGGTGGAAGTAACACCTCACTTCAATCGCCTTCGGAATGAAGGAGTTTATTTTAGTAATGCTTTTGCGAGTGGCGACCGAACCAACAAGGGAATTCCGGCGATCCTGAGCGGTTATCCGGCGATGCCGGCAACTACCATCATTCATTCCCCGGCCAAATCGCAGACTTTGCAGGTGCTTTCAAAGTTTTTTAAAGAAAAAGGTTATTCCTCACCATTCTTTTATGGCGGTGAACCCGAGTTTGCCAATATAAAATCCTATCTCTTGTATGGAGGATTTGATCCCATAATAGGTAAAGACGATTTTGATGAAAAGGATATGAATTCAAAATGGGGCGCACACGATGGTATTGTGATGAAACGTGTGATCTCCGATATCAATAAAGCAAAGCAGCCTTTTTTTGCTACCTGGCTTACCCTTACCAGTCATGAACCTTTTGAAACCCCGGTTCCGCCGGTATTCAGTGGTAATGATAATACGGACAAGTTTCTTAACTCCATGCATTATACCGACGCAGTGGTGCATGAATTCATCGATGAGTGTAAACGCCAGCGCTGGTGGAATAATACGGTCGTGGTCATAACCGGGGACCATGGTCACCCCTTGCCAAAAAGCGACAACAAGGCTGATGATTTCAGGATACCTATACTATTCCTGGGGGGCGCGGTGGAGAAAGCCAAGCTGGTGGACAAAGTTGTTTCCCAACTGGACATTGCCAGTACGTTGACGCGACAACTGGGTTTTAAGGGCGATGATTTTCCATTTAGCAGGAATATGGCCGATAGTTCTGCCCGGGAATGGGCCTTTTTTACCTTCAATAATGGGTTTGGACTGGTTGATTCGTCGGGCACCCTGATCTATGATAATGTTGGGAAACAGCCGATACACACCGAAGGCGGGGTGGGTGAGTCCCAGGTGGAAGCAGGTAAGGCCCTGATGCAGTGGGTATACGGAGATTTTATCTCGCGGTAGGGTAGAAAGATTACAGGGGTTGGGGAATGGCCCCGGGATCATAAAAAAATCCTTTACCAATCCAATAATTACCCTTACCTTTGCCGCCCCAATTAGTTCTTTCTTATTTGCCGGGTTAAACCGTGCAGAAAAAGTTGAAGCCATGTTCTCCCTGCCGGGTGAACAATGGAGGAATTTGGGAGTCCGTATGATACGGACGTTTGAACCAATAAATCAAAGAAAATGGCAAAAGAAATCTCTGGCTTTGTAAAGCTACAGTGCAAGGGCGGCCAGGCCAACCCTGCACCTCCGATCGGTCCTGCTTTAGGTTCCAAGGGTGTAAATATCATGGAATTCTGCAAGCAGTTCAATGCAAGAACGCAGGACAAAATGGGAAAGGTACTTCCCGTGTTACTTACCGTTTATACTGATAAAAGTTTTGACTTTGTCATCAAAACACCCCCCGCAGCTATTCAGTTGATGGAGGCCGCGAAAATTCAAAAAGGTTCCAAAGAAAGCAACCGTGCCAAAGTTGGTAAGGTTACCTGGGATCAGGTGGAGGCTATCGCGAAAGACAAAATGCCCGACCTGAACTGCTTTACAGTCGAAAGCGCTATGAAAATGGTGGCTGGTACTGCGCGCAGCCTTGGGCTCAACGTAGAGGGAAAAGCTCCCTGGGAGAATTAAGCCCCGAATCCCCAGTGGGGACTTTGTGAAATCCTTTAAAAAATTAGAAAATGGCATTCATCAGTAAAAAAAGAAAAGTAGTAAACGCGAAGGTGGATAAAAACAAAGCTTATTCACTGAAAGAAGCGTCTGCCCTGGTTAAAGAAATCTCTACCTGCAAGTTTGATGCTTCAGTTGACCTGCACGTTCGCCTCGGCGTTGATCCCAAGAAGGCTGACCAGGCTATCCGCGGTACCGTAAATCTGCCACATGGTACAGGTAAGACAAAAAAAGTTTTAGTACTCTGCACTCCCGATAAAGAAGCCGAAGCAAAATCTGCCGGCGCCGATTTCGTTGGCCTGGATGAGTATGTTCAAAAGATTGAAGGCGGCTGGGTAGATGTAGATGTGATCATCGCCACTCCCTCAGTGATGCCAAAAATTGGTAAACTGGGTAAAGTCCTGGGTCCACGCAACCTGATGCCCAACCCTAAAACCGGCACCGTAACCAATGATGTTGCAAACGCGGTAAACGATGTAAAAGGTGGTAAGATCGCGTTTAAGGTTGATAAAGTAGGTATCATTCATGCTTCTATCGGCCGTGTAAGTTTTTCACCCGAAAAAATTGCTGAAAACAGCCAGGAGTTGCTTAACGCGATCATCCGCGCTAAGCCTTCAACTGCGAAAGGTACTTACATGAAAGGTATCAGTATGGCCAGCACCATGAGCCCTGGTATCGCGATCGATACAAAAGCATTTATTCACTAAAGCCGGTCAATCCTTCCCACGAAGGTTTGCAGAAGTCTTTAAACTTTAGAAAGTCAAAAATTTTTATAAAATGACTAAAGATCAAAAAAACGAAGTGATTGAACTGCTGAAAGGCAAGTTCTCGCAATACAACAACTTCTACGTTACCGATACAGAATCGCTGACGGTAGAACAGGTAGGTAAATTGCGTCACGCCTGCTTTGACAAGAAGGTAGAAATGAAGGTGGCAAAGAACACCCTGATCAAAAAAGCGCTGGAATCACTTGACAATGAAAAATATTCAGGCGTGTATGATTCCCTTCACAAGGTGACTGCCCTGTTGTTCTCAGAGAATCCTAAAGAACCCGCACTGATCATCAGTTCTTTCCGCAAGGCTAATAATGCAGAAAGGCCTGAACTCAAAGCGGCGTTTATCAATGGTGATGTATACACCGGCGACAGCAGCCTGAAAACACTTACCCAGATCAAGACGAAGAACGAACTGATCGGCGAAGTGATCGGCTTACTGCAATCACCTGCGAAACGTGTACTGGCTGCATTATTGCACCACCACGAAAAGCAGTCAGCAGGCGCTGAAGCTGCGGCACCCACAGAGTAGCAAGTTGCGAGCGACGAGCTGTGAGCGGCGAGCATTGGCTCGTAGCTCGTTGCTCACAGCTCGAAGCTATACTATATAAACAATTTTTTTAAACTGCCGTCGGATTGATGTTCTTTGTTAACAGAGACAGCAAAATGAAGACGGTAAAAATTAAATCAAAATGGCAGACGTAAAAGCATTAGCAGAAAGCCTGGTAGGCTTAACAGTAAAAGAAGTACAGGAACTGGCAGATTTCCTTAAATCTGAGTATGGTATCGAACCAGCAGCAGCAACTGTAGTTGCAGCAGCAGGTGGTGGCGAAGGTGCCGCTGCAGCTGAAGAAAAAACTGCATTCGATGTGATCCTGAAAAGCGCAGGTGCTTCTAAACTGAACGTTGTGAAGATCGTTAAAGATCTTACCGGCTTAGGTTTGAAAGAAGCAAAAGACCTGGTAGATGGCGCACCAAAACCTTTGAAAGAAGGTGTATCTAAAGCAGAAGCTGAAGATATCGCAGCTAAGCTGAAAGAAGCAGGTGCTGATGTTGAGATCGCTTAAGCTTATCAATACTGATAAAACAAAACCCTTTGTCATTGTACAAAGGGTTTTTTGTTGTATGAACCTGTTTATGTAAGCCAGGTTGATAAATAAAGCACGCGTTTAGAAATGCTCAATAAGTTTAATATCTTGTGCGTAAGCCACACACTATATGAAAGCGTTTTTGAAATTCATCTTATGCTGTCTTTGGGTGTCCACTGCCCTGGCACAGGAGACTACCAGTATTCGGGTCGTGGAGGAAAATGGAAAATATGGAGCGGTAAATGAAACCCTTGTTTTGCCGGTGACCCCCAAGAAAAATAAGAAATCCAATGAAGTAGTTCTTACTAGGCCGTGGATTGTGCCACCGATCTATGACACGCTGATACTGCTAAGCACGCGGGAGTATTTCCCATCCTATAACCGAAGGTACCGGTTATCGTTGTTTATCGCCCGGCAGGGTGCCTACCTGACCAGTTTTTATGAGAATGCTGATATGCTTTACACCCAGTCTTTGAGACGCGAGATCATTCCACCCATATTTACTCTGAAAAGTAAGGCCGTAGACTTCAAATTTGCAACTGTCTCAATAGAGAATAAATTACATCCCCTGGCGTTACTTGGCGAAAATGGCAAATGGGCTGCCGGAGCCTGGGATAGCCGTTACTTTTCCGACAGTCGTTACGAATATGACAGCGTGAGTTTTGAACCCGTTATCAATGAAGTCAGGGCTGATCACCATACCAAAAATGGCACCTGGATCGTATTCAAGAATGGTAAAAAGTTTTATTTAAATAAGGAGGGCGAAAAGACTGAGTGGATAGGGGATGCCAAAAACGTAAGATATATTGTCAAAGGCTTTAACAATGGTAAATACGACGTGGTGAATCTTTTTTCCAAAGCAGGGAAATATGGGATTTTGTCTACCGAAGTAGTTCTCCCTGCATTATATGATACCATAGAGGTGCCTGAACGGGTAAAAGATGGACAACACGGAATTGCGTTTGCAAAGATGAACGGTTATTATAAACTGTTTGACCTGCGTTCGGAAAAGCAAATAGATGTTCCTATACAAGTAACAGGTGTAAAATCATTTTACCGTGATGTGTTTCTAAGATCGCCCGAAGGCAAATGGTATATATTCGATGGGGTTAAACTGAGTTATGATTCTACTGCCTACGACTATTTATTCGACAATGTTCCAGACCGAATATTGCTGATGAACAGTGCCTCAAGCATGTCTTATCTCGGAGAAAAAAGCGGGAATATGACAAAAGGGGAGGGGCCTGGCGTTGCGATGCCGTCTCCAAACGAAGTTTATAGTTATGTACTATCGAATGGGTTGATCCACTTCACGGATAAAAAGACAAACCTACAGGGTTTGAAATATGCGAACGGCCTGGTATTCGTACCGCCGGTGTTTGAACGTGTAGTACCCAGTTTCTATACTAAATCAGAAGTGTTTAACGATCCCAACAGTAAGGCGGTCGATTGGCTATACGAATTCACCTGGGAAGCGGTGAAGGTGATAGGTTCGGTGGATCCCGAAACTCACGCAATCACTGGCCACAGCCTTTGTAGAAAATGTGATGGCGATGGACATACCTATCTTGAAACAAGAGAAGTAGTAAAGGGAGAGACAAAAACCTATACGACCTCACCGGTGCAAACACTCAGGTCCGAGGCATTTGATGTTAAGACCGGTACCTGGACAAAAACTTACTCTACTGTAAGCGAGCAGGTCACTACAAAAACGCAGGACAAAGTCGTGCAGCATGTGCAAAAAATCCAATGTGAGTCCTGCCAGGGCAAAGGCAGAACCTCATACCTGGGCAAATGGGATGGAAAAAAATACAGCATGGCAAAATTACCTTAGTGGATTTATACTTTGTGATGCGCATGATCGCCAACCTTTATTCACCTACACTGAGATAGGGCGAAAGTTTTGTCAATTGGTCATCTGAAAAGGCCATCAGTTTTTTTAGATCATCAATTTTTTGAAAGGGGCCGTGTTCATTCCGGTATGCCAGGATTGCCTGCGCAAGTTTGAACCTGATATAGGGATGATCTTTCATTTCATCAAGGGCGGCGGCGTTGATATTGATTTTTCTTACGGGTGAGTTTCCCAATTTAAAATAAGCCCTGATCTTTTGAAAAGTTGAGTCGGGTAGACCATAGGTTTCGCTGACCTGTTCGATACTGTGAAACCCGCCGAGTTTTTCCCGGAAGTTTATGATCCGGGAAGCCAGTTTACTGCCAATACCTGGTAGGTTTATAAATGCCGTCGTGTCGGCGGTATTGATGTCGACGGGTTCGTAACTGTGTTTTTGTTTTGAAGAAAATGCAGGCCTGGGGTACTCGTCGGTCGACTTGTTTTCTTTGGTTTCTATCCGGATATAGGGTGCAATGCGTTCATAGTCTTCCCGGCGAAGGCCATAGATCCTTGCCAGGTCTTCCGGTTTTCTGAATTGGCCACCATGCGCCCGGTAGTTTAATATGATTTGTATGGTTTTCTGTGAAAGCCCGAGTTTTTTCCATGTTTCGCCGGAAATGGTATTGGGATCAAAGAAAAATAGCTGAGCTCGTTGCTCCGGCCGGGCTGGGTTTGACGGACGCCTGTCATACTGATAATACTCGTTATCGTACTCCTTGCGGTTGGACTTCCTGTCATCCGGCGGTGATTGCCGTTCCAGTTGGGCGATCGCGGCCATCCAGGTACTGTCGGCTTCCTGAGCACCCGCGGCCCCGGTTTTAGAAAAGACCATTGGTAGTGATATCGACAGGGAAATGACAAGCAGGATAAACAGAGCGCCCAGGCGTTCTTTGACCGAGAAGCTTAAATAATCGACAAACACTTCCTTCCACCACTTCATTGCGAACATTTTTGTTCAAGGTAGGATCGCCGAAGCACGGAAAATCAGTTTTTTAACAGTTTTTTGGCGGGGTTTTTGTCGCCAACTTTTTCTTGTCAGAATAGTTTTAATCCTTACCTTTGCAGTCCTTTATTTTGGCCAAAAATATTTTGACGTTCCAGATCACATCTAAGTAGTTGAATTTCACCATCTTTTGTTTTTTCTAAAATAAGAGAAGGTAAGTGATTTGTACGTCCTGAATTCTTTAAAACCGGTTTTTCACATATGTCTTCAACAAAATTGAATCACAGGGTGGATTTTGGTAAGATCAAGCACCTTGCTGAAACGCCCGACCTACTTGAAGTGCAGATCCAGTCTTTCAAAGAGTTTTTCCAGTTAGAGACTACTCCCGACAAACGTAATATCGAGGGTTTGTTCCGGGTGTTTAAGGACAATTTCCCGATCACTGACACTCGTAACATCTTTGTACTGGAATTCCTGGATTACTTCATTGATCCGCCACGTTACACCATCGAAGAATGTATGGAGCGCGGTCTTACTTATGCCGTTCCCCTGAAGGCAAAACTGCGACTCAGCTGTAATGACGAGGAGCACGTGGATTTCCAAACCATCGTACAGGACGTGTTCCTGGGCAATATCCCCTACATGACTCCCCGCGGTACATTCGTGATCAACGGTGCAGAGCGTGTAGTGGTAAGCCAGCTGCACCGTTCACCAGGTGTATTTTTTGGTCAGTCTATTCACCCCAACGGGACCAAGATCTACTCGGCAAGGGTCATTCCTTTCAAAGGCGCGTGGATGGAGTTCGCGACAGACATCAACAATGTGATGTACGCGTACATCGACCGTAAGAAAAAATTCCCCGTAACAACCCTGTTGCGCTCTATCGGTTACGAAACAGATAAGGATATCCTTGAACTGTTTGGTATGGCCGATGAAGTAGCTACAGATAAGAAAACACTTTCAAAATATATTGGTAAACGCCTTGCTGCCCGCGTGCTGAGAACTTGGGTAGAAGATTTCGTGGATGAGGATACCGGTGAAGTGGTTTCGATCGAACGCAACGAAATCGTGATGGAACGCGATACCGTGCTGGATGAAGAAGCGATCGATATTATTTCTGATATGGAACTGAAAGGCGTGTTTATCCAGAGAGAAGATGTGGGTGGTGACTATGCGATCATCTACAACACCCTGAATAAAGATACTTCCAACAGTGAGCTCGAAGCGGTACAGTTTATCTATCGCCAGCTTCGTGGCGCTGATGCTCCGGATAATGAAACAGCAAGAGGCATTATCGATAAATTATTCTTCAGCGACAAACGTTATGACCTGGGTGAAGTTGGCCGTTACAAGATCAACCGCAAACTGAACCTGGATGCGCCGCTGGATCAAAAGACACTGACCAAGGAAGATATCATCCTGATCATAAAATACCTGGTACGCCTTACCAATGGTAAAGCCGAGATTGATGATATCGATCACCTGAGCAACCGTCGCGTTCGTACCGTAGGTGAGCAATTATATGCTCAGTTCGGTGTGGGTCTGGCCCGTATGGCAAGAACCATTCGCGAAAGAATGAACGTACGTGATAACGAAGTGTTCACCCCGGTTGACCTGATCAACGCCAGAACACTTTCTTCAGTGATCAACTCATTCTTTGGTACATCACAGCTTTCACAATTCCTCGACCAAACCAACCCGCTATCTGAGATCACGCACAAGCGTCGTATCTCCGCACTCGGGCCAGGCGGTCTGAGCCGTGAAAGAGCCGGCTTCGAAGTTCGTGACGTACACTATTCACACTATGGCCGTCTTTGTACGATAGAAACACCGGAAGGTCCGAACATCGGTTTGATATCGACCCTCTGCGTACACGCCAAGATCAACGATATGGGCTTTATTGAAACGCCTTATCGGAAGGTGAGCGAAGGAAAGGTAAACATGAAGGAACTTCAGTTCCTGAGTGCCGAGGAAGAGGACCTTGCAAAGATCGCGCAGGCCAACACACAATTAGATGAGAAAGGAAACTTCGTTGAAGAAAGGATCGTAAGCCGCGAAACAGGCGACTTCCCGATACTCGACAAAAACGAAGTAGAGTTCATGGACGTTGCACCCAACCAGATCGTGGGTCTGAGTGCATCACTGATTCCATTCCTGGAGCATGATGATGCCAACCGTGCGCTGATGGGATCAAACATGCAACGCCAGGCAGTGCCGCTGATCCGTGCTGATGTACCTATTGTTGGTACCGGCCTTGAAGGAAAAGCTGCCCGTGATGCGAGGATCCAGATCCACGCAGAAGGTAATGGCGTGGTAGAGTTTGTAGACGCTAACGAAATTCATGTTCGCTACGACCGCGACGCGGAAGAAAAGCTGGTGAGCTTTGAAGAAGATCTTCGTGTGTACAGACTGACTAAATTTATAAAAACCAACCAGGAAACCTGTATCAACCTGAACCCTGCCGTTAAGAAAGGGCAGAAGGTGAAAAGAGGTGACTTCCTGACTGAAGGATACGCTACCCAAAATGGTGAGCTGGCACTTGGTAAAAACCTGAAAGTGGCATTCATGCCCTGGAAAGGTTACAACTTCGAGGATGCCATCGTGATCAGTGAAAGAGTGGTGAGAGAAGATATGTTCACCTCGGTTCACATTTCCGAATATGAACTGGAAGTACGTGATACAAAACTGGGTGAAGAAGAGCTGACACCGGATATTCCAAACGTATCGGAAGAAGCTACCAAGGATCTCGATGAGAACGGTATCATTCGCATTGGCGCTACCATCAACGAGGGCGATATCCTGATCGGTAAGATCACTCCGAAAGGAGAGAGCGATCCTACACCGGAAGAGAAACTGTTGCGTGCCATCTTTGGCGACAAAGCCGGTGACGCAAAAGACGCTTCGCTGAAAGCACCCAATGGTGTGGAAGGTGTGGTGATCGGTAAGAAGCTTTTCCAAAGAGCCAAGAAAGATAAGAACGCGAAAGTGAGGGAAAGGGCTGCCATGGATAAACTGGAAAAGATCCATGAAAAGAACGAGGCTGACCTGATGGAGGTCCTGCTGGAGAAGCTGACCACCCTGCTGAAAGACCACGTATCAGCTGGTGTTAGCAATAATTTCGGTGAAGTACAGATTGGTAAAGGCGCCAAATTTACTACCCGCAATCTGAGCGGTCTGGATTACGCGAATATCAATCCTCTCGGATGGACAGGTGATAAAAAAGTGGATGACCAGGTCAATATCCTGCTTCACAATTATAATATCAAGTACAACGAAGAACTGGGTCGTTACAAAAGAGAGAAATTCAATATCTCGATCGGTGACGAACTGCCTGCCGGTGTATTGAAACTGGCGAAAGTTTACCTGGCTGTAAAACGTAAGTTGAAAGTAGGTGATAAGATGGCGGGTCGTCACGGTAATAAGGGTATTGTAGCCAAGATCGTTCGCCAGGAAGATATGCCTTTCCTCGAGGACGGAACACCGGTAGATGTGGTGCTGAACCCTCTTGGTGTACCGAGCCGTATGAACCTGGGACAGATCTATGAAACAGTGTTGGGATGGGCTGGTGAGAAACTTGGTCTGAAATTCTCTACCCCGATATTCGACGGTGCTACTACGGAAGAGATCGCTGGATATATTGAGCAGGCAGGTCTGCCTAAGTTCGGTCACACTTATCTCTATGATGGTGAAACAGGTGAGCGTTTTCACCAGAAAGCAACGGTGGGTATCATCTATATGATCAAACTTCACCACATGGTTGATGATAAGATGCACGCCCGTTCGATCGGACCATACAGTCTTATCACGCAACAGCCTTTGGGTGGTAAAGCCCAGTTTGGTGGACAGCGTTTTGGTGAGATGGAGGTATGGGCACTCGAAGCATACGGTGCATCCAACATCCTACAGGAACTGTTGACGCTGAAATCGGATGATATCATCGGCCGTGCCAAGACTTACGAGGCAATCGTGAAAGGTGATAATATTCCAAGACCCGGCGTTCCTGAATCGTTCAATGTATTGGTACATGAACTGAGGGGACTGGGACTGGATTTGAAATTTGAATAGTGAATAGTGAGTAGTGAGTTTGGGTACAAAATTCACTCACGACTCACGATTCACGACTCACCAAACATCGTTAATAACAAGAAATCGAAATAAAAACATGGCATTCAAAAAAGAAAATCGTCCAAGAGCTACGTTTTCAAAGATCACCATCGGCCTGGCTTCCCCGGATACCATCCTGGAAAGAAGCTACGGTGAAGTGCTGAAGCCTGAAACGATCAACTATCGTACATACAAACCTGAAAGAGATGGCTTGTTTTGCGAAAGAATATTTGGCCCGGTAAAAGATTATGAATGTGCCTGCGGCAAATACAAACGCATCCGCTATAAAGGAATCGTTTGCGACCGCTGCGGGGTGGAAGTAACTGAAAAGAAAGTACGCCGTGAAAGAATGGGCCATATCAAACTGGTGGTGCCTGTTGTTCATATCTGGTATTTTAAATCATTACCAAACAAGATCGGCTACCTGTTGGGTGTGAGCTCCAAGAAGCTTGAGACCATCGTATACTATGAAAGGTTCGTGGTTATCCAATCTGGTATCCGTGCTGATAAAGGACAGAATGTTGGCGACCTGTTGACAGAGGAAGAATATCTTGATATCCTGGAGACATTGCCGAAGGATAATCAATACCTCCCTGATGATGATCCCAACAAGTTCATCGCCAAGATGGGTGCCGAAGCAGTTCATGATATGCTGCAACGCATTGATCTGGATCAGCTTTCATTTGACCTGCGTAATGCCGCGGCAACTGAAACTTCACAACAAAGGAAAGCTGATGCGTTAAAGAGGCTGAGTGTGGTTGAAGCTTTCCGTGACGCCAATACACGTATCACCAACCGCCCTGAGTGGATGGTAATGCAATATATTCCGGTTATTCCACCTGAACTGCGTCCGCTTGTGCCGCTGGATGGTGGTCGCTTCGCTTCATCCGATCTCAATGACCTGTATCGCCGTGTTATTATCCGTAATAACCGTTTGAAAAGATTGTTGGAGATCAAAGCGCCGGAAGTGATTCTGCGTAACGAAAAACGTATGTTGCAGGAAGCGATCGACAGCTTGTTTGACAACAGCCGTAAATCAAATGCGGTGAAAGCAGAGGGTGGCCGTGCGTTGAAATCACTGAGTGATGTGTTGAAGGGTAAACAAGGTCGTTTCCGTCAGAACCTGTTGGGTAAACGTGTTGACTACTCTGGTCGTTCGGTTATCGTCGTAGGTCCTGAAATGAAATTGCACGAGTGCGGTTTGCCAAAAGATATGGCTGCCGAGCTTTTCAAGCCATTTATTATTCGTAAGCTGATCGAAAGAGGTATCGTGAAAACGGTAAAATCGGCGAGAAAGCTCGTTGATAAAAAAGAGGCGATAGTTTGGGATATCCTTGAAAATATCCTGAAAGGACACCCTGTGTTACTCAACCGTGCCCCGACGCTGCACCGCCTTTCTATCCAGGCATTTCAGCCTAAGCTGATAGAAGGTAAAGCGATACAGCTGCACCCGCTGGTAACAACCGCGTTCAACGCCGACTTTGATGGTGACCAGATGGCTGTACACGTTCCGTTAAGCAACGCGGCAATCCTGGAAGCACAGCTGTTGATGCTGGCATCACATAATATTCTAAACCCGCAGAATGGTACACCGATCACGCTGCCATCGCAGGACATGGTACTCGGTCTGTATTATCTTTCTAAAGGAATAAAATCCACAACTACCGAAAAGGTAAAAGGAGAAGGCAAGGCATTCTATTCTACAGAAGAAGTGATCATTGCCTATAACGAAGGTGCGATCGACCTGCATGCGTGGATCAAGGTGAAAGCCAATATCCGCAATGCAGATGGTTTGCTGGAGCACAAACTGATCGAGACTACCGTAGGACGCGTGATCTTTAATCAGTACGTTCCTGCCGAAGCTGGTTTTGTAAATGCCCTGCTAACCAAGAAAAATCTCCGTGACATCATCGGTGAGATCATCGAGATCACTAATGTGCCAAAAACGGCTAAGTTCCTCGACGATATCAAGCAGCTCGGTTTCCGTACCGCCTTCCAGGGTGGACTGTCATTCAGTATTAATGACCTGATCATACCTGATATCAAAGAGGAATTGCTGGAGAACGCGAAGAATGAAGTAGACGAGGTATGGGACAACTACAACATGGGTCTTATTACAAACAACGAGCGATATAACCAGACTGTAGATATCTGGAGCCGTGTGGATACGCGGATCACAGAAACGTTGATACGTGAACTGAGCAGCGACAAGCAGGGATTCAATTCCGTGTATATGATGCTGGATTCAGGCGCCCGGGGTTCCAAGCAGCAGATCAAGCAGCTTGCCGGTATCAGGGGATTGATGGCAAAACCAAGAAAATCTGGTTCTACCGGTTCCGAGATCATCGAAAACCCGATCCTGTCCAACTTCAAGAGCGGACTGAACGTATTGGATTACTTTATCTCTACGCACGGTGCGCGGAAAGGTCTTGCGGATACGGCCCTTAAAACAGCCGATGCCGGTTACCTAACCCGTCGTCTGGTAGACGTAGCCCAGGACGTTGTAATCACAGAAGAAGATTGCGGAACATTACGTGGTATTGCCACTTCCGCATTAAAGGATAATGAAGACATCATCGAACCATTGTCTGACCGTATTGCCGGCCGTATATCGCTTCACGATGTATTTGACCTGCAAAACGACAACCTGATCATCGCTGCAGGCGAGGAAATCACTCCGGCAATTGCAAGGAAGATCGAGGAAGCAGGCATTGAAACGATTGAGATCCGTTCAGTACTCACCTGCGAAAGCAAACGTGGATGCTGCGTGAAATGTTATGGTAAGAACCTGGCTTCCGGTATACTGGCCCAGAAAGGAGATGCGGTTGGTATCATCGCTGCACAGTCGATCGGTGAGCCTGGTACACAGCTTACCCTGCGTACCTTCCACGTGGGTGGTGTGGCCGGATCTGCTGCTGTAGATTCAACGCTTATTGCCAAGTTTGATGGTACGATCCAGTTTGACGGCTTGCGTTCTGTAATGACCACGAATAACGAAGGTGAGAAGGTGCAGATCGTTATCGGTCGTACCGGTGAGGTGCGTATCATCGATACCAAGAACGATCGCCTCATGATCACTAATAATATTCCTTACGGTGCTACACTTAATGTGAAAGATGGTCAGAAGGTAAGTAAGGGTGATGTGATCTGTACATGGGATCCGTTCAACAACGTAATCGTGGCTGAGGTCAACGGTACACTGAAGTTTGAGAATGTGATCGAAGGTGTTACTTATCGTGAAGAATCTGATGAGCAAACTGGTCACCGTGAGAAAGTGGTGATTGAAACCCGTGATAAAACAAAGATCCCTTCGATCGTAGTAGATGGAAAAGAAAGCAAATCATATAACCTGCCCACCGGTAGCCATATCATTCCTGATGAAGGCGATGAAGTAAAAGCCGGACAGGTAATCGTGAAGATCCCGCGTGTACTCGGTAAGCTGAGAGATATCACCGGTGGTCTGCCACGTGTAACTGAGTTGTTCGAAGCCCGGAACCCAAGCAATCCCGCTGTGGTTTCCGAGATCGATGGTGTGGTTTCGATGGGAGCCATCAAGCGTGGTAACCGTGAGATCATTATCGAAGCAAAAGACGGTGTGCAAAAGAAATACCTGGTGCCGCTAACAAGGCAGATCCTGGCTCAGGATGGCGACTTCGTGAAAGCCGGTTCTCCTTTGAGTGACGGCCAAACTTCACCACAGGATATCCTTTCCATCCAGGGCCCGTTTGCCGTACAACAGTACGTGGTAAACGAAATCCAGGAAGTTTATCGTCTGCAGGGTGTAAAGATCAATGACAAGCATATTGAAGTGATCGTTCGCCAGATGATGCGTAAAGTAAGTATCGTTGATCCGGGTGATACCAGGTTCCTCGAAGATGACTCTGTTGATAAGTTTGAGTTTGTTGAAGAGAACGATTACATCTTTGATAAGAAAGTTGTAACCGATGTGGGTGATTCTACCAAGCTGCGCGCCGGGCAGATCGTAAGCCTGCGTGAAGTAAGGGAAGAGAATTCTGTATTGCGCCGCAACGATAAGAAACTCGTTGAATACCGCGATGCACAGCCTGCAACTTCTTCACCTACACTGCTTGGTATCACCAAAGCTTCGTTGGGTGTACAGAGCTGGATATCTGCAGCCTCGTTCCAGGAAACAACCAAGGTATTGTCTTCAGCCGCTATACACGGTAAGACCGATGATATGCTTGGCCTGAAAGAGAACGTGATCACTGGTCACCCGATACCTGCTGGTAGCGGACTTCGCGAGTTCGAGAACATGATCGTGGGTAGCAAGGAAGAATATGAACTCCTGCAAACCACCCGCGAGGCCATGGCCTTTGATGAGGAAGAATAAGTAAATTGAAAATTTGAAAATGTGGTAGTGTGAAAATTTGCAAATGAATAATGAGGAGCGGGACTTTTCCGCTCCTTTTTTTTATCGCAATAGCCGTAAATCGTGCAAGTATAATTTTCAAAAACTCTTTTTGCTACACTCACTTCACTACGCACGACTCAGGACTGACGCCACACGAACTTTCGCTGTTAACTGTTTCATAAATGACCTGAATCATTATATTTGCCCGCTATTCATCATTAATTTGCACACATGAAAAATGGTTTGTTGGCCTGGAATGTAGTACTGACCCTTGTTGCAGGGTATTTATTGTATTTGCAGTTCAGTAATAAATCTGTCAGACCTAAGGACACCCAGGTCACAACAAGTGACTCAATTGCTCCCCAGGCGCCATTTCGTATCGCTTATTTCGAAATGGATTCGGTGGAGAGCAATTACTCCATGGTGAGAGATATCAAAGCTGAAATATCCAAAAAAGATGAGGAATTTTCGGCCAGTCTTGCCAAGTTTGAAAATTCTTACAAGAACAAGATCATGGAGTATCAGCAAAAAGAAAAAAGCGGTACCATGGTTCAGGCCGATTATGAAAGAGCACAGAACGAGCTTCGCCAGATGGAAGAAAAATACCGCAATCTGAAGCAGGAACTTGATCACCAGTACCAGGACTTTGTCATGCGAAAAAACCTCGGGGTAAAGAAAAAGATCGAGGATTTCTTAACAGAATTCAACCGGGATAAGGGCTATTCGTATATCGTAGCATATGAGCAGGGGTTGTTTTATTACAAGGATACCATCTATAATATCACAGCTGAAGTGATACGGGGGCTGAATGAGCAATACAAACCTCAAAAGAAATAATTTAGATGTAACAGGACAGCCCTCCCAATCACCGGGAGGGCTTTTTCTTTCAAACTAAAAAAGGCAACGGATAAATAAAATCACATGAAATACTTATCTTGATTGCTAAAAATTGCTTGATGACGACCACTACTGCTGAGCAGACCTCCCTTAAAAACACCTTAGGATTAAAAGATGCTACGCTGATCGTTGCCGGTTCAATGATAGGCTCAGGGATCTTTATTGTAAGCGCCGATATGACCCGCCTTGTTGGTACCGGGAGCTGGCTGATATTACTATGGGTGATCACAGGTATCATGACGGTATTTGCAGCGGTCAGCTATGGGGAATTATCCTCCATGTTCCCCAAAGCCGGCGGCCAGTATGTATTCCTGCGTGAAGCCTACAACCCGCTTACCGGGTTTTTATATGGCTGGAGTTTTTTCACGGTCATACAAACCGGAACCATCGCGGCAGTTGGTGTTGCTTTCAGTAAGTTTGCAGGCTATTTTGTTCCTGCCCTAAATATGACGCCGGAGAACGTGATTTTTAAACTCGGCGACTGGCTCACCTTATATCCCGCGCAACTAGTTTCTATCGCGCTGATCATTTTCCTCACCTGGGTCAATACAAGAGGTATTAAGGACGGGAAACTTATCCAGCGAGTGTTTACCCTTGCCAAATTGTTGTCCTTATTTGGCCTCATTATTTTCGGCTTATTGCTCGCTGCCAAAGCATCGGTTTGGGAATCAAACTGGGCTTCGGGGCTGGAATTGAAGTTTACCCGCCCGGTACTGGATGAAGCGGGTTCCCAGATCGGCTGGTCCCTGTTCGAAACGCCGGCCACGTTGTTGGTGGCGATCGGTCTGATCTCTTCGGCTATGGTGGGTTCGGTATTCAGTAGTGTGGCCTGGGAAAACGTGACCTTTATCGCGGGCGAAATCCGCAATCCCAAACGCAATGTTGGGCTCAGCCTGTTTTTAGGAACCCTGGTCGTAACCGTGGTATACGTACTTACCAATTTGATGTATGTGGCGGTGCTGCCGCTTACACCACCCATTACGGAAGGTGCCGTGCCTTATGCACTTGAATCCATTGAGCCTACGATCGCATTCCCACGACAGGATCGGGTAGCTACAGCAGCTTCATATCATATTTTCGGTGATGCAGGTACCATCGTTATCGCCGTCATGATCATGATCTCGACATTTGGTTGTAATAACGGCCTTATCCTGACCGGTGCCCGCGTGTATTACACGATGGCCAAGGATAAATTATTCCTTGCAAAAGCGGGTACACTCAATAAGAATAATGTCCCCGGCTGGGCGCTTTGGGCGCAATGTATATGGGCTTCTGTACTGTGCTTAAGCGGCAAGTATGGTTTACTGCTCGATTACGTGGTATTCATAACACTTGTATTCTATATTCTCACGATATGGGGTATTTTCCGTCTGCGTAAATCGCGCCCTGATGCGGAAAGGCCTTATAAAGCGTGGGGGTATCCTTATATTCCTATTATTTACATGTTACTGGCCGGTACCATGGCATTTGGCCTGCTTTATGCGAAATGGACCACATCAGTGCTGGGTCTTGTCATTGTATTACTCGGTATCCCGGTTTACTACATGGCAGGGAAAGGAAAAGCCAGTACCTGAGCCAATTTGTAACTTCGCTTTCTAATTATGGCAACGATCACGCTGGCCCTGCATGGTGGTGCGGGTACGATATTGAGACAGGACATGACGCCTGAGCTGGAGCAGTCTTATCTAAGCGGCCTGGAAGAAGCCCTGCAGGCAGGATATACCGTGTTGGAAAAAGGAGGCACAGCCATCGACGCAGTAAAGCAGGCAGTGGTGCAACTGGAGGATAATATTCTTTTTAATGCTGGACGCGGCTCCGTATTTACAAAAAAAGGTATTCAGGAAATGGATGCTGCCGTGATGGACGGCGCGGGACTAAAAGCTGGTGCGGTGGCAGGCGTGCGCAATGTGAAAAATCCTGTTGAACTCGCACTGGCAGTTATGCAACATAGCGACCATGTATTCCTAAGTGGTAAAGGCGCCAATGAATTCGCTGCGAGTATGGGAATAAAGCTGGAACCCGATGATTATTTCTTCAGCCAGTTTCGTTATGACCAATGGAAATCGGTGCGTGAATCTGATACTTATTCACTTGATCATAGCCGTCCAGAAAGCGAAGAACCTTTGCGCGAAAAAAAATTTGGCACTGTTGGCGCTGTGGCCTGTGATAAAGATGGAAATATCGCGGCGGCTACAAGTACCGGCGGGATGACGAATAAAAAATTTGGCCGCATCGGCGACAGTCCGCTGATCGGCGCCGGTACCTATGCCAATAACAAAACCTGTGCTATCAGTTGTACTGGGCATGGCGAGCCATTTATTCGCAGCGTTGCGGCATATGATGTAAGTTGCCTGATAGAATATAAAGGCCTCAGCCTGCACGACGCGATGAATATCGTGGTAAATGAAAAGCTGGTAAGCCTGGAAGGGGAGGGTGGCATGATCGGCGTGGATGCCGCAGGTAATGCTGCTATGCTCTTCAATAGTGAAGGCATGTACCGCGCCATGAAAAGCAGCAATGGTCTAAAAGAAGTTTCGATCTATAAAATAGTTTCGGAAAAATAATAGCTGGTACTTCACTGCGTTGCGCCAGTAATTCCAATCGTGTTTCCCAGGTCTTTCAATGTATTCATGCGGGATCTTAAGGCGAAGCATTTTTGCATGCAGGGCCTGATTACTCTCATAGAAAAAATCTTCGGTGCCGCAATCGATAATGATCGCCAGCGAATCCTCCGGGTATTGTTCCACTACATTGATTACCGAAAGACCTTCCCAGTTTGCAGCGTGCGTGACGGTATCGCCCACTCTTTTTATAAGATCATATTTATTGCGGGTGGCGTAAAGGTCCATGCCGCCACTCATACTTCCACAGGCTCCGAAGATATCAGCATGCCGGAAACCCAGGAACATACCTCCATGTCCGCCCATACTCAACCCCGTAATCGCCCTGCCGCTTCTGTTGGCAATGGTGGGATAATTTTTATCAATATATGCAGGGACTTCCTTTGCGATATAAGTTTCGTAACGGCTCTTTGAATCTACCGGGCTATCCAGATACCAACTACTATAACCACCATCGGGGCATACGATCATCAGGTTAAAATCGTCAGCGTATTGACTGAGTAAGGGCACACGGGTGATCCAGTTGCTGTAGTCACCGCTATAACCATGAAGTAAATACACAACAGGCCATTTCACAATACCCGACCTGGTGCCCGGTTGGATGACGACACACTTAAAACTCTTTTGCATGGCCTGGCTATAGATGGTTATGGTATCTACGCGGGCAGCAAAAACTGATATGACAAGAAAACAACCAACAATTAAAGTGAGTATTTTTTTCATGGGTAATTTAAAATTAAATAAGACTATTCTTCCGTATCTCCGGCCTCCAGCAGGTTGAGATCTACAGAATCCATGCCTGCGATACCTTCAATTGAACCCCGCACATGTGCGGCATTCAGCAATACTTTCTCGAGCTGTTTTTCCCTTGCTTTCCATAATTTTTCCATGGCATCCCGTTCTTTCTGGATGGACAGTTTCATTGTCATAAATCCTTCCCGAATCGCTTTCCACTGGCTGGCAAATTCATTGCTTGTGAGGTAGTCATAGAGCATATGCATTTTGTCGCCTTTATTCTCCTGGCTTTTTGATGCCTGCGCGATCCTGATGATGCTGTCGCGCAGCATGAATGCCACCGCTTTGATCTCGCTGAAACTACAGATCCACACACCGTCTTTCTCACCGAATTTATCCATGCCCCGCGGCATGGTCTTCGTGACAATGATGGCAATATCAGCGCCGAGGTTGCGCATATCGGCTTTTAATTTTTCGATCCAGTCGCCACCGAAATGTTCGGTGCGTTTACTTTCATAAATAATTTTACCGCATTCCTGGCCAAGCGTATTCCGCACGGTTTGAATGCAATCGGCACCTCGAACTCCTTTACCTACTTCTGCGATGATGTCGAAGGGGAATGCCGCGTTGAGCATCTCTGCCAGGGCAAGTTCCTGTACCTCTCCCTGCAATTGCATGGAACCCTGTTCGGCTTTACGGCGCATTTCCTCCGCCAGTTTTTTCTGGTCTTCGAGTTGCTTCTCGAGTTCTTTTACCTTTAGTTGGAATTCGGTTTCCTTGTTGGCTGTTTTTTGTTCCTCCAGCCTGCGGACGTCTTCGGTAATTTTTTCTCTTTCTTTTTGCAGGTGCTTTTGTACGGTGATCTCGAGTTCCTCTTCTTTTGTTTTTAGTTCCTGTTCCTTGCGAAGAAACTCAAGTTCTTTTTGGCGGGCCTGTTTCAGTTTTTCCTCGTTATCCTTATTATTTTGTTCGAGTAGTCTGAGTTGGTTTTCAAAATCGGCCGTGATATTCCTGCGCAGGTTATTTTCGATCTGCTGGCTGATCTCTTTTTCTCTTTTTTCCTGGGCGGCTTTCCATTCCGCTTCCCTGCGCTGTATTTCCTCGTCCTTTTTTCTCAGGTGTTCGGTCATTTTTTGCCGTAGTTCCTGCTTTTCCTTTTCGATCGCTTCTTTCAGTTCATCATTCAGGGCCTCTTCCAGCGGGAATTCGAATTGACAATTAGGGCATTTTATATCGGGCATGTCCGGTTTTTTTACAAAATAATGATGTTTTGGAGAAAATGATAGTTTTCACCAGGGGTCAACTGGGTGTTTGTTTATCAATTAATAAAAATGTTGTTGTAGCACGGAGGAATTAAAGAAGAAAAAACACGTTGAGAAAGAAAGCGCCCCGGAACGGAGTTGAACCGTTACGGCCATTGCTGGCCACCCCGATTTTAATCGGGGCGTGTCTACCAGTGGCCATTAATGAGCCATTCCAGGTATTTTCTGCTTTTTTGCTTTTTCAGGCGTAATTCTTCTTTTCTGGCTTCCATTTCGGTATAGAATGTTTTTGTGGCTTTAATGATGTAAGGTCTGCAATTCTTAGTAGCCGTAACCATTCCCGAATTATGCCTTTGGAGTCGAGCTGGGATATCAGCACAGTAACCAATGTAGTAGCGATCACATTTTTCCGAGTATAATATATATACGAAGTACATAAGACACCAAAAGCGACAGAAGTCGCTTTAAGTTGTGCCCCGGAACGGAGTTGAACCGTTACTCGCATTGCTGCGAACAGGATTTTAAGTCCTGCGTGTCTACCAATTCCACCACCGGGGCAAAAAATTAAAAAGAGCAATTAACCCCTGCGATAAACCAAGGATTAGAAATAATCCTGCGTGTCTACCATCCCGATAGCTATCGGGACCACCACCGGGGCAAAAAATTAAAAAGAGCAATTAATCCCTGCGATAAACCAAGGATTAGATATAATCCTGCGTGTCTACCATTCCGATAGCTATCGGAACCACCACCGGGGCAAAAACATAATTTCAAAAAAAATCCTCCGCCAAAACGGCAAGAGGACTGGAGCGGAAGACCGGGCTCGAACCGGCCACCCCGACCTTGGCAAGGTCGTGCTCTACCAAATGAGCTACTTCCGCATGTTTCAATTTATTGATCGGAACAGCGTTCCGACTTCCAAAGAACTAAGGGGTTGCAAAAATAGGGATTAGCTATTTTGCAAAAAAATTTTGAAAGAATTATTTGTATTTCGGTGTATACAAGGTGCTTTCCTGTACCGGAACCTCAGGTTTACTGTAGCGTTTGGTACTGAGCATATAACAGCCGCCCAGGACAAGCGCCACCACACAGGCGATTTGCAGGTAAAACAAAAAAGCGGAAGATGAAACCCAGTTGTGGGTGAAATCCCGGTCCTGGACCTTTTGCAACTCTTCCTGGTATTCGCTGGATGTTGTCGACATGTTTAATAAGTTAGGATGCAAAAATAGGGTATAGACTAAATAATTCATGATGTTTTCATGACAATTTCTGAAAAGGTCTTTTTCTTTTTTACGAAAAATTGCCAGACAATACTCTTTGGCAACCAGCCATCTATATGAGTTTTTTTAGTTATGGGTTTCCATTGTTCTTGCTGATGAAACAGAGCCCAGCCGATAAAATGAAATTGCGCTTTCAGGACTGCCAGGAAGTACCCGGGTTTTCCGGACAGCAGTCCCCGCCAGGCAGTGATCATATCGAGAAAAAACCGAACCGGCATAACTGTTATTTTTTTTGAAAGCGGCAGGTTCTTCGCGAGCATGATGAGGTTGTTGCGAAAATTGAGAAAGGTTTTTTTAGGATTATCTTTTTGTAGTGTACCACCTCCGACATGCCAAACGATGGAGGAGGGGCATGCATAGATCTTATAACCAGCCGACTGGATTCTCCAGCACAGATCGATCTCTTCCTGGTGTGCGAAAAAGTATTCGTCAAAACCTTCCAGCTGGTGAAATACGGCCGAACGGATAAAAAGCGCCGCGCCACTCGCCCAGCAAATCGGCACGGAGGTGTTGTATTGATCAAGGTCTTCTTCTGTAACATCAAAAACCCTACCCCTGCAAAAAGGATATCCATACTGGTCGAGCCACCCACCTGCCGCGCCGGCGTATTCAAACCTGTTTTTTTCCTGGTAGGATAGGATACGCGGCTGACAGGCAGCGATGGTAACATTTCTATCGAGCAGTTCCACCATGGGTTCAAGCCAGCCCTGGCTCACTTCAACATCCGAATTCAGGATCACATAATAATCCGCTTCAACTTGTTTTAGAGCTTCATTGTATCCTTTTGCAAAACCCCAGTTTTGCGCGTTTTCAATAATCCGAATATCCGGGTAATTGGTTTTTACAAACGCAACCGAATCATCCGTAGAAGCATTGTCAGCCACGATGAATTGCAGTGGCTGATAGGTAGTCTGCAATACCGATGGAAGGAATTGTTGGAGGAATTTTTTACCGTTCCAGTTGAGTATGACAATGGCGCAGGTTGAAGGCATCTTTTTAACTAGTCAGTAGTCGTTAGTGAGTGGTGAATGGTGGGTAGTCAAGGGTCAATAGATTTTAAGTATTAAGTGAAAATAGAATTTTTTTCAAACCTACATAAAGTAATTAGGAATTGAAACATGCTTGTTTTCTACTCCCGACTCAAGACTATCGACTGAAGACTCACTACTGTTCCGATAGCGATCGGGTCCCGACAATTCGAGTTTCTAGTATCTAATATCCAGTATCCAGTATCCATATCAGATCCTGAGGTGCATCCAAACAAGACTATCGACAACTGACTATCGACTAAAGACTTTACGTAATTTCGGATCATGTTTCAACAAATACTAACCTGGCGTACCGGCCTGGCAGTAATTGCGATCCTGATCGTTTCGGGTACTATATTTTACTCCCAATATGTTTCACGAAAGATCGCGAAAGAGGAAAGGGCCCGGGTAACGGCATTTGGTGAATCTTTGAAAATAAAAGCCCTGAGCGAGGATCCCAATGTACTTTTTTTCACCAACAGGATAGCTGGTGATAATGTCGATATTCCCATCATAGAAACCGATGAAAATGACAATCCTTCTGGTCAGTATGTTAACCTCGATTCAGCAAAAGTGGTGAGCGATACAGGGTATTTAAGGAAAATGGCACGACGGTTTGCCACGCAGAATCCACCTGTGCTGGTTGAGATCACTACAGAACCGCTTACTTATACAAAATATTATTATGGCAACTCGCAATTGCTCAACGAGGTTCGCTATTACCCGCTAATTCAACTGGTGATCGTTGGTTTATTCATTATCGTCACCCTGCTCACTTTACGCAGCAGCTACCGCTCGGTGCAAAACCAGGTTTGGGCGGGCATGGCCAAGGAAACAGCGCACCAATTGGGTACACCTGTGTCATCACTTGAAGGCTGGCTGGAAGTGATGAAAGATCAGCAGGTCAATGAATCGATCGTGCAGGAGCTCGGGAAAGATGTGACCAGGCTGCGGCTGGTTTCGGACCGGTTTGGAAAGATCGGCAGCAAACCCCAGCTGGAAGAGATCGATATCATCAGGCAGGTCAGCGATATGGTGGACTATATCCGCAAGCGCTCGCCTGGCACTGTAAGCTTTGTGACCAATACCCATGGAAAAAGCGAGATCCTGGCGCGGGTCTCGGCGCCCCTGTTCGACTGGGTGATGGAGAACCTTTTGAAAAATGCTTTAGATGCCATGGAGGGTAAGGGATATATCAAGGTAGATCTGCGGGACGAGAAAAATTCGGTGGTCATTGACGTGACTGACACCGGCAAGGGGATATCCAGGCAGAATATCGCTAAAGTGTTCAAACCTGGTTTTACCACCAAGAAAAGGGGCTGGGGCCTGGGACTTAGTCTTTCCAAACGTATTATCTCACAATATCATAAAGGGGAGATTTTCGTAAAGCATTCTGAACCGGGGAAGGGGACTACTTTCCGGATAGTGCTGCGGAAGTAGCAATTTTTTTAGGACACGAAGTGCACGGAGTAGGGCACGAAGAACACGGAGTTATGTTTTTTAATTTCCCCGTGGCCTTTGTGTTTCCCTTGTGTCCTCCGTGTCCAAAATCCGCTATATTTGCACTCCCTTAGCCCAGGTGTTGAAATTGGTAGACAAGCCACTTTGAGGTGGTGGTGCCCGAAAGGGCGTGCTGGTTCGAATCCAGTCCTGGGCACGAGCCTTCGCAATCGCGGAGGCTTTGTTTTTATATGAGAATTTAGAATCATGTTCTAACAAAAAACCGGGACCAGCTGGCCCCGGCTTTATTCACTCCTATATACTACTACTGCTTTACAATCCTGGTTTGTATCTTTTCATTGCCTGACTGAACGACGATAAAGTAAACGCCATTCGGCCAGCGTGATACATCAATTTGGGCCTGGCGTTTTACCTGTAGGGTATACATATTTACACCGGCCGTATTGACGACATTTAACCTTGCCTGGTTCATATCCGCTGTCAACAGGATATTCAACTGATCCCTGGCCGGGTTCGGGTAAATATTTATGGCTCGGTTTGCTACTGAATATCTTACCGTCACAATTTTCGAATATTCAAATTTGCCATCAATATCAACCTGCTTCAAACGATATTGAATTTTACCGGATGATGTGATATTGAAATCAGTGAATTGGTAGTCCAGGTTTTCGTTGCTGTTGCCAGCACCCTGTATCGTTGCAATTTTTGTAAAGGCATTGCCATCCACACTTCTTTCCACATCGAAATAGGCATTGTTGATCTCCTGTGCGGTTGCCCATTTTAATAAAATGCTGCCGGTTCTTTCTTCTGCTGTAAAATAAGTAAGTGTAACAGGTAAAGTAGCGCCTACCGTTACCGATCCGATGGCGGGTTGTGCAATATTGTAAACCGGTGCGGCGCTTCCATTGTACTCAAACAGGCTGTAGTGATAGGTATCTTCCGTAAGACCGGTCACTGTTACTGAATTGCCGGTACCTGCATAAACCAGGTACTCACCGGCGGCGATCTGTGATCCTGCACCAAATGCCGCGTTGGCCGGGTACACGCTGTAACCTGCGGGCGTTGACTGGATCGCCGATCCCTGGCGCATCACGAGGATCCTGCCCGTACCGTTACCTTTTTCCCAACTAAAGCTCACGCTGTTGTTGCCGACTGTTGTCCTAACATCAAAGCTGGCGGTGGCAGGCGCAGAAAATGTCGCTCCGTTTGTTGATAGCGGCGATGCGGTTAAATACCTGATCAGGCTGACTGTTCCGTTGTATTCAAATACTTTCAGATAATAAGTTGACGAATGTTCCAGGTTGCTGATTTCAACTGATCCTACAGATCCATTGTACACCACGTATTCGCCACCACCCAGGTCTGTGCCTTTGCCAAATTCACTATTAGCTGTATAGTTTGTAGCCGATGCAGGGACAAAGCCTGGCGCTTCATCTTTTTTCATCACCACGATTCTTTTTTCACCATTCCCATTTGTCCATTTAAAAGTAAACTTGTTACCATCAACACTGGTGAACGATGGGTTGCTGGAGGACGTGGTTGGTGTGGAAGCTTCCGGGACATCCGGTGTAGTGAAATTGTAGACTGCCGATATATCCCTTAAGTAAGCCGGTGTGGCAGAACCGTTGAATTCAAAAGCCGAGATATGATATGTCGTCAGCGGTTTTAAACCAGTGACGGTGAAATTGCCTGTACCACCGGATATAAGTACCACGTAGTTTCCATCGCCCAGGTTGTTGCCCAAGCCAAACCCACTGTTATAAGTATATTTTGAGTAATCCTGCGGCAGTTTATTGACAGGTTCATTTTCCCGCATCAATATAAGTCGGCTGGCGCCGTTTCCTTTTGTAAAGTTTATCGTGACCTGGGTGGCCTGTATATTGGTTGCGCCAATTATGGTTGTTTGCACTGCCGGTGTTGTCGCTGTCGATGCAGAGCCTTTCAGTGAGCAGGAAGTTAGATAATCAGGGTTGTTGTTAGCACCCACATTGTATTCGTATACCGCGAAATGATAAGTCGCGCCGATCTCCAGGCTTTCAAGGTCAACATTCGTACCTGTACCATTGTACACAACAAACTGCCCATCTTCCAAAACATCACCCTGACCAAATTTTGCATTCGCAATATAGTTGACACCGTCGGCAGGGGCTGCGGTGACGTCTGCATTTTTCCTGGCTACGACAATCCTGCGGGCTCCATTACCATTGGTCCAGATAAAACGAAGTGAACTGCCTTCAATAAAAGTAGACCAGGGAGCGGTACTGCAATTAGTGGGTTCAACCGGGATCGTAAATGATATCGTTGCGGCAGAGCGGGAGTACATCGGTGCATTGGAACCATTGAATTCATAAATGGCAACATGGTAGGTAAACCCGGGTTTCAGGTTGTTGATGGTAAACGGATTTCCATTGATTGCCTTATGCGTAACATAGTTGCCTGATGTGATCTGTGCACCACTACCGAAATTGTTGTTGCCGGAATAGGTCGTGTAATCCGCGGGGACAGCATCCACCGGGCTTTCCTCTTTTGCGATCACCATGCGCATCGTGCCGTTGCCATGCGTTAACCCGATGGAAGCGCTAGTGCCGGTTAGATTTGTGATCTTCAGGTTACTACCAATTATTGTCGGGATCAGTGCGGAGCTGCCACTACTGATGGCTGAGCTGCTGGTGAGATAATAGGTATTTCCTGCAGCATCCACATCATAATCGAAGATGCGGAAATAATATATCGTGTTGCCTTCAAGGTTGGTGACATCTACCGTGTTGCCGGTCAAACCGCCTACTACATATTCTCCTTCGGCGATCTCGGTGCCTGCTGTACCAAATGCACGGTTCGCAGTATACACCTGCCCGTTTACAGGTACAGATGTGACCGGGCCATTTTTGCTCATGATAAACAGCCGGTGCGAACCGTTGCCGCGTGTGCAACTTATACGAAAGCTGTTTCCTTCAACATAACTCAGTCCAATATTTGATGATGCGGTACCGGGACCTGCATTGGTGACAATTGAATAGCTGCCACCTGGTTGAAAGTATACCGGTGAGTTGTTGCCATTGTATTCAAATACAGCAAAGTGATAAGTCGTATTGGGTTCAAGTTGTTTAACAGTAACGGCAGTTCCAACGCCACGATATACCACATAGTTATCAGTATTCATTTTTGCACCGGCGCCAAAATTTTCATCATACGAATAAAAGGACAGATCAGTCGGTGCCGCATTAACCGGGCTGCCTTTCCTGGCAATTACAAGCCGGCCGTTGCCATTTCCCCTGGTAAGATTTAGAGTAACACTATTGCCGGTTTTGGTGGATGTATTGAAAGCAGCCTGAAGGGTAGGAGCCACGGCCGTCATCTGGCTGCCCGTAAGTGGCAAGGTAAGATATTCTGCAGTCGTGCCGCTGCCATTGTTTTCAAAAACTGCTATATGATAAACGGTACCCGGCTTAAGGTTTTGTACGGTAAAACTGTTCCAGCTTGATCTACTCGCGACAACATATTCACCTTCGGGTCCGAATTCGGTACCGGCTGTTCCGAAATTGCTGTTGCCCGTATAATCGCGGCCATTTTGTGGCAGGCCTGTCACAGGGCTGCCTTCTTTTACGACAACGATGCGCTGCGACCCATTACCCGATGTAAATCGTAAACTAAGACGGGTGCCATCGATGTCGGAGAAACTCAGACCGCTACCCGGAACAGTTGGGGGTGCGGCAGCAAATAAGAGACTGGTAAGGCACACGAGTGCCAGGCATGTAAAAAATCTTTTCATACAGGTTTAAGGTTGGTTAATGATTTTGATTGCAAGTTTGCGGTGCAAACATGTATCAACAGGATGCAGGTACGGCACTAAGTGAAGTCCGGCGGTGAACCCGGTTGATTGATGACACGAAACTAATAGGGAAGTTTTTTTTTGAAATTACAGGATGATCAAACAGCATGAAAGAGGGAATTAATTGTGTATTATCTCGGACGAATTGAATTAAAAACAAGTTTAAAATGAAAATTTATACCGGCAGGAATCTGCATTACTTATTATTGGTAAACAACAATGTCAAAAGATTTCAATTTTGAATTGCTGAAAGTGTAAAACAAAAAAGGTCGTCCTGGAAGAACGACCTTTTTTTAATTTATGTTTCGGGAATTTGTTTATGGGTTCTCACCCGAAGTATTATAGCTTCCCAACAAAAGCGAAAAGTCAAAAAGATTCACAATTCCATCACCGTTGAAATCGCATCGGGCATCAAACCCGGTATTGCCGGTTGATTTGTTGTACGTATCCAACATCAATGAGAAATCAAATAGATTGACGGAGTTGTTATTATTTGAATCACCTTCTTTTAATGTGCCGAAGTTCATGGACTTGGTCTGGCCACCACTAAAGCTTTCCAGGCCACTTACTTTTCGCAGCGTATGGATATTCTTTACAGCTACCTTGTACATTCCTGTTGGTATATTGGTTATAGTAAAGCTTCCATTATTTGTTGTCGTCACATTGCGGGTAAATGCAGGTGTACTCAAATTACTTGCTGAATAAAAATCAACGACCAGTGGTATCTGCCATTGTGCATTAGGCGCAACCGGGCGGCCTTCCAGCGTGATCGAGCCATTTAAAGTTGCCTGTGCACCACCCAGGTTAGGATGGATCTCAACCGCATCAGTTGTTGACAGACCTGCTTCATCCGTTACGGTAAGTTCTACCAGCCAGTAGTAAATATCTGAGCCAATAAACCCGATCCTTTGAATAGTTGTACTGCTATTGACTTCATTCTTGATCGCCTCACGGTGCTCGTGCGAATTATGTTTTAATGTAGTCTGCCACTCATATTTTAACTGTCCGGGTCCATGTTCTGCATCAGTTACCTCCGCAATACAATCCAGGTTAATATTATCAGGGCCGGGATCATATGTCGTGATATCCGGGCTGGTAATGTTTACTACCGGCGGCGTGTTATTGACCGAAATAATAATGCTGTCCAGATGTGTGGCGCCACCATTGTCGGTAACGGTGAGTGTGACTACATATTTTTTTGGAACGCCTGGTGCGCTGGTAAACTGGATATTGCCGGGATTCGCCACGTTGCTTGTTGCCGGTGTGGCGCCATCAAAATCCCATGAATAAGACACGATGCTGCCACCCTGTGTAGGATCAAAGGAACCACTGCCGTTGAAATTAACCGTCAACGGTGAAGGACCATAGATCTTATCGGCTGTCGGTTTTGCCACAGGAGGCTGGTTACCGCCATAAACAATTTGCTTTACGCCATTGGATAAAGCGAGTTCTACAGTAACGATGCTGCCATCAATGGGATTGGTCGCAATACAAACCAGTTCATTAAAATCAGAAGCGAAGTTCTCAACCTGAACCACATGGTCGGTATAATCAAACTTGAGTCTTTTTACCCAGGCGCTCACAAATACGGGTGGAGCGGGGTTGCCGGCATAATCACCAGTAAAGAATGAGTTTTTGTATTCAGAAGGGTAGGTAGTACCATCGTACCATACACCACCCACGGCGCAACTGCCGGGGAAGGGTACACCCGGTACGCCAGATTCTACAGATCCGATCATTGCCACATCGGGGTCGTTGCCATTGAAGATCGGCACCCTGGCCCATTTGTGTGCGTGTGACCATTCGAGTGATGGGCGTTTATGATAATAACGGTTGCCGCTTCCAATCAGTTCCGAAGGATTGCAGGGATTATAAACAGCTTTATCCTGATTGGGGTTCGCGTTACGGATCAGTTGCTTGAACAAGAAATATTGCTGGTTGCAACTACCGCCATTATAGAGTGGGTTGGGTTCGTCTTTATTTTCTACATTCAGATCCACATACCGGGGGCCTACGCCATCAGGAGCAAGTGTGTATTCATTTCCTTCATAGATCGGCCATCCCATGTTTTGCCCACCTTGTGTAACTACGCTGAGTTCTTCCCAGCTGGAGAAACCTACATCACCATAAAATATTTCTCCCACATCACCCGCTGCAGGATCATTTGAACCGGAACCTGGTTTGATAGAGAAGCGGAATGCGTTGCGTACACCCAGGGCCCAAACCCTTGATTTAGGCGCGCGCGGCGCAGCAGGATCATAAAACGGGTTGCTGGGGATGCCGTCGCCGGTCTGCGGGCTGATGCGCAGAATTTTACCGCTCATGCTATTTACCAGTTGTGAACGAAAAGCGCCTACATTCTCTTCCGGTCGGATGATGCCATCTGCAAGCGCATCCTGCCAATAGGTACCGGGGTAACTGCCCGCATCGTTGCCTTCATAGCTGGCTGCATCACCAATAGAAGCCAGGAGTGTACCATCGGCGGCAAATACCAGGGACCCTACACCATGCGAGTCGTGCAGGATCGGCATACCGGTTGATTTGGTTTCCCCCAATAAAACAAAACGTGTATTGTAATCGGTTACCAGGTCGCTGCCGCTTGTGATCGTTTTGTAGCGGGTGATCCGACCTATTGTAGCCATATTGCCATCAGGCGCATTGGGATTGTATTGAGGGGTGCCAAAATGAAGTAAGTGGTTACGATTGACAACATACATCACATAGATCAGTCCATTACTTTCGAAATTTGGATCCAGGGCAAAACCCAGCATGCCATGCGCATTCCAGTCACCTACTTCGGGGCTGATATCCAATACGGGCTGTGTTTGTTTGATATAATTACCGCTGCCATTTCGGTTGCACACAAAGACCTTTCCGCCTCTTTCCCACACAAATAATTGCTGGCCCGTGCTATTGAAAGCCGCGCCCACCGGCTGGTCCCAGCCCGAGCTGATAGGGATCGCAGCAAAATTCGGATCAGCAAAAGTCTGGGCATACAGGATGCCGCTCAACAGGCACAGACAGGGTATGAGAAATAATGATTTCATTACGATAGTATTTAATGGTCCTACGGCATTTCATTCTTATGAAATGTTATGCTGACTCAGAATTTGCCTTAACCTTAATCTTAACCTGGTATTTGGCCTGTAGCGATACAACAGTGCTTGTATGAACCGGCCGGAGATTTTATAGAATAGTAGAAGGGGTATTCAACGGTACTGGATAAAGAGGAAGTATCCAAAGATATTAAAAGTCACACTTTCATAAACCCGGAAGTTCACTGCCCGGGAATTAATTCCAAAACGGTGAACTCCAACTGCTGACAGGTTATTTATTGAATGGTCATCTTCTTCACAGCCGAAAAGTTTTCAGATTCGAGCTTGTAATAATAAAGCCCGCTGGTAAGGGTTGTCGAATTTACTGTTACCGCATGGGTACCTTTATCCCTGGAACCATTCACAAGGGTCCTCACCAGCCTGCCCTGTATATCATAAAGCGACAATTTCACATTGGTTTTGCCGGGGAGTGTAAATCTAATCACGGTCTCACTGCGGAATGGGTTGGGGTAGTTTTGTTCGAGGCTGAATTTTTCAGCGCTGCCGATAACGGCCGATACAACCGGTGAATATTCAAACCTGCCATCGATATCTACCTGTTTCAAACGATAATAGTAACGGTTGGGCTGGAGATTATTATCGGTATAATCGTAATAGTGTGTGCTCTGGCTGGAGCCGGAGCCCTGTACAAAACCGATGGCAACCCAGTCGCCGGTTTCTGTTTTACGTTGTACCTCAAAGCCCTTGTTATTGATCTCAGAAGCGGTGGACCATTTCAGTACCACCGAATTGTCTTTGGGAGTAGCAGAAAGACCCAGCAGGCTCACGGGCAATGTTGCACAATCAACCGAAGTGATCGAGAGGGTTTGCAATGCACCCGTATTCACGCAGCCATTGGCATCGGTAACCCCGGTCAGGTCAAAGCTGTATTGATTCGGTGAAAAAAGTACATCAACCCAATAATTGCCTTGAACAGTCTGGGTGGGAAACGTAGGCGTACCGCTCTGGTTAAAAACCCCTCCACCGGCGAGGGCTGTCAGCGGTCCGTTGGTAACTGCTCCCACGAGTCCATTGGGTGTACTGGCATAAGCAGGATAACTACCGGTATGGTAAGATGCCACATATGTAGTGCCCGGTGTAATCAGGATTGGCTGGGGAAATATAAGTTCATTCCAGGCTTCCGTGGTTACTCCGGTGAATACACCGCTTGTGAGCAGGGTGCCTCCATCGGTCCACAATTGGCCGGTATAGTTTCCAGGTGCTGCTGAACCCTCTTCCGCACCGTAAAAACGAACTCCTCTTACAAACCCTGATACAGAACTGGTAAACCTTATACCTAAAGTATATACATTGTCGGTGTAGGTAACAGGTGAGGGAGTAGCAAAAATATTCAGCGTCGGTGGAACGAATGATGTGATCGGTGAGCCAACCGTGATGTCGTTATAGGTGGCGCTGCCGTTTGGGCCATCGATGGTTACATCAAACGGACTTGTACCGGTTGCAGATGCGAGAATCAGGTTAAAGGTTTGACTATTACAGGTAGTGGTACCACCGGGAGCGCTGATGGTAGCTGTTGGTGTTGTACATCCCACCGCAGTAATGATAACGTTGGAATTAATGATGGTGTTAAGGATATCTACACCACCAGGCCCCGCTGCCAGGGTTGATGCCGAATTAAATGTCAAAGGTGTAGAACCAGAGGTTGCACCGGGCAGAACGGTGAAATCGACGGAATAAAGGTTAAAATCTGCAGTAGGGAATGGACCCGTTGTACCTGCAGCAAAATCAACTGTACCCGCGGCATTATTGAATGAAGGCGAAATAACAATAAAGGGTATAATACCTGTTGACAGGTTCGTGATCGCTGTCACCTGGAGCTTTGTCACGTCGAACGTAAAATGCGTTTCGATTGCATTCAGCGGGTCAGAAGTTAGAAAATCTGCCCGCACGATAACCTGGAAATTACTTCCGGGAGTCGCATTTATGGTCGGCTGGTTGAATTCAATATTTACATGTTGCGCATCTGCTTTTGCGAGGGTCAGGACAAACACCACGGCAGCAAGCCAGAGTTTCTTTGACAGTGATGATCCAGATGTAGACCATTTAAACATCGAAGTCGGTATCATGTGTTAGAAGGTTTAATTATTAATCAAATGAACTTATGGTGTTTCACCGGCCTGGTTGTATGTGCCCAATAAAAGTGAAAAATCGAAAAGGTTGATGGTTCCATTATTGTTGAAGTCGGCACGTGCATCAAATCCCGGATTAACGGTGGATTTATTGTATGTGCCCAGCAATATTGAAAAGTCAAACAGGTTTACTGTATTATTATTGTTTGCGTCACCTTCCAATAATGTCCCAAAGTCAAACGAGTTATTGCCTGCAACAATATTCTGTGCAGCTTTTACTCTCTTTAAGGTATGTGGATTTTTAACCGTGATCGTGAAAGTTCCCAGGGGTACATCATCTATCGTAAAGTTACCGTTTTGATCGGTATTAACGTTGAATGAATGTGCGGGCGTTGTATTATTACCTGGCTCAAAGAATTCAACGGTCAGCGGTACCTGCCAGCTGGCATTGGGCGCAGCAGGTCTTCCCTGCAGGGTCACCGATCCACTCATTGAAGCCGGTGCTGCCAGTGTATTGGTGAAAACAATATCTACAAAATAATTAGCAGGGTTGTAAACCGAGTTCGGGAATGCCGGCCCGTTATTATAAGCATACACGCCATTACCGCCATCGGGATTGGACAGCGCCTGTACCGGCCAGATGCTGGGCGATCCTTCTGGATACCCTGATGTGGCGAAGAACTGCGGGTCGATCGAGAAATTACCTGAGGGACTATAATACGATGCGGTATAGACCGTTCCTGCTACTACTGGTACCGGGGTTGAGAACAGGGCTTCCTGCCAGCCGCCTGCTGTTTCGTTGGTAAAGGTCACTTCGGCCAGTTTCTGTCCATCACCTGACCATAGGTTGCCTATATGGGTTCCGTCATTGTTGGGTCCTTTGTAGAAGCGAACGCCGGTGATATAGCCGTTTATATTTGGTTTGAAACGTACTCCGAGATTGATCGCGGGGTCCCAGAAATGTAGCAGGGGTTTCGAAGTAGGCTCGAAGATCGTAAAAGGGAACCCGGGGTTACCGATTGTGATTGATATACCGGTACCGGGGATCTCCATATTACCTGTATCGTCGAATGACCTGCATTTTACATTTAATGTTCCAAGCTCTGAAGGGATCCAGGTATAAGTCCAGGATACAGTTCCATCCAGTTTATCCAGTTCGGCTACATTCCAGGTCACTCCTCCGTCGATCGATACTTCCACACCGGCCACTACCTGCGCATCGGTTGCAGTACCACTGATCGTTACCGGCGCACGTGCTGCAAAAACCGACCCGCTGGAGGGAGATGAAATGATAGAAGTAGGTGCAATATTATCGGTGGAGGGGCTGGCTGCTACCAGGTTCGACTGCAATGATGCAGGCTGCACACCCATATCGGCAAAAAGGTTGACCGTTGCCTGCTGCATGTTCTTATTGGTCTCTGGTGCTCCGCCCCAGTGATTACCATCAAGCCCCCATGACCACTGGATGGTACCGGCACCGAATACAAGGGCACCGCTGGGGTGGCGATAGAGTGAAAGTTTATGCGTAAGCGGGCCATATGTCGTGCTTGACAGCGTCATCCGGCCTTTGGGGTAATAGTCCTTGAACTGTTCCTGCTCAAAATCCCACTCAAAGCCGAGGGTGGCTGAGCCGAGTGTAGTGGTCTGCCCATCTTCCATATCGGGAATGGTGGTATGGCGCCAGAAGCGATGTTTTTTATAATATGCGGGTACTTTAATGGAGCCATCCTGCGGGGCTTCTGTCCAGCTGATCTGCCCGGTCAGGCTGTTTTCAGGTTTGCCGCCATCATAGTTTTCACCTGTTCTCCAAAGCCCGGTCCATTCTGATGAAGTTTCATCACATTTATAGCCACAAGTGCGTTCGCCCAGGGCGCCATTGGCCAGGGTACCTTCTTTATAGCAAACCAGTACGCGATCCTCTCCATCCACAGTTTCTTCCCACCTGGTTTTCCAGTACACTTCATTGCCACTGAAAAAGGCCAGGTGAACACCTGCGTCGCGTGCAGCTTCTACGTTGTCGCGCATGCTTTTCGACCAGTATTCGTCGTGGCCGATAGAGATAAATACTTTATGGTTTAAAAGCTTGTAACCATTGCGTGCTACGTCATTGCAGCTGGTGTAGGTCACGTCGTAACCATTGCGTTCCAGCCAGCGGATCATGGGGTATTCCGCGTTCATATACCAGTCGGCGCCACGGCCATCTGTATTGAACAATACATTATATGGAAACATAGGCCGGTTATAGGAAACCTTGATCGCATGACCTTCCTCGTATGCAGTGTTGCCGTCGTATAAGGAGGCACCGCCATACGCGTTGTAGGCCTGCCAGTTGGCATCGGGTAATTGCAGGTAAAGATCTGAGTTGCGGGAATCGTTGCGTACAATAAATAATATATGATTGCTACCGCCACTCACTCTTTCAATACGGGCAATATACATACCCGATACCGCATTGGAGGGGATAGCCCAGGAATAGGATTCGCTCCAGTTACTGCAATCGATCATACCTGTTTCCTCGTTATACATGGCTTCCGGTTGTGCAGTGCCGGATAAAAAACCAGCGTTGTGCATCAGCCTGGCGCCTTTGCCACCATAGTAGCCGATACGATAAATTCTTAATGAATAGTTCGCGCCGCCCTGTACATTGATCTTAAAGCGTACCGTTTCACCGCTGTTTAAGCTCATTTTTGTACTAAAGCCTGAGATGCGATTGTCGCGAAAATTAGGTACTCCCCATTCCGAAATATGGTTTCCAGGCAATGAGTTTTCGATGACGATGGGGTTGCCGGTGAGTATAACCTGCGCTGTGGATAAGTAACAAGTAAAAAATGCCAGGCAAAGGGTAAACAACTGCTTCATATTAGGTACGCGTCTTTATTTATCCGATTACTTTGTACAATCTAATTTGTCTTAGGATTAAAAGTTGCTGGAGTTTCAGGGAATAATTGGTGGAGGGTGATCTTTGCGCGGGATATTGTTTCAGACCGGTTCAATTACAATGCCCGGGGTGGGCATTAACTTTGGCGCTTTCTGTGATTTTCTATAGGGGATAAAGATACTTCAAAAGCTGAGATTTCCAAATCGGCCCTTCCAAAATTATGTGGATAACCTTTTTAATTGTGGGTAAACCATTATTTTTTACGGTTCAGGTACTTACCCAGCGAAATCCCATAGGCCCGGTGCCAGATCCGGGGTCCGAAATCGGCATTATTCATACTTCCCATCCCGTGGTTATACTGTGCAAAAATAATCAGCCCCGTCCCCGTTTCATAACCCAGTTGCATAATAAGGCTGGCAGCGAAACGGCCATACCTGGTAAAGCTGAAAACCATATCCTGTTCTACCGTTGTCTGATTGCTGCGATTAAACTTTTCTGTGCCAAAAAGCTGGATATCCAGGGAGGGTCCCAGTTTCACAAAAAAATGATCCGGGCGACTGCTAAAATCATATTGCAGGAGTGGTGCAAGTTCAAAAGTATGGAGACGTGTATCGTTGTCAATTGCCAGTGTATCGGGCGGATAAGATGGCAGACTGAGATCGACTTTATATCCCTTCATACTATAAAATACTGCCGGGGCAAAATAGAGATTATTTTCAAATGGCACCTTTACCATGGCGCCTGCCTGGAAACCATATTTATTGCCGGCTTCCTGTTTTTTGCTTTGAATGGTGTATTTCACTGAACTGATTTGCGGTCCGGCGAAAAAAGCGGTTTGAACCTGTGCAAATAGTGTGGTGGCCAGTATGCATAGCAGGAGTGTAACAGAGAGTTTTCTCATAATAGTCAGGTTACAGGGTTCGGATCGGTGTTTAGTTTTGCGACAAATTTTTACGGAAAATCTGGCCTTTGCACAGGGGATTGCGGCCATCCACTTGCGTGGGGAGGTTGGATTATAAGGGGGTAAAAATAGAAATTAATTTTATGAAAGCAAATCGGGGAAGTCGGGAATAGTGAGTCGTGAGTCGGAAGTAGAGAGTCGTGAGTCGTGAGTCGTGAGTCGTGAGT
>JAFAEM010000046.1 GCA_023424015.1 Bacteroidota bacterium | reverse complement strand
ATGATTAATTTTTTCAATCATAGTATTCATTCTTGTCTGAACCATGATTTGAATGATTATTTGAGAACTATGATTAATTTTTTGAATCATAGTATTCATTCAATCAAAAAAATCACAGTTCAAGATGATTGTCTGGACTATGAATAGAATGATTTTTTGAGGACTATGATTAATTTTTCAATCATAGTATTCACTCAATCAAAAAAATCATAGTTCAAGATAATTGTCTGAACTATGATTGAAATGATTATTTGAGGACTATGATTAATTTTTTCAATCATAGTATTCATTCAATCAAAAAAATCATAGTTCAGACGAAATATTCATTAAATCAAAAAAATCACAGTTCAGACGAAGTATTCACTCAATCAAAAAAATCATAGTTCAGACGAAATATTCATTCAATCAAAAAAATCATTGTTCAGACAAACAGTCACGAAAACGCCTGTCTTAGTGTATTATTAGCTTTTCGGTTTGATGTCCGGCTTTTAAAAAGTAAATGCCTTTTGAAAGCCCTGTGATATCAACGGTTGCTGATCCGCTGCTAAATTGCTTTTTCCAGACCAGGCTGCCGTTACTGGTGAACAGGGAAATGGTTGTCGGGTTGGGGAGTTTTATTAGCAGGAGCCCGTTACTATTGATCACGGAAAATAATTGGGCCTGTTTGCTTATCCGGATGGATCTTGTTTCGCTATAGCTGTACCGGCCGTCGAGATCGGTTTGAACAATGCGGTAGTAATTTGTTCCGCCGGGGGGATGAGCATGTAGGAAGGAATAATTTTCTATACCCATACTGTTCCCTGCTGCTGGCAGATTGCCAATATTGACCCAGTTTGTGCCATCGACTGCATGCTGAATGGAAAAGTCTTTCGTGTTTTGCTCGGTGGCGGTGCTCCATTTTAATAAGATGTTCTCATCCTGTTTTTGCAGGGTGAAGCTGAGCCATTCCAGGGGCAGTATGGTGATGCTGTTGTTTTGTAACACGTAATTGGAAGAGGCGCCAGTTAAAGCCATATTGGTTAAAGTGCCATTATTATTGCCTTTTAGATCCAGCGCGGTTAGCAGTCCTGTATTGTCTCCCCCTGCAATTCCAAGGTTTGAGGAGTAGTAACTGACCAGGCCGGTCTGAAGTGCAGGATCGAGTTCATGGTTCATATCGGCCTGTATCTGTGCCTGGGTTCGGGCGATATTCCAGATCCGGAACTCATCGGCAGCACCACCAAAATATTCGGGGAATCCCGTTTGGTTGCCCAGGGCCAGCGGGTTGGTATTAACCGTGATATTACCCGTTTGAGCCAGGGTGGCCGATTGCACACCATTTATATATAGCCGGATCATGGCGCCATCATAGGTGACGGCAAGATGATGCCATGCATTGAGCGAGGGATAATTGGCGGCCAGTGTGCGCCAGGAGCCGCCAATATGGAGGTAGGCTACCACCTGTGTCCAGCCATTATCGGTGCGTGGAAAGATATAGCCATTGTTGACCGCGTTACTTGATTTGCTGATGACATTTTGTATGCCGGAGTTTTTTGTTGCATATACCCAGGCCTCGAGGGTGATGGCCGACGTAATATCCAGCGTATTATTATCAGGAATGGTGATGTAGTCGTTTGTTCCATCGAATGAAATGGCATTGGCGCTATACTGCACCGGGCTTTGGACCCAGGTGGCGCTGTTTTGTAATGTACCATTTGTGCCGCCTGTTGCATTGGTCAGGGTATTTCCCACACCATCATTACATTTAAAATAAGCGACCAGTCCCGCGGCATTGCTGGCGGGCCATTGATAAGTTTTTTGTTTGATCTGCGCAGGTGTGAGGGCGATATTCCAGACACGAACCTCGTCGATACGGCCGGAAAAATAACTGGCGGCACCGGCATGTGAACCGATGAATTCGTTTTCACTGGTGTAAGCGGGTGCGGAAGCGTTGGTGCTAACCAGGTTGCCATCGCGATAGAGCCGCATGGTGGTGGTTGCTGCATCATAACTAACCGCGACGTGCACCCACCTGTTTATGGGAAACGCCGTTGGGTCAGTAACAAGGCTGTAATTGCCGGCCTGTCCGGCTGAAAGGGTTGCCCCATTGAGCCAAAACGGTGAGTTGAGTGAAGACATGATATTGCGGGGCCCGCTGGTTGTAACAGCAAAGACCCATGCCTCTTTTGTATAGGATGACCCCGTAGTAATGGGCGCACCAATGGACACATACTGGTTGGTACCATTGAGGTTTAGGGCATAATTGGTTTGTGCGGTTGCAGTGAAAGCTGTAAAAGCCAGCAGGAATGTCAGTGGGTATTTCATTTACGATATTATGTATGTAAACGCAAACATATGAAAAAAAGTATCCCTGCGTGTTTGTCGATTATGCGAATCTTAGCAGTCTATAGATAAACCCCAGATATGGCGACGGGCAATAAATAATTCTATGAAGCAATTTCATTCCCGGATAAATTCAATGAGGGTTTTAAATTTTTCTGTCCGGCAGTTTTAGAGTCGTGAATAATCATTTTACTATTACAGGCCATGGCAACACATTGGCGATGGCCAGTCATAATGACTTTCAGCAACTAAAAGAAGCTTCCTGTTCTGTTGGTTTGAATAATTTCTTCCGACCCAGGGAGCCATTTGAGAGATGTAATGTTTTTAAAACTATCGTCAAAGAAAGTATTGAAGTATTCAGACATTTTTATCCTTTTATAAACTCAAAGGTGGATTCCGGCAATCCTGCGCCAGACAGATCTTTAATTCCATATTTTCTTGTCAATGCTTGTGCAATATCCCTTATATGGGGTTTGCCTGACCTGTTTTGAACAACAATATCAACTTCCATTCCCTTGGTCACCACCGACCAACTTTTAATGGCTTTAACTTTCCATAGAGTGCTACTCATAATATTTAGATTTAATTTTTTTCGTTAATGGAGTGGTCCGTAAAACTTGCAGACAGCATCTGCTATTCAGCTAGCGTACTTTTCCAAAATAATAATTCAATCCGAATTATCTAAACCTTCCCCGCACAATGCTGATTGAAAAGCAACCTTAAGAATTTAGAGTTGAAACAGATACGAATATTTTCTACGGGTTCTCCATAATCAGCCGCAATCCATGGCCAGGAATCTACAGCCATACGTAAAATATAGATTTCTGATTGTTAAATACTCCCTGGTCGCCTTCCCGGATATTTGTGCCCGGCGGGATTGGAGTTATTTGATTCGCGGGCATTCCCTTTAGTAATCCAATTATTGATCCGATGGTCATCAGCAATAGAAAAATATAAAATCACCAATATCATTTTTGGGATAAATACTGGTGTCTTATCTTCTGAAGAATTTAGCAATGAATTTTGCTAACGGCTATATACCTATTAATTTCTGCCCAAAGCATCTCGATTTGCGGTTTATATTGAGAGTACCCGGGATTCAAATCGTCATTATCGACGAGATCAAAATCAATTGCCTCACTGACATTCTTCGGGTTATCTATCACTTCCCCAAAATAGCCTACACTCGTCCGGTACACATTATAGTAAACCGGTTTGTCGTTGTAATAAATAATCGTATGAAATAGAAATTCCATAAATCAATTTACCAAAAATCTTTTGAACCCTGACAGTAGGTGCGAAGAATTTAATCCACGGTGTAAAATATAATATATTTGCTATCAATAGCTTAGATATGAAATCAAGTCTTAGCCATTTAAGTCAGGCCAAACAAGAACAGATTCGCCAGATAACTGAAATCATCAGGGAAGCAGCTTCTCCGGAGAAAATCATTCTTTTTGGGAGCTATGCCAAGGGTAAGCAGGTGGAGCATAGGTATACCAGCAAGGACGGGATCAACTATGAATATATAAGCGATTTTGATTTTCTTGTTGTTACTAAAACCAATAACATTAAGGAGTATGAACTAGAGGACATTATAAACAACCGAACCGAACGATTTGAACCATCCATAAATGTTCAGGTACACGAGATCGATTACATAAACGAGGGACTCGAATTTGGCCAATATTTCTTTACCGACATAGTTAAAGAAGGAATACTTCTTTATGATACTGCGACAGTAACTTTTGCAACACCCCGTGAATTGTCACCGAAAGAAGAAAAAGAAAAGGCACAGAATTACTTTGATATTTGGTATCCTCAGGCAAACGAATTCCTGATAGATGCTGGCAATGCCATAGCCAGGAAGAGCAATAAAAATGCAGCATTTTATTCCCACCAGGCTACTGAAAGTTTGTACTATGCCGCCCTCCTGGTTTTTACAGGCTACAAGCCAAAAACCCATAACATTTGGAAGCTGCGAAAAATTTCAAAGATACTCTCAGAAGAATTGTATTTATTGTTTCCAATTGAAACAGACAAGACGGAGAATCATCTTTTCGACTTGTTAAAACGTGGATATATTGATGCCCGGTATAAACCTGATTTTTCAATAACGGGCGAAGAACTGCAGTTGCTGTTTGACCGCATAAAAAAAATGCAGGCCGTCGTTGAAAAAATTTGTAGGGAAAAGATTAAATCAATCGGTTAATTACTCTCTTTCTTTTTCGTTGTTGCCGGTCTCCTCCTTATTTGTTTTTTTGCAGCAGTTTTCTTTTTTTGTGGCGTCCTTTCTTTGTTTTTTTCAGTTGATAACCTCATCGGCTTTTCCGGCAGAAAATCACGGGGTGACATATCAAGGTAATCCGCCAAGGCATTAATATGACGGATATTATACTTTGCTCGTTTGTTTAAGTTCTCAACGTCCTTAATGAATTCTCTTGACACGCCAACAATAGCTGCAACGTCTTGTTGTCGAAGCCCCTTGTCATCTCTTAACTTTCTGACAAAGTCAATGACAAACTGGTCAATAGGCGTTATGAATTCCTGGTCCTTCATTCAAACACCTAAGTAATTGCAGTGATCTTCCGTGTCTGGAGTACCTGTACCCCATTTTGATTTTATTTCCTATATTTGGTTTGAATGAATATGTACTGTCTCATTACTGGAGCCTGAGAAACTCAAACAGTATTAATGAGACAAGAGCGACAAATAACAGACCTGATTTGCACGGGTGCTCCTCTCGCTATTGGTGGCAGTTTCTCAAGCCTCAGTAATGATGAGATGAGCCCCGTGCTGCTTACAGTCTACACCGCCCGGTCTCTCACGATAAAGCCGGGCAGCCGTGCCAGATAGCAGTTCCAACCATATTTCCAACACGGCTCATGAATTTCAGGCAGCCCTTTTCCAGCAGGGAAACGAATCCGCCCTCGCATTTTTTTACCGGGAATTCCTTCCGGCTCTGACGCTGTTCGCATTCCGGTGGGTTAAGAACCACCAGCTGGCCCAGGAGATCGCCTCGGAAGCTTTTGTAAAGACCTGGAGAATGCATCACAAGCTGGACAGTTATGCGGGGATCCGGGCTTACCTGTACACGACTGTGCGCAGGGACTGCCAGCATGCCCTGAGGCAGGAACGCAGCCGGACAGAGGTTCACCGGATCTTAACCGCAGAAATCGATAGTTTAGATACTCCCTTTCACCACCTGCTACAGGCTGAAACCTACCGCCTGGTCCATTCAGCCCTCAAAGATTTAGCGCCGGGCTATCGGAAAGTGATCACCATGCATTTTATTGAAGGCAAAACCACCGGCCAGATCGCGCGGGAATTAAATGCTCCGGTAAATACCATTAAGGCACAGAAATTAAAGGGCTTAAAGGCCTTGCGTAAAAAATTTATGAATGCGCTTTTTCTTTTTTCTTACCTGGTTGTAAATATTTCTTCACTTCTCCGGTAACCCATTTTCTCCCCGGGTTCCTTCTTATTAATAGCTTGTCCTAACTTAATAGTATGAATGAAAATCCCAACAGCGACCTGGATAAGGAAGCCTATCGTGTGGCATACCTTATAGCAGGCTATATCAGGAATACGTTGACGGACCAGGAACACCGGGAACTGGACGATTGGGTAAACACCAGCGATCAGAACATGCATCTTTTCGAAGATCTGACGGATGAGCAGAACATCGAGACAAACCTTGCCATGATGGATAAGGTTCAGACCGATCAATCCTTTAAGCAATTACAGGAAGCAGGAGCTTTTGACATACCTAAAAGAAGGAAAAGGATTGCCTGGGTGGCGGCTGCTTCAATCATACTTATCGCCGGCATATTTGCAGTTTATCGTTTTGCGGGCAATAATACAGGCAATAATCCGGGAATTCTGGCTACAAATGATACGACAATGCTTAAGCCGGGTGGCAATCGTGCCACTCTTGAATTGTCGGATGGTACTATCGTTGATCTAACCAGCCTAAAAAATGGAACGATACAAGATGGTGAAGGCTCTCATGTGTCCAAGCCGGTAGATGGAGAGTTAGTGTATGAAACAGCTGCCTTAAACGATTCGGGCACCAAACTTCATACCCTCTCCACGCCGGTAGGAGGCCAGTACCAGGTGACGCTGCAGGATGGCACGAAGGTCTGGCTGAATGCTGCCACTGTTTTAAAATATCCTTCGCAGTTCCAGGGCAACGAGCGGATAGTGGAATTGGAAGGCGAAGCTTTTTTTGAAGTAGCCAGGAATGACAAACAGCCATTCCGGGTAATCCTTAAAGACAGTGCCACAGTAACGGTGCTGGGAACGCAGTTCAATGTAATGGCGTATCAGAATGAAGCTGCCAGGGACATCACTTTGGTCGAGGGCAAGGTGTCGGTAAGAAAAGAGGACAAAACGGAGGATCTCAATCCTGGTATGCAGGCAAGGGTTGTTGGCAGTACAATTTCAAAACTCACTGGTGTCGACACCGAAGAAGTAACCGGATGGAAGAATGGCCTCTTCGTATTTCATGATGCTTCGATCGAATCTATCATGAAGCAGGTAGAAAGATGGTATGATGCCAAAGTGATTTATAAAGGGGATATCAAGCACCAGTTCAATGCTACCATTTTAAGGAGCGAACCTTTGTCAAAGCTGCTTCATTTGCTTGAGCTTAATGGATATGTAAAATTTAAAATCGAAAATAAAACGATCCATGTATTACCCTGACGGTTAGAAAAGCGATACGGTTAACTCAAATAAAAGCCGGAAGTGTTACGAGCACCCCCGGCAGGCGTTTGGGTCAACCCAAATATCAACTGAGCTATCAACTGAATTCAGAAACCCAAACAACACAAAACTATGCAATTAAAAGTTTTCAGATTCCCATTTGTAACCTTATTAACTATGAAACTTTTAATCCTGCTTACCTTGGTAGCATCCTTCCAGGCCACTGCACGGGGCTTTGGACAGACGATTTCGCTTTCCCTTAAAGATGCGCCGCTGGAAACTGCTTTTAGGGAGATAAAGAAGCAATCAGGCTATTCCTTTGTTTATACAAGGATTCAGCTCAAGAATATACAGCCGGTAAACATCAGTGTAAAAAATGCGAACATCCGTGAAGTGCTGGAGTTATGTTTCCGTAATCAACCGCTTTCATTTGTCATTGAAGACCGATATATCGTTGTTCAAAATAGAGCTGATTCAGCAAAATCAATGCATGCTCCGCATCAAGCCTCAATTGACGTAATGGGAACAGTAGTTAGTGAAGCTAATGAGGAATTAGCTGGAGTCACAATTACTGCAAAGAAATCTGGAAAAGCTACATCAACAAATGACAAGGGTGAATTTTACTTAAAAGATATAGATGAAACGGATATACTCCTTGTAACGAGTATTGGATACCAGCCTGTTGAAATAGAATTGAACAAACGTACCAACATAATAATAAAGTTGAAAGTCGCCATTGGATCGTTGGATGAGACTATTGTCATGGCTTATGGCACTACATCCCGACGATTGAATACTGGAAATATTACAAAAGTTACATCCACAGAAATTGTAAAGCAACCTGTATCTAATCCATTGGCTGCTCTGCAGGGAAGAGTGCCAGGCTTATTTATCAGTCAAACAAGTGGGGTACCTGGGTCGAGCTTTTCAGTAGCGATTCGAGGCAGAACAACACTTGATCCCTCTTTATCAAGAAATGATCCATTGTTTGTAATTGATGGCGTACCATTTGAACCTGGAAATCTCCCAACTAATCAACTTCGTTCCGCTGCCAACAAACCAAGGAACACCGTGCAAGGCGGGTTAAGCCCTTTTAATACCATTAACCCAATGGATATTGAAAGCATCGAAGTGCTAAAAGATGCCGATGCAACAGCTATATATGGTAGCCGCGGAGCTAACGGAGTGATCCTAATAACTACAAAAAAGGGAAAGGCTGGCCATACCGGCGTTAGCCTCAATTTCTATAATGGTTGGAGCAGAGTTACCAGAACGATGGATTTATTGAATACCGAACAATACATTCAGATGAGACGGGAAGCAATATCTAATGACGGTTATTTTCCACAGGCAACAAATGGAGCATTTTCTAATGGTTATGCACCCGATATATTGCTCTGGGATACTACAAAATTCATTGATTATAAAAAGCTGGTCATCGGAAATACCGCGATGACAACAGATGCCTCGCTTTCTCTAAACGGAGGAAAAGAAAACACACAGTTTTTAATTAGTGCCGGCTACCATAGAGAAACCAATGTTTTTTCCTCAGACCTTACCGACAAGAGAGCTTCATTAAGTTTCAATATTACTCATAAATCTGTCGACAGGAAATTTTCTGCTCAACTATCCGGTTTTTACTCAAATGACCAAAACAACCTTATTCAGAATGATCTTACGCAATACATCAATCTGCCACCAAATTTTGAGATGTATGATTCGGCAGGAAAACCGAATTGGATACAAAAGGGCGTGGTGATAAACAACCTGAATTTTTTCTTCGGCACTGTACCCGCAGCGGAGCTTTTGAAAAAATATTATTCCGTAAATGATAACCTAATGGGTAATCTTCAATTAAGTTATCGAATAGCAAAAGATATTGTCTTTAGCTCAAGTTTTGGGTATAATAAATTCAGTTCTGACGAGGAATCCAGAACTCCAAAAGCATCGTTAAGCCCGCTGTCAACCGCAATGGCATCAGCCAATTTTGGCAACTCAGTATCCAAAAGCTGGATTATCGAACCCAATCTCAATTACTCCAAAGTGAATTCTAAAGGGAGATTGGGTATTTTATTGGGTGCAACTTTACAGGAACGTAAAGCAGAATCCGAAAATATTAATGCCACCGATTATACCAGCGATCTTTTGCTTTCATCAGTAAATGCAGCAGGGCAGGTGTGGGCAACTAATTCACATACGCAATACAGATACTCGGCATTATTCGGAAGAATCAACTATGCGCTGTTTGACAGGTATGTCATTAATTTATCCGGAAGAAGGGACGGTTCAAGTAGATTTGGACCCGCCAATCGCTTTACGAATTTTGGGTCTGTTGGAGCTGCATGGATATTTTCTAATGAAAACTTTATTAAAAAGAGCTTTCCATATCTGAGTTTTGGAAAACTCAGAGCAAGCTACGGTGTAACAGGAAATGATCAGATTGGTGATTACAGGTATCTCGATTTATGGGTTTCAACAGGTAGTCCATATCAGGCCACGCCTGGTCTTACACCGGGAAGTTTATATAACCCATACTATCAATGGGAAAAAAATAAAAAATTAGAAATAGCTATTGAGTTAGGATTTCTGAAAGATAATATCATCGCCTCCTTAGCCTACTTCATTAACAGAAGCGACAATCAACTCATTAATTATAAGCTTCCCAATCAAACTGGCTTTTCATCGGTAATACAGAATTTTCCCGCAACTGTTCAAAACACAGCTTGGGAAATGGCTATCACTTCCAAAAATGTCGCAGGTCAGAACTTTAAATGGTCAAGCTCTGTGAATATAACCATACCAGAAAATAAATTGGTATCGTTTCCCGGACTTGAAAGTTCCAGCTACGCATCGTTCTATAAAGAGGGTGAGTCGCTCAATATAATCAGGCTTTACAAATATGATGGCGTTGATCCCGTAACCGGTGTTTATAAGATCATTGACGTAAACAGAGATGGTGTATACAATGCCAACGATTTCGTTTTTTCGAAAAACACGGACCCAAAATACTATGGTGGGTTTCAAAACAACTTTAGCTACAAAAATATAGAATTTAGCTTCCTCTTCGAATTCAGAAAACAATGGGGACGAAACTATCTGGCTGTGCTGGGAAACAACCAACCTGGACTTGGTGCGAACCAGCCTGATATTGTATTAAATCGTTGGAGGCAAAATGGTGATAATGTGCCGGTGCAGAGATTTACAAGCAGCTTTGCTGGTCCTGCAGCTTACGGTGCCACTTACTTGAATAATTCAGATGGAAGTTACAGCGATGCTTCGTTTGCCCGGCTTAAAAATGTTAGCTTATCCTGGATAATGCCTGATGACTGGATGAGCAAAATTCGGATCAAGTCTGCAAAGGTCTATTTACAGGCTCAAAACCTATTTGTCATTACCGATTATTTAGGTTCTGATCCCGAGACACAAGACATTTTCATTCTTCCGCCATTAAAGACCCTCGCATTAGGCTTCCAACTCAAGTTTTAAAAACAACAATCATGAAACTATCATATATATATCGCCGATTAATTTACTTTGGAACTTTCAACGTCTTGCTAATTAATCTTATGGGCTGCAAAAAATTCCTGGATATCCCAGCGCCCAAAGACCAGATCCAAACTTCCGAAATATTTGACAACGATCAGGCGGCAGTGTCCGCCATAACTGGATTGTACAGCCTTATGCTTTCGTCTTCATTATGGCCATCCAACGGGGGAATGACAGTATTTTCTGGGCTTTCTGCAGATGAAATCTATCCTGTTGCACCAACTACAGAGATCGTTGATTTTGCAAACAATAATCTCCAACCGACCAATGACAATATTAATAGTTATTTATGGTCTCATACTTATCGGACCATTTACAATGCAAATGCCATTTTGGAAGGACTGAATAAATCACAAAATCTAAGTGAGAATATCAAGCGTCAACTAAAAGGAGAAGCCTTACTTGTACGAGCCCTTCACTTTTTTTATCTCACGAATATGTATGGAAAGATTCCGTTAACCACTACGACTAATTATGATTTGAACAAAACATTGCCAAGATCCGGGCTCGATGAAATAAATCAACTACTACTTACAGATTTGATCGAGGCCAAATCGCTCCTTAACCAGCATTATCCAACATCTGGGCGGGTAAGGCCTAATAAATGGGCTGCGGCTGCGTTGCTGGCACGAGCATACTTATATCAAAATAAGTGGCAACAAGCAGAAACTGAAGCAACGGAGATCATCAACTCGGGAATTTACAATTTACCAATCGACTTGAACGACGTCTTTCTGGCAAGTTCGAGTGAGACTATTTGGTCATTGATGCAAGAAAAAAGTAACACATCTGAAGCGAAAATATTTATTCCCATATTTTCATTCTCAACTCCTAACTACAATCTTCGGGATACATTACTTAACCTCTTTGAAGCCGCTGATCAAAGAAAAAGCAAATGGGTTGGAAGCAATATAGTTGGAGGACAGACTTATTATTATCCCAATAAATACAAAAAAGGTTATGATTTTTCGAGCCCACCTCCGCCGGTGACAGAGCATTACGTTGTCTTCCGTCTTGCCGAACAATATTTAATCAGAGCTGAGGCCCGAGCCCAACAAAATAATTTCGCCGGTTCCCTGTCTGATATTAATTTGATCAGGAGTCGCGCAGGCTTATCCCAAACAATGGCAAATGACAACGCTTCATTGCTCTCAGCAATTGAGCATGAAAGAAGGATTGAGTTATTTACTGAATGGGGGCATCGTTGGTTTGATTTAAAAAGATGGGGTCGTGCTGGTGCTGCGCTTAGCGTTTTGAAAGCGCCCAATTGGCAAAATACAGATGTCCTGTATCCCATTCCTTTGTCCCAAATGCAGGCTAATACTTTCCTTACGCAGAATCCCGGTTACTGAGACCTAACACTTACCATTTAAAAAATTGGGCGATGAATTTGAAAGCAATTCTCAAATGCTGGTTTTTATTTGCCATTCCCTTGGCGTTAAAAGCCCAAACTTTAACTACCGGACAGCGGATCCCAGCTTTGGAAATTTCAAATATTCTGAACCACCATACTGATAGAATTAGGTTGTCAGATTTCAAAGGAAAAATCATAATACTTGACTTTTGGAATCACTATTGTACAGCATGTATAAAATCATTTCCGAAACTCGACTCGTTACAGAAACAATTCAAAGATGATATTCAGATAATCCTTGTAAACAAAGAATCGAAAGATTCAACAAAAAGGTTTTTTGAAAAAAGGCCTCGCATAAAGCGCCCGAATCTTATTATGATCACTGGCGATAAACAACTTTCAGAATTGTTTCCTGCAGAGGGCTATCCTTATTGCGTTTGGATAGATCATATTGGAGTCATTCGCAAATTTTCGGGATCAAATGTGATAAGCGAACAATCAATTATCAATTTCCTGGCAGGAAAGACACAGTATTTTATAGATCCTACAAAGACACGATTTGGTTCCCCATTAAATTTCGATCGTTTCAAATACTTTTCATACTTGTCACAATGCAACGACACCTTGAATATTGGCAATATTGAAAGAGCTTATATCAATGACAGTAGTTACATACATATGGCAAGCAATTGTGCGTCAGTTGTTGAGCTTTTCAAAAAGGCCTATAGTGAAAATGGCAAATATAATTTCAATACACTATATGGACTAAATCTCCAGATTGATGATAGTGTAAAGTATCTGAAACCTCATAAAATTGAATTGCTGGATACATGGTTTGCTAAATATGGATACAATTATGAACTATATCTCCCAGCATCCAAATCCGATCAATCCTACAATATTATGCAAGAGGACCTGCAAAGATACTTTTCGCTGAAAGCAGCGATCAAAGAAAAGAATATCGAAACTATTGTTATTAAGGTCGTTGATTCTGCGAAAATCAAAACCAAAGGCGGCGTGCCAATAAATTCTTTAGGGGGGGAACATTATGGTGAGCGAGAATCGGATGGACACCGCCGTTTGCTTAACCAGCCGTATTCCCTATTGTCAACATATCTACGTTTATGGCTTCAATATTATTATCCGTATTATGACCCTGTCCAACTCCCATTTAATGTTGATGTTTGGATTAGGGAGGAATCTGTAAATCCACTGGATATAGAAAGCCTAAATGAAGATCTTAAAAAGGTAGGTCTAGCACTCGTATTCGAAAAAAGATTGTGTCCTGTTTTATATGTTCAGCAGGTTCAATAAATATATGACGGGGAGCCTGCCAAAGGTAGTGCTCCCCGACCTAATTAAAAGTCAACTGAAAGCGCAGTTATGGCTTCGGAGTTGAAGCATCGTAAGATGCAGTGGGAAAAGTCGGAGGTGTACCCGAAAACCCTCTCAAACAATGAAGATTGGGAGTGTCTGTACAACCGTCCAACGCCGTTGCTTCGGCGACGGTTTTGTTGGACATCACAACCTGGGCGCCCGAAGGTATTACCCCACCCGGTATGCTGTAGTCTACGGCATACCAGTTATAGGTGGTAAATGCTTTATCCTTCTTCACTTCTGATGAAGAAAAGGAACTGAAACCAATCGCCATAACTACGGCAATAATTCCTAACAAATACTTTTTCATAAAATGGTTTTAAATGAACAAATGGCGCCTACTTTTTTATGCAGGTGTTCGGCTGTTCCTGGTTATTGCAATAAGGAGATTGTTTTTTTTAATTAGCCACAACGCTATCATACTTAATATTAGAAAGGCGATGTTGAAAATAAGGTGCTCTGTCCAGGATAATTTCTTTAAGACACCGCCGCAAGAACAAGGAAGAGTAGATGTAGTGAAAAGCATATAGGCTATATAGCCTGTAAAGCCTAGCATAAGTGCGAATGATAATTTTAGACCGATTAACCGGGTGACGGGAATGAATAACAGGGCGGAGACAAGCATTTCAACAAATGGTATTACCCAAGAGAGTAAAATAGAGTACGACGCCAAAAATGGGGATTTTGATAAGACTATCTGAAATGACATATGCTCTTTGAGTTTGCTTATGCTTGTATACAAGAATAGTAAGATGAATAACCCGGAAACGATATCAATAATCAAAACTTTATAATTTGTCTTTTTGCTCATAGTGCAGTTTAAAGGCACTATAAAGATCAAGTATATTTGAGTTCACTTTTTTACAATGTTGTTTGCGGGAGCATTCAAAAGTTTTGCAAAAAGAATTATCTCCTTCTCAAAGCGCCGGGTGTAACAGAAAATCGCCTGCGAAATGCAGTAATGAAATTTGTAGTAAGCGGATAACCTACCATTGAGCATATCGCTTTGATTGGAATATTGGTGGTGAGGATAAGTTCCCTGGCATACTGCATTTTTCTTTCAATCAGCCATTCAAAAATGCCGGCATTAAAGTACTTCCGGAACCCGGCTTTTAGTTTGAATTCGTTCAGGGCAACTTGTTTTGCAATGGATCTTATTAAGGGCGGCTTTTTCGGGATATAGCTTTCCAGAATATCTCTTGCCTCATGGATCTTTTTAATTTCCCAGGGAGTAAATGACTGATCCGTAAATTTCCGCTTATACGCATTTTCAAGAATTTGATAAAGCAATTCACGAACCTTTATGTCGAAATAAAATTGCCGGGTGGCCTCATTGTATGGGCAATTCAGGATTTGATTAGTGATCTCTTTCATGGAACTAGGTATCCAGCAGGCTTTACCGGGTAGTATCATACCCCGTGAAGGCAGCATAGCTGTTCTTAATTCCGGAAAGAAAGGAAGCAGTTCTTCCAGGAATTTGGGCGAATAAAAAAAATCGAGCGCCCTGAATTCCCTGTTTTTTTCAAATATGGCGCTACAATCAGTAGCCTCTGTAAAAAAACATGCATATTGATCCTGTCGCAAATGAAGTTTTCCAATCGTATTAAAGTGTTTCCTGGTCCCATTCTTAAGCATAAAATAGCTATAGAGGCCTTGGGTATGTATCCATCCACTTGCATAGACTTTTTTCAAAAACCTGCCGGCGATGAAACGAATTGAATAATTTTCTCCGGCCAATTCCTGGAGCACCAATTCAGCCAGGTTTGTTTTAGCAGATAAAGCAACAGCACCCCGAAGGATCGGGCCTGAGTAGCCTGGCGGCAAACCCGGCTGAAACTCCAATGGTCCATCATGTGATAAAGTTAATTCGATCGACATAGGTTTACTTTAACGCCTTACTGCATTATCAAAGCCCTAGCCGATCTGTTCCAGGTTTTATCAGGGTAGGAAACCAGTTTCCGGAAGCAGGCCAAATATAATATTTCTGCCGGAATGCTGAGATCACCTGCGTTCAGTGTGGGTATGATGTACTATCGGTTTTGACAATCGGGCAAGGTTAACATAGAAATAATCCCGAAGGGTTTGTGTGGTTTTTCTTTGTAAAAGTACCAGGAGGGATGAAATTTTGTTGAGCCAAAACAGTGGAGAATAAAGCCAAAAAGCTTAATCTTTTACGCAGCATAGTCAGCCCCCTGGATTTTTGTGCGTTAAACTTGTTGGGAGACAGTTGTAGCGGATTCGAAATTCTCCTGCAGGGAGATTTTATGATGAAATCAGGTTTTAGTTGCTGAGCGATTCCCGGCGTGAAAATCATCTTGTATACCCCATACCTGCATAAACCGTCCCTACGAGACGGGGTTACCTCCGGGGCAATTTTTTTCTACCCATAAAGCGTCCCGATGGGACGCGGTGGTATTGAATTTTAAATTTACTTCCGGGTATTAAATTCCTTCAAATCTTTTCTGTTTTCGCAATATGGCTTGTTTACCACCTCCCATGATCCCATTTTAATCTATGCGTTTTTAACTCGCCCATCGGGACGTTTTATAGGCAGCTTCGAGGTGCCAGGAATACCATCCCCCCTGTAGGACGTTTTATGCAAATGCCTGCAATCCACCGGTATCGTTAATGAAACTCGTTTTAGCGGTGTCGAATATCTCCCGTAGGGAGATTTTATGGGTAGCCACAATAAAGCGGACACCCCGCCCGTCCTGTAGGGACGGTTTATGCAAATGCCGGCATAGGATCTCGGCAAACATAAGGATGCTGGTCACAGAGGGTGCTATGTCATGCTGACCATGACAACGATGTAGAAAAAGCGGTAAAGGCCGTAGAAGATAGTCCGATTCCCAAAGAATATTCTGAAATGCCTGGAAAAGGATACTAATTAAAAAGCCGCCCCCATGCGGAGGCGGCTTTATCATTCCAGCACTATTTAGCTACCCGAACAAGTTGGTGTTGGGGAGCACTTTGTTTTCTTAGAACATTCCTTATAATCGCAACATTTTGGGTCGCAATTTTTAGGGTCGCAGTCCTTAGGATCACATTTGTCTGCTTTACATTCAGTCTTAGCCTTTTTCCTGTCTTTCTTTTTACCGCCACCATTGGCAGCAAAGCCTGGTGCAGCCATGAGGGCAAAAAGCACCATGCTCAAAAATATTTTCTTCATTTTTTTGAATTGATTGTTATTAAAATTGATTTCTGTGGATTAAGAAATCAACTCGGGAGGGTGCCAGCAATCGCTCATGCTTTTGACAACCCGGTTATCATCAGTAACCAGGGCTTTTTGGGTTTGCATTAACCAGGTATGAAGTGTAATCTGGAAATGATGAAACACATAAAAATTCCCCGACGAACAGCCTATTGAAGGATTACAACCCTGCGAGCTGCATTCGTCCTTACCGGAGGGATCTGAAGGCTTATTACATTTCCCCTTTGAACAGGAAGGCCTGGCAGCTTCCTTTCCGGAACAGGCTGCTGTTGCTGTTTTTTTCTTTGAGCAGTCGGGCTTTTTTACCACCTGCTTACCGCATTCACCATAAGCAGATTTGCCTCCAAAATAGGCAAATGAAGGCTGGACCATTATTATGGTCCAGATTATTGCTAGTATCGTTGCAACAGGCTTATTCACCGTTGGCTTAAAGATAGCAAATTTCCTTACCAAATGAAACTTGCGAAATCCAGTATGCTGATCGGGGAACCGGGCGAATAACGGATGGCGACGCAACGAAGATCCATCGATATTCTGCTGCTGGTACCACAACGATTAAGCAGTTATTCGGCGTTACTGAGGATGTAGCGGCATTCCGTGTTACGTCAGTTTAATGTAGAAACCAAAATTCGATAGTAATACGATCGTTCAGCACTTATTCATATGCCAGGATAATGTAAAAACGATGTTTTATGCAGTCCTTATCTCTTTCAGCCCAGGTGTCGCTTAAAGCTACAAAACAGGAAATTCTGGGTTGTGCCGAATGGTGTAATATGGTCTTCAGTTATGCAGCGAATTTTGTCAAAACCATTTTGAAGTTGAGCGGTCAACGTTTCTTCTGAATATTGTTGTATGTCAAGACCACTGCATTTCTTCGGTCCTTTATCGGAAAAGGTTCCGATTATCAAAAATCCTGTCACTGCCTTTCGTGCTGTGTCCAGGTATTTTGCAACCTGGTCTTTGGTCGTAAGAAAATGAAATGCGGCCCTGTCGTGCCATACATCATAGGTTGTGTCGGGCTGAAATTCTGTGATGTCGCTAACAATCCAATGCACTTTACCGGCTTTGTCGCCTAAACGTTGTTTCGCCTTTTCAAGCGCCTTTGAAGAAATGTCAAGTACCGTGATGTTTTCAAATCCTTCGTCAAGAAGAAAGTCCACAAGCCTGCTGTCACCACCACCGATGTCAATGATTTTAGCAGACTTTGCCAGGCCAAAAGAATGAATAAAGTCCAGAGAAGTCTTTGGAACGCCCTGTGTCCAGCTAACCTGGTCGGGGTTTTTAGTTTCATAAACTGTTTCCCAATGTTTCCTGCTTTTATCCATACTACAAATGTCGGCTTAAAAAAATGTTCATTCTGTGACAAATATTACAATGGGGTGGCGCATAACGGTTAGCAGAGTGGCGATATTAGGCATTGGAAAATCCCCAGCACAGGCTTTGCTTAAAAGCCAAACAGGAGCACAAATTCAATTTAAAACTGTCAGGTGTAGATTCCTGCCCATGTTGATCCACCGTTCCTGCATTGACCCATCCCCCCGGGCTATGGATTTGCAAGTTTCTGCAGTCGATATTCCTGTATGATGACTCACCCCTGACGAATAGTAAGAGTAAGTGTTTTGATGTCCCTTTGCTCCTTAAAATTTAAGGAGTATGGCTCAAACCCCACTTACGATGGAACTAATAAAACAGGTATTCAGGTTAAAACGTGATGGCATCAGTATCCGTGAGACGGCCCGAAGGCTCGGTATCAGCCGTAACAGTGTAAAAAAATATCTGGCACGACTGCCGCAAGAGTCTGCGTGCGATGAGCCATTGGCGGGGAAGGTATATAACAACGACAGCCTCGCCCATAATGAACAGCGGATGGCTGAACTGTATGCGCATTTTAAGGGTCACAGCGAGGAACTCTCCAAAACTACTGTCACCCGTCAGTTGCTCTGGCAGGAGTATCTGCAGCAGCACCCCGATGGCTACAGCTACAGTCGGTACAGTTATCACCTGCAACAGTACTTTAAGAGAAAGGATCTGTCCATGCACCTCGAGTACAGCCCCGGGGATATGATCATGGTTGACTTTGCCGGTAAAAGGCAACACTACGCTGATCCGGATAGTTGAGAGGTGATCCCTTGCGAAGTTTTTATAGCCGTAATGCCTTACAGCGGACTGGCATTTTGTAAAGCGGTAAGGTCTCAGCAAACGGCAGACTTTGCGATGATTTTCTGAGATTATGATTATTTTCTTCCCACAGTGTAATCATAGTATTCACTCAATCAAATAAATCATAGTTCAGACGGGAGAAAAGCTTTATGCACTGAACTCCGCCATTTTCTTAGCAATATGGCTAAGCACCTCATTTAGCTCCTTTTCAGGACTAAAGTCAATAAGTTTCAGATCCTTCATGACAATGGCAGTATGCCCGGGTGGTAAATAGAATACATCACCCTTGCTGAGCGTTTCTTCTGTGCCATCGTCATACTTCACCAACATTTCGCCATCCATTAAGTAGCCCCAATGCGGGCAATGGCAGCTGTTATTTTTTAACCCTTGCAGGAGTGGAGATAGATCGGTACCGGCAGGTATTTCGTTAAAAGCAACGGTCATACCGCCGTAACCGGGAAGACCCCGCATGGTGGTGCCTGGAGCTTCCATCGTAACCGGGATGGCTTCCTTTTGCATTTTCATATGCGTTTATTTTAGTTGTTTTGAAATCAGCTGGAGAATTCAAAATGCCGGTAGGAAAGGGCAGTTCCTCCCTGTGCGGGTGCGGGTAGTGATACTAAATCTAGCGATTTGGGATGATTTGGCCAATTAATATTGACGGGCTGGGAGCAAAGCAGCAAACTCCCTGTTGTATGTTCACCTTTCGCCTTGCACTAAAGTTGATTTGAAAAACTGCACTTGACTTTAAGCACTTCACCCCGCATGACGCGAAACCGCTGTAGGCAACTGGCGTTCTTATCCCCGTTGTCTGAAAGTCGCTGTATGCTTGGTTTTAGCTGTCACTGTCCGAGTGATTTCTTGTGTGTCTGTGTCGAGTTGTGCGATGGGGTGTTTTAATTTTTTCTTAATGCGAGGGAGGAAAAATTTTGAAATTCTTCTTAGGTTGGGTCAGGCACACTCTTGCCGCATTTCTGGTTTGTGCGTTGGCATAACGGTTAGCAGAGTGGGCATTGGAAAATCCCCAACACAGGCTTTGCATAAAAGCCAAACAGGAGCACAAATTTTGAATTTAAAACTGTCAGCCCCACCATTGCCAGGACGATCTAAGCGGTTCGTTGTTTTTTAGATTAATTTGTGTCACGCTGTTGAAGGTTAAAAACCGTGCCTGCCGGGTCCTGGATCCAATGCATATTTTTGGGAAGCTCTTCAATTTCGTCACAGGTTTCCACACCTTTTGATAGTAAATAATCCGTCGCTTCATCAACATTTGGGACAGTCAGTTGTAACCAGGTTTCTGAGTGAGTATAGTTGTCTACGCAGTCTAGCCATATGACATTATTTCCAAATTTCACCTCGTGTGTTCTTGAAATGGTTGGATTGTCGATTGGCTTTTCTTCCACTTCCAGTTTCAGAATATCTTTATAAAAAGCGACAGTTTTGTCATATTTACTTTTTGGAATATTTATGGCGATGTTAATCCCTGCTTTAAATTTTGGGTGCATAATTTTTGCCTTTTATTTTTTATTTCTTTTAAGTCAAGGGGGCGGTTTAATTTGTTTCTCTAATTAGTCAGGCTGTTCAGTAGTCGTCCTGCAGTGACCAACTGACAGGGCTTTATGCTGTGCTTATTCATTGAATGTCCAGCCCGGAGCCGCTACTGATTGAAAAACTGATGATGAAGATAACAACAAAAGCTGATAGAATTCCGTCGGCTGGATATGGGATGGTAGCGATATGAAGCTGAGAATATATTCGTCTGCCAGCATAGCAGCAAACTTCCTGTTGTGCGTTCGTTCTTCGTCATGGCTTCCTAATTTCATGTAGCTTTTTTAAAATATCAACAAACGAATTGTCAATCTGGTATGTAATAAAAACATTCTCTTTAATTACGCCACAAACCGTTAGACTAATTTTGAGAATTTTGTCTATCTCTTGCTGGGTTGAATTTTGTTCTGCAAATTTTTTAATCAAAGTCGAAGCGTAAGAACCTCCGTGTGTAAAAGTGGAAACATGTGAATACTCTGGAAGTGTCTTTGCAAATATTGCTGCTACGTCTTTGTTTTCTTCTTTTTCTGCAAATCCATCATGAAGAAATTTAGTTATTTCAGCTAATCTGAATTGCATTATAGCGGCTGAAATTTCTTTTTGATTTTCCTTATCAAAAACGCTTAGCTCTGGAAATTTTAGTAATAAGAAGTCAAGAAAATTGGTTTTCTTTTCATTTTCATTTATTAAATCCTCCATCTCAAGAACTCCAGCCTGTTCAGCTAAGAATTCTGAAATAAACAGGTGTTTCTGATATTTTTCAGCTGTATCATCATTTCTATCCTTAATAGTTTTGGCGAATATGTAAAACGCCTTGTAAGAATGTTCCAGAATTGACCGATATAAAATGAATAAAGAATAGAGATTATCCGATGCTGTTAAAGAAAGAATTGAATTAAAAATTGAATCTATTCGTTCGCTTAAGTCTGTCAGCACCTCGTTAGCAATCGGAAGTTGAATAGGAATTTTTAACCGCTTAATTTCAGAATGTAAATCTTTTATGGCTTTATCATGTCTTAAGTATTTTTCTTTAACTATTGAAATATCCATAACATAAATTAAAAAGTCCTTATTAAACAAACATAATTTTTTAGAACCTTTACTTGGTCTTGTAATTCTTTTGATGCAACTTGTGATGTAGCAGAAATTTTTGTTGAGTTAGGAAGCATGTAATAAAGATTAAGTAAATACGAAGACTTAATTGCATAATTGACATTTTCAACTTGTGTCCCTACAGCTTTGCTATTTAGTCTTGCAGATGTTATTCCAATAATATTTCCATCTTTGTTAAACAGTGGACCTCCGCTATTTCCTGGTTGTAATGGAACTGAGATTTGATAATATCTGACATCGTCGGCAATTCCACTTTTTGAGCTTATTATTCCATCGGTTACTTTAAAATTGCTACCCATAACATCATTTAGTGGGTATCCGATTGTAAAAACCTTTGAACCTACATCAGAATTTTCTGTTATGCCATAGGGAATTGATGTCAGTCCTTTAAATTTATCATCATCAATTTGTAGCAATGCCACATCATTCTTGGCATCTATTAATAACACCTTTGTCTTATAGGTGAAATTCCCTACTTCGTTTGAGACTGTTATTTCAATGTTAGATGAACCTTCAACAACATGAGCATTCGTTGCCACAATTCCTCCTGATGTAATGAAGAAGCCACTGCCAGATGCTTTAGAGTTATCTTTTTTAAAAGTTACGTCACTTGATACAGAAGGGAACATTTTAATAAACTTATCTTGCCTTTTCTCATTTGTTTGTTGGTCTTTTAACTCGACACTTAAGAGAGCTGCATTGTCCATGCTGCCAAATGTTTCATAAGGAGTTTTATTACCCCTATACCATTTAACAGAATAGAACCCCTTCATTGAACTTGGTTCGAAGACTGCCTTTAGTTCGCCTGCTTTCCAATAAGATAATTCAGTTTCAATTATTACTGCTTTAAATTTATCTCCGTTTTTTATTATTCCGATTTTGTAATAAGGCATTCCTTCACTTTGGTAACTCTTATAAATTCCTTCTATTGGGTCAATTTTGTTATTGGTTAGATATGATTTTATAGAATCTTCAGTGATGCCTGTTAATTCAAGTGTTGGTAGACTCTTTTCAAAATCTTTGGCAACTGTTTTTGCAGGATTAAAAGAATACTTCATAGAGTTGATTTCAGAAAATGCTTTTTTGGTCGCTTTATTATAATCAGCTTGCATTGACAACCCCATTGCACCAGCAGTATTTGAATGAACAACCTCTTCCTTACAATTCTTTAAAGTTATTGTCACCTTGTTTACACCGGATGTTACATTAGTGTGGCTTATCTCACATGTTAATAATAAGCACGGGTCTTTTTTTACTTCTTCGGGCGGGGTTGAATTCTCGGTCAACACAATAAAGCCTTTGTTTGAAAAAGACGTCCGAAGCATTCCTGAGATATTCCAAATGTCGCTACCTCCGTTTGTATATGTCAAAGTAGGAACATAGACGTACTTATAACCATCTAAAATTTGTCCAAATGAAAATGCTGACACTAAAAGTATTGCCAAACAAGTTAAGATACTTTTTTTCATATGATTAAGGTTTGGTTTGTGGTGTTGAAGTTCGGTAAAGTTGCCGAATAGAATGACGCACAACACTTGTATTGCTCCTACTATACTCTTTCAAAATAGCAAAACAATTCGAAGAATCTAACCCTCCCAAAAACATATTCATACACAGAGCAGCCGTATCAATGGCAAAGATTTAAAACAGGTACGAAATCTGCATACGGTTTCCCGTAAAAACTGGTATCCAAGACGCACCCCCTCTCACAAAACTTTCCAATATTACTCCTTTTTCCGAAAAGCTTCCTGGATATCCGTACCCGGTGAGAAGCCCGGCGGCTAAGGGTTTTATTTGTTTCGCAGGAAGGTGGAACTGGAGGCCAGGCGCCGCTCCACTTTACTCAGATGGCCGGGGCTTTGCGATGTGGCGATAATCCGAGTTATTATCGCTTGATAGTTTGTTCTACAGTTGACCAATGATCCCTTGGCCAGCCCATATTCTACCCCCGCCATAGCGCAAAACCAATTGTTGGGCGATCGTTCTTAATTCTTATTTAACCCAAATGTTTTTGTTCCAAATTTCTTCTTATATAAATTTTCCAGCTTTATAACTTCTTTATTTGAAAGGTTACTAGGCAATGTCTGAAGTACAGTAAATTGAAAATTTTTGTGATACTCAACGTCGTTGCATAAATCAGCGAGAATAATGTTGTTTCCGTGTCTGGTTTTTGAATATTCGGCCCACCTTTGCCAAACTCCTCCATTCCCACAAGCCGAACCGATATATTGACTGCCTGTCGACTTATCGAGAATCATATAGATTCCATTAATAGAGGAAAGATGGCTTTTCCATTCTCGATTTGCATCCGGATTATCAACTAATCGTTTTAATTCTTGAAAATCTAAAATAAAGTTTGTCAAACCTGGAAAATCGCCCAGATACCCTTTCGGCAAAATCTCTAAAACTTCTTTAGAATTTTTGTGATAATATTGAACCCAGGCTAACGATGCTTTGCCCCAATCAACAACTACACGGTCAACTAAATCTTCGCAAATATTTAATTCTTCAATATCGTAATAGAATCCTTTGTCTATTGACTGGACCCCGTTTATCTTAAATATACCAAAAAGCAACGACTTCCGTCTCTCTTGACCAATAAAAGAGATTAGATAATGTGCATCCTTAAATATTGTTCTACTTTGGTACTTTTGATATTCGAGCAATTTCTCTCTGTCTTTCAATATATCTCTGTATTCTACTCTACTATCCTTATGTCTCACTAATAGAGTATTGCTTTTACTAAACAAGTCTGTTTTTAATGACAATAGTTCTTGGAGAGTGATCATCGGTGGTTCATTTATAATGGTGAGTGTGGGTAGAATGTCGCACAACGTCCAGGAATTGCCGATGGTGGGAATTTAATATTCGTCCGCCGGGAACTGCTGCCTGGCTTTTTGATAAAATTAAATATTAAGAACTAAAGCTGGGCTTTATTCGTCAAGCCCCGAACCACAGTACAGCAGAATTACCGCTGCTGATTGCTCCAATGTCCAGCCCCACTATTGGCAATACCAATGTTAGCAGCATAGCCTTCTCCGCTTAGGTCACTGCGTCTGTAATATTCATCATCATTTTATAATGCCCCTCGTGGTCTGTAAGCACAAAAATATCTTTAAATACTTTCTTATAACTTTCAATAGTCCTGTCCTGCAACTCAACGTATAAGTCGTCATTAATGCTGTGAGAGCCATCGTTTATCCAAGAAATTAAAGACCTGCAAATCTCTTGCTCTTCTTTTGTTGTGAACTTTAGAATTAAATCATCGTCTCCATATTTGCCGAGTAATTTGAAGTAGTTTTCAATTATTCTTCGCATTATGTTTTGAATTGTCAAATTTGACTTAGGACCTTCACTTTTTAATTCTTGCCACAAAAGTTCGTATGAAGATTGAATTGGATTTTCCATTAAAAAGTTCTGTAAACTCGTTGTCTTGTCGTTTTTGCGTAAAATCCAGAAATTTGTTTTGTTACAAAGTTTGGTTCTGCCGTCAATGAAAGAAACTTCTTTATGAAAATAGACGTTGTGAGTTAGCAGTATTACTTGTTTTACATTACCAATTTCAGCTTTAACGTTTTTGATTAACTCTTTTATCAATGTACTTACTACAAACAATACGTTACTGTCCAAACTTGAAATAGGGTCGTCAATCACTAGAACTCTTTCTTCATTCACAACATCTTCGGAAATTCCACCTTTTGCTAATTGCAAGTAGTACAAAAATGTGATAAAAGTTATTTCGCCTTCACTTAAAGTTGTTTCTGCAATTGTGCCGTCTTCACGTTGAATTTGATAAAACCCATCTTCGGCAGCAGGCACAATTTCAAAATTCAAAAACCCATATGATTTCAAAAGGCGATTGATTTCATTAATTGCAGGTTGAATACTTGTTACATTTTTACTTAGGTTTTTTATTTCTGTGTCCAAAGTTTTGTATTCTGCAACTTTGGTGTTTATCTGACCTTGCAAAGCAGTAATACCTTTTTCTAATCCACTTTTCTCTGTATTGAATTTTGTAATTTCCGACTTGTATTCTTCAACAATGAACTTCCAGATTGCCTTAATTAGTTTGTTGCGTTCAGTAGTGTAGTTGGCAACAATATCATTATGCTTTTTGATTTCAGCATTTGCTTGGGCAATCAAGTTGATTAATAAATCTGACTGCTCTTTCAATGAAATTAATTCTATACTTCTACTTGGTTCTTTAACCTTGTTGTTAAGTAGTTCATTGTTCGTTGCATTTTGACTTGTAAGCGTTTTGAGATATGCTGAAAACTTGTCAATATCAAGTTTTGTTTCACTGAAATTCTTTTGATTGGTTTCAATTGTATTCAGTTGATTGATTGAATTTTGAGTTAACGAATTATACTCTTGTTTAAGTTCTTTCAGCAGCTTTATATCATTCAGATATGTTTCATCAAAGAAGTTTTCTAACTGCTTTTTGAAATCTTCGGTGATTGTCTGATCTTGACAAAAGGGACAAGTATTGTCTTGAATGTACTCTCTACCTTGATTTACCCAGTCATTAATGTTTAATTTTTGAATAAGTTTTGCAATATCAACATCAGCCTTTCCAACAATTATTTTCTTCCAAACACTATTTGTTTCTATTTCCGTTGTTCTGTCAAATGATACTTGGCTAATTGGTGGAATTGATTGCGGTGTTTCGCCAAATATTGTTTTGGCTTTTTCCTCTAAATTTTTAAAAGTTTCTAACGAAGAAGTATTACTTGCAAATTCTTGTAGCAGTCTGTTTTTAAAATTCTCTTTGTTAAGTGAACCTGCAAAAGCCTCTTTAAATACATGCTCGTACTTTTTGTAAACTTTAGTCCAGGTCGCTTCTTTAAAATCACTTTCTAAGGTTTCTTTTTTTAAACCTTGTGCTTCTTGTGTTTCTCGTTTTTTTACACCGTCTGCTTTTATTGCTTTTAGTTCTTCAGTTTTTTGTTCAATTACCTTTATTTGTTCTGCTGTCGCCTCTCCAAGAGTAAAAACACCATTTAATTTTCCTTTTCCAAAATTTCTTTTCCTGAATGATTTGTTATACACCAACACTTTGATAGGAAGTCCACCTTGCCAAGTTAATAGGCAACTGATAAAATTTTGGTCGGTTGTATCGTGGATGTAGTTTGTAATTGTTGTCTTGCCACAACCGTTTGCTCCATAGATGAAATTTATTTTTCGCAAACCGTCAATGTGAATGCCAGTGTTGTCATAAGTAGCGACATTTCTGATTTGTATGGATTGTATCATTGTGTCAATTCAGATTGATGTTTTGAATTTTGTAGAGTGTCGCTTTAGGCTTGCTGCTAACGTTTCGCGGCTTTGCGAAGAAGCGGATTTCGGAGCACAAAACTGTCAACATACCACAAAAGTTGATGCGAGGTAGAATGTTCAATTAACCACTGAACCCGCTTTTTTGCAAAACCGCTGTTACCTGCTGGCCTTCTGTCCACCGTGTCGTTGTAAGCCTTGTCAATATTGAGTTTTAGTATCATTGTCTGCTTTGTTTGTAGGGCTGTGTGTCGGTGTATTTTTATTTTTTTGAAGCGTTGGAAAATTTTTTAAAAACAATTTATGTCTGCGTTGGCAAAGCAAACTCTTTTGCAATTTTTGGTCTGTGCGTTGGCTTGTGCGAATTGCAAATGTGCTTGCTTTAGTTGAGCTGTCTTATTTCTTTCCATATTTTCTGAATGCTGCAATAAACTGATAGATTAAAAATCCAACAATGATTTTATTCAAAAAATCAATCGTCAAAGAAATACCATTGAGTTCAGATTTGTTGACCAAAAAATCTGTTCTATGTGTTATGTCAATAAATGAAAAGTAATAGCCAAATAAATTCCAATCAATTTCGCTGGCATTAAAAATTCTACCTAAACTCCATAAATACAAAACGTAAAATAAAATTGACAAGACTATCGTTCCAATAAACGGTTCTTTAATTGATAGTCCGTGATTGTTTGATAATCCATTTATTTTAAGAATAACTCTGTCCCAATATGGTAAATTCTCAATGTTTTTAAGTGCTTCGTGAGATATTGCTTGAAATTTTTGTGCTTCATAAAAATTCCCTGATGCTTCAAGCTGTTTTTTTAATTGTAAAAATGTTTCGTAACGTGTCTTGAAATAATTCTTGTCTTTTCTATCAGGATAATGAATATTTTCAATGGTTTGTATTTTATCAAAATCCTTGTATTTGCTTGGAAAGTCGCAAGCCGTTAAAGTAGTTTGCCCAAATTTATTTCTGTAAAGCGAAATTGTAGAATAATCATCAAACGCAACATTATCAAACCAAACTTTGTCAAGGTTTGATTTGTGAATTTCTAATTTTGTTTCTTCTGTTTCTTTTCTGAATGGTTTGATGTCATAAAAATTAGCTCCTAATTGTGCAGAAAAATTTCTTATATACCAACTGTCTATGTTACAATTTTCAATTAGCAATTCGCCTGTTGAATAACCGCTGAGAGATAAGGCCAATAGTTTGGCATTGATTATTTTGGTCAAATTGTGTTCTTTGTCAGCTGAATACTGAACACTTAAACTAACTTTAAATTTTTGCTTTTCTTCATTGCTCGGATAATATCCAATTTTATTTACGCTGTCATAAGGTATTTTGTAAATTCCCCTTTTGTCTGTCTTATTTTCATTAACCGTGAAAACTATATTCTTGCAATCATAAATGTAAAATGAGTGTTTTTCGGCAAGCAAATTATCAAGGGTTGAATTGACAGATTTTAATAACTTCTTCCAACGAATTGGAAAAATGTTTTCTTCCGTGTATGAAACAACAGCCCTTTTTAAATCAAGTAAAAACAATGAATTATTTAAAAGACAATTGTTTGCTTCAACACTTTTCAAATTTTCATTTTTGATTCTTCCTTGTAAAATTGAACTTCCAAAGAAGATTGAAAAATTTGGTGTGATGATATTTTCTACGTTAAGTTCTTTGATAAGACAGCTTATAAATTGAATGCTTATGTCTTTGAAGTCTATTGTTTCATTGTTTTCAATTTTTAATTTCTTAAAACGACAACCTATAAAACTAAACGTAATTCTTCCGTCTTGAAATGGCACATTTGAGAAGTCTGAAGCCCTAATGATAATTTTGGTATCAATAGGATAGTCTTTGTTCTCAACGAGGGTATATGGTGTCAAGAAAAGTTCATTCATAACACTCTCTATTTTCTATAGTGAAGAAACTTTTCATAACCATCATTTATCGTTAACTACGATTATGTATGTAAAATTAGATGCAATTTTAACTTGTTCTGTTAGACTTTTACCGTTCAAAGAATTTACAGAAGGCTGATTGATAGTAACAGGTAATAAATCCATTAAGCTAATGAGGTAGCTTACTTTTATTGCATATCCTGCATTTTCAGCATAGGAGTGCTTTGCATTAATCACACCCAAGAGATTTCCATTTTTATCAAACAATGGACCGCCTGAATTTCCTGGCTGAACTGGTGCGGAAATTTGATACAATGAAATATCTCCTTTAAATCCTGTTCTAGAACTGACTATGCCATTTGTAAGTTTTACTTCTTCACCCATTGTTGTAGTTAATGGATAACCCAAAACAAAAACGTTTTCTCCTACGTCTGCAACTCCCTTTCTAAAATTATAAGGTATCGTGCCAAGGGTGGTAAATCTACTGTCTTCAATTTTAATTATAGCTAAGTCATTTCTTTCATCAGAAACTACAACTTTAGCAGATAGTTTTCGAGTAAAATTCCCGTTTATACCTTTTACTTCTATTGATTTAGCGTTTTCTATTACGTGATAATTAGTTACTATGTAACCATTTGAAGAAATTGCAAAGCCTGTACCTGATGATTTTGGACTGCCTGATGAGATTGAGCCGCTGCCAGTTGGATACATTTTCAAATAACCACTTTCTTCACCTGCAACTATTGTTTTCAAAGTATTTCCGTCAAAAAGAATATATGCATCTGAGTTTACAGATTTATTTGCCATATACCAATCACCTTTGAATACTCCTGTTGTTGCACTAGGTCGTAGAGTTGCTTTCACATCCCCAACTTTCCACCAACTCATATAAGTTCCGCCATAGCTCAAATAAACAAGCTTATAAGTTTGACCGTCCTTTATGCAACCTAATTTATATCCAGATTTATCAAAAGGTTCATAAATTCCTACTATACCATCATTTTGTTCATCTACTTTTTGTTTGAGTGTATATTCTGTAAGACCTGTTTTTGGATGATTATCGGGATTATTAAGAGTGTAATTACTAAAACCATATCCACGACATCCAGAATAAGAGCCTTCATCTATTAGAGAAAAATCCGTTAAGCCTGGAGGAATTGCACCATTAAAAACATAAGTAATAAAATATGATGATTCACCTGTTTTCACATTATTCCATCCCCAATTGTCACTACAACTAGACCTTCGCATAGTTCCATCGTTTTGTAAAACACCTAAATATTCTGCTTCATAATTACCTGATTTTATTTTTGTATTAAAAGAAGGTGTTACAGAATTCATTCTTGACATATTTCTTGTTGGCACTTGCTGGATTGTTACATAAGTAAATCCTTTATTTCGGTCTATTTTAACTTCGTATAATGCACCTGTAAATCCACTTGATTGAACTTTATTTGAACCATAAAAATTAGTTGTCTGTGCATTTGTCGCAAAGAAGTTGAAAAACATCACTACAAATGCTAGTAGTTGAATTAATTTAATTTGCTTTAGCATTTTGCTCATAATATTATTTGAATAGTTTATAGTTCTTGAGGCAGGTTTGGCAAAAAATGGCTCTTTTGGTTTTGCAAATGGTTGGTTTGTGTGTCGAGCAAAACCAAATGTGCCATTTGTGCGGCTGGCTAAAATTGTTTTTAAAAAATGTGCGGTGGGAAAAAATAAAAATACAGAAGCGTTGGCTTTTGGGTCGGCTGTCTGATGGTTCATTTGTCCTGTCACTTTATGTTTATTTCTGTCGTTCATTCTTGCTGTATCGTCTTTTAGGCTTGCAGGTAACACTTGCATTGCCGCTACTACACTCCTCCAAAATAGTAATTCAATTCGAAATATCTAAGCCCCCACTCGCTAACCCTAGTTAGAATAGAAGCATCAACGGTAAAGAGTCATAACAAATACGAAAACAACATACGGCTTCCCGTAAAAACAGCCATTCATCCCACACCCCTCTCCCAAAACTTTACTACTTTCCCCTTCAAATAAATGCCCGCCTGCCATGAACCATCGCTTCAAGCTTTATATTCTATTACTCCTTCTTCCGATAATTAAGGATAGCCATGCGCAAAATATCGATCCCCGGTTTCTCCAAAACCGCTGGTCCGCCTCCTGGATATCCGTTCCCGGCGAGCAGCCATCCGCCTATGGCGTCTATTTATTTCGCAAGCAGATAGAGCTTGACACAAAGCCTTCTTCATTTATCGTTCATGTGTCGGCCGATAACCGCTATAAATTGTACGTCAACGGGCAGTTAGCATCACTGGGCCCGGCACGGGGGGATATCAATCACTGGAATTATGAAACGGTGGATCTTGCTCCGCACCTGGAACAGGGAAAAAATATCATCGCCGCAAAGGTTTGGAATGAAGCCGAATGGCGACCCGAGGCGCAGATCAGCCTGCAGACTGGTTTTATCCTGCAGGGCAGGGGTAAATTGGAAGAGATCAGCAATACCGATACCAGCTGGACCTGTACCCGCGACGAAAGCTATACACCCATCCCGATCCGGCTGCCGGCATATTATGTATCGGGTCCGGGTGAACAGGTGGACATGAGCCGCCATGCCAGGCATTGGCAGCAACCCGGGTACTCCGACACCGGTTGGAAAAAAGCAAGGGCCATCCTGCGGGGTGAGCCGAAAGGTTTTATCGGTCCTTATGGCACCATTTCCGGCTGGATGCTGGTGCCATCACCACTTCCACCTATGGAGATAAAATACCAGCGCTTCGATAAACTACGCAGGGTAGAAGGTATCAGTGTCGATCCCTCTTTCCCCGCAAAGCCTACACCCATTACCATCCCCGCAAATACCAGCGCTACAGTTTTGCTCGACCAGTCTTCGCTGACCAATGCCTATCTGAGCCTGGCTTTTAGCGGCGGCAAAGGTGCCGGCATCAGCATCACCTACGCGGAAGCTTTATACAGCAAACACCCCGTCAAGGGCAACCGCAATGAAGTGGAAGGAAAATACATCATGGGGCGAAAGGACAGCATCCTCGCCGACGGCAGCGATGAACAGTTTTTTTCAACGCTTTACTGGCGTACGTTTCGCTACGTTGAATTGAAACTAACTACCCGCGACCAGCCACTCGTGATTAAAGATATTTACAGTGAGTTTACCGGCTACCCCTTTGCATACAGGGCAGGTCTCGAAGCCAGCAATCCCGAACTGGAGAAAATGCTCGCCATCGGCTGGCATACCGCCCGGCTTTGTGCCATCGAAACTTATATGGACTGTCCCTACTACGAGCAACTGCAATATATCGGCGATACACGCATACAAGGACTGGTATCTCTTTACAATAGCGGCGATGACCGCCTGCTGAAGAATGCGATCAACCAGGCCGATCAGTCGAGACTGCCCGAAGGCGTTACGCTCAGCCGCCATCCCTCGTACACCCCACAGTATATCCCGACATTTTCACTCTGGTATATCGGCATGCTTCACGACTACTGGCGCTATGGCAGCGATACCGGTTTTGTAAAGAAAAAACTTGCGGGCGCCAGGCAGGTGCTTAACTTCTTCCGCGGCTACCAGCAAAAAGATGGTTCCCTTAAAGGCGTGCCACATTGGTTGTTTACCGACTGGGTCTATGAAAAACACTGGGAATCGGGCAGTGGACCCGTGGGTGCCGATGGTTATTCCGCCATGCTCGATCTGCAATTATTATGGGCCTACCAGCTGGCTGCAGAAATGGAGCAACGCATGGGCATGAATGCCTATGCCATCGAGTACCGGCACCGCGCGGCGCAACTGCAGGCTACGATCCAGCAAAAATACTGGGATGCCGGCCTGAAACTTTTCGCAGATCGCACGGAGAAAGACCTTTTTTCACAACACACCAATTCCCTCGCCATCCTGACCGGTATGGTCGATAAAGCGCAGGCTAAGGAAATAAGTCATGCCATGCTGCAGGATACAAACATCAGCAAAGCCACCATCTATTTTAAATATTACCTGCACCGGGCCATGATCAAAGCCGGGCTGGGTAACCAGTACCTCGACTGGCTCGACAAATGGCGCGAGAATATCCAAATGGGTCTTACCACCTGGGCCGAGATGTCGGAAGTAGGCGAGAGCCGCTCCGACTGCCATGCCTGGGGTTCCAGTCCCAATATCGAATTCTTCCGCACCATCCTGGGCATCGACAGCGATGCGCCCGGCTTCGCACGCGTGAAAATAGAACCCCACCTCGGCTCCCTCGACAAGATCAGCGGCGAAATGCCCCATCCCCAGGGCAGCATCTCCGCCAGCTATACCAGGCAGGGCGCCGACTGGCATATCCTCATCACCCTCCCGCCCAACGTGCAGGGGAGGCTGGTTTGGAAGGGGAGTATTTACAAATTGAGTGGAGGCGGGAATAGGTATGTACTACAGTAATGGGTTCAAAAGGAGTCGTGAGTCGTGAGTCCGGAGTCGTTGGACACCCCTGACTAACGACTCCCGACTATGGACTAGTGACTATATTGCACTATGTTCTCCATCAAAAACATCTCCCCCCGCCAGCTATCCGCCTTCACCGCCCTCGGGCTGGCCATACCCATCGGTGTGTTGCTCTGGATCATTGAAAAAGACTGGGTGACCGTGGCGGTCTGTGTGGTGCTGATATTTTTCGGAAGCTTTTTTCTTTTCTCCTTTGTACTCGAACGTTTTATTTATAGGAAAATAAAACTGATCTATAAATTCATCTACCAGACAAAAGCCACCAAGCGCGAGGAGACTTATTACAAATACATCCTTCCCAAAAAAAGCATTGACGAAGTAAGAGAAGATGTGGAAGCCTGGGCCACGGAGAAGAAGCGGGAGATTGAATTGCTGCAGACCAATGAAAAATTCCGCAAGGAGTTTTTACAAAACCTTTCCCACGAATTCAGAACGCCGGTATTCGCGATACAGGGATACGTTGATACCCTGCTACAGGGCGCTCTGGAAAATCCCGAGGTCAACAGGCGTTTTTTAGAAAAAGCGGCTACCAATGTAGAGCGGCTCACCAACCTGCTCAATGATCTCGACGAAATATCCAAACTGGAACGTGGGGAGCTGCATTTGCAAAAAGAAAATTTTATCATCCAGGACCTGGTGCGTGAGACCTTTGAAAGCATTTCCATCATGGCCGAGCAAAAAAATATCCGCTGCTCCATCAAGAAAGGCTGTGAATCACCGCTGCAGGTGTATGGCGATAAAGAGAAGATCAGGCATGTGCTGGTGAACCTGGTGGAGAATTCGATCAAGTACGGCAAACAAAACGGAACCATCGTGGCCAGTATGTACAATACCGACGAGCAGCATGTGCTGGTCGAGATCAGCGATGACGGTATCGGTATTCCTGAAAAGTTTGTCCCGCGTATATTTGAGCGTTTCTATCGCACCGATAAAGGCCGCAGCATCGATGTCACCGGCAGTGGCCTGGGTCTCGCCATCTGCAAGCACATCATCGAAGCCCATGGTCAAACTATCCATGTGCGCAGCCGCGAGGATGTCGGAACTACGATAGGATTCACTTTGGGGAAAGACTAGATACTAGATACTTGATGCTGGATACTGGATGCTAGATCCCTATATTCCCAAATTTCCTACTGATTGCAAATATCCAGTATCCAGAATCCAGAATCCAGTATCCAGCATCCAGCACCCAGCATCAGTTATCAAACTTATACCCCACTCCCTTCACCGTCGTTATACAATCTATCCCCAGTTTCTGGCGGATCTTGCGGATATGGACATCGATGGTGCGGTCGCCGACGATGACGTCGTTGCCCCAGACCTGGTTGAGGATTTCGTTGCGCAGGAAAACACGGCCGGGCTTTTGCGCCAGCAGGTAAAGCAATTCAAATTCTTTTTTGGCCAGTACGATGTCCTTACCGTCAACCTGGATCATAAAACGCTCGGGATCGATCTTCAGGTTCCCGATCTCGAGAGGTTTTGACTCTTTTTTATTCAATCTGCGGAAAAGCGCATTGACGCGACTGATAAAGACCTTGGGGCTGATGGGTTTGCTGATATAATCATCGGCGCCGGTTTCGAGACCGCGGATCTGGCTGCTTTCATCATTGACGGCCGTGAGGAAAATGATCAGGGTATCTTTAAACATCGGCTGGGCGCGCATTATTTGGCAGACTTCCACGCCGGTCTTTCGGGGCATCATCACATCCAGTACCACGAGGTCGGGTTGGGTGCGGTGGGCTTTTTCGAGGGCTTCATCACCATCTTTCGCGGTGATCACCTCATATCCTTCCACAACGAGGTTGTATTTCAAAATTTCTAATATATCTGGCTCGTCATCAGCAATCAGCACTTTCCAGTTATTCGTATCCATGCCGTTGAAATTTGAGCAAACCTAAAGGGATTTTGCAGGCTGGGGAAATTTTGGATTTGGGTTCACACAGACTTAATGATAAGTTAACCTGGGCACGGTTTTCTATATAAAAAAGAAAAAAGGGCGGATGGGCAACCCCCGGGGAATCTTTTCGTCTTATAAATGGCTCGTATGCAACTATGTATTTCGGGTCAGGCGCATTAAATTTGCACTATTCTTATGACAACCAAACTCAGTTATATTACCGTTTTACTTATCCTGCAAATTCTTTCTGTACCATTACTGGCGCAACTGGCTTTGAATGATACAGATCGTCAGCGCGATTTCAAGCCAGAATTTAGACGACTGATCAACCATGAAAATATCGACCGCGAACAAAGAAGCCTGATGGATGCGGATGGTAAGTCGGATAACCTGCTGGCGGTTTCCACCAACCCGGAAATAAATATGCTGATCACCAGCACCATCCTGAAAAGCGTGGATGATTTCCAGGAAAAAACAGAACTTGATTCCCTGCTCGATCACCGCCTGAAAGTAAACTACCTGACGGGTGTGTCGAATATGCTGCGCTACGTAAGAAACAACTGGCGGAGCAGGAAGGTGAATATTCTCAATCTTCCTTTTTTCCTCGACGTATATGAAAAAAGTATCGCTGCAGATAAAGCGAACAAAAGTATAGTCTCTGCGCTAGCCGATCAGCCATATGATGTTGGCATGGTGGTACTGGCTTCAGGCATCTTTGATCGTAACCCCGGCTTTAACCAGGCAAAAGACCTGATGATATTGAAATATTGCCAGCTTAAGCCTGCCGAAACTTTTATCACGCTAAAGAATAATCCGGATGTTCCATTTGCTGACAGTTTGATAAAAGCGGTGGCAAAAAAATACCCCGGTCAGCTTTACGACTACGCACAGGCCAACAACAAACTAGGTTCGATCATCCGTAATATCAGCGACGATGAATTTGTAAAGGCGGTGGTCAGGATGTCGAGAAGCAAGAGCGGACAGCAATATTTCCCATTTTTGGATAATGTAGTGAAAGGAAAGATCAGCTTTAGTGAGATCGATGCTGCGGAAAGTGATTCGATCCAGTACTACAAATTATTGGTAAGAACACAGCTGGACTATATGGATCGCGCGATCAATAAGGATACCGCGATCGCCTTTAAAGAGCTCACCTCAAAACTGGAGAAAAAGGCAAAGGATGTTTTTGTGACGACTATCAACGGCCTGCACAATGAACCCGACGCGATTCGATTCCGTTGCCTGCAATCACTTACCGCGCCTGAATTATATTACCTGGCCGTACTGAGCGACGGTCTGATCTACACGTCGAGTTATACAAATGGTGTATACCCGCTGATGATGAGAAAAGCCGGTAACCGCGGTGATTCGCTTTTACTCAGCGTGAGGTTTGATCACTATCGCAAATTCATTAGCCAGGCTGCCGCTTACAACACCCTGGGTAATTTTCTGTCAACTTTCCCAGGTCATGATGACGCGACTAACCTGATGAGAGCATTTGTAAGTAACCTGGAAAAAACAGAAGGGCTGGAAGATGGAGTGGATGTGGCAGACTCGTATGCCAGCATCATTGAAACCAATAAAAAGCTGGCGGAGGAGGTGTTGAACCTGGTGCAGGTGAACTACCAGAGAAATGTAAGGGAGAATAATTCCAAGGGGATCGTCATCTATAATATTCTCAACAAACTTTTTCTATCCGCCGATTCAACCAGGAATATCGACCTGACAAAAGAGTTGGGGATACCTCCTGTATATAATGTGCCTTTCTCCTCGCTCACCAATGAGAAAGGAGAAGTGATCGCGCAGGTATTTTTCTATGGGGACAAAGATGGTCAGACGATCTTTTCTGGTTTTCAAAACATGTTTGGCGGTGGCAACTGGTCCATCGACCGCAGCAACCCGCAATGGATCACCATCAGGTCCACCAAAGGAAAGCCGGTGATCATTTATGCAAACAGGCCCTTACCCGAAGAGACCGGTGAAGACGATCGTGCACAACAGGCGCTGGGTGACTGGCTGGTGAAAAATGATTTGAAACCTACAGTTACTATTCACCGTGGTCATAGTTATTTTACCAATTCTACCATCGCTTATATGGCGCCGAGTTCAAGGATCGTATTCATGGGCTCCTGTGGCGGCTTCCACCTGATCGATTCTATCCTGCAAAAATCTTCTGACGCGCATATCATCGCATCCAAACAGATTGGTAAAACGGCGATCAACAAACCATTCTTTCAACTGCTGACAGAAAAGCTCAGGAACGGCAACGGCATCGACTGGATCCCGTTCTGGAAGGAGTTTAAATCCAAAACCGCCGTAGAGGGTTTTGAAGATTATATTCCTCCCTACAAAAATCTCGGAGCTATTTTCATTAAGTCGTACCGTAAGGCGATGGGAGAAGAGGAGTGAGATGTGAGTCGATAGTCGGGAGTCGTGAGGCGTGAGTCGTGAGTGGTGAGTCGTGAGTGGTGAGTCGTGAGTGGTGAGGCGTGAGT
>JAFAEM010000021.1 GCA_023424015.1 Bacteroidota bacterium | reverse complement strand
TGGCCACGAATGGCACGAATCACACGAATGGGAGCCACGGATTGCACAGATTTCACGGATTGATTTCTGCCTTCGGCAGGGGGTTGGCCACGAATTACACGAATGACACGAATGGGGCCACGGATTGCACGGATTTCACGGATTTTAATTCTTTGGTGGGGAATAGCATCTTCATACTTCCGATTTATTTTTCTGCAGAATTTTTTATTGCTGGAAGTGAAAGCAATTCCTTTTTTTATTCCGCTAATAAGAAAGTAAATTCCAGTTTCAATACACCATTATGAAAAGATTCATTTCGACGATTGCCTGTATGGCTTTGTTATTTGCTTCGACTCATTCTTCGGCTCAAACTTATACTGCCAGCAGTGAGAACCTCGCTGCCCGGCAACAGTTCCAGGACAATAAATATGGTTTGTTCATACACTGGGGTTTGTCGAGTGTACTTGGTCACGGTGAATGGGTGATGAACAACCGCAATATCAAAGTGGAAGATTACACACGTCTCTTACGCGCCTTCAACCCCGTTGATTTTAATGCGGCGCAATGGGTGGCAACGGCAAAGAATGCCGGTATGAAATATATTGTGTTTATCACCCGTCACCACGATGGGTTTTCTAACTGGGATACTAAACACTCCGATTGGAAGATCACCAACACGCCTTATGGAAAAGATGTATTGAAAATGTTGTCGGAAGAATGCAAAAAGCAAGGTATAAAACTTGGCCTCTATTACTCAACCCTTGACTGGTACCGCGAAGATTACCCGCATGAAACGGGCCGTACCGGACAGGGAACCGGTCGCACCGGCAAAGGAAACTATGCTTCTTACCTGCAATTCATGAAGAACCAGCTCACTGAATTGCTTACCAACTATGGCGAGATCATGTCGATATGGTTTGATGGACATTGGGACCAGACAAACCGCGAGGGTCATCATGATCGCACATCCCGCATCGACTGGAAGTACGATGAGATCTATGGTTTGATACATCGCCTGCAACCCCGGTGTATGATCGGCAACAACCACCACTTAACACCCTTGCCGGGTGAGGATTTCCAGATGTTTGAGCGCGACCTTCCCGGTGAAAACAAGTCGGGACTTAGCTACCAGGAAGCGTCTGATGAACTGCCACTTGAAACCTGCGAGACCATCAACGGTTCCTGGGGTTATAATATTACAGACAGGAATTACAAAACTGTGAAACAGGTGTTGGAACTACTGGCCGGTGCGGCCGGACGTAATGCCAATCTGTTGCTCAATATTGGTCCTATGCCTAATGGCGCTATACAACCCGAATTCGTCGATACCCTGGCCGCTGCAGGAAAATGGCTGGCGCAATATGGCGAAAGTATTTATGGAACAAGAGGTGGCCCAATCCCGCCACAGCATTGGGGAGTTAGCACACAAAAGAACAAAATGATCTATCTGCACCTGTTTCGTGCACCTGACGCAAATACTATTATGCTTCCACCCATGAATGGTAAAATTAAACAGGTGAAACTTCTCAGTTCGGGGAAAGCATTACACTTTAAGCAACAAAAAGAAGGTACAAGTATACCCGTTGCCGGTATCGCTATTGATGGACCAGTTACCGTGATCTCGGTTGAGTTGAATTAGTGTCACGATGTCGAACGAATTCAGACAATAGCCGCGAAGATTTGATGAGGAATTTTTCTTACCGCCTCCCCGTGCCGATAGCTATCGGGATCCCGGCAAACTTCCGTAATTTGAAACCGGAATTTATCAATCGCCAAAACATAGTAACAATGATGATAATCAGAAATCGTTTTATTTTTTCGCTTCTCTCTCTATTAATATTTTCATCGCTTTTTAGCCAGGATTGGAAGATCGCCGGTAACAGGATCAGCACAAGCTGGGCGGCTTCAGTAGATCCTAAATCACCTTTGCCTGAATATCCCAGGCCACAGATGCAAAGGGATAACTGGACAAGTCTTAACGGTCTTTGGGATTATGCCATCATGCCGGTAACGGCGGGTAAGCCAACTGCTTACCAGGGAAAGATACTCGTGCCTTTTGCCGCTGAGTCGGCGCTGTCGGGAGTAGGAAAAGAAGTGGGCGGCGACAACCTGCTTTGGTACAGAACAAAATTCCCGGCGCCAAAAAATTTAAAGGACAAAAGAGTTCTTCTTCATTTTGGTGCAGTTGACTGGGACTGCGAAGTTTTCCTGAATGGACAAAAAGCCGGCGCACACAAGGGTGGCTACGATCCTTTTTATTTCGATATAACCGACCTGTTAAAAAAAGGACAGCAGGAACTGTTGGTACGTGTATGGGATCCATCCGATGATGGACCGCAGCCCCGGGGTAAGCAGGTAAAGAAACCTAATGGTATCTGGTACACACCTGTTACCGGCATCTGGCAAACCGTTTGGCTGGAAACAGTTGGTCGCACGCATATACAATCGGTGTATCCTGTACCCGATATTGACAAGAATACCATCGAGATTGAAACAGCTGTAAACAATGCGCAGCCGGATGATGATATCAAAATTACTATCACAGAAAATGGAAATGCTGTTGCGGAGCATACTGTCAAAGCCGGAGCTATCGCGGCCATTCCACTGCAAAACCCTAAACGCTGGTCACCCGACGCGCCTTTCCTATACGACATGAAAATTCAGTTGTTGCGTAGCGGGAAACTGCAGGATGAAGTGAAAAGCTATTTTGCCATGCGTAAAATATCCATGGCACCGGATAAAAATGGCGTGCAGCGGATGATGCTCAACAATGTGCCGCTTTTTCAGTTTGGCATGCTCGACCAGGGCTGGTGGCCCGACGGGCTTTATACTGCTGCCAGTGATGAAGCGCTGGTATATGATATTGTAAAAGCAAAGGAAATGGGCTTTAACATGCTGCGCAAACATGTGAAAGTAGAGCCTGCCCGCTGGTATTATCATTGTGATAAATTGGGAATGCTGGTATGGCAGGATATGCCCAGTGGCGATATGGCAAAAGGCGATAAATGGATCACAAATGTTGCTTATGAGCCTGTTGATAAAATACGTAGCGCCGAATCCGAACACATATTCAAAACGGAGTTGAAAGCCATCATGGATGCCACGAAGTTTTTTCCAAGCATTGTGGCCTGGGTGCCCTTCAACGAAGCCTGGGGTCAGTTTAAGACTGTGGAGATCACCAATTGGGTCATGAATTATGACAAAACCAGGCTGGTCAATAGTGCGAGTGGCGGCAATTTTCATTTTGCAGGACATATGCACGACTATCATCACTACCCGCAACCCGTCATGCATCGCGCTGACCTGCTGGGTAAGAAACAGGCTATTGTTCTGGGTGAATATGGCGGACTGGGTTTGCCGATAGAAGGTCATACCTGGCAGGACAAAGCCAACTGGGGTTACCAGAGTTTTAAGGATGAGGACTCATTGTTTATTCAATACAGCAACTTCGTCAATATGGTCGCTGATTTTATACCGCGGGGTTTGTCTGCTGCTATTTATACGCAGGTGTCGGATGTGGAAGGTGAAGTGAATGGACTGATGACCTATGACCGGCGCAGGATAAAAATTCCGGTTGAGAAACTCAGGCAGGTACATCAGAAACTTTATAAGCCCCTTCCCTAAATAATACGGAATTTTATACTTAAACGTTCAAATCTTTAACTATGGCAACTGATCGCAGGAAATTCCTACAACAACTTACAGGACTTGCAGCTGGTGTGGCTGGTGTTTCTATTTTAAATAAGAGCGCATGGGCGGCGCCCGCATCTAAGTCTTTCTTTGAAATATCCCTGGCGCAATGGTCGCTGCACAAGACCATTTTCGCGAAGAAACTCGACAACCTCGACTTCCCCGCGAAGGCAAAGAATGATTTCGGCATCAGCGTAGTGGAATATGTAAACCAGTTTTTCAAGGACAAGGCAAAGGATACAAAATACCTCAACGAACTTTTGAAACGCTGTAAAGACAATGGAGTTAAAAATCATTTGATCATGTGTGATGGGGAGGGCGATATGGGATCGACTAACGTTGCTGAAAGATCAAAAGCTGTAGAGAATCATTACAAGTGGGTAGATGCTGCCAAATACCTGGGTTGTGCCACCATCCGGGTAAATGCGGCAGGCAACGGGAGTCGGGAAGAGGTAGCGAAAGCTGCAGTAGATGGATTGAGCCGGCTGGGTGAATATGCGGAGAAAGTGGGTATCAATGTGATCGTGGAAAATCACGGCGGTTATTCATCAGATGGAGGCTGGCTGGCGGGCGTGATGAAACAGGTCAATAAAAAGAATGTAGGAACGCTACCAGATTTTGGAAACTTCTGCATCAAGCATGAGCCCAACAACTGGGGTAATTGCATTGAAAGTTATGATCGCTACCAGGGTACCAAAGAACTGATGCCTTTTGCCAAAGGTGTGAGCGCCAAGACAAATCATTTTGACGAGCAGGGCAATTGTGTGGAAACTGATTACAACAAGATCATGCGGATCGTGAAAGACTCCGGATTTAAGGGTTATATCGGAATCGAATACGAAGGACCGACATTAAGTGAGGATGAAGGGATTCGTAAAACAAAAGCTTTGCTGGAAAGAGTGGCTGGGGAGCTGGGATAAATGAAAAGCGCAGGTCTGCAACGGGTCTGCAAATTCGAGTTGGTGAAATAAAAATCTTCACTTGGTAGTTCATACTATACAGTAGATGGTAGTACCTTTCACGCCTGGATACCGTTCGCCGGACACGGTATCATTCTTCTATCGCAGACTTACCATAAATTCTGGCTTGATTGCCAAACAGGAAACAGCTTTGGGTTCCAATGATGCGGCTGAATGGAAGCGGCCAAAAGATTGGCGCGGCTATTATATTAAAAGTAATGAGTGGCGACGTGGTGGATGTGGCGGTGAAATGTTATTATAACAGTCAAACCGGGACAGGTACCAATTCATCGGTTCTCAATGTGCTATCTTCCTTTGCCAACGGGATAGTGATGACGGCGGGAGGCAGTAAAGGTAGTCTCACTGAATTGAACAATACCACGACCAGCCCTTTATTCAGCGCCATCAACTCCTTTGTTTCAGCCAATAACGGCACGATTTCAGGCAAGCCCCGGGCTTACCTGAACTGGATACTTCTCGACGAGCAATTGCAATACGTAAGTAGTTACCCGCAAAGCGGAGCTTTAGCGGTGGGAAATACTGCTACGGGAACGTTAAATACATTAGGATATACCGGCATTCCTATCACAAAGAACGGGTTTTTGTATATTTATGTAAACAACGAGACCCAGGGTTGGGATGTGTTCTTTGATAATTTGAGCGTGCATCACAAGGCAGGTCCAGTATTGGAAGAAACGCACTATTATCCGTTTGGGTTGACAATGGCGGGGATATCATCAAAGGCTTTGGAGTTTGGAAATCCTGAGAATAAATACAAATACAGTGGTAACGAAGAACAACGGAAAGAGTTTTCTGACGGTAGCGGTCTTGATTGGTTGGATTATGGCGCGAGGATGTATGATGGACAGATAGGTCGATGGCATTCAATTGATAGTAAGATTGAAAAATATGCTGTACTCTCGCCATACGTCTTTGCAGGAAATAACCCAATTAAATACATTGACATAGATGGAAATGAAATTGTTAATACAAATGATCCTCAGGTTATTAAATTACGAGAAAAAATGATTGCGACAGGAGTAGGAAAAGCAGTTTGGGATGCAATGGTTAGTTCTAACGATAAAATAACAATACACTTCGTCAATCAAAGAAAAGATCAGAATCTTTACAAAACGTGGGCAAATAACCAAACCGGTGAAGCCATGACCAAAGCTGATTTAAATTATCGGGTTAAAAATGGCAAAGTAAGACCGGATAATTATGATAAAATGTGGGGCTTTGACAACGAAACAGGTGATTACAATAAGAGCGCTGAATGGGAGAATACCGAAGTAGCTATAACAAATGATTATGAGAGTCAATTGTCATATTCGAAAAGTGTAATATTGAAAATGTCCCAATTGGGTTTACTGGAAGGTGTAATTAATTTTAATGATTTTACAAAAGAAGAAATTGAAACTTTAGCTCTTATTGGAAATGGAACTCATGAGGGTACTCACGTGATTCAAACCACCGATAATAGGAGAAAAAAAATTAAGCAGGCTGATGGGAAGTATAAGAAAACAAAGGAAGTGATTTCTTATGATTCTGTACCATCCGAAGACGAAGCTAGAGATAATGAATATTTTGCAATATCTGAATTTTTACGGTCAACTGGAAAAGTAAAATAATAGGAATGAGACTGATAAGATTCGTTTGCTTGTTGTTTATAATTTTATCGTGCAATAACAAGATTGTTGTTGATGGGCTGGAAGTTGATAACCCCGAGAAAAAAGATCTTTATACGAAATATGAAATAGAGTTGCTAACCGAAGATTCTACCGTAAAATCAATTATTAACGGTTCAGTTAAAAAGATATATAATATATTGGGCGACAAGTATTTGGTCATCGAAAAAGATAGTTTAGATTTTGTTTTTTATAATTTTTCCATATTGGATGTTAATCATAGTGATAAGATTTTTAAAGGTCAGAAAATCGGAACAGTGAATTTTTCAAAAAATGACAAGAAATATCTTTTAAAACTTCAAGTTTATCTACATGGTAAACCATTGCATTATTATAACATTATTCATGTATTAAAAAATAGGAAAATTAAGAATGACCTTATTTTTAAATCTTAATGATTCTACTCTCCGCCCCGGTTTGTGTCCGCTCAGTTTAAAGACGCCCTGGTAGAAGGATGCAAACCGGTATATCGCAACCATGGAAGCCGCGTACCGGGCAACGGAGAATCAATTGTTCTACAACCTGCCCCAATCTAATTACTCCCAGTCCGCGGTAGGCGGATACCCATCAGACCTACAATAAACCGGAAGTTCCAGCACTACCTGAACAACCAGTTGTCAGACCCTTAGGGCTGTCCACTCCGGCAAAGCAAGAATGGGAAAATCGAAAGCACTTTGACTTAGGCAAGCCTCCCGGAGGGTTACGAATTGACTGGATAATCTATCAGGCATAATCTAATTCACCAAAATCTCATCAACAAATATCCATCCCTTATCCCCCTTCCCTGGGTGCCATGCCGGTAATTTGGCTACCGGGTGGGCGATGATCTTTAGATATTTTACTGTTGCCGGATTTATTTTACAGTCTAACCCTTTTAAATAAGAAGGTTTCCCCGCTTTAGGTTGTTCGGGTATGAGTTTTCCCAGCTGCCTTAGATTTTTTGGATCATCACCACCCCAGATCTCGATGGATTGCGGCGGCATGATATAACTGCCGATATCGATAAGTGTACTGAGCGAAACCTGTTCTACATGTACCGGGTTTGAAAAACGCAACAGGCATTCCATCCGGTTTTGTCGAAAAGCCACCCATCCCCCGGAGCGAAAATCGGTTTCGCCTTTTTCCTGGTTTATCAATAGCATGCCCTTCTCATCCCTGTATTGCTCCTCGGCTGGGGTTAGATATATGAGGGTGTCGGGTGTAAACGTGTTTTTATAAAAACTGGACTCGATGATATCGCTGCTGATCCAGCCCGGTTTGTATGCCCTGGCTTTGATATGTACATTACCATCGATCATTTCGCCACCTTTATATTCAGCCGCATTGATGCTGTCAGGTTCGCTACCATCCAGGGTATAACGGATCGTTGCTCCATTTATATAATGTTTTAGCTTCAATGCAATGGGGGAACTGATAAAATGCTCTTCATTCAGCAATACAGGAGGAGATAACTTTAAGATCATCGTGTCGCCTTTAAAGCCGGTTTCAAAATGAATATTCGGTAATTTTTGTTCTACATTTTTCATATCCGCATCAGCAACCGGCGTATTCCAGGCATGTACGGTTTTCAGGGATGGGAAATCCTGCAGTTGTTCCAGTTGCTGCGCCGTAACAGCTGTGCCCGACAATGTAAGCGTATGCAGGTGTTTCAGTTTGCGTAAAGCCGGCAGGCTGGCACCTGAAATCCCGGTAAAGGCAAGGTTCAGCCTTCTTAGATTTTCAAAACCGCTGATGATCTCGAGGTCTTCGTCTTTCAGGGGCATTTTCGCCAGGTCCAGTGTGACAATTTGTTTTTTAACCTTATCAAGTTCCTTTAGCTGGTCGGCGTTGAAAAGTTTGCTGTTGAAGAAATTCACCGATAGCGCTGGCGATTTTAGGGCTTCGGCCGCCACGACCCGGTTCTCTGTATTTAATTTTTTAACCAGCTCACGATCTGCTTCGTCAAAATCATAAGAGGCTACTTCAGCGGCTTTGAATACCTGGTCGGCCAGTTGGCGGAGAGTATCTGTGGGCTGCAGGTCAGCAATTTTTAGCTGAAAATCTGATCCTCTTCGAATCCACTGAGTGATGACCTCAATTTCCTGGTCGGTCAGCTGGGGCTTACCCTGTGGTGGCATATGCTTTTTTTCTTCGATCGGTAAATGCACCCTTCGCAATAACAAGCCGAGGTCGGTAGCGGTGGTATCCCAAAGCTCACCGCTTTTACCACCTTTTAATAATAACTCCTCGGTCTCCATGACGAGTTCGCCCTTCGCCTTTTTATTATTGTGACAGGAAATGCATTTTGATTCCAGGATCGGTTTTACCATATGCGTGTACACAATGGCATCTTCAGGGTTAATGATCAGTTGTGGCTTTTCGGGCATGATCGGCGCCAGCAGGAAATTTTGTCCATGCGTGATACCCGCGCCCTGGTGACCGGTAAAAACGATCAGGAAAAGAGCTAAAGCCGCCGAGAGGAGATTTGGAATTTTCTTTGTTTGTATCAATGGCTGGAACCCATACCAAAGCAGTGTGAAAACGGAAATGGCCACGCCACCCCATTTATGCCAAAGCAGGGCTTCAGGGTCATATCCTTCTTCTTTTGACAGGAATACACCGGCCAGCGAAGTGATCACAGTAGTGAATACGGCCAGCAATAGAAGAAAGCCTGTTGAACGCCGATAAGAATCATCTGCTTTTTGTGAAAAGGGGGGAAGAAAGATCACCGACAAGGCATACAAAACAATCAGCACCAGGGGGAAATGCAGGATAAGTGGATGCATACGACCTACTACCTGCAGCCAGGCAGGAACTACGAACCTGTTTTCAAAAACGAGGAGAAATACTAGCAGGCAGTTTAAAGCGATGGCAGCATTGAACAGGTAGTTTTTCCAGCGGTGCATGGGTTCAATATACTTTTATTTCGTCAATGAACAACCAGCCATGCTGGCCTTTACCCGAATGCCATTCAGGTATTTTTTTTACGGTATGAAATACGAGCTTCAGTTTGTCAGTGTTTATCTTACCCGCCGGCATTATTTCAAGCACCTTGCATTGCTTAGGGCCCGGCTCCTGGTGGGAGAATGTTTTTTCAGTTGCAGGAAGATATTTTTTCTTTGATACATCGAAATAAAATGCTTCCACCCGCTCAGGTAGAAAGATCCAGCTATTCTCATCCTGCAGAAGATTGATCAGGATATTATTTATACTTACTTTTTTGTCCATTTCGATCTCCACGGTCACAGTATCACTATCGAATCCAACCCAGGTACCCGACCTGTAATTGGTGATGCCGCCGGTATTGTCTTTAAGCAGGTCGGGACTGCTGCCGGCATATGATTCATTGGGTTTGGAATACCTGGCAGCCCGGATAGGCTTACCATCTTTGATGAAGGTGGCGGTAACCGTTTCAGATGGCAGGTAGTCTTTTCCAAACGCCCTTGCTTTTACGGTTGTTCTTTTATTGATGCTGACTGGCCCGGAGTAAACACGATCATTTTCTGTCGGTTCCTTTCCGTCAAGTGTATAACGGACTACAGCGCCGGGCTGATTGAATATCACTTCAAAACTTGTCGTGCCCGCGAAAAATCCCGAGAGATACTTTAACATCGGCGGTGCCAGTTGAAATTTTTCCTGTGCCAGGCATGCCTGTGAAATTAAAAGGAGAACATGCAGTAAAACGTATCTCATCATACAGGCGAAAGTTTATAAGGATATACCTGGCCGGAATTCCATTGGGCTACATAGAGATTTTCATCGTCATCAATACATACATCATGCGGGTATCGGAATGCGCGAATCGTCTGGTACATTTCTTCAGGCGTATTGCCACTGTAAGCGGGCAGGTTGCCGGCAAGATTTGAAACTACTTTATACGTTTTATCAAGGATCAATACAAAACCTGATTTTTCGTCAAGCCGGGCATTGGTTTGTAAAACGGCTACGTATAAATAATCATCCTTTATCACAGGGCGACAAACCCAGGCGCCAGGCAATGGGATGGTATCAATATATACTCCATCCATCGTATATCGTTTGAAAGCATTCTGCACCCGGGAGGTCACGATCAGGCAGGGATTATTTTTATCACGGTTGTCGATACAGATCCCATGCGTATTTACCACGTACTGGTCACCCTCGCCGCGTCCTGCAAAATGCCGGATGTAACGGCCGTTATGGTCGTACTGGATCACAAAGTCTTTTCCATATCCATCCGCTACATAAATATCTCCGTTGGCTGCGATGATGGTCTCGGTGGGTACGTATTCTTCGGCTTTTGAATATTGACCCGTTTCTTTGGGATAGTCCAGCGTCATCAATACTTTTCCATCAACGGTAGTTTTTATCACCTGGTGGCGGTCATTATCGCAGATAAATAAAACATCATCCCCATTTTCGTTGAATAGTGTCAGGCCATGCGCGCCGGGATACTCATGTCCCCAGCTACTAAGCAGCCTGCCACTCCTGTCATAGATCAACACATTGTTTTTGGTCTCATTGGTTAGCAAAATGATCCGGCCGAGTTTATCCTGCACCATTTCATGACAGTCTTTTACCGGGAAACGGGCCGCATCCGCCTGGCTCCATTTTGTGTTGATGCGATAGCGTTTATTGTTATGTCCGAGTATGGTCTCCGGTTCGGCACCACGCAGGATATTTGGTGCGCAGAATGCCCCGATTGCAAAAGATGTGTTCCGTATAAATGTTAGTCGTTTCAATGTGGTTGGTTTGCGTGTATCGTGAGTCGTGAATCGTGAGACGTGAGACGTGAGTCGTGAGTGCTGCGATTGATTATAGTGCGAAGTGCGGTCCTAATTCCAAATCCCCAATTCCCAATTCCCATCCACTAAGCTATCAACCCCTTCACCACTTCACCCGACACATCGGTGAGCCTGTACCTTCTTCCCAAATGTTTATACGTGAGCTGCTCGTGATTCATTCCCATCAGGTGTAAAACGGTGGCATGGAAATCATGTACATGTACCGGGTCTTTTGCAATATTGTAGCCGAACTCATCCGTTTCGCCATACACGCCGGGTCGTACGCCACCACCTGCCATCCACACTGTAAAGCAACGCGGATGATGGTCACGCCCATAATTGTCTTTGGTCAGAACACCCTGGCAATAATTGGTGCGGCCAAATTCACCGCCCCAGATCACCAGCGTCTCGTCAAGTAAACCCCTTTGTTTAAGGTCGGTGATCAATGCTGCTGAAGCCTGGTCTACATCTTTACATTGTCCTATGATCTGCCCGGGCAGGTTATCATGTCCATCCCAGCCCTGGTGATAGAGTTGTACAAACCGAACACCATTTTCAGAAAGTTTTCTTGCAAGCAGGCAATTGGCGGCATAGGTGCCGGGGGTTAAACAATCGGGTCCGTATAATTTGATAATATCTTCCGGTTCTTTCGACAGGTCGGTAATATCGGGCACCGATGTTTGCATGCGGTACGCCATTTCATATTGCTGTACTTTGGCATTGATCTCGGGATCACCAAACTCTTCATAGGAAGCCTGGTTGAGCGCGGCCAGTTTGTCGAGCATCTTCCGTCTGTCCATCTGGTCGATGCCTTCAGGGTTGTTGAGGTACAATACAGGGTTTTCACCACTGCTAAATTGAACACCCTGGTGAATAGAATCCAGGAAACCGTTAGTCCACAATTTGGAATAAACCCCCTGTCCATTACCCTTGCCTTTTGAAAGCAATACGCAGAAAGCGGGCAGGTTTTTATTTTCACTACCAAGACCATAGCTCAGCCAGGCTCCCATGCTCGGCCGGTTGCCTACCTGCGCACCGGTTTGGAAAAAGGTCAGGGCAGGATCGTGGTTGATGGCTTCTGTAAACATCGTTTTGATGATACAAAGGTCGTCCACGATTTTCGCGGTATTCGGCAGCAGTTCGCTGATCCAGGCACCGGATTGTCCGTATTGGTTGAAATTAAAAATGCTACCTGCCAGTGGAAATTTGGCCTGGTTGGATGTCATACCGGTTAAGCGCTGGCCCATTCGTATGGAAGCGGGCAGATCCTCACCATGCATTTTCTGCAGCATCGGTTTATAATCGAACAGGTCAAGTTGTGATGGCGCTCCATTCTGGAATAAATAGATAACGCGTTTTGCTTTTGGAGCAAAATGTGGCAGGCCTGTCATCAGCATTTCTTCTTCACTGCCGCTAAACAGGTCGGGTATCAGTAAAGAGCCCAGTGCCACACCACCAATCCCCAGTCCCAGGCGCGAAAGAAACTTGCGGCGGTTGATGTTTAGATGGTGTTCGAGAACTTCCTTTTCCATAATTATTTTTTTTCGGGTGCTGGTTTTTTTTGCCGGGAAGGCGGGAAGAATGCTCTCTATTTTTTACTTACCGTCTCCCCGGCCAGATCGCTTTCTTAAAAATACTCCCCGTCTTACCGTCTCCCCGGCTAAACCCTTTTTAATATTATTTCACAATCGCCTCTTCCAAATTATAAATCGTGTTCACAACTTTCATCAATGCGGCCGACTGGTTCATATCCAATTTAGTATTCAACGGGTATTCCCCAACTCTCAGGGTCGCGGTCGCATTCAGCTTCTTTTGTGTGAACTGATCCAATTGTTCCTTATAATATTCTGTCAGTAGCGTTAATTCCTTTTCCGATGGTTTGCGACAGATGATCCGCCTGAATGCGGTAATGATTTTATCATCTACTGAACTGTTTTCAGCCAGTAAGTTTTGCGCCAATACCCGTGATGCTTCTAAAACTGCCGGATCATTCATCATGATCAAAGCCTGTAATGGTGTATTTGTTTGCAGCCTTTTCACTTCGCACTGGTCGCGGTTGCTGGCATCAAACATGATCATATTGGGCGGTGGCACCGTGAGTTTAATAAAATTATATAGACCACGGCGGTACAGTGCATCCTCGTGATCCTGTTTATAAGTGGCCAGTACACCGCGACCGGAAGATGCCAGTTCCCAAATTCCTTTTGGCTGGTAAGGTTTGACGCTGGGTCCACCGATCGTTTTTATCAATAACCCGCTGCTTGCGAGATAGAGATCGCGCACAAACTCGGCTTTCAATCTTTGTCTTGGTGAGCGAGCGAGGTAAATATTTTCGGGATCTTTCCCCAGTTGGTCTTCAGTTACTTTTGCTGATTGACGGTAAGTAGCGCTCATCACCAGCTGTTTTACCAGTCTTTTGATATCCCATCCGTGTTCCATAAAATCCACCGCAAGCCAGTCGAGTAATTCCGGATGAGACGGCAATTCGCCCTGCATGCCAAAATCACCGGAGGTTTTTACCAGGCCACGGCCGAATAGTTCCTGCCAAATTTGATTAACGAATACGCGTGCTGTAAGCGGATTCTTTTTATCGACGGTCCATTGCGCCAGTCCCAGCCGGTTGCGATCATACTTCGTGGTGTCGAACTCCATCACAGCTTTTACCGCTTTGGGCTGCACTTCCTGTCCCGGCTGATCATAGGCGCCGCGAATCAGGAGATATGTTTTACGCAACGAATCCCGTTCGCCCATCACCGATACCGTAAGGGCAGATGTGTCGGTGGCATTGATAAATGACAAAATATCTTTCCGGTCTTGCGTACTGATGGTCAGTATCGGGTTTTTAGCAGGCTTCGACACACTGACATCACCTTCGTAGCCCACTTCTTTGGTATTGTTGAAAAAAGCCAGCAGTGAGAAATAATCCTCCTGCGAAAAAGGATCGTATTTATGATCATGGCATTGGGCGCATTCCATTGTGATGCCCAGTAATCCCTTGCTATAGGTCTTTGTTTTGTCGAGTAAATATTCTACCCGGTATTCCTCATCGATCACCCCGCCTTCTTCGGTGTATTTATGATTGCGGAAAAAACCGGTGGCGAGGATTTTTTCCTTATCGGCATCGGGCAACATATCACCTGCGATCTGCCAGACCAGGAATTTATCGTAAGGAATATTTTTATTGAAGGCATGGATCACCCAGTCGCGCCAGGGCCACTGGGTTCGGATATTATCATCCTGGTAGCCATAGCTGTCAGCATAGCGGGCAACATCCAGCCAGTGCACGGCCATCTTCTCACCGTATTGGGGTGTTTTCAATAATGCGTCCACCATTTTTTCATACGCATCAGGTGATTTGTCGGAAAGAAACCGGTCCATCATTTCTACGGATGGCGGCAGGCCGGTAATATCCAGGCAAACTCTTTTCAGCAGTCGCTCTTTATCGGCTTCTTCGTTGGGTTTAAGGCCTTTTTCGTTTTGTTTGTCGAGGATAAAATGGTCGATCTCGTTTTTTACCCAGCTTTTATTTGTTACATCAGGAACTTCTGATTTTTCCGGTGTGATAAATGCCCAGTGTGATTCATATTTGCCACCCTGCTGGATCCATTTTTTGAAAAGCTTTACTTCATAATCGCTAAGCGCACCCAGGTGTGAGTCGGGTGTAGGCATGATATAGGCGGTATCATCAGTTGATATCCTTTTGAATAATTCAGACTGTTCCGGTTTGCCCGGCACAATGGCAAATGCACCTGGTGTTTCCTTCAGTGGTGCATATGCGCTGTCGGCAATGTCGAGCCGGAGACCGGCCTGGCGGTGACTACCATCGGGTCCATGGCATTTAAAACACTTGTCGGAAAGAATGGGGCGAATATGAAAATTGTAGCTGACGGTTTTTGGTATGGGGGGATCATTACTGTTATTATTAAAACAGGATACCACGAGTACTCCGGTGGCAACAACAAAACTTACACAGGCAACTAATCTTCCTTTCATGAAGCAGGCAATATTGAACACGAAAGTTACTTAAATTTTATGGCTGGGAGCCTGGGTAAATTACGGCTGGGTAATTATCATTAACGAGGGTTCGTTCCTCGTCCCCTCGGGTTAATGGGAAGAAACGAATGGACAAACAAAGGAATCCCGTGCCTTCGGGATGGTTTGTACATTAATTATATAAATATGATATTAAAATTCGCGAATGATGTTTTGTCCATAAAAACTTTGCGTATTCCGGGAGTCTTTGTCGATATCGGGTTCATGTAAAGACAATTTTTTATGCATAAACCGTCCCTACAGGACGGATGGGTCCTCGGCTGTGTATTTGTCTACCCATAAAACGTCCCTACAGGACGTGGGAATATTCGTGCCGTTACTTGTTCGAATAGCGCAATCAAAATTGATGTCGGAAACAAAGCAAAATCGCAAACCAGGAGTCGCAAAATTGAGGAGCGAAGAATACATATCGACAAAAAAGCATTTGTACTGCGCCATCTGGACACTTAAGCCAGAGTTCTTTTCCTGCGTCCCATCGGGACGCTTTATGGGTAGAAACGAATGGATAAAAGCAGCCGCCGTCCCATCGGGACGGTTTGTGCTGGGCAATCAAAAAAAAGGTATTGACAAAAAATACCTCGCACCGGTATTTGTTTAAACCCGTATAACTAACTTAACGCCACCTAATACAATCCCGTTATCTAAATAGATTGCTATGCGATATTTATTAATTACTGCTATCCTTCTTTTCTTTTCGAAAACACATTCCCAGCAACCCTACCAGGCCACCTGGGAATCCCTGAACACCAGGCCAATCCCGTCATGGTTTACCAATGCGAAATTTGGCATTTTTATACACTGGGGTCTCTATAGCGTGCCGTCCTGGGCCACCAATTCCAATGCCGATGGATTTGGAAGTAATTATTCCGAATGGTATTGGGAAAGATTGAACAATACCAAGCTTAATATTCATAAAGAATTTACTGCCTTTCATGCAAAAAATTATGGTCCCAATTTTAAATACCAGGACTTCGCGCCCCTGTTTACCTGCGAGCTTTTTGATCCTGCCAAATGGGCCGAAATATTTAAGAGTGCCGGTGCCCGTTATGTTGTGCTCACCAGCAAACACCATGATGGATTTGCATTGTGGCCCAGCGTGCAGGCCTGGAACTGGAACGCGGTCGATGCAGGTCCGCATCGCGATCTCGCGGGTGAACTTTCAACTGCTGTAAAAAACGCCGGCCTGCACATGGGTTTTTATTATTCCTTATATGAATGGTACAACCCGCTTTACCGGCAGGATGTAAAGAAGTATGTTGACCAGCATATGCTCCCCCAGTTAAAAGACCTTGTGACCAGGTACCAGCCGGATATCATATGGCCCGATGGGGAATGGGATCATTCGGATACAGTTTGGCGCAGCCGTGATTTTTTGCAATGGCTGTACAATGAATCGCCTGTTAAAAACACTGTAGTTACCAATGACAGGTGGGGAAGCGGCCGGGACAAAGGAGGTTTTAATACGTCAGAGTATGGAAGCGGCAAATCCGGTCTGGATAAACCCTGGGAAGAATGCCGGGGTATTGGGGAGTCTTTTGGTTATAACCGCAATGAAAACCTCGAGCAGTATGCCAGCAGTGAACAACTCGTACATCAACTAATCGATATCGTTTCACGCGGGGGTAATCTATTGTTGAATATAGGCCCGGCGGCTGATGGAACGATACCGGTTATCATGCAGCAAAGACTGAAAGATATTGGAGACTGGTTGGGGGTGAATGGTGAAGCTATATATGAAACCATGGCCTGGAAAGACGCTCCCACTTTAAAAGACGAAGGCTTTCACTTTACAAGAAAAGGAAAAGATATCTACCTGATCGTCACAAAATGGAAAAATGAAATCAATCTTCCAGGTATGCCTGGCATAAAGTCGATATCGATGCCAGGGTATGCTGGAAAGATCCGATTTAAACAAAGCGCGGGTAAATTAACCATCACTGCACCGGCTTTGAGCCCGGCTCAGAATCCCTGCCAATACGCCTGGGTGTATAAATTGCAGGGTGCATTCCCTTAACGTTATATTATTCAAACGAACGATTGGTTAATAATTCATCGTATAAAAAAAACGAAAAATTCGTAGAAGCACTCAGGCCAATCACATATTTTAATTTAATAACACGGAAGCTGCTTTTTAAGAAATAATAAGCAAACGATTGATCATTGCAGGTTCCCAAAACCAGTCTTTAAATGTCGTAACTTTAGAAGCTTAAGGCTTTTACAATCCAACGATCAAATTAGCACCAGATTGCCATTATGAAGTTCCTGCTAAACAAAAAATTTCTTCTCGTCATAGGTTTGTTGATTGCGGCTTATGCCAGCTATCGTTTTTTCTGGCCGGCGCCCCAGGTTGACTTTAGCGCCGATGTCAAGCCTATCCTAAATAAAAAATGCATTACCTGTCACGGTGGTGTGAAAGCTAAAGGTGGTTTTAGCGTACTATTTCGTGAAGATGCACTGGCTGTCACAGAATCGGGTAAGCCGGCCATCATTCCGGGGGACCCTGAAGGAAGCGAGATGATCCGTCGGATCACGATCAACGACCCCGAGGAACGCATGCCATACAAGCACGAGCCTTTAAGTAAAGATGAGATCAGTATTTTAAAACGCTGGATCCGGCAGGGCGCAAAATGGGGTGATCACTGGGCTTACCTGCCCGTTGCCGAAACTGCCCTGCCTGATGTGAGCAGCAAATGGGTCCGCAATGATATCGACAGGTTTATTTTTGAGAAACTTGACCAGGAAGGACTAACACCATCGGGTGAAGCTGACAAACCGACCTTGTTGCGACGGGTAAGCCTTGACCTGATCGGCATGTATCCCCCGGCAAGTCTTGCGCAACAATATTTAAAAAGCAATGATGATAAGGCCTATGAAGTATTGGTGGATTCCCTGCTTTCTTCGCTGCATTTCGGGGAGCGCTGGGCTTCTCTCTGGCTGGATCTTTCCAGGTATGCCGACACAAAAGGATACGAATCTGATGGGGGAAGAACGATATGGAAATACCGCGACTGGCTGATCCAGGCTTTTAATGAAGACAAACCCTATGATCAGTTCCTTACCGAACAGATCGCTGGTGATCTGCTGCCCGATCCAACGGACGCGCAGTATATCGCCACAGCGTTTAGTCGCAACTCGATGACTAATGATGAAGGTGGCACCGATAATGAAGAGTTCAGGGTGGCTGCTGTCATGGATCGCGTTAATACAACCTGGGAATCGCTGATGGGAACCACGTTTGCCTGTGTACAATGTCATAGCCATCCCTATGATCCTTTCCGCCACGATGAATACTATAAATTCTTCGCCTTCTTCAACAATACACGTGATGAAGACACACCGGGTGAGTACCCGTTGTTGCGGGATTTCCCTGATAGCTTAAAGCAAAAACTGGAGCAGGTCACAGAATGGGTTCGTGAACATTCTTCTGCGGAAGAAGCCCGGCGATTTAAGAAATTCCTGCGTACCGGTCAGCCGGCCATCAACTCAACTACCGCTGACAGCATGGTCAATGCCGTGATCGCAGGAAAGAACTATGCACTGGCTATGCGTAACCATTCCATAGCGAGACTGAAGCATGTTGACCTGGAGAATGTGTCGCAAATGATTTGGAATTTTTATTCCAATAAAAGCAATGGTGTCTTAAAACTAAGAATGGATGCACCCGACGGGCCGGTGTTTGCAACCTATAATATCCGAGCGATAGACAGATGGAGAAAGGAAACGGTCAGTTTTACCCCGCAAAAAGGCGTGCATGATGTATACCTGACTTATGACAATGCCAGTCTGCCATCAGGCTTTGATCAGTTCGCTATCATCTTTGACAATTTCGCTTTCCTGCCTTCGATTCCAGGTAAAGAAGCGCCGGGTTATGATGCTATAAAGAAATCATTTTGGCAACTGGCAACAGCTGATGTGCCCTCTACACCAGTGATGGTAGAGAATCCCTCCAATCTCTGGCGAAAGACATTTGTATTTGAAAGAGGTAATCAGAAAACATTGGGAAAAGAGGTGGAACCAGCCGTACCTAATTCGCTGAGTTTTGCCATGCCCGACAAGGCGCCAAAGAACAGACTGGGTTTAGCGATGTGGCTAACGGATAAAAAAAATCCGCTGGTGTCAAGAACCATGGTCAATCGTCTCTGGGAGCAGTTGTTTGGAACCGGCATTGCTGAAACACTGGAGGATTTCGGCACGCAGGGCATGCCACCCACACATCAGGAATTACTGGATCATCTTTCCTGGAAGCTGATGAACGATCATGGCTGGAGCATTAAAAAAGCCCTGAAGGAAATAGTGATGAGCGCAACCTACCGGCAGGATTCAAAACTTACCGAGGAGTTGAAAAGAAAAGACCTCGCCAATAAGTTTTACGCCAGGGGACCGCGTATCAGGCTGAGTGCTGAACAGCTGCGCGATCAGCATTTATGTGTGAGTGGAAAACTGAGCCCAAAAATGTATGGCCCCGGTGTGATGCCCTGGCAGCCGGAAGGCATCTGGCTTTCTCCTTACAACGGTGAAAGATGGAAGAATAGCGAAGGTGAAGATCAATACCGCAGGGCAGTCTATACGTATTGGAAACGCACATCACCCTATCCATCAATGATCAGCTTTGATGGTGTACAAAGAGTACTGTGTACTGCCCGTCGTATTCGTACCAATACACCCCTGCAGGCCCTGGTTACGCTGAACGATTCAGCCTATCTCGATATGGCCCGCCATTTCGCGTTGCGTATGCAACAGGAATCGGACTCCAAAGATGTAGCACAGCAAATCGCTAAGGGGTACGAGATCATGCTGTTCAAGCCGATGCCCAAAGCAACCCTGGATATTTTTACGGGTTTGTACAAAGAGGCTTTAAATGAGTTCAGCGACGACGAACATAAGACCTGCGAGATGATCGGTGTAAATAACGAGCATGCAAAACCTACAACCGCTGCGCTGGTGGTGGTGGCCAATGCAATGCTCAACCTTGACGAAATCGTCATGAAGAATTAAATACGAGTATTTAAAATTTAATAAGAAAAGCAAAAAGTAAAACCCTAAATGAGTAAACACACCACCAGGAGAAACTTCTTACAGAAACTAACGACAGGAGTTGTTGGCGCTACCCTGCTGCCGGAAGTATTGCAAGCAGGTGAACAGGCATCACGTATTGAGCAATTAAAGCGGATTAAGAAATTTAGTGCGAACGATCATATCCAGGTCGCGGTGATCGGCGCGGGTGGCATGGGTCAGGCGGATGCCAATACCGCTATTACGGTGCCGGGTGTAAAGCTGGTCGCGGCCTGCGATCTTTACGACGGTCGCCTCGCTGATGCAAAAAGAATTTATGGCAATGATATTTTCACAACCCGCGATTATCGCGAGATCGTGCAACGCAAGGATATCGATGCGGTGATTGTGGCTACTCCCGACCATTGGCACAAGGATATCTCTGTGGCGGCTATGAACAGTGGCAAATCTGTTTATTGTGAGAAGCCGATGGTGCATAGCGTGTCAGAGGGCCAGGCCGTGGTGGATGCGCAGCATAAGAATAAAGTGGTATTTGAAGTGGGCAGCCAGGGCGTGAGTTCGCTGGGAAATGAAAAGGCAAAAGAATTACTGGCAGCCGGCGCGATAGGTCAATTGAATTATGCGGAAGGTTTCTGGGCCCGCAACTCACCGGAAGGCGCCTGGCAATATACTATCCCGGCAAATGGCAACGAGAATACGGTGGACTGGAAGATGTTTTTAAACAAATACCCTGATCGCCCATTCGACGCGAAGCGCTTTTTCCGCTGGCGCTGTTACCGGGATTATGGCACTGGTGTATCGGGTGACCTGTTTGTACATCTTTTTTCCAGCCTGCATTTTATTACCAATTCAAAGGGGCCGCAAAAAATTATGGCCATGGGCGGTTTGCGTTTTTGGAAGGATGGCCGCGAAGTACCCGATGTGCTGATGGGTATGTTTGACTATCCCGAAACTCCCGAGCACCCGGGCTTTAATTTATCTCTGCGCGTGAATTTTGTTGACGGCACCGCCGATAGCACCTATTTGCGACTGGTGGGCAGCGAAGGCAGTATGAACGTGGAATGGGATCGCGTAACCCTTACGCGTAATAAAGCTTATGCGCCATCAGATGATCCACTAATGGCAACCAAGCTGAATAAGAATAACCCGAACGCATATGAGCGTAAGAAAATCATGCCACCAAATACGACCGTCTATGAGGTAGAGAAAGGATATAAAGGTGCGCACTACGACCATTTTAATAATTTCTTTACCGCCATCCGCGAAAAGAAACCGGTGGTGGAAGATGCGTTATTTGGATATCGTGCAGCTGCACCGGCATTGTTATGCAACGATAGTTATTTCACAGATAAACCCGTGAAGTGGGACCCGGTGAAACTGAAGTTAGGTTGATCAACGTCTGACGCCCCCGTCTGATATTGATCATACCCGGAATGAAAATAAAGCCGAACATTTAATTACATGAATTCAAACAATTCTAAGCATGAATAAAAAGATATTTTTTGGAACTCTCTTAATCGCAAGCTGTATGGTTTTAGCTTCATTTAATAGACAAAAGGATAATACATTGTCGGCCACCGAAAAGAAAGAGGGATGGCAGTTATTATTTGATGGTAAAACGCTTAATGGCTGGCGTATGTATCAAAACAAACCGGCAGATTGTTGGGGCGTGAAGAATGGTGAGATTTATTGCAAAGGAAGTGAAACAGATAAGTCTGACCTGCGAGGTGATTTAGTGACCTCAGATCAATTTGAAAACTATGAACTCTCAATCGACTGGAAGATTGCAGCCGGAGGTAACAGTGGGATCATGTATCATGTCACGGAAGACGCACCTGCTGCCTATCTCACCGGTCCGGAATATCAACTGATAGATGATGATGGATATCCCGATAAGCTCGAGGACTGGCAAAAGACTGGTGCTGATTATGCTATGTACACGCCGACGGTAAAGGCCACGCGTCCACCCGGACAGTACAATACAACCAGGATCGTAGTGAAAGGAGCACAGAGGGAACATTGGCTAAATGGTGTGAAAGTGCTGGAATTTGAAGCATGGACCCCCGACTGGAATAAACGCAAAGCCGAGGGTAAATGGAAGGACACACCCGGATATGGCATCGCGAAGAAAGGTCATATCTGTTTACAGGATCATGGCAGTGGTGTGTGGTTTAAGAATATTAAATTGAGGCCCCTGAAGCCCTAACCTGGTTGATGAGGTGATCTGCCATCAAAAGATGGATGTTGTGAAAAAATAAAAGAGTTGAAATGACACAAAAAGAATTGCACGATCAGCGCCTGGTGAAGGAAGCAGAAGCAGCGAACCTCAGACTGCATACACGTCGCCATTTTTTGCGAGAAAGCGCGATGGGCCTGGGAGCACTGGCGATTGGATCATTATTGGGAAGTTGCGGGCGGGGCAGGACTGCTGCATCCTCCCTGGCTTTTGATCCTGCGCATCCGTTACTTCCAAAATCACCACCCTTTGTAGGACGCGCCAAAAGCGTGATCTACCTGCATATGGCAGGAGCACCATCGCAGCTTGAGCTGTTCGACTACAAACCCGAACTGGCAAAGATGGATGGACAGGATTGTCCCCAGTCATTCCTGGAGGGAAAACAATTTGCATTTATCACCGGCGTGCCGAAGATGTTGGGTCCTCAGGCAAAGTTTGCACAGCGTGGAGAAAGTGGCGCCTGGGTAAGTGATAACCTTCCTCATTTTTCAACCATAGCGGATGAAGTATCATTTTTAAAAGCAGTGACAACAGATCAATTCAATCACGCGCCTGCACAATTGCTGATGCATACCGGCGGTGCCAGGTTGGGACGTCCCAGTATGGGTAGCTGGGTTACCTATGGTCTCGGTACCGAAAACCAGAACTTGCCAGGTTTCGTTGTGCTGACAAGCGGTGGCAGTTTTCCTGATGCCGGTAAGAGCGTATGGGGAAGTGGATTTCTTCCTTCGGTATACCAGGGTGTGCAATGCCGTAGTGAAGGCGATCCGGTTTTGTTTATTAAGGATCCTGATGGTATGAGCCGTAATATTCGCAAAGCTTCGATCGATGCGATCAATAAAGCCAACCAACTGGAATACGAGGAGTACCAGGACCCGGAAATATTATCACGTATCTCTCAATATGAGATGGCCTACCGCATGCAGATCACGGCACCCGAAGTAATGAATATAAATGACGAACCACAATACATACACGACATGTATGGCACCCAGCCGGGTAAAGCCTGTTTTGCCAACAATGTTTTGCTGGCGAGAAAGCTGGTAGAGAAAGGCGTTCGTTTTGTACAACTTTTCGACTGGGGTTGGGATGCACATGGAGATAATGCCAGCAATGCTTTGAATGTCGGTATTCTCAATAAGTACCGAAGCATGGACAAGCCGGTCACCGCCCTATTGCTTGACTTGAAACAAAGAGGACTGCTTGAAGAAACGCTGGTAGTATGGGGTGGTGAATTTGGTCGTACACCGATGATGGAAAACCGCGATGGCGCACAGAACCCATACAAAGGTCGCGACCACCATACTGAAGCCTTTACAATGTGGATGGCAGGTGGAGGAATTAAGAGAGGCTATACCCACGGCGAAACAGATGAGATCGGTTACAGTGCCCTGAGCGGAAAAGTGGAGCCTTTCGATATCCAGGCTACCATATTGCACCAGCTGGGCTTTAATCATGAAGAGTTCACATACCCCTTCCAGGGTCGTCCTTTCAGGCTTACCGATGTGGCGGGAAAAGTGATTCATGATATCATTGCATAGATCATCAAATAAAAATTCAAATTGAATCATTGAATCGTCGTAATTTTTTAGAGCTTACTACCACAGCGGGCTCCGCTTTTTTATTGCCATCGGTAGAGCTTTTTGCAACACCTTTTAAACCTGCTATCGTGAACAAAAATTTTGAGTTAAAGATCCTGGCAACCAACTGGGGATTCCATGGAACAACCGACCAATTCTGTGCCGCTGCGAAAAAAGAAGGTTATGATGGCATAGAGATATGGTGGCCTGATGATGCCAATGGGCAAAAGGATCTATTTGCAGCGCTAAAAAAGCATTCCCTCGCAGTCGGCTTCCTTTGCGGAGGATGGCAGACGGATTTCAAAGAACATCTTGATTTTTTTAAAAAGGTAACTACGGCCGCAGCAACGAATAGCGCACAGAAGCCACTTTATATTAATTGTCACTCCGGCCGCGATCATTTTAGTTTTGAACAAAACAGCGCGTTTGTTCAGCATACTATTGATCTCGCAGCCTCGTCAGGTGTTACCATCTGCCATGAAACGCATCGGTCAAGGATCATGTTTGCTGCGCATATCACCCGACAGTTTGCGGAGAAGTTTCCTGCCCTGAAACTCACTTTCGATGTATCGCACTGGTGCAATGTGCATGAAACTATGCTGGAGGATCAACAGGAAACGGTGAAGATAGCGCTGGAGCGAACCGAACATATTCACGCACGTATTGGTCACCCCGAGGGCCCGCAGGTAAACGATCCCCGCGCGCCGGAATGGGAAAAGGTGGTGAAGCAACATTTTGACTGGTGGGATAAAGTTGCAGAGCGAAAAAAGAAACAGGGAGAAACGATGACAATTCTCACAGAGTTTGGACCTCCTGATTATATGCCGACATTGCCCTACACCAAACAGGCAGTGGCTGATCAGTGGGGGATTAATGTGTATATGATGAAGCTGCTGAGGGAGAGGTACGGGTGAGCTACGAGCTGTGAGCTTCGAGCTGCGAGCGGGGCAGGATTCCGATGGGGTGAGGGAATTGTTCAATTTCATAAAACTTGCGTTATGAGAAATTTTAAGGAGCTTAAAATATGGCAAAAGGGATTTAAAGTTTCCGTGGATTGTTTTAAGCTGGTTTCAACTTTTCCGAAGGAAGAGAAATATGGAATCAGCTCTCAGATCACGAGGGCCGCTGTTTCAATACCCTCAAACATTGCCGAAGGTAGTAGCCGAAGCAGCGAGAAGGATTATTGTCGTTTTATAGAACTCTCATTGGGTTCCAGTTTTGAATTGGAAACACAATTGCTGATTGCAGAAGCTGTTAGTTATGGCGATATCGGCATTAGAACCCAGGTTCTTAAAGATCTTGACGAAGAACAAAAGATGCTGATCGGCTTTATGAATAAACTTAATAAATAAATTTTTCTTCTGGCTCGCAGCTCGCAGCTCACAGCTCGCAGCATAAACAAAGTACACTACAATTAAAATAATGCTTCAATACCTTCCTGATCTCCTTGGTCGCTTTCACCCGGTTTTAGTGCATTTACCGATAGGGATCTTATTGCTTGCCTGCTTTTTCCAGTTTCTGACTATAAAGGGTCGTTTTAGCCTGTTGCAACCTGCTATACCCCTGATGTTTTTTTGGGGAATGATCGGCGCGGTACTATCATGTTTCACAGGTTATATGCTTTCATTAAGCGGCGACTACGAGGGGCCATTGGTGAGTCGCCATATGTGGATGGGCATTTTTGTAGCTATCGCTTCTTTGGTCTTATGGTTCTTGTATAAACTTTCTATTGGCGAAAGGTCAGCCCGGGTGTTCTCCGCCATCATCATCATACTGGTCACCATCACGGGTCACATGGGTGGGTCACTTACACATGGTTCGAATTATCTTACAGAGGGACTGGGCAGTGATGACAAAAAAGAGTTTGTCTTACCACCCATACCCGATGTGGGAGAGGCGGTTCTATACAAGGACATTGTGCAGCCTTTAATGCAGGCTAAATGTGCGAGCTGTCATGGTGAGAATAAGCAAAAAGGTAAACTGCGCCTCGATCAACATGAGTTTATCATAAAAGGCGGAAAGGAGGGCAAGGTCATTGAGCCCGGAAAGGCCGATGAAAGCGAAATGATCGAACGAATGATGCTTCCATTGACGGATGAGGATCATATGCCTCCGAAAGAAAAGCAACAGCTCACAGCTTCCGAAATATCATTAATCCATTGGTGGATTAATACCGGCGCTCATGTTGATAAGAAAGTAAAGGAACTGGAACCAACAGAAAAAATCAAACCGGTGCTATTGGCCCTCCAATCCGGTTCGGGTGATCCTGCCGGGGAATCGGTCATGATACCAGCTGACCCGGTTTCTAAAGCTAATGATAAAGATCTCGCCGCATTGAAAGACGCGGGTGTGGTGGTGATTCCGGTCGCACAAAACAGCAATTATCTCCAGGTTAGTTTTGTCACGGCAACTGCTTCGGCAGATTCGCTGGTGAAATTACTGGAGCCACTTAAAAAGCAAATTGTGTGGCTGAAAATGGATGACGCAGTCATTAGTGACAAAACGCTGGAAGATGTGGCGAAGCTCTCAAACCTCACACGACTCCAACTCAGCCGAACCAATATTACCGACAAAGGAATTATAAAACTGGGGGAACTCCAGCAATTGCAATCGCTGAACCTTGTTGGCACAAAAGTCACACAAGAAGGACTGATGCCCTTAAGCAAATTGAAAAACCTGAAATACCTATATCTATACCAGACAGGTGTTCAGCGTGGAGACTGGCAGTCTTTACAAAAAGCATTTCCATCGGTACGACTCGATTCAGGGAATTATCATGTACCGATTCTTGAAACTGATACTACCGAAGTAAAGCCACCGCAAAATTAATCCGATGAAGAAATGGTTTATTGGCTGGATTTTTTGCTTGTGGGCTTACGCGATATGCGCACAGCCTTTGCCCGAACATAACCTCGTGTTTGATAGTCTTGCGAAAAGATGGGATGAAGCTATCCCACTTGGAAACGGTTGGTTAGGAGCGCTGATCTGGCAAAAAGCCGACAAGATCAGGCTCTCACTCGACCGGGCTGATCTTTGGGATGATCGTCCGATGCCTGAGATCCATAAACTAAAATTCAGCTGGGTAGTTGAACAGGTTCAAAAAGACGACTATGATACTGTACAGAAACTCGGCGATTTTCCCTATGAAAAATATGCGGCGCCTACCAGGATACCTGGCGCAGCCCTTGAATTCCCACTTGAGAAAATTGGAAAACCCATCAGGAATGAACTCGATATTAAAACCGGTTTGTCGGTAATAAAATTTGATAACGGCACTATCTTCAATAATTATATCCACGCCAGCCGCCAGGTAGGGTATTTTGGATTTGAAAATCTGCAGTCGACTGAATTGTTACCCCAACTGGTTGTACCCAATTACAATACCGGCAGGGATGGCACAGTGGGTAATAGTGTGGAAGGGCTTGGGTTGGAACATTTGGGATATAAAAAAGGATCCATTACCAATACAAAGAACAGCATCCGTTATCATCAGCCTACCTGGGGTAAGAATTTCTACGAGGTATTGATAAAATGGTATCATTTACCCGGTAATAAAATGATCGGGCAATGGACAATCACCCACAACCAGCCTGCTAAACTTGCTGACCCGGATTTTAAATTGGAGGAACCCACTGGATGGCCATCGCATGTGAAGTGGTGGAACGATTACTGGGGCCGCTCATCTGTTTCTTTACCCGATACATTGCTTAGTAAACAGTACTATCTGGAGATGTACAAGTTTGCCTGTGTCGCGCGGAGCGATACGCCTCCTGTTTCACTGCAGGCGATCTGGACAGCCGATAACGGAAATCTCCCTCCATGGAAAGGAGATTTTCATCATGATCTAAATACACAATTGAGTTACTGGCCGGGATACACGGGAAATCATCCCGACCTTACCGCTTCTTTTACCAATTGGCTTTGGCGGGTAAAAGACGAAAATAAAAAATGGACAAAGCAATATTTTGAGATTGATGGATTAAATGTACCAGGTGTGACCACCATCAGCGGAAAGCCAATGGGCGGGTGGATTCAGTATTCAATGAGTCCTACCACGGCCACCTGGCTGGCGCAACATTTTTACTGGCAGTGGAAATATGGAATGGACAATGGTTTTTTAAAGAACAGGTGCCTGCCTTATTTCAGATCAGTGGAGAGTTATATTTCTAACCTGTTACAATCTGATCCAATTACTGGTAAATACAGGATACCCCTAAGTTCATCGCCGGAGTATCATGATAACAGCATCCATGCATGGTTTAAGGATTTCACAAACTACGATTTGGCCCTCCTAAAAAATTTCTATGCGATGTATGAAGAAGTGCTGGCAGCATCAAATCTTTCTCCAGGCAAGTCGCAGTCAGAAAAGCTTGGCCGGTTTCCCGGGCTGCATACAAATGAAACCGGCCTGACGGTTTCGCCAGGTCAAAACATGGAGTCGTCACACCGGCATTTATCGCCATATATGGCCATCTTCCCGCTCAGCCTTATTGACACGGATACTGAAGAGGGACGAGATATCGTAGAACGTTCGATCCGGCAAATTGAGAGCAAAGGAACCCGCCAATGGACGGGATACTCATTTAGTTGGATGGCCTGCATCTATGCCCGGGCGCGGCAGGCAGAGAAGGCGGTCAGCCAACTTCAGATATTTGCTTCCAATTTTTGCTCGCCGAATAGTTTTCACCTGAATGGAGACCAGAAGGGCGGAGAATATTCGTCTTTTACTTACAGACCATTCACCTTAGAAGGTAATTTTGCATTTGCCCGCGGTATTCACGAGTTATTGTTACAAAGTCGTCATGGATATATTGAAATTTTCCCCGCGATCCCGGCAGAATGGAAAGACGTTTCGTTCAAAAACCTGAGAGCCGAAGGTGCATTCCTGGTGAGCGCCGAAAAGGAAAATGCGGTTCCCAGCCAGGTGATCATCACGGCGGAACAGGGCGGGCTGTTTAGATTGAAAAAACCTTTCAAGACTTTTTATATCACAGACCTGGAGAAGAGATATAAACTGGTGGATGGAATTATGGAGATCAGTATGGAAAAGGGGGAGACGGTGACGATAAGGAATGGGTATGAGTGAGGGATGCTGGATGCTAGATGCTGGATGCTGGATGCTGGATGCTGGATGGGGACAATTAAATTACAAGATATGGATCGAAAGGAATTTTTAAGACTTTCTGCTCCGGCATTTTTATTGCTGGCAGATGGAAATATCATTAAGGCGCAGGATCTTGTTAGTTCCGCTATTTACCGGAAGAAGCCAAGGCTGCGTTTTGTGGTAGCCTCGGATGGTCATTATGGCCAGCCCAATACGGACTATGAAAATTTCTATGCTACACTTGTCGCGCGGATTAATGAAGAACATCGCAAAGATCCGTTTGCGTTTTGCGTGATCAACGGGGATATCATACACGATGACAAAAAATATTTTCCAGCGGCAAAGGCGGCACTCGATAAACTGGCGCTCAGGTATTATGTAAGCCAGGGAAATCATGATCATGTGAATGCGGAGGAATGGGAGAAAATATGGGATATGCCTGTCAACCTGGATTTCGTTATCAGAAAAAATTCTTTCCTGGTTGCAACTACTTCGAATGAAAAAGGGACTTACTTATGTCCCGACCTCGACTGGCTTCGGGAAAAACTGGCGGAGCATCGTCGGCAGGAGAATGTTTTTATTTTTATGCATATCAATCCGGCCAGGTTGACAAGGCACGCGGTTGATTGCCCGGAATTGTTTGAAATTCTGGCAGCTCATAAAAATGTAAGGGCAATATTCAACGGTCACGACCACGACGAAGAAGGAATAAAGACCCGTGAGAATATTCCATTTGTTTTCGATGCTCATTTCGGTGGGAGCTGGGGTACTGACTATCGCGGATTCAGGGTGGTGGAGCTGATGAAAGATAATTCGGTGCTGACATATATTATGGATCCCCGGAATAAGATCAATGAGGCCAGGCTGGAAAAATCGAGGCAACCTGAACTGGCCTGAAAAATATAAACCATGAAAAGACAGAAGTCGCTGCTGACCTTCATACTTAGTTTTAGTGTTGCCATACTGGCTGCGCAATCACCAAAAACTCCTTTACCCAGCAAGGCTCAGCTGGCCTGGCATGACCTGGAGTATTATTGGTTTATCCATTTTGGCCCCAACACTTTTACCGATAAGGAATGGGGCCATGGCGATGAACCTTCGGAAGTATTTAATCCGACTTCATTGGATTGCCGCCAATGGGCAAGGATCGCGAAAGCATCCGGTGCGAAGGGAATTATCATCACGGCAAAGCATCACGATGGATTTTGTCTTTGGCCCAGCCAGTATTCTAAGCATACAGTCAGGGAAAGTAAATGGAAAAACGGGAAAGGCGATGTAGTGGGAGAACTGGCCAAAGCGTGTAAAGAGTATGGATTAAAGTTTGGTGTCTATCTTTCACCGTGGGATAGAAACCATCCGCAGTATGGCACACCGGAATACAACGATGTGTATGTAAATACTATGAAGGAACTGGTGAAAAACTATGGGCCATTCTTCGAATTTTGGTGGGATGGCGCCAACGGGGAGGGTCCCAACGGAAAAAAACAGGAATATGATTTCAGGCGTTTCGAACAAACGTTGAGAGAAATAGCGCCCAATACAATTGTATTCAGTGATATCGGTCCCGATGTACGCTGGGTTGGCAATGAAAAAGGTATTGCAGGTAAAACCAACTGGAATTATCTCGATACAGCGGGTTTCAAACGCGGGGCCGGCAGCCCACCTACAGATACTTTAAACCAGGGGAATATCAACGGCGCCAACTGGATACCCGCCGAATGTGATGTGAGTATCAGGCCGGGCTGGTTTTATCACGCTAATGAAGATGATAAAGTAAAGACAGCGGAACAGCTATTTGATCTCTACCTTAAATCTGTGGGACGTGGTGCTAATTTTCTGTTGAACATCCCGCCCGACCGTCGTGGACTCGTTCATGAAATCGATTCTGCGTCGCTGGTGGAATTTAAAAAACTGCGCGAAACAAATTTTGCCAATAATCTTGTAAAAGATGCCAGGGCTGAATTGCACGGAAGCGGAGGTATTTTCCGTCGGACTCAATTTACTGATAATAATCCCGCCACTTTCGAGAAGCTCAGCAATTATGAAAGCACTCGCCTTTGGATAAAATTTGAGGAAGTGAAGAAGGTGAATTGTATCGTATTGCAGGAGGCGATTCAAAACGGGCAACAGGTCATCGAGGCTAAACTGGAATTACTCAACGGTTCACAGCCCGTCAAAGAGATCAATATTACAACGATTGGGAGGAAAAGGATCCTCACTTTTCCAACCGTGGAAGCCAGCGCTTTCAACCTGCTGATCAAAAATGCGAAGGAAACCCCCGAGATCAGTGAGATCGCGGCCTACCTGATCGATGAAAAGCTGATTGAGAAACCTTAGGATCAAAGAACTTACACGAGAATCCTTCAATTTAATAGAAACAATCTAACCCGGCCTCCGTTAAAATAATCTAACAGCCGTAAATCCCTATTTTGCAGTTGACTTGATTTCTTTTAATATATTGGCGCCCACATTAAAAAACTAATCTGGTATGAATTGGAGAAACTGGATGCTTTCTGTTTTATTATTGGTAAGTGCTTCCACGGCATTATCACAGGCAAAGCACGAATGGAAGCAGGCATCCTCAGGCGGATACACCTATAAGTATGTAACGGGCGATCCGACAAACAGCAGGTTTTATACCTTAAAGAACGGATTGACCGTTGTTCTTTCTGTCAACAAAAAAGAGCCACGCATCGCAACACAGATAGCTGTGAGAACGGGCAGCAATAATGATCCTGCCGATCATACGGGGCTGGCGCATTATCTCGAACATTTGTTGTTTAAAGGCACCGACAAATTTGGTACACTTGACTGGGCAAAAGAAAAGCCGCTGCTCGATAAAATTGATGCGTTGTACGAATCTTACAATTCTACTACCGATCCTGAAAAAAGAAAAGAGATCTACAAAGAAATCGACAGGGTATCGGGAGAAGCTTCTAAATTTTCCATCGCCAATGAATACGACAAGCTGATGGCCTCGATCGGTTCGCAGGGCACTAATGCGCACACCTGGGTGGAAGAGACGGTTTATGAGGAGGATATTCCTTCTAATGCTGTAGAGAAATTTCTGACCGTTCAGGCTGAGCGATTCCGAAATCCAATTTTCAGGATCTTTCATACAGAACTGGAAGCGGTGTACGAGGAAAAGAATATTAGCCTCGATAGCGATGGTCGCAAGGTGCAGGAAGCTATGTTTCAGCTCGTTTTTCCCACGCATAATTATGGGTTGCAGTCGACTATCGGCACGGTGGAGCATTTAAAAAATCCTTCGCTTGTGGCCATTCGTGATTACTATCAAAAATATTATGTTCCCAATAATATGGCCATTATCATGGCGGGTGATTTCAACCCCGATCAGGTGGTGAAAATGATCGATCAAAAGTTTTCATATATGAAAGCCCGGCCAGTGGTACAATACAAAGGTCCGGAGCAGGCACCCATAGCGGGCCCGGTGATTAAAGAAGTATTTGGGCCCAGCGCTGAAAGTCTTCGCGTGATTTACAGGGTGGGTGCGAATAACACAAAGGAGTCTTTGCTGGCCAGCGTTACAGCTTCAATTCTTTCAAACGGGAAGGCCGGCTTGTTTGACCTGAACCTAAACAAGCAACAAAAATTGCAGGGCGCCGGAGCAGGTATTCAACAATACCGGGATTATGGCATGTTCGTGTTGACCGCTTCACCAAAGCAGGGCCAAACACTCGAAGAAGCAAGGGAACTCCTGATGGAACAAATTGATGTACTCCGCAAAGGCAATTTCGAAGAATCACTGATCAAGGCAATCGTGGCCAATTATAAACTGGCGGAATTGCAGGCACTCGAAAGCAACGGCGCAAGGGTAGCAGGCCTGGTGGACAGCTATATCAAACATGAAGGAAAAGAATGGAATAAAGATGTATCGGTGCTCGATGATATGGGGGCGTTAACAAAAAAGGACATCGTTGATTTTGCTAATAAATTCTTTGGCGATAAAAATTATGTTGTTATCTATAAACGTAAGGGTGAAGACAAAAATATCGTGAAGGTGGAAAAGCCCAGCATTACACCGATTGAAACCAATGCGGGTCAACAGTCACCGTTTGTAAAACAGATCAATGCAACTGAATTACCCGCGATCAAACCGGTATGGCTTAACTATTCAACCGATATAAGGCAGGCTAGGGCCGGGAATGCCGAAGTGCTGTATGTACAAAACAAAGACAATAGCATTTTCAACCTGTACTTTTACTTCGACATGGGTACCTGGAATAATAAATTCCTGTCGATAGCGCTGCAATATCTTCAATTCATCGGTACAGATAAATATTCCGCGGAGGATATCAGCAAACAGTTTTATAACCTTGCTTGTAGTTTCAGTGCTTCTGCTGGTGCTGAGCAAACCACTGTGAGTGTGACCGGTCTGCAGGAAAATTTTTTCAAAAGCGGTGACGCTGTTAGAGGATCTTATAAAGAATTGTAAGGCTGATACGGCAGCATTGTCGGGTTTGAAAAACAGGCTGATGAAAGCCAGGGCTAATGCGAAACTTAACAAGAACGCTATTGCTTCGGCACTCAGGAATTATGCCCTTTATGGCGCCAACAATCCCTACAACTACACCCTGACCGATGAAGAAATTGAAGCGATAAAGGCTGAAGACCTCATTGGAATTATTAAATCGCTTTTAAATTACAAACACAGGATACTATACTACGGACCGCAGGTGCTAAGCAGTTTTACGGCTTCTATCGGCAACCTGCATAAGACACCCGCAACCTGGACCATGCCTGCACCGGCTGTGAAGTTTGAACGTACCAGTCAGACTGGTAACCAGGTTTTGTTTGCTGAATACGATGCGGTGCAGGCCGATATTTACTGGTCGCGGAACCTTGGAAAGTTTGATGCGGAGAAAGACGCTTTGGTGAATATGTTCAACGGTTATTTTGGCGGTGGTATGGGATCGATCGTATTTCAAACCATCCGTGAGTCGAAAGCACTCGCGTATTCTACCTATGCTTTTGTAAGTGCGCCGGCAAAGAAAGATGATCATTATTCTGCTATCGCTTATGTAGGTACACAGGCCGATAAACTGAACGAAGCCATTGCAGGGATGAATGAGTTGCTCAATGATCTGCCAAAGAATGAAGCAAGCTTTAGCAGTGCCCGCAAAAGTCTGTTTAAGGATATCGAGACTGAACGGATAACCAAGGATGGTATCATATTCAATTATCTCAATGCAGAGAGAAAGGGTCTGAAAGAAGATATCAGGAAAAAGAACTATGAAAAGTATAAGACCCTGAAGCTGCAAGACCTGAATGACTACCACCAGGCGGAACTTTCTAATAAGCCCTACTCATATTCAGTAGTGGGCTCGGAAAAGAATATCAAACTCGATGATCTCAAAAAATATGGTGAGCTCAAAAAGATTTCACTGACGGAATTGTTTGGATACTAAGAGGTAGAAGGGAATAGCTTGTTTTTTTAGGACACGAAGTCCACGGAGGGGTCACGGGAGACACGGAGAAGAGACAAGTAATTCTTAGAACAATTATGAAGGGCACGGACGCTAATAGCACCGTGCCCTTCGTGTTTCCATCGTGCCCATCGTGTCCACTACCCGCCAGACGCGGCAAAATAGATACAAGAGGAGTTTGGAAATCAGGTTACTATTTCCCTATAAAATTTGCCTTTCTTTTTTCTACAAAGGCCGTGGCGCCTTCTTTAGCATCAGACGTATCGAATAATTCACCAAAACTATTTATCTCAAGTTCAAACCCATTCACAGTTTCATCAAACACCGCATTCACAGTTTTGATACAAGCGGAAATCGCCAGCGGTGCTTTGGTATTGATCAGTTGAAGAATGGATTTAGCTTTCTGTAATAGTTCATCTGCGGGCACTACGTGGTTGACAAGTCCGTATTGCAAGGCAGTACCAGCGTCAATCATATTGCCCGTCATCAACAATTCCATCGCGCGGCCCTTCCCAACCAGTTGCACCAGGCGTTGTGTACCGCCATAGCCTGGGATCAGTCCAAGGTTCACTTCCGGCTGACCGAACCTGGCTTGCTCGGACGCTACTCTGAAATGACAACTCATTGCGAGTTCGCAGCCACCGCCCAAAGCAAAGCCATTTACTGCTGCGATAATGGGCTTCGGACTGTTTTCAATTTTTGAAAAAACAAGATCCTGCCCTCTTTGCGCCAGCGCCTTTCCACCCGTAGCATCCAGGGATGAAAATTCACTGATATCGGCACCTGCGACAAATGATTTGGGGCCACTACCAGTAATGATTGCCGATCTTATAGAAGGGTTGGTATAGACTTCATCAATGGCGCGACTGAGTTCTTCAATAACAGTTCTGTTAAGCGCATTCAGTTTATCGGGCCGGTTGATGGTGATCACAAAAATATCACCATCCAGTTCAGTAAGCAGGGTTTGATACATGATCGTTGTTTTGCCAAAAATAACGATTATGCTTATTGTTGAGGGTTAGTTAAGAACGCTTACTTTGAATAAGGACATCCAATTCATTGTTGTCCGGGGAAAACCTGGCCTCAGAAAAATGGCGTTAAGAAAATTACGGAGTAAGCCGTCTTAAAGCGCAGCGTAAGGGAGCCGGCGCTGTTCGAGCGCAAGTTAACTAACACTCAAATGCAATCCAGGAGCGAGTTCGCCGGCGACAGGCTTACGAAGTAATTTTTAGCCATTTTTCTGAAGCCTTGATTTTTTTTGCTACTTTTTTGCATCAAGGCAAAAAAGTAGGTAGGATCTGGCGGCCAAGCTAGGACTGTTAGACTTTTCCACAAACCGTACTAGCACTGGGTTTGAACATATCTCAATAATTTATTCCGGACAGCAGTGTATCCAATTCCCTAATTCCAAACATAGGAGCTACCGGGTCCAAACTACTCCAGCCAGGATCAGGGAATATCAATCATCCTGATCGTAACCTTGTTCACAATCCTTCCATCCCCATATTTATCCCAGAAAGTTGCCACGACATCATACTTTTCCTCCCACTCCATAGGAGAACCGGTGGTGACGGTACATTTCAGGTTGGTGGCGTCGGTTAAGTTGAAGACATCTCTTCCGGCAAACAGATCAGCTTCATCCAGCAATTTCGTGCCGGACTGGTCGCTGATGGTGAGGGCGCAACCCACGGAAACTTTTCCATCACGTTGGGTAAGGCCTTTCACATCTTTATTGATAATTAAAAACTTTTCGCCGATCGGTACATCGGTATGGTTAAGCACTTCGTCGTTCATCACCAGTTGCACCTCACCCGGCTCCATATTTTTATAATTAGAGGTTAGACCGGTATTGAAGTCTTTTTTTACTCCAACAGACTGTTGCTTACAGGAGAAGAGCAGGATCGCGGCAGCCACCACAAGCAGGGGGAATAGTACGGCTTTCCGGGTTACCAGGGCATACCTTTTGGGCTCTTGTACAAAACGTATCAAACCCAATAGCAGGTAGAAACTCAGTTTAAGGGCGATGGCCATCAGCCAGCCTGTGGCCATTACTTTAATCAGGATGGGTAGGTCTTCACGGAAAGTAAATGGCACTTCGTAGAAGATCAGTCTTAGCCAGACGTACACACTTACTGAAAGTCCGATGCCCATCAGCAGGGTCACTTTCATTGATTTTTTGAGATGTTGAATCAAAACAGGGTTCATCGTTATGAATTTTCTTTTCGGTCACCGGCAACGCCGGATATTGTTAAGGGTTAATGCGGGTGCGAAATTGAGGGAGATCACGCATATTAAAAAACAATGATGCGTGAATCGCAGATTTTGTTTAATGAGTGGTTATAAAACCCGCCCGGTATGCTCTCAGGATTTTTTGAGAAGCCGGGAGCCGTGTATATCTGGTTTTTCGGGGTCCGGTTAAAAGTTACGGTGTTGTATTACCCAGTCATGAATATACCCGGCAATTTCGCTGGTGGTAGTTCCCGGAGCAAATAATTTCCCCGTACCCATTTCGTGAAGGGCTTTCATGTCATCTTCGGGGATGATGCCACCGCCGGTGAGCAGCACGTCGTTCATTTCCTTTTCTTTCATCAGCTGCAGGATCTTTGGGAAGATCGTCATGTGGGCCCCGGATAAAATGCTTATTCCGATGGCGTCCACATCCTCCTGCAGTGCCGCATTGACAACCATTTCTGGAGTTTGCCTCAGACCGGTATAGATCACTTCCATGCCCGCATCGCGCAAGGCAGCGGCGATGACCTTAGCGCCACGGTCATGCCCATCTAAACCAACTTTAGCGACTAATACTCTCAGAGGTCTGTTCATACTGGCCGTTTTGGGTCAAAAATAAGTATATCGCGCCAGCCGGTATATATAAATATGTACGAGATATCTGTTTTTTCACGGGGAAGGGAATGTTGTAATTTCAGGCGGGGAAATTCATATGAAATACAGAAAATTTGGAAATACAGACCTGATTGTAAGCGAAATTGGTTTTGGCGCCTGGGCCATTGGTGGTGGTGCGATGATCGGCCAGACTGCGATTGGCTGGGGCAATGCCGACGACCGCGAGTCGAAAGAAGCGATTCGCGCTGCCCGTGAACAGGGCATTAATTTTTTTGATACCGCCGATATTTATGGTGTCGGTCATTCTGAAAAACTCCTGGGTGAAACACTCGGAAATGATGATGCTGCCATCATTGCAACCAAAGTGGGAAATGTGGCACGTGAAGAACAATTCACCGTTGATTATACCAAATCATATATCATTGAGGCCTGCGAAGCCAGCCTGAAACGCCTCAGGAGAGAACGAATCGATTATTACCAGTTACATACAGCACGTCTTTCACATCTGCAACAGGGCGACTGCCTCGAAGCGATGAAAGATCTGCAGGAGCAGGGGAAGATCCGTTACTGGGGGATTTCTCTGAATACATTTGACCCGTTCCCGGAAGCGGATTTTTTCCTGGAGAACCAGTTGGGATACGGCTTTCAGCTTGTCCTGAATATGATCAACCAGAAAGCGCTGCCACTTGTCAGGAAAGCTGCCGTGGCGGGATATGGCGTCATCGCAAGAATGCCTTTACAATTTGGTTTACTCACCGGAAAATTTGACGAGGGAATTTCTTTTGCCGACAACGATCACCGCAAAGGTCGACTGCCCGCCAGCCTGATCATGTCCACAAAGGCTGCACTTGGCCCTGCCTGGCAATTGTGTGCAAAGTATGGAATCAATAAGACTAGCCTGGCACTAAGCTATATTTTAAGCTATGCCGAAGTGTCGACGGTGATACCCGGCATTCGTACATCGGCGCATGTAATTCAGAATACCAGCGGACTGGTGCAATTGGAGGAAGCCGATCGGTCCATGATCGAACAATTGGGAACAACCAGCCTGCAACCAGTAATGCACCAGGTTCAATCGCTAGGTTAAAGTAGTGATAAAGCGCTTTTGATGCGATGTTTTGTTTCTTCCTTACCGATCGTTTCCGCAATTACAAATACGGGTGGACCGAATTTTCCGCCTACCAGCATGATGCGAAATGGCAATTGCAATTCACCGGGTTTGATACTTTTTTCTGCTGCCAGTTCTTTAAAACTGCTTTCAAGAGTGGCTGCATCCCAGGTGCTGACGCGATCGAGTGCTTCGGCATAGGCTTCAAAAAAAGCTTTTTTATCACTATTCCATTTGGGCTTTACAGCGTCCAGGTCGTATGAAGCCGGCGTTTTGAAAAAGAATGAAGCCTGGTCATAAAAATCGGTAAGCAGCGTACAACGTTCCCGGGTGAGATCAATCACTTTGGCCAGTAATGCATCGTCCGTTACCGGAATATTTTTTTCATTAAGCACATGCTTTACATCATGAAGCAATCTGCCCGTCTCTGATCTTTTGATCCATTCGTGGTTGAACCATTTTGCTTTTTCAAAATCGAATTTGGCGCCGCTGCTGTGTACTCTTTCGATGGAGAATTTTTCAATCAGTTCCTGTTTGCTGAAAATCTCCTGCTCAGAGCCGTCGTTCCAGCCCAGAAGTGCCAGCAGGTTGATAAAAGCCTCGGGGAGAAAACCTTTTTCTTTAAAGCCTTCTGTCAGTTCCTTTGTATTTGGATCCATCCAGTTCATGGCAAAGACAGGAAAGCCATATTTTGCGCCGTCTCTTTTGCTCAATTTTCCATTCGGTCCAAGGATCAGCGGGAAATGCGCCCATTGTGGCATCTGCTCGATCCCGAATAAATTTTTCCAGAGTAATATATGTACAGGAGCGCTTGGGAGCCATTCTTCTCCGCGGAAAGCATGGGTGATCTTCATCAGGTGATCATCTACTACTACCGCTAAATGATAGGTAGGCATTCCGTCTGCTTTTAGCAGCACTTTGTCATCAACCGTATTTGTGTCAAAATGAACTTCACCACGGATCATATCGGTGAATGAGATGGTTTCGTTTTCGGGTATCCTGATGCGTATCACATGCTGGGCATTATCGGCGAGCAGTTGCTTAGTTTCAGCCGCTGACAGGGTCAGTGAATTGCGCATTTTCATTCTTATCGTGCGGTCGTATTGCGGGGAGGGATTCTGATCAGTTTTAAAATCCTGCCGCATTTTCTCCAGCTCGTCGGTGGTATCAAAAGCATAATATGCGTGGCCTTTTTCTACCAGTTGTTCGGCATATTTGCGATAAAGACTTTTTCTATCGCTTTGTCGGTAGGGACCAAAGTCTCCGCCGTGTACAGGACTTTCATCGGGCACAAGTCCCAACCATTCCAGGCAGTCTATAATATATTGTTCCGCGCCGGGCACATAGCGGCTTTGATCAGTGTCTTCGATCCGCAACACAAAGCTGCCCTCATATTTTTTTGCAAAGAGATAGTTATATAATACTGTTCTCACACCACCCAGGTGCAGGCCGCCGGTAGGACTCGGCGCAAAACGGACGCGCGGTTTGGTTGTCATAGCGGTGCAAAGATACAGTTGAGGGGCGGAATGGGATTAGTAGTGGGTAATTCCCACCTCCTCTGTATCTTGTGCTTTATGAGATATTTTGTAAAAACTCCCTGGTGGCTCAAGAAAGTCTATTCTTCTTATATATGGAGTATAGATAGCAAGGAAAAAGACATCTATCTCAGTTTTGATGATGGTCCACACGCAGAAGTCACCGCTTTTGTGCTCGATGAATTGAAGAAGTACGATGCCAAAGCCAGTTTTTTTTGCATCGGCAAAAATGTGTTAGCCAACCCACAAATGTACAGGCGTATACTAGATGAGGGGCATACTGTAGGTAATCACACGCAAAACCATTTGAACGGATGGAAGACAAAAGATAATATCTACCTGGCAGACGTGCGTGAGGCGGGAAAGTATATCGATAGTAATTTATTCAGGCCACCATATGGACGCATCACTTCATTCCAGGCAAGGAATATAAAGCAGGCACTGCAAAAAGATGATGTGAAGATCATCATGTGGGATGTGATCAGTGGTGATTTTGATCAAACCCTGACAGCAGAAAAATGTTTACATCATATAATATTAAATGCGAAGAAGGGATCAATCGTTGTGATGCATGATAGTGAGAAAGCCTTTCCAAGGTTAAAAATTTTTTTACCTCAGTTGCTGGATTTTTTTGCCGGGCAGCAATTCCAGTTTAAAAAAATTGAGCATATCACCACGTAGAAACTCGAAAGAAGAAAAAAGATTATTTGTAAGAAATTGATTATAAGTGGCTGATAATCATCTAGAAAAATTTAGGGCCTGGGTAGAAACCCTGGCCCGTTTTTAATCCGTACCCTATGAAAACTGTTCTAAAGGTAAAATAAATTTTCATTAATCCAAACTAATTTACAAGTGTTTGTGAACGGGTGCCAGGATTTTACCCATTCCGACTAAAATTTAATTTGTAAATGATATGATTCTGATCGATTCACACGCTCATATTTATTTGAAAGAATTTGATGATGACCGCGACCAGATGGTGGGTCGTGCCAGGCAGGCCGGGGTGCAGGAAATCCTGATGCCTGCTATCGATTCCAGTACTCATGATATGATGCTGGGCGTGGAAAAAAGCTACCCGGACGCTTGCCGAAGCATGATGGGTCTGCATCCCTGTTCGGTGGGTGAAAACTTCCGGCAGGAGTTGGAAATGGTTTCGCAATATCTTAAAAATCAAAAGTTTGTAGGGGTAGGGGAGATTGGTCTGGATTTCTATTGGGATCTAAGTTTTAAAGTACAGCAGTACGAGGCTTTTCAGCAGCAACTGGAATGGGCGATACAGTATAACCTACCGGTATCCATCCACTCGCGTAATGCTACGGATGAGTGTATCCAGGTTGTCGGCGAGCTGCAAAACTGCCGGTTGCGTGGGGCTTTTCATTGTTTTTCGGGGAGTTTAGACCAGGCCAGGCAGATCATCGACCTGGGTTTCTACCTCGGGATCGGTGGTGTCTTAACTTTTAAAAATTCAGGTCTCGACGCAGTGGTTCGCGAGGTCGATCTTTCTCATTTGGTACTGGAAACTGATGCTCCCTATCTTGCGCCAACGCCTTTTCGCGGAAAGCGAAATGAGCCGGCATATTTAGCGCATGTGATTCAAAAGCTCGCCGATATCAAAGAAACGACGGTTGAAAATGCAGCGGCCGTCACTACGGCCAACACTAAAAAATTATTCGGCCTCTAAGACCCGAAGCCGTATTTTTGCAGCCCTTAAAACAGTGTTGTCTGTTGCTATTTAACAGGTTTTAGGGTGTATTGGTGACTTGTCCGTCCCGATAGCTATCGGGAGGTTGAAGACAGGTCTAATGGAAGTTGTAAGTATAAAATATTGGAGACTTGTCCGTCCCGATGGCTATCGGGAGGTTGAAGTCGCAGCTTGGTGAGAGCTGTAAGTATAAAAATTGGAGACTTGTCCGTCCCGATGGCAATCGGGAGGTTGAAGTCGCAGCTTGTTGAGAGCTGTAAATATAAATATTGGAGACTTGTCCGTCCCGATAGCTATCGGGAGGTTGAAGACAGGTCCAATGGAAGTTGTAAGTATAAAATATTGGAGACTTGTCCGAGTGGTTGAAGGAGCACGCCTGGAAAGTGTGTATACCTCTAAAGGGTATCAAGGGTTCGAATCCCTTAGTCTCCGCTTAATTACTTCGTAATTGATTGTTAATTAATTATTTGCGAACATTCTGTTGAGCATGGTGGTAAATATGGTAGCAAAAATTTGAAGAGTGCAATCCAAGTTAGGTTTAATTGCTTATAGATAAACCCGTCGTGACTTCCGAGCCAATAGACCGGGAAGTATGTCGTCATCTTCAGGAATAGTCAAGATTAAGGCATGAGCCTCATTACCTTCAATTGGATCATGTGTAACTGATAAGGAAAGAGCGGTTACATCTAAAACATCAACTTCAAACAAAACAAACTTATTGGGATCATTGAGGACTGAAAGCAATGCCGTGGTCATACTTTTTACATTGACCGATAATTTTCCTTCATCAATCGGCCGCGGTTTAAATGCTCGCGATGTTGCAAAACCTGCTGGATCTAAAAACCGTTTGTCTGGGGGACCAAAACTTCTTCTATAAAGAATTTCACTTAGCGAAACGTTATTTCCCTTCATTAAGCTAACTATTTAACCATGCAATAAGTTCAGGGAAAATTTGATCATTAAATTCTCCTTGAATAGGAACTTCATCTTGAGAAAATTTTACAAATTTTCTTTTATTGGGATACAATATAATTTCCAACGATTTTTTGCCAACTCGGTAATCTAACATTATTTCACCTGAAGGCCCTGGAGCTATACTATACAAGTCCAAATGGACGATTTTCATTGTGTATATTATTGCTGTAGCCTCATTAAGGACTTTTTTGCTTATAGCTTGAGCGCCCTCCTCATCCCAATTATCCTTTAAATTTCCAATGTTTGCTAATAAAACGTCTGTATTTAATTTGTTCGTGGAGCAGGTGTAAATGTTAAAATCTTCAAAAAGAATACTCCAAATGTTTTTTGGACGAGAATCCATTTCAAATTCCCGAACTGTTTGAATTTCATCACTAATCAAATTAGGATAAGTTTCTAAATCATAACTATCTATCAAATGCTGCATAAAATTCTGGATTTAACATGTTGACAAAAGTTTTTGATAATACATCATGTTTATCCCTTGCCCAAGCGACGATTTCTTCTTTTGTAAGCCCTTCGATCTTTTTTTCAGCCCCCGTGATCCAAACAATTGCCCTTTTTTTATTGAAATTATTTTTAGCGGTTTGGATATTAATATTAAGTTTTGTCTGGTCAGCCAAACCAAAAACCTGGTTAATATTTAAATCAGACAAAGACCCAGGCACATTGTAATTATTTATTATTTGTGTCTGAAAGTTGGTACTTAAATATTCTCTCGGATCAGCGATTTCATCTGGTAAGTCAATTGAATCAATATACCTAAGAGATATTCTATTAAACGGAAGCTCCTTCTTGTAGCTTAGTATTAACCCTTCAAGTGCAATTTCAATATTACGGCTAAAACTCGACCATTCATAATTTTTATCCGTATCATTTATTGTTAAAATTCCTGGTCCAAATTGAATTACTGGCCAAGTGAGCTCGGCTGACCAATACTGATGTATTGGCTTCGGATATATTTTTACATTCACACCTGCGGGCAGTGTCCTTTTGTGAATTGGAAAATATTGTTTGATTATATCATCAAATTTGCCTTGTGCTAAGTCAAAATCCGGATCGTAGGGAAATTTCGTTTGATCTAACGGCAGCCTCCAAAATAATTCAAATATTGCCTCTTTTAAAGGCGCGTTTTTTAACTTTTTTGTTGCCATAAGTTTAATTCGATCCTATCTAACATGCAAGATAATAACAGTTTTGGTTAACAAAAGTTAAGGTATTGTTTTGAATATTGAGTAAATATTTTACCTAATCACTTGATTAATAGTCAAAATATAGACTGTCTCTTTATGTATAATCTGGACTGCAAGATCGACCATTTCGAATCTAAAAGACATAAGCAAAACACAAATCTCTAATTGTTTGCGCCTGCATGCAAGTCTATTTCCGATTTGAAATCTAAAAGGGATAAACCGAACCCACCCAGTCAAACATTTCCATTTCCGTAGAAAATTCCCCACCCCCTCCTTTATTTATAGCCTACCAGGCCCTAAGTATACACCTATTCCGCTTTACAGGTAGTTTTACTATTTTGTGGCTTTAATCAATCCGACTTCAGTATACCACCATGTTTGAACAAACCTTTAAGAATATCGACGACATACTCCACAAAGACGCCGGCTGCTCCAGCGAGCTCGATTACGTGGAGCAGACCTCCTGGGTCCTTTTCTTGAAATACCTGGACGACCTTGAAAAGGACCGTAGGACCAAAGCTGAACTGACGGGCAAAGGCTACCAGGAGATCATCAGCAAAGCCTACCGCTGGGATACCTGGGCAGCGCCGCGGACAAAAGACGGTAAAATTGACCATCACAAAGCATTATCCGGGGACGACCTGGCTGATTTTGTCAACCAGAAACTGTTTCCGTATCTCAAAAAGTTCAAAGTTGACGCGGAACACCCCGACACGATCGAGTACAAGATCGGCGAGATTTTCAGTGAACTGAAGAATAAGATACAAAGCGGCTATAACCTGCGCGAGGTGATCAACATGATCGATCAACTACGCTTTCGCACCCATGCCGAGAAGCATGAGATGAGCCATCTCTACGAGGATAAGATTAAGAACATGGGCAATGCGGGGCGCAACGGTGGCGAATATTATACCCCCCGTCCCCTGATCAAAACCATTGTGAAGGTGGTGGCGCCGGAGCTGGGACAAACCATTTACGATGGCGCGGCCGGCAGTGCGGGCTTTCTTTGTGAGGCTTTTGAATACCTGAAGGAGCAGTACAAGCACCGTACTACGGCGCAGGATAAAATACTTCAGACCAAAACCTTTTATGGCCGCGAGAAGAAATCTTTGGCCTATATCATCGGTACCATGAACATGATCCTGCATGGCGTGGAAGCTCCGAATATCGTACACACCAACACGCTCAGCATTAACTTGGCCGACATACAGGAAAAAGACCGTTACCATATTGTACTGGCCAATCCGCCGTTTGGCGGCAAGGAAAGATCCGAAGTGCAGCAAAACTTTCCGATCAAGAGCAGCGAGACGGCGTATTTATTTCTCCAGCATTTTATCAAAATACTCAAGGCTGGCGGTAAGGCGGGAATCGTAATAAAGAATACTTTTCTCAGCAATACCGACAATGCCTCCATCAGTCTGCGCAAGCATTTACTCGAGACCTGCAACCTGCATACCATACTCGACCTGCCCGGCGGCACCTTTACCGGCGCGGGAGTGAAGACCGTGGTATTGTTTTTTGAAAAAGGTTCCGCCACAAAAAAGATCTGGTACTACCAACTCAACCCCGGCCGTAACCTGGGTAAGACCAACCCGCTGAGTGAAAACGACCTGGCAGATTTTGTAAAACTACAGGTTGGTAAAGCAAACAGTGATAATAGCTGGACGGTAAAGCTGGCGGATATCAATCCCGGTACTTTCGATCTGAGTGTGAAGAACCCAAATAAGAAAGAGGAGGGAGCACTGCGAGAGCCCGGTGAGATTTTGGAAGAGATGAAAGTGTTGGATGAGGAAACGGCAGAAATTCTTAACTCAATAAGGGAGCTGATATGAGGCAGGATTGGAAGACTCTGAAACTTGCCGATATCGCTGACGTGTTTGAAGATGGCGATTGGATTGAAAGCAAAAATCAGTCGTCACAAGGCATCAGGCTAATTCAAACAGGGAATGTCGGAAATGGATTTTTTAAAGATCGGGGTGAAAAAGCAAGGTATATATCATATGATACATTTGCCAAGTTGCGTTGTACAGAAATTGTTGCTGGTGACTGCTTGGTATCAAGGCTTCCAGATCCGGTTGGCCGAGCATGTATTTTGCCCGAAACAATGGAAAGGATGATAACTGCCGTCGATTGCACAATAATTCGTTTTAATAAATCGAATGTATTACCTGAGTGGTTTGTTTTTTATTCTTTGTCCAACGAATATAGTGTTCAAATTGAAAGACAAGTGTCGGGGGCAACCAGGCAACGAATAAGTAGAAAAAATTTGGGAAATATCGAGGTGCCCCTTCCCTCACTCCCCGAACAAAAACGCATCGTCGCCATATTAGACTCGTCCTTTGCCGCCATTGACAAAGCAAAAGCCAACATTGAAAAAAATCTGGAGAATGTCAAGGAGCTTTTTATAAGTTATTTGAATGAAATGTTTGAAAGTAATGATAAAGGATGGGTAAATACAACCATTGGAGAAACTTGCAATTTGCAAACCGGCGGCACACCTAACACAAACAAATCTGAATATTATAAAGATGGTAAAATAAAGTGGCTAGTTTCAGGTGACATCAACCAGAAGTTTATTTTTGACTGTGACGGCCGCATTACTGAGTTAGGACTAAACAACTCTAACGCGCGGTATTTGCCCGTCAATTCTGTATTGATTGCGCTTAACGGACAAGGCAAAACTCGCGGCACCGTCGCAATGCTAAAAACTATGGCAACATGCAATCAGTCGTTAGTGTCTATTTATCCTAAAGACGACAAAGCTCTTTTGCCCGAGTTGATTTTTTCAAATTTAGAAGGAAGGTATGATGAAATAAGAAGAATGACAGGCGACAGTGGAAATGATAGGCGAGGTCTGAATATGCAATTGATTCGGAGTATTAAGTTCTCTTTTCCCAAAAATATTAAGGAACAAGAGCGCATCATTAAAAGGCTCGATACGTTAAGGGACGAAAGCCTGAAACTCGAATACTTATACCGCAAAAAATTATTAAGATTTAAGGAGCTAAAGGAATCTATTTTACATAAAGCGTTTACTGGTGAACTCACTCCAGCCACCAAAACCTTTGTCGCATGAACGAATCAGAAACCCGCGCCGAATTGATCGATCCCAAACTAAAAGAAAACGGTTGGGATAAGGCAAACCCCGATGTGAAAGTGCACCGGGAGTACCAGATCACTGCGGGTAAGATCAAGGCCACGGGTGGTCGTGGTAAGGCTTTGATCGCTGATTATGTGCTGAGCTATAAGGGCCGCAAACTGGCGGTGATTGAAGCCAAAAGTGACGAGTGTTATGTTGGCGAAGGCGTGGCGCAGGCAAAGGATTACGCGGAGAAACTAAAACTCGATGATGCCTATGCCGCCAACGGCATCGAGGTTTACCATATTGATATGGATAGCGGCCGGGAAGGAAAGGTTCCCGATTTTCATTCACCCGAACAGCTCTATAACAAGGCATTTCCGGCTCCTACACAATGGCAGGAAACATTGAGCGAGGTTCCCGCTGAGACCAAAGGTGGCAGCATGAGTGGCCGTTTTTACCAGGAGATTGCCGTGGAGCGTGCCCTGGATGCTGCGGCAAGAAAAGAGAACAGGATACTACTTACATTGGCCACGGGCACCGGCAAAACATTTATCGCTTTCCAGATCGCATGGAAACTTTTTCAATCGCGGTGGAACCTGCAGTTTGACGGAAAGCGCCGGCCAAGGATATTGTTTTTAGCCGACCGGAATATTCTCGCCGACCAGGCGTTCAACGCCTTTTCTTCGTTTCCCGAGGATGCACTTGTCCGTATTAAACCCAGCGATATCAGGAAAAAAGGTAAAGTGCCCACTAATGGGAGTATCTTCTTTACCATCTTTCAAACATTTATGAGCGGAACGGATAAAGAAGGCAATCCCGTTCCTTATTTTGGCGAATACCCCAAAGATTATTTCGACCTGATATTTATTGATGAGTGTCACCGCGGCGGTGCCAATGATGAAAGCAACTGGCGCGGCATCATGGAATATTTTTCACCGGCGGTTCAGATCGGCCTTACTGCTACGCCAAAGAGAAAGGAGAATGCAGATACCTATAAATATTTCGGCAAGCCGGTATTTATTTACTCCCTCAAGGAGGGCATTAATGACGGGTTTCTAACACCGTTCAAAGTTCGGCGGATCACTACTTCGTTGGATGAGTACACTTACCAGCCTGATGATAATGTGGTAGAAGGGGAGATTGAGGAAGGAAAGCGGTATACTGAATCAGATTTCAACAGGATCATTGAAATAAAAGAGCGGGAGCAAAAGCGTGTAGAGGTATTCATGGACCTGATCGACCAGCGTGAAAAAACCATTGTCTTTTGCGCTACGCAGGAACATGCCGCTGCCATCCGGGATCTGATCAACCAGTACAAGAAAAGCAAGGACCCAAACTATTGTGTACGAGTTACTGCCGATGACGGCGAACTAGGGGAGCAATACCTTCGCGATTTCCAGGACAATGAAAAAACTATACCCACCATACTTACCACCTCACAAAAGCTCTCCACCGGCGTGGATGCCCGCAATGTGCGGAATATAGTTTTGCTTCGACCAGTGAATAATATCGTAGAGTTTAAACAAATTGTCGGTCGCGGTACCAGGTTGTTTGATGGGAAAAACTTTTTTACCATATACGATTTTGTAAATGCCAGTGAAAGGTTTAAAGACCCTGAGTGGGACGGTGAGCCCATCGAGCCGGAAGATCGGGGGCCGAAACCAATAAAAGGCCATGACGAAGATGAACCACCTCCATCAGTGGTCGGCGAGGATGAAACTAATGTAAAAAGGCAAAAAGTGAAAGTGAGATTGGCCAATGGAAGTGAGCACCAGATCGAACACACGGTCAATACAACATTTATTGGTCCCGATGGACAACCGATGTCGGTACAGGAGTTCCTGGATCGGATGTATGGTAAGCTTCCTGAACTATTTAACAGTGAAGAAGAGCTCAGAAGGATATGGTCAAGCCCACTGACCCGTAAAGCGCTCCTGGAGAAGCTCGACGACGCGGGGTTTGGTAAAGACGAACTAGCCTCTTTGCAAAAGATCATCGACGCGGAGAAATGTGATTTATTCGACGTGTTGGAGTTCATTGCCTTTTCCAATAAGCCAATTACCCGCCAGGAGCGCGTTGCATCAGCAAAAGATAAAATTTATACATTACTAAACCCGGAGCAAAGGGAGTTCCTTGATTTTGTTTTGCATAAGTATATAGAAACCGGGGAAGAAGAACTGGACCAGGAGAAATTACCGCATCTTTTGATGTTGAAGTATCATGCATTGAACGATGCTGCCGACAAGCTGGGAGGTGTCCCTAAGATCAGGGATTTGTTTATTGGGTTTCAGAAGTATTTGTATGAGGTGAAATCGGCGTAACCAATGTAAAGGATATGAGCACGCTCTTAATACCGATTTGTAATCATAGTCTGTCCTTTGATAAGACAGAAGATACAGCCGGATATGTGCTCAAAGGTTTACGTGACCTTGACTGGGGTAAGGATCAATTTGCCAAAGTGAACGGCCGGATTTATCCGGAACGTGCTGACTGGAATTATGATATTAACCGGGAGGAGGGCGAGCCACTGAGCATTTCCTTTCATAGTGAATTCTCATGTTATTTCCCGACAATTTTTGAGCAATGTGCTGAGATCACAACCACCTACAGGCTTAGTTTGATTTATCGAAATTATTCACTGGACTGGTTCCGAGATTTTCGTGCCGACCTTTTTAAGATTGTATCGCTGATTGGAGGAGATGAAGTCATTTTGTAAGCTCCCCCGAACTTCGGCCAGCAAAAGTTAGAGTTAACAACAAATGAGTTTGTTAACTTTAAACTTTAAATACAATGAAGAAGCGATTTACAGAAAGCCAGATAGTGGCAGCCATTAAGAAG
>JAFAEM010000014.1 GCA_023424015.1 Bacteroidota bacterium | reverse complement strand
TGAGTGGGGAGTGGGGAACGTTTTAATTGGATTAATTCAATCGCCTTTAAAAAATATCATTTAACAATTGTCTACTCACTACTCACTATTCACAACTGACTACTGACTATCGACAATTGACTATAGACTACTAATTATGCTGGCAGGATTACAAAATGTAACATTTGAATTTGGTGCAAGGACGATCATTGACGACGCAACCTGGCATATTCAGCCCAATGAACGAATTGGTTTGATCGGCTATAACGGTACAGGCAAATCAACGATACTCAAACTGCTTGTGGGACAATACAGTCCTTCTTCCGGAACGGTGGAAAGAAGCCGGAGCACTTCTATTGGTTATCTGCACCAGGACCTCCTGAGTTTCGACACCAATGATAGTATCCTGCAGGTTGCACTCGGCGCTTTTGAGAAAGTATTACAACTGGAAAAGGAGATCGAGGAACTGGGCAAAGAGCTGGAAAAAACGGGCGATGAAAAAACCCTGCATGAGTACTCCGATAAGTTGCATGAACTCGAAACACTTGGAGGATACAATATCCACCACAAAACTGAAGAAGTTTTGCAGGGCCTGGGCTTTGCCAACGCCGACCTGAACCGTCCCTACAAAGAATACAGCGGTGGATGGCGGATGCGGGTGCTGCTTGCTAAGATGATATTACAACAACCCGATCTTTTATTATTGGATGAACCTACCAACCACCTCGACCTTCCTTCTATTGAATGGCTGGAGAAATACCTGCAGCATTACCAGGGATCGGTGGTAATCGTCAGCCACGATAAATATTTTCTGAACAGGATGGTCACAAAGATCGTGGAAGTGTACCAGCAACAGCTGCATATTTATAATGGCAATTATGACTTTTACGAAAAGGAGAAAGCCATTCGCATCGAGATGCAGCAAAAAGCTTATGAGAACCAACAGGACTATATCCGGCAGAATGAACGGCTGGTAGAACGATTCCGCGCCAAGGCCAGTAAAGCAGCGATGGCGCAAAGCATCATAAAAAAGCTTGACAAACTGGAGCGTATCGAAGACGCAACATTGGAGCGTCCGGACATCAGGATCAATTTCCGTGTCGATAAACAACCGGGTCGTGTTCTGGTGGAATTAAAAAATGTCACCAAGTCTTTTGGCGATAATCTTATTGTCAAAAACAGCTCGGCGGAAATAGAACGCGGTGACAAGATCGCGCTGATCGGTGCCAATGGGAAAGGTAAGTCTACCCTGCTCCGCATCATTGCAGGCGTGGAATCCTTTAGTGAAGGCGAAAGAAAATGGGGACATAATGTAGAAGAAAGCTTTTATGCACAACACCAGCTCGAAGCACTCAATATCAACAATACGATCCTGGATGAAATGAAAGAATGCGGCAGCCAGATGACAGAGCTCGAGTTGCGTGGTTTACTGGGATGCTTTTTATTTAGTGGCGATGATGCTGACAAAAAGATCAGGATCCTGAGCGGTGGTGAAAAAGCAAGGGTTGCGCTGGCAAAAGTGATCGTGAGCAAGGCCAATTTCCTGATGCTCGATGAACCTACCAATCACCTCGACATTCATAGTTGCGAACTATTGATCGAAGCATTGAACAGGTACCAGGGAAGTATTATACTGGTGAGCCACGACCGGTATTTTGTTTCCAAAACGGCCAATAAGATCTGGGAAATCGTGGATCACGAGTTAAAAGAATTCAAGGGCGGCTATGAAGAATACGTGGCCTGGAAGGAAAGAATGGCGAAGAAACAAAAGGAAGAGGAATCCGGTAAAAAAGTTGAGAAGCAGGAATCAAAATCCTTGAAGAAACCGGCCGAAACTGTATCTCATACACAGGCTTCCGTGCCTATCAATAAAGAACAAAAAAAGGAATTACAAAAACAACAACGTATCTTTCAACAACTCGAAGAACAGATCGCAAAACTAAATGAACGAAAGATCGGGCTCGAAGCTTCGCTGATCGATCCTGCTACTTACTCTGATAAGTCCAAATTCCTTGAAGCAGAAGCCAATTACAAAAAAGTATCCACTGAACTGGAAAACCTCAATGCGCAATACGAAAAGACATTTGAGCTGATCGTATCGCTGGAAGGTAACTGATACGGTCCGGAGCTTGGTATAAACTTTGCACTAGGCAAAGCGCTTATGGAATTTTACAACAATAAAAAAACCAGCAAATGAAAAAACAACTAAACAGATGGATGCTTTTGCTCCTGGCAACAGCATTGATCGGCAGCACAGTGACTGGCTGTAAATCAAAAGTAAAAGATGAAGATATCAGGTCAGCTGTGCAAACTGCATTCCAGGCCAATCCTGAAACAGCAGGACTGATGGTAGATGTAAAAGATGGTGTAGCAACCGTATCGGGCGAAGCAAAAGATGAAGCCGCGAAGGCAAAAGCTACTGAGCTGGCCACAGCCGTAAAAGGTGTAAAATCGGTGCAAAATAATGTGACTGTTGCACCACCCCCCGCTCCTGTTGAGATCACTGCCGATGATCCACTCACTGCGGCGGTGCGTGATGCCACCAAGGACTTCCCAACTGTAACCGCAACCGTGAATGATGGTGTAATTGCCGTAACTGGTGAATTGAAATCCGCTTCCTGGAAAAAACTGAAACCCGCTCTCGACGGACTGAAGCCCAAAAGAGTGGATGCATCCGGTTTAAAAATCACCAATTAATCTTAAAAACTTAAACTATGGCATTACAGGATAAATACAAAGAACTTACTGATGCCGCTACCGCATCAGGTGTAAGCAATCTGCAGGTTCGCGAACAGGACGGCGTTCTCTATATCGATGGAGAAGCTCCCAGCGGCTCTGTCAAAGATCAGCTCTGGGATATCTACAACAGGATCGATCCCAACTTTCTCGCGGGCGATGTGGTGATGAATGTAAATGTAGCGCCCGCAGCAGCCGGATCAAAAGCCAAAGTAACCACAGAAAGGTCCAACCTCAATATCCGTAAGGGTCCGGGTACCGACCAACCCATCGTAGGTAAAGCAGCGCACCATGAAATAGTAACCCTCGTAAGTCGTACTAACGACCAGTGGTGGCTGATCCGCACTGACGATGGTGAAGAAGGCTACGCGTATGCGCAGTATCTGACTCCCGAAGCATAGACAGAAAGTAACTGGGACCCGATAGCTATCGGGTTTATAACATGATTGTCCGGCGAACTCTGGAGTACTATAAACCACGGCGGGCATGGCGAGCACTGCGAATGGCGTCTACGTATTAAAAATCCGCTACAAAGAACAGAACATGATGCGAATACCCCGCTGTGTTCGCTGTGTGCGCTGTGGTTTCCTGACACCCCGAGACATTTGAACTACGACCAGCAGACAACAGACTCCAGGAAAATAAAGCAAAGCCCGTGTAAAAGTAAAAGTCATAGAAGCCGCGCGGGCCAAAGGTCTTAACACCAAACCAAAACTTTATTCCGGAAAGCAATGAATTTGTAATTGGACTACTTATATGGAACGGAATAACCCCTCTAATGTCATGCGATGTAACCCGGCTATCAACCCGATAGCTATCGGGTCCCATTTTTATTCCCTCACTAACGGCGCATAAAAAAGTTGAAGTATTAGGTTTTTTTGTAACTTTTGTCGATCAATCAAAAAAACCATGCGCCTCAAACTGCTTTTCTTTGTTCCGGTATCATTTGTTATCGCAGCCGGACTTGCATTTCGTTTCGAGAACGTTTCGTCAACCATAAAGAATAAAGACCGTAGCTACAGGTCTGGTATAGTTGGATGTAGCCCCGATTGGAATGTATTGAATGCATGGATCGAAGAATTAGAGGTTCCTCCCCTGCCCGGTTCGGGTGGATGGAACTGGAATATTTCTTCCAGCAGTGATTCGGCCAAATTTTATTTTAACCAGGGTATCAATACCTATTATGGATTTCATATCATCGAATCCAAAGCATCCTTTCAGAAAGCGGCGAAATTTGATCCAGGCAACGCCATGATATATTGGGCGCAGGCACTGGCTGAAGGTCCCAATATTAATGATGTGGGCTATACGGCACAACCGATGGCATTGGCAGCGATTAAAAAAGCATTGGAATTTTCAGCCAACAGCAGCGAAAAAGAAAAACTGCTTATTGAAGCCCAGGCGGCCAGGTATTCCGCCGACAGTACCATCAGCCGGGAACACCTCAACCAGGTATATGCCGATAAAATGAAAGAAGCATATATTAAATATCCAAATGACCCCGATATCGCTGCACTATATGCCGACGCCCTGATGCTGCAACACCCCTGGGATCTTTGGAATATAAACGGCACACCCAAACCATGGACACCTGAGATACGTGAAGTACTGGAGAAAATATTGGTCTCAAATCCCAACCATCCCGGGGCAAACCATTACTATATACACGTGATGGAACCTTCACCTTATGCCGACAAAGCCCTGGCAAGTGCTGACCGGCTGGGACAACTGACCCCTGGCTTATCACACATGGTGCATATGCCCTCGCATATTTACCTACGTACCGGCGATTATCTTAAAGGCGCGCTGGTAAATGAAGCCGCGGTGAAAAGCTATAAGGAGTATATGAACCTGTATGCGCCGGTTGTTGGAAATGATTTCCTGTATATCATCCACAACCTGCACATGCAAACCAACCATGCCATGATGAGCGGTGATTCTGCCTATTCCATACATTCAGCAAAAGAAACCGTCAACAGTATTCCGAAAGAATACCTCGAAATGGAAGCTCCACTGGGCAACTTTCTCCAGTATATCGCGATGACACCTGTATTGGTAAATGTGCGGTTTGGCAACTGGGCTGCTTTGCTTGAGATGCCACAGCCTGCCGCGCAGCAGATTTATGCCAATGTCTTATTTCATTTCGGCCGGGGTATGGCTTTCAGTCACCAGGCAAAACAAGCTGAGGCAAAACAAGAGCTTGAGGCGCTCCGGGCCCTGATGAAAGATACTGTGCTAATGATCCCGATGTCCCCATTTTCACCTCCAATCAAAGGTGCCACTGTTGCGGAGAACCTATTAGCTGGTAGTATTTCTCTTGCTGAAGAAAAATTTATCGATGCTATCACGGCATTTACAACCGCTGTGACCACTGAAGAAAATATGGTATACACCGAGCCGCGTGACTGGATGCTTAATCCAAAGCACTACCTGGGTAATGCCTATTTACACGCAGGTAAGCATGAAGCGGCCCAAAAGGTATTCCTGGCCGACCTGAAAAACAATAACGAGAATGGGTGGGCATTATATGGCCTGTATAAGTCATGGCAGGGGCAAAAGAAAAAAAGCGAATCGCAAAAAGCTTTAGCGCGGTATAAGAAAGCATTTGCGAAAGCCGATATTGCATTGACGGGTCCTATCCATCCTTAACAAAGCTTAAAGCGTCCTCAATTTTATCCAAAAGGAAAACTGGTTAATTTCACGGGATAATCTTTTCAGCCTGATGAAACGAGCATCCCTTTTCCTATTGATGATTTCCCTTAACCTGGTTTCATGGTCACAAGACCGTCAAGGCCGGCCTACCGTGGGTGTAACGCTCAGCGGCGGAGGCGCGAAGGGGCTGGCACATATCGGTATTTTGAAAGCCATTGATTCAGCTGGGCTGAAAGTGGATTATATTACCGGAACTAGCATGGGTGCTGTTATTGGCGGATTTTACAGCGTTGGCTATTCAGCCGACACACTTGAAAAAATCGCCCGTACGATTGACTGGGACCTTTTGTTAAGCGACCAATCAGGATTGCGTAGTCTTTTTATGGAAGAAAAGGACGAGTATGGCAAATATGTGGTCGAGCTGCCATGGGTAAACAATAAATTCAAGATATCAACCGGCTTTCTGGAGGCACAGGAACTCTGGCTAAAACTCGCGGAGTTATTTTTCCCTGTTTACGATATTAAAGATTTTTCAAAATTCAGCATTCCTTTTCGCGCTATCGCAACTGAGGTGGGTAATGGCGAAGCCGTTGTGTTAAAGGAAGGTGAGATCAGTACAGCGATCCGTGCCAGCGTGGCAATCCCCTCGGTATTTACTGCAGTCGACTATAACGGGCAGGTTCTGGTGGATGGTGGAATCAGCCGCAATTTTCCCGTTCGTGATGTGAAAGAAATGGGCGCCGATCTCGTGATCGGAAGCACGGTTGCTACCGGGCTGCTGCCACCGGAGAAAGTGCAAAATGTGATCCAGCTCCTTTTGCAGATCGCATTTTTCAGGGAAGCGGAAGATCAAAAAAAGGAAGTTCCGCTTTGCGATATCTATATTCCCTTTGATATGGAAGAATTCAGCATGGGTAGTTTTAATGATTCGGAAAAATTGTTGAAACTGGGTGTAGAGGAAGGGAGAAAGCTTTATCCCCGCTTCAAAAAAATGGCAGATTCACTCGACGCGATTTATGGAAAAGCCCAAATATTAAAACAACGTCTTCCTGCCGTACGCACCGTTACCATCGACTCCATCCAGATCAATGGCCTGAAGAATACAACCCAACAGTTCCTGCTGAACACGATGAACTTTAAATACAACAAAGCTTATACAGCAACCGACTTATCGCATATGATCCGCCAGGCTTTCGGTGCGCGGTATTACAGCCGAATCGTTTATTCCCTCCATCCCCTGCCCAACGGGAAGACAAAACTCATCCTGGACCTGGTCGAAAATCCACTCAGTTTTTTAAAGGCAGGATTACATTATAACAGTACGTCGGGGATCGGGATCATTGCCAATATTACCACACGTAATTTCCTCTGGACAAATTCACGTACTCTTGCAAGTATTAATATTGGGGAAAGTTTTCGTATACGTGGTGAGCACCTGCAATACATCGGTCGCCTAAAAAATTATGGATTTACCCTGGGTATGCAATTCGATCGTATCGATCTGTCCACTTATGATGCGTACAAAGAAAGCGGCGTTTATAAACGTAACCAGTTAATCACACAACAGAAATTTCATTATTCACCAACAAAAACATTCACCCTCGGTGCCGGGCATAGGTTTGAATGGCTGCAATACAAACCACAGATAGCATCAGGACTTGATCTTGAAGGCCGGAGCAATTTTTCTACGTTGTTCGGATACCTGAAATACAATTCGCTTGACCGGAATGCCCTTGCAAGAAAAGGAATAAAGTTTGATGCCGAATTTGGACGGGTCGGTCCGCAACAATCCAGACTAAGGTTTATCAGTAATGGTCATGCCGATACGCCGGCCGTTTCCACAAATGCTTACTGGCGTGGCTGGATGGAGGCGGAAGGATATCTTCCCCTATCGACAAAACTTACCGGGTTTTTAAAACTTCAGGCGGGAGCCAACTTCGATTATGAAAATCAAGTGATGAATGAATTTGTAGTGGGTGGAATGACAAAGTTATTCAGGAACCAGGTTGTTTTTGCCGGGCTTTCCGAAGGCAGTCTTTACACACCTGCTATGGGCACGGTGCAGGGCGGACTGCGGCAATACCTGTTCCAGGGCGCATACCTTACTGCAACGGCAAATATTTTGTTGAATAACCTGGTGACCCGTAGCGATTTTTATTCGCATGAAGATTTCTATTCCGGTTATGGACTTACGTTCACTTATAATTTTGCGTTAGGTCCGCTCGACCTGAGCGTGATGTATAGCGACCAGACCAGGAAACTGCAGAGCTATATAAACCTGGGAATTCCGTTTTAAAATGCTGGATAAGGAGGTTGCATGAAAGGCACGGCGATTAAGGAGAACATTACATCATGAATCTTTTTGCTGTCTCGCCCTGATCCCGTTCGTGACCTCGTTTTGTGGTTTCGGTTCGTTTCTCACGAACCGGGAATAATAAAGTCATTACGAAAAATGAATTAGTTTAGGTATAAGGTGTAAGCTCCCCCGAACTTCGGCCAGCAAAAGTTAGAGTTAACAACAAATGAGTTTGTTAACTTTAAACTTTAAATACAATGAAGAAGCGATTTACAGAAAGCCAGATAGTGGCAGCCATTAAGAAG
>JAFAEM010000001.1 GCA_023424015.1 Bacteroidota bacterium | reverse complement strand
GGCTGTGATCCCGGAAGATTCAAATCGGGAATTCAATTGTGAATTTTAGCATGCGACAATGATTGTCGGATGATCCCATCATTGCCAAATCCAAAGACAGAAGAATCGATTTAAGACCGAAAACACCAAAGTGCCGTAGGCACGACGTTATGGTAGAATATATTACCCCAAGAGATTTGAACCCCGTAGGGGTGATGTTTTGGTGGATTCGTTATGAAAATATTTATTCGCGAATGTTTTGATCGTTTTATTGGACCATAACGTCGTGCCTACGGCACTCAATTGCTACGGGTTCGTTTATTGCTACCAAAACGCCGCCCCGCTGGGGCTGTGATCCCGGAAGATTCAAATCTGGAATTCAATTGTGAATTTTAGCATGCGACATTGATTGTCGGATGATCCCATCATGCCAAATCCAAAAACAGAAGAATCAATTTAAGACCGAAAACACCAAAGTGCCGTAGGCACGACGTTATGGTAGAAAACGATGTAATAGAGGATATGAACCCCGTAGGGGTGACGTTTTGGTGGATTCGTTTTTTGAAAATATTTATTCAAAAATGTTTTGATCATTACGTTGGCACAAAACCTCGTGCCTACGGCACTCAAATTATCTCGTGGGTGTTTGTGCTACCAAAACGCCGCACCGATGGGGCTGTATGCGCTACACCACAACTTTTTCCAGCCGGCTCAGCCAATCCTCACTAACACGTGCTCCAAGGCCGGGGTCTTCGGGTACTTTGATAACCCCGTTATTTTCATAAACGATACCGCCGGTTACAGGGTCTTCACTAAACATAAGGCAGGTGTCAAAATCAAAATGCTGTATGATCGGGCTGCACAGGGAAAAATGTGCGAAAGCGGTCATGGCCAGCCTTGACTCCATGAAGGCACCGACCTGTAGATGAATATTGGCATCTTCCGCCAGCTTTACCATCTTCAAGGCTTTGAATATACCTCCTGATTTTCCCAGTTTGATATTCATATAATCGCAAGCCTGGAGCTGGATCAGCCTTTCCGCATCGTGTTCGTCACCACAACTTTCATCACTCATGATCGGTATCGGACTTTGTTGTCTCAATTTGGGCAATTCCATAAATGCCCACCGGGGTATGGGTTCTTCGCAATGCTGAATACCGAATTGTTCCAAGGCTTTTAAGGTGCTGAGTGCTTCGTCCGGCTTCCAGCCCTGGTTGGCATCGATCCGCAAAGGGATCTCATCACCTACCGCTTCGCGAATCGCCCTTATGCGTTCCACATCTGTAGGGCCATGTTTACCCAGCTTAATTTTTATTGCCGGGTAACCCTCCTGCTTGATTTTAACCGCATCGGCGGCCATCTTCTCCGGGTCACCAATACTTACGGTGTAGTCGGTGACGATTGTTTTTGTATTATCACCACCCAGGAACCTATAAAGTGGAAGCCCGGCATTTTGCGCGGCGATATCATAAAGGGCAATATCAAATGCGCTCTTGATACTGTTGTTACCATAGATCAGGCGATCCATTTCGGCCACGCATTCTTCGATATCCAGGGCATTCTTTCCTTTGAGCAAACGGGCAAAATACTGTCCCACTACAAAACCCGTATCCATACTCTCTCCGTTAATGCTCATAAACGGGCTACATTCACCATAACCTGTTATACCTTCTTCGGTATGAATGATCACCAAAACATTTTCAGCGGCGGGGATGGGACCGAGGGATATAATAAAGGGTTCTTTGAGCGGGACAAAAAGTTTAAATAGTTCTATTTTTTGGATCCGAAGCGTTTCATGCCTGTTCATAATAATTTCAAATGCGTTTTAATCGAAAAGTATCCGGGCACCAAGATTAATTGAGCCGGTAAGCGGAGCATCGTTATTAACAAATAAATATCTGCTGGGATATCCTGTCGTAGCAATCAGCGTTCTTGCTTCGGCGTAAAAATAAACATTGCCGCCGGCATATACTTCAAACCCAAGTCCCAGGTCAAAAGTCAACCGTTTGAAGTTGCCTTCCCCCGACAAAACCGGCAATTCATAGTTTGAAGTGTCGATCCTGATCGAATGCAGGTTTTGAACCCGGCCAAACATCAATCCGAATCCGCCATAGCCATAGAGATTCCAGTCTTCTTCAGCATTGAATGCGCCTTTCAGGTAATGTCTCCAGCCAACGGAGATATGCCTGTAAGAAAGATTCGCTTTATTGGTATAACTAACTCCCTGGGGTATGGTCGCAGAATCTTTCGCGGTCGCGTTGAGCTGGTTGCTGAATTTGCCATTACCTGCGTAGGTAAACAATAGGTAGAGCCCGTCCTTTTTCGTAAAATGAAAATGTCCCGCAACAGTTTGCCCAATGCTCCAGAATTTCTGATCTTTTTTAAAACTGCGTACTACCGTCACATCGGTTGCCATGCTAAACTGCGTTGGCTGCGCAATAGCGTAAAATGAGGAAAGCGTGCAAACAAATAGTATGAGTGTCTTAATTTTCAAACAATGAAATTGCTGTGCAATGTTAAGAATTTTAAACCCTATCACCCAAGCCTGGGATATAAAACAAAACCTTCCCGGATGGAAAGGCTTTGTTAAACAGAAATTGCCGGTGATTATTTTACCAGTTTCAATTCCTTTATTAAATGGCCTGCGCCACCGAGTTTGTCGATACACCACAATACGTATCGTATATCTACATTGATGGTGCGGTTCAGGTCCTTGTCGAAAGCAAGTTTATGACTCAAGGCTTCATAGTTTCCATCAAAAGCAAGCCCGATCAGTTCGCCTTTACCATTTAAAACAGGCGATCCGGAATTACCACCGGTTATATCGTTGCTGCTGATAAACCCGATGACCAGGTCATTTCTTTGTTTATCGATATACTGGCCAAAATCCCTTTTCTTAAAAAGTTCTATTTGTTTTTCCGGCAGGTCAAATTCATAGTCGCCGGGTTTATATTTTTCCAATACACCCTTTGAAGTGGTGACATAATCATAAAATACTGCGTCGCGGGGACGATATGATTTCACTGCTCCATAGCTCACCCGCATCGTAAAGGTCGCGTCAGGGTACATCATCTTTGCTTTAGCCGGATCCATTTCCATGATGCCTTTAAGATAAAGTCGCCCTAGCTCATTGTTTTGTGCCACAAACTGGGTGTAATAAGGTGCATACTTGCTGCTGTAATTATCGTAGAACGCACTGGCATGTGCAAATGCGGGATCCGATTGCAACACGTTAGCGTCGGGGTTGGCGATAAATGCTTTCCATTTGGCATCATCGAAGATCATAGTCTTGCTAAAGATATCTGCTGCGTATTTTTTAAAGGTCGCTTCATTATCGAGCGGGCCATACTGATCCTTTAATCCGCCATAGAAGCCAATCGGGTGCTGGTCTTTTGGCACATCCTGGTAGAAAAGCATGGTTACACTTGCGACTATATTCTCATCCGATCTTTTATTTTCTTCCGCCAGGAATTCAGTTCTTGCCTGGTCAGCAGCATCCAAAGCTTTTTTCAGATCGCCGGCGGATGCACCGGTTTTAACCAGTGCCGCTTCCACCTGCTTCAGTGAGGCCGCAAACCCGATAAGCGGGGATCCAAAAACACCTTCATTCACAAACATGCGGTGTTTGGCATAACGTGTCCATGCATCGTAAGCTTTACCCCAGTCGGTGAAAATATTTTTGTATTCAGGTTTATCGGCCGCCCAGGCAATGAATTTTTCCTCGGTTTTTTTCTTCTTGCCGTAGATATCATATTTATAAAGTTGCTTGGTTTCACCATCAAAAAATTTCCAGTAATTGGCGATGCTGGCAAATGAAGAAGAAAGCTGAAGTTTTACAGCCGGATCTTTTTTCATCTCTTCAAACATGTACTTTAACCTGATATCACGAAGTTTCACGAGGGTGGGGTTGTTGATCTCGGTTGAGAGTTTGATACCATATGAACTTTCATACCGGTTGGTACCGCCGGGGTATCCCCAGATCATGGCAAATTCTCCTTCCTTCACACCTTTGATGGATACAGGGAGATACCATTTTGGTTTTAATGGTTTATTCTCCGGTGCATAACGGGCAGGTTTTCCTGCCGGCGAAGCGTAAACGCGAAACACCGAAAAGTCACCGGTATGTCTTGGCCATTCCCAGTTATCGGTATCGCCACCAAATTTACCTACCGCTTCGGGCGGGGTACCTACCAGGCGGATATCGTTATAGCGTTGGTATACAAAAGCCAGGAACTGGTTTCCTTTGAACAGTGAGCTTACCCTGGTTTCGATGCTTTGTGATGGATCGCTCATCCTCGCATTGATAGATGCCAAAACGGAAGATTGTTTTTTTGCTCTGTCGGCGGCACCCAAACCTTTCAAAGAATCGAGTACTTCTTTAGTTACATCCTCGATCCGCAACAGGAACTGGACAGAGAGTGAAGTAGGTATCTCTTCGGCCCTGTTTTTTGCATAAAACCCATTCTGCAGGTAATTATTGTCAAGCGTACTGGCAGAAGCAATGGCGTCATAACCGCAGTGGTGATTGGTAAAGATCATACCCTCGGCACTGACGATCTCACCCGTACAGCCACCACCGAAAATGATGATCGCATCTTTCAGTGATGCCTTATTGATACTGTAGAGCTGCTCAGCAGTAAGCTTTAAACCTTTTTTGACCATATCATTGTACACCTGTTTGCCAAGCAGCATGGGAAGCCACATGCCTTCATCAGCAACGGAGCGCAATGCCAGGGTTAAAACCAGGATACCGGTTATAAAAAATTTCTTCATGGTGATTGTTATTTTAGGTGAAACAAACCTACTATAAAATATCATATGCTTTTCAGCCTGTTCTTATTCAGTAGGTGTATTCAACACTTTCCAAAGCAGGTCTTTTAGTTCGACCAGGCCTTTTTGTGTGACGGAGGAAATAAAAACATGCGGAATACTGGAAGGTAACTCTTTTCTGATCGCTTCGGAAAGCTCTTCATCAAGCATATCACTTTTGCTGATGGCGATCACAAATTGCTTATGTAGTAGTTCGGGGTTATATTTTTCGAGTTCATGCACAAGAATTTCAAACTCCTTTTTATGATCCGGCGCATCTGCCGGGATGAGGAACAGCAGTACAGGATTACGTTCGATATGACGCAAAAACCGGTGCCCCAGGCCTTTTCCTTCCGCGGCGCCTTCGATAATACCTGGGAGATCAGCTACACAAAAGCTTTTACCATCACGGTACTCCACCATACCCAGGTTGGGGGTGATAGTTGTAAACGCATAGTCGGCGATCTTGGGTTTTGCGGCGGTGATCACCGACAGCAGTGTGGACTTGCCCGCATTTGGGAAACCAACTAATCCTACGTCTGCCAATACTTTTAACTCCAGGATTTTCCAGCCCTCCTGGCCGGGTAAACCTTTCTGTGCATATTCTGGCGCCTGGTTGGTGGCTGTGGCGAAATGGCTGTTGCCGAGTCCGCCTTTACCGCCGGGCATCCAGATCACTTCCTGGCCATCTTTGAGTATCTCTACTTCCTGTTCGCCTGATTCTTCATCCCGGGCCACAGTACCGAGGGGTACTTCAATGATCACATCCTTTCCTGCACGGCCGGTGCTGTTGTTCCCGCTGCCGGATTCGCCATCCTCCGCCAGCACATTTTTATAATATCGAAGATGAAGAAGGGTCCACAGGTTGCTGTTACCTTTTAAAATAATATGTGCACCACGACCGCCGTCACCACCATCGGGCCCGCCCATTGCCGTAAATTTGTTGCGCATGAAGTGCTTGCTGCCGGCGCCACCATGGCCGCTCCGGCAGAATATTCTTATCTGGTCAACAAAGTTGTTTTTCTCCACGATGGTTTCCTATTTGCAACGAATTGCAAATATACCATGTCAGTAACCTCAAATACGATACGATGAAGTTTATTTTCCTCATACTGGCGCTGCCGCTGCTTAATCAACAATGTAAAAAAGACAAGTCTGGGAGATCCCTTGACAATGTGCCACCCTGCATCCAGGAGAAAATTGACAGTATCAGGTCCCAGCCCGTTTGGAACCCGCCCGCTGAAGTGAATGAGTATGATTATGAAGGTAAAAAGGTTTACCTGTTTTCAAGTCCGTGCTGTGACCAGTATAACCAGCTTTTAGACAGTGACTGCAATTATATCTGTGCACCCACTGGCGGGTATACCGGAAAGGGTGATCAAAAATGTAATGAGTTTTTTGAGGATGCCAGGCACCTGCGACTGGTATGGAAAGATGAAAGATAAAATAAAGGGTTTTAGTGTTGACTAAAACCCTTTTGTCTCTTTTCGTTCCCTTCGCTGGTATTACCCAGATCAGGTATTATGGGTATATTTCTCAGATAAGATTAATCACCCCTGAAAAGAGAGTTAATTAGAAGGTACCAAAAACATGCCAACACGATCTTTATCCGTTAACGATCTCACCTCCATTGGGATGTAAGAATTGTCCCGTCATATAACTGGAATCATTGCTGGCCAGGAACAGGTAACTGGGCGCAATTTCCACAGGTTGCCCGGCACGTTCCAGAGGCGTATCACTTCCATGCTGTGAAACTTTTTTGCCTTTAAAACTGGAGGCTATCAGCGGAGTCCAGATAGGGCCCGGGGCCACGCCATTTACACGAATACCTTTTTTCGCCAGGTTGGCCGAAAGGCTGCGTGTAAAGGAAACGATCGCGCCTTTGGTGGAGGCGTAATCGATCAGCGAGCCGCTGCCACGGTAAGCCGTTACAGAAGAAGAGTTGATGATACAGGAGCCTTTTTTCATAAATGGGATTGCGGCCTTTGTCACCCATATGTATGAATAAATATTGGTTTCGAAAGTCCGCTTCAACTCCCGGGTGCTAAGTTTTTCGAGTGTTTTGTTTTCATAGTGAATGGCAGCGTTATTCACCAGTATATCTATCCGGCCAAATTCACGTATTGTTTTTCTTACCGCGTTAACGCAGTTGGCTTCCCTGGAAAGATCGCCTTTAATCAATAAGCAGCTACGTCCAAAGTTCTCGGCGATATATTGCCGTGTATCTCGTGCATCTTTGTCTTCACTCAGGTATGCAATCACAATGCTTGCCCCTTCTTTAGCGAATAAAATTGCAACTGCCCTGCCGATACCGCTATCACCACCAGTTATTAAGGCCACTTTGTTTTTTAAACGATTACTTCCCTTTATTTCGGGATAATCAAATACAGGTCGTGGGACCATTTGCGATTCACTTCCGGGCCGCTGTTGTTTTTGAGGAGGCCGGACCGCTTTTTTAGGACTGCCTTTCTGCATATACTTTCTTTTTATAGTATTCGAAGAAATATTTATACCAGATTGTGATGCTGATGGGGATTTATTTCTATAACCAAAAAGAGGGGTTTGTTATATGTGGAATGAATGCTGGAAAAATTTCCCCGATTATCGCTATTCCCCTTAGTGTTTATTGCGGCATGAATTTTTCATTACATGCATTACCTTATTCGATCTCTATAAAACTGAAATTGATTTAATAATCTTAAAACTTGAAACTATGTTACGTTGGACAGTAATTTTCCTGGTTGTGGCTATCATAGCTGCAATATTCGGGTTTGGTGGTATTGCTGCGGGGGCGGCCTCCATCGCTAAAATCCTATTCTTCGTATTTCTTGTATTATTTATCGTTTCGCTTTTTGTGGGACGTTCGAGGGTCTGAGGAAATTGTTTAATACGGAAATATGAAAATGAAAAACCGGTTGTGATAACCGGTTTTTTTGTTGCTATTCGTGAAGGCTGTTCATTCAGAAACTTACAGGTAGCTTCTCGTTATGTCAATCATTGCACCCTGGTCAGTCAACAGTTCTGTCATTATTGTTTACCGCCTTTTTTTGGATCTCCTGTACTTCCTCTATAAAAGAGCTCACTCTTTCATCGGCGTAGGATCCATAAGCGTCCACGAGTGTTCCTTTCACGCCATCGTCTGTTTCAATCGCGTATAGTATTGTATTATCCGCAGGATCGCTGGCACCTTCAAAGCGGTAAAAATTTACAATTTTTACCTGTCCGGGTTCATATATCTTCTCATTCTTAAGCGAAAGAAGACCACGTTCGCCTGCTTTAAAATCTTCGGTAAAGCCATCTGACAAAAGTTTGTTGAGGCAACCTGAGAGGCTTTTCATTTCCTCTGTGCTGGAATTAGTGTCCATGGGAATTGTTTTATTTTTTGACATTTTACGATTTTGGGTGCCTTCCTGAGAACTACGCGGTTTGCCTGTCACGCAGTGCCTTGATGTGATCATGTGATTTTTTCAAACTTAATTTTTGATCCATGATCAGCTGGCGAACTTCGGCCGGCAATTCGGCATCGCTGGATAGGGCCTCATCGTATGCTTTTTGCGCGGCATCTTCACCAAATTCACAGGAGGCAAGTATGGCTTTGCGGTCTTTACCGCTGAAAGTCGCTTTTACATCCATCCAGGTGCGGTAGATCTTACCACTGAAGGAAGTTTTGTCCGTAGGCTGTTCACCCGCGGAAGCCACATATTTTGAGAGATCATTGTTATAGCTTCGGCTTTCCGATGCCATTTGCCTGAACAGGGTTTTGAGGTCAGCATCTTTATCTGATGTTTCGTTTTCGGCCCTGTTGTAGCCTTCAATCCTGTCGTTGTTGATACTGATGAGATCATTTAGTATCTCGCTCGTTTTTTCATTTACGTACATAGTATTTGATTTTATCTGGTTAATAATTCGCCAGGCTTTTCTACCCGGCCATCTACAATAGAAAATTTATTTAGGTCTTTGTTGTTTATTGTGATGTGGTTTCCGGTTGTGGGTAATATCATCTCCCTTGCTATGTTGTTCTTCCTTTTTGCGGCTGTCAAGATTGTCCCTCACATCAGGAGCCGTCCTGTTTTTTGTAGCCCGCAGCTGGGAATTACCCGGTATTGTGTTTTTTGTTTTCATGGTTGTTTTTAATTAAGGAGGTAAAAACCATACCAGTATTTACAGTGTTCACGCTGGTCTTTTTATCACCTGCATCAGGATCTGTTCGTCAGGATCAAGGCCGCTGGTTTTCGGCGCAGGTTGCCAGGCGGAGTTCAGTTTGTCTTCTTCGTAAAGTTTGATCAGCTCAGGGTGTACATAATACTTTTTGCATATGTTTCTGGTGTTGCCCAATTTATTGCTCACATGATCCATCACTATGGCGATATTTTTCCTTAAATCCGCGTCGTTTTGGGGCGGGTCCAATGTGCGAAGGATCTGCAGGGCATGCAACGAGCCTGCCCAGGTTCGAAAATCTTTTGTGGTAAACTCTCCCCCCGTTGCCGTCTTAATATAATTGTTGACCATGCCTGAGTCAATGCATTTTCGATCACCACTATCTGAATAATATTGGAAGAGTTCCTTGCCGGGTATGTCACGGCATTGCTTGATGATTCGGGCAAGTTTGCGATCATAAATGGAGATCTCGTGGGCTACCCCTTTTTTACCGGTGAATGTGAAAGATATTCTTCCATTCTTTAAGGTCACATGTTTGTCTTTCATCGTAGTAAGACCATATGAGCCATACATTTTTTCATAACCATTATTCCCAACACGGATATAAGTTTTTTCAGCCAGGTTGATCACGGTCGCAAGTACCTTTGATTCCGTTAAACCTGCCGCATTCATATCCCTGCGGATCTGCCTGCGTAGCTTGGGAAGTGCCTTCCCAAACTCGATTAACCGGTGAAATTTTGTATCCTGCCTGCATTTGTTCCAGTCAGGATGGTAGCGGTATTGCTTCCTGCCATTCATATCAATACCAGTAGCCTGTATATGACCATTCGCTTTGGGACAGATCCAGACACTGGTCCAGGATGGGGGTATGGCTAGTTTTCTTATTCGTTCATGAATTTCTTTTTGAGTGACCGATCTTCCCCTGAAGGTGTATCCATATCCTTTCCCCTTTTTTATCCGGGTAATGCCGGGCTTCGAATCCGTGGTGTACAGCAGGCTGGCTACCCTGGCGGCGCGCCGGTAATCACGGTGGAGCTTAAGATGATCACGATAAGATAGAGACTTCAATTTTTGCATAGGTCACGATCCGTTTTCCATTAGTTGAAAATCAAGTGCCAAAATCGTGATCGCCCGGCATCGATGAGCTCATCCTCTTGATAACGCTGTGACCTGCATTCTTCGGCCTTGTTCATTATGTGAAGAAGTTTCAGGGATATATGTGGAAAATCTTGCACAAAAAACACGCAGACATTATATCTGCATAGCACAGGGATGGGTTGGTATCACATTTGACTAATATCAGTTAAACACCTTAGTTATGACAACTGACACTAACCTCCAGGAGATAAGGGGTAAGATCTACAGGCTGCGAACAGCCATCATGTATAGTATGAGCAACGACGTTTGCAAGTTGCCTAATAGCATTATTACCGCTGTTCGGGTCGACGATGAGGGGCAGCTTTGGTTTGCCTGCCCTAAGCCGCTGCATGAAGTGGCTGAGTACGCTGAAAATTTTCCTGCCCGATTGCATTTTTACCACAAAGGCGTGTTTTTTCACCTGGAGATAAGTGGTAAGGCATGTATTGTTGATGATGATTACCAGTACGATGGTGCAGCAGGTTTGCCGGTGAGAGGAAAGCAGATGCTGGTTAAGATGACCATGAATACAATCGAGTATACGGAGCCTTATGGCAGGAAGGAAAGATCACGTTTGGAAATGCTGATGGAAAAAAGTTATAACTGGTTGATACGTAACGTATCCATATCCCGTTCATCAGAACCGGTTTTGTCAAAGAATGCGATGAACTATTAACAATACAAGCTGGATTTATGCATAAAAATTTTTACACGATCAGCCAGAAAGTTAATTCGATACAGGCTGGTTTACTCCGACGTCATACAAAAAATGGAAGTATCACGCATCATGTACTGATGAAAACCTGCGACGATAGTATGTTGATCTGTGCCTTGACGGATTCGGGTAAGCCCGACACGCGTAAATTGATTGGGAAGCGTGTTAACCTGATACAGAAGAGCGAAAACGACTATATTTATCTCTCCGGTATTGTGATGGACAAGCCTACGACCAATCGTCGTACCCTGTATATCCGCCTGGCAAAAGCCTGCTGGTTTGTCAAAAAAACAAAAGGTAGTTTATCCTGGCTGCAGGAAAAGCATGTATATGAATCTATCCCTTTAAAGAACCTGGGACTGGCATCCTGAACTAACGGTCAAAACGAAACAAATTCGCCGCCCGGTTCTTATTATCCCTGAGAAGATCATGAATAATCTGCGTGGCAATGACACTGAATGTGATTCCGTTGCCACCAAAACCCAGTGCAAAATATGTATTGGGTCGTTGTGGAATAGAACCGATATATGGTAATCCATCCCTGGTAGCGGCGAAAGTCCCCGCCCATTTAAAATCTGTTTTAAATAAGATATCAGGAAAAAGCTTCTCAAATGATCTTTCAATACTTTTCGCTTTTTTGCTCATCATCATATCCCGGTGTTTTGGATTTGAGAAAGGAATATCTTTTCCACCTGCAATGATCCGGTTGTCGCTTGTAATCCGCAGATATAAATAGGGACGCGCGGTTTCCCAGATCATCGCGTTCTTATACCAGAAATTTTTATGCTGGAATGGTTCGCTGGCGATGGCGAAGGTGGCATGGTTCTCCTGGATTTTTTTTGGGATATATTTTTGGGACTCATAACCACAGGCGATCACCAGTTTCCTGGCTAAGATCTTCTTTTTATCGGCCGTTTGTAATTCCACCCCGCGTTTGTGATACCTGATAAGAGTGATTTCAGTGTTGTCATACACCCGCAGGCCTTTTGCAATGTTACTTGATAGCAGGCGATGTGTGAGCAGGTAGGCATCGGCTATGGCGCCGTCGGAAGAAAACAGGCCGGCAGGGCTTGAAAAGCCGAATTTGTTTTGCACGTCGTCCTGCCCAAACAAGCTTACGTCAAATCCTTCCTGTCGACGTAGCTCGTATTCTTTTTGGAGGTCATCGACATCCTTTTTGAAGGACGCAAACTGGAAACTGGGTTTTTTTTCGAATAAACCTGGTTCATTTAAGCGTGAGCAAATTTTTTCGAGGTCGTAGATCGCTTTTCTACATAGCTTATAACTTGCCACCGCTGTTTTTTTACCCACAAGATCGATTAGTTTGCACAGTGGGGTATCAATTTCGTATTGCAGCAGGGACGTGCTGGCTGCCGTACTGCCGGTGCCCGCATGGCGACGGTCAGCTACTACCACATCATAACCGGCGCGTAGAAGCCGGTCCGCCAGCAATGCGCCGCTGATCCCGGCACCAATGATCGCGATATCAGCTTTTATATTATCATCCAGAGACGGATAACTGTTAATAATTCCATGCCGTAGCAGGGCATAAGGATAAGGTGTGCGAAGATCCATGGTAACTTGCTTTGCTGATGCAGGTTAGACAAATTTCCCGCCATATTTTACTTTGTTTAACCCGGGAAAACACTTATTCGAATTGCGTGGAAATGAGATGCCGGCTGGCATCATTTTTTCTATATAGGGATAAAACGCATTTTATGAAACTGGCTTTATTTATTATAGCGGCTTTGTTAGCGGTAGCATGGATAATATCTTGTTTCGTTCTGAAAGCCGGCATTTTTGTACATATTTTCCTAATCACAGCTGCCCTGCTCTTCATGCAGGCTATTATTATTAATCCCGGATCGCTGACTAAGAAAATATAGCTTTAAATTACAAGTTCTATTACAGAACTTTTGCCGATGCCCATTCCTGTCATAATAAAGAACCGGTGGGGTTATGTTATTGCATTCCTGCTGCTGCTTATTACCTATTTCCTGATCTTCTTTGTCATAAATAGACTGGAAGAAGATGCCAGGTCTGTATCGCATTCTTACTCGATCATACATAATCTGGAATCTATTAAAGGTCAGATTACAGATGCAGAAACAGGAATCAGGGGATATTTTATTACCCGCGACCCGACCGATTTGAAGCCTTATAATTCAGGATCTAAACAGGTACCTTATCTGTTGCAGGAGCTGAACAGCCTGACTGCAGGCGAAAGGAGGTACCAGTCACAGGTGGATACCCTTCGTGAGCTAAGTCTTGTTAAACTGAAACAACTTGCCGACTTCCTCACCCGCTTTCAACGAGATGGTTTTATGATCAGCGACAGCTTGCTGGCAACCTATGACTCTACAAATCTGGTCATGGAAAAGATCCGTACAGTCATCCGTTCGCTGGGTGAAGGAGAACAGGCACTGATGAACGTGCGGAATACGAAGTTGAAAGGGTTTTTCCAGACTATGTCTATTATGGCTATTATTTCACTGGTCATCACACTTGTCACCATTTTTTATTCCCTGATCACGTACAACAAAGAAAACAGAGCCAGGGAAGAAGCCGATAGTAAATCCCGTATCTATCGAATGGAACTCGAAGGCCGCATCAATGAATTGAATAAGGCTAATACTGAATTGAGTGAACTTCGAAGTATCGAAAAGTTTGCGGCAACCGGGCGCATCGCCCGTACCATCGCGCATGAAGTGCGTAATCCCCTTACCAATATATCGCTTGCTTCGGAACAGCTGAAAGAGATCAACAGTGACAACGAGGAGGCAGGTATGCTACTGTCTATGACCGACAGGAACGTAAGCCGGATCAATCAGCTGGTTTCGGATCTGTTGAGCGCAACACGAATCGAACAACTCCAGTTTGAACCATCCAATATCAACCTATTGCTGGATGAAGCATTGTTGCAGGCAGAGGACCGGCTTGAACTCAGGCATATCAATGTGGAGAAGGAGTTTGATGCGAACTTACCCGAGATCGTGGTAGACCGCGGCAAGATCCGGCTTGCTTTCCTGAATATTATAGTAAACGCGATAGAAGCGATGAAGAACGATACGGGGCAGTTGCGTATAAAAACTTACCAGAGAGATCAGAAATGCGTGATCGAGTTTATTGACAATGGATCCGGTATGGATGAGGAGACCAGCCAAAAGCTTTTTGAACCTTATTTTACCAGTAAGGCAAAGGGCAATGGTCTCGGGCTTACCCACACACAAAATATCATAATTAATCATAAAGGAAGCATCCAGGTGAGCAGCCAGCCGGGAGAGGGTACTACTTTTACGATTCTTTTACCTCCGGCGTGATTATGTGGAATATTTTCTACACAAGGAGAGCGTGTTATTAAATTAATTTCTCAACTGTTTTAAAAATAACTTCTCGCGTAAATGGTTTGCCTATAAAATAGTCAACTCCTTCACGATAAGCGAGCTCCCGATCGGTCGAAGTATCGTGTGCTGTGATCATAACGATCTTACAAAAAGGGTTTTGCTTTTTCAGGTTGCGCACCTGTTCCACACCATATCCATCTGGCAGGTGATTATCAATGAAAATGATATCTGCATCATGTTGTCTCAGGTATTGCCGGCCTTCAGCAAGGGTACTCGCGTAGGCTGCATCGATATTTTTGTGCCGCAATATACCTTTCAGAAGAAAACAGATATCGGTTTCATCGTCAATAATGAGCGCGTGGGGGGTATTCTTTAGCTCGTTTGCCAACAATTCAGACTCTGGATTAAACATTTCTACGTAACTTATAACCGATGTAAGAAGCTCAATTTTGCTGCCAAAGCTGTTCACAATTTTTTTATCTCGTTAAAAAATCCAAGTCCGGCATGATTTGAGCATATATGTGATTTGTTAAAAAGTAAATTTAATTTTCATTAACCCTTCAACTTCAGTATGATGAGAAAAAAAATCCTCATTATCGACGACGATTTGGATTTATGTACACTGCTCGGCAGGTATCTTTCGAAAAATGGGTTTGATATTGAAATGGCTCATTCCGGGGCCAAAGGAATCGCTAAGTTCAATGAACAGCGATTTGATATGGTGATATGTGATTACCGCCTGGGTGATATGGAAGGAATAAAAGTACTTACCACCCTGCGTAAGGAGAATCCTTCGATAAAAGTTTTGATGATAACGGGTTATTCTGATATTAAGACAGCGGTGGAAGTGATCAAGCTGGGTGCTTTTGATTATATCGTCAAGCCTCTGATACCCGATGAAGTACTAAGCGTGCTGAATAAGGCAATGATACAGCCTGAGATTTCTAAGCCTAAAGCAGGTGAAGCGGGTTCAGATACTGGCCGGCGTAAACAGGCAGCGGTCACGGATAATAATGGCGAATACATGATCGGCAAGTCGGCAGCCACCAAGGCCTTGTATGATCAGATCAATATTGTAGCAGCAACGAACTATAGTGTGATATTATATGGAGAAAGTGGTACTGGCAAGGAGGTGATCGCCAAAACCATTCACGATATGAGCAGTCGTAAAGGCAAACCATTCGTTGCCATGGATTGCGGTACACTCTCAAAAGAACTCGCCGGAAGTGAGCTTTTCGGACATGTAAAAGGCGCTTTCACAGGTGCTCTGCAGGATAAGGAAGGTCATTTTGAACTTGCCGACGGGGGCACTTTATTTTTGGATGAGGTGGGGAATCTTTCCCTTGATGTACAGGCTACGCTGTTACGGGTGATCCAGGAAAGAAAGTTCAAACGCGTTGGCGGTAACAAAGAAACCAATGTGGATGTGCGCATTATTGTAGCGTCGAATGAGAACCTGCAGGAAGCTTATCGTAAGGGTAAATTCAGGGAAGACCTTTATCACAGGTTTAATGAGTTTTCTATTAACCTGCCATCCCTGCGAAGCCGTCGGGATGATATTTTAGCTTTTGCAGATTTTTTCCTGGCAAAAACAAACGCCGAACTTGGAAAGAACGTGACCGGGTTTGAGGACGATGTGCTCCAGACATTTTTACAATATTCCTGGCCCGGTAATCTGCGTGAATTCAGGAACGTGGTCAGAAGGGCGGTGTTATTGACACCTGAAGATCAAAAGATCAATACAAGCTCACTACCCTGGGAGATAAATAATATAGAACCTCTGCATACACCTGCCCCCGATCAGGCCGTCAAACCGGTTAATTCCGCCCTGAGCTCAACGCCGAGAAAAGAACTGGACCTGAAAGATGCAGCCAACCGTGCCGAGTATGAAACGATCATGGCCGTATTACAGCAGGTTAATTTTAATAAAAAGAAGGCGGCCGAAGTATTGAATATCGATCGCAAGACGCTCTATAATAAGATTAAAAATTTCCAGGAGTAAACAAATAACAGTTTATAACTTTAAAAAAAGGCGGAGAGAAGTTAACTATTAAAACTTCTTCCCGCCTTCATTCTTCCCGGCAACTGTACCTTAATTTTCGAGCACCAAAACTTTTTTACTATACACTGTTTTGTTGTGCTCGTCTATCACTTTTACAAGATAAAATCCTTTTGTTGTTGCCGCAGGCAGGTTCAGTGTTCTTGTCTGGCCCTTGCCTGAGATCGCAGCCTGTGACTGGGTAACCTGTCTTCCCAGGGCGTCTTTCACTTCTACCCTGTATTTACCACCCTCCAGATTGAACTGAACGGTAAATTGATCATTGGTAATGGGGTTGGGGTACACCTGCACCCTGCCATCGTCCACTTCATCCTGACTTGGTAGTAGCCGTACAAACGGAACCGATTTTCTTACATTCAACAGGTTACTGTTGGCCAGGTCAGCTGTCCGCCAGCCACCTAAGGATTGCGCAGGCCTGGCAGCCCAGGTCTTACTATCTACCGTGTACATACTCTTGTCATCGGCAGCGCTTGTTATTAGAATGTTGTTATTGTCGTCTACCGCCGCACCATTTACGGTGAATGTTGGTGGCAGTCCTGATACGGGGCCCAGGTGAGTAGCAACTTTGCTTTCAATATTTATTTTAAAAACATTGGTGCGATTAGAGAACAGGTACAGGTTTCCGTCATCATCGGCAACCATATCACCTCCAAAACTGGTACAGGAGTTATGTACAGACACCTGGTTGTTGGAGGGATGATCGGTAATAGCTCCCAGGTCAGTCATCGTAATTTTTTTCCCGGTTGTGAAGCGAAGCAGGTGGTTTGCATCATTGGTAAGCGCATAGCCATTACCATCCGGTCCGATCGTCATCCGGGTGATGATATTACTCTGGTCGGAAGCTTTTATGGTCAATCCTTCCATTTCTGGTGTCGGAACAAAATAAACCTTCATCGTTTTCAGATCGATATAACGCAGCTGGTTAATGAACATCGGCGTATAATAGATGCGTTGGTTTTTCCTGTCGTAAGCAATGGCAGCTACGCCCGTAGCAAAAGCTGCATTGGCGTGTTTCCCAAAACGCTCATCAGAGAAGGGTTGCGACAAAGGTTTTTTAGATGCTTCATCGAAGGCGGTTATTGCTTCATCACCTCCATTCAGGATCACGTCGCTAAAGGCGCCGGTGTTTAGGTCAATCTTTCTAAGAAAGCTCCAGTTGGCACCGTCTTTTTTCATATCTGTGATCGCATATGCAAAGCGGTCTGTTTGTGCACTGGTGGTGAGGGTTATAAATAGTAAGAAGGAAAAAATTCCCAGGCTGAGTAGATTTCTTTTCATAAACAATCCGTTTAATGGTAAATTTTGGTGGAGATATTAAGTTACGATTTTTCCTAATCAGAAAGAAGTGCATTTTGATGACCGGAACCGCTTTTTTGCAATAAAAAAAAACCCCTCCTGCCAGTCGGCGTGAGGGGTAATGGTTATAAAGCGCTGAGCTTTAGTTTTTCATAATTTTTTGTGTCATTTTTCCGTCTTCTGTTACCAGTTCCAGTACGTGTAAACCCGGTTTAAGATTATCCAGATCCTGCAGAACCACGATATTGGTTCCAGATTGAACGGTGAGTTTGCGGCTGATCTCCCGCTGGCCGAGGGCATTGTATATATTAACAGTCAGTGAGGACTCCCCATCAGCCTTCACCTGGAGTTTCAGGTTGGTGCTGAATGGGTTGGGATATACCACGAACGAGTTCATATTCCTGTCTGCTTCCAGTCGCAGTGCCACTATCTTACTATAAGAAGCTTTTCCATCCACATCCACATCCTTTAGTCGGTAGTAGAAGATGCTGCTGCCAGCAGGTAGCGGATCGGTGAAGCGATAATCTTTCCGGTCATTGGTAGTACCATTGCCACTCACCGTACCTACGGTTGAAAAATGAGTACCGTTTGTGCTGCGCTCTACCTCGAACCTTTCATTTTTCAGCTCACCGGCGGTGGTCCAGTCCAGTATCGCCATTTTGTTTTCTTCTTTTACTTTAAAGTCGATCAGTTTAACCGCCAATGTGGTATTACCGGGGCCGAAGAGGAATGTTCCATCATCAACGAATGCAGTACCATCAACGCCTGTTCCAACGATCCGGGCAGTATTGCTAACTGAAAGCGCCGGATGTGCAGAGGCCGGGGTCAGGCATTTGAACTGAACAGAATAACTTTGATTGGGCGCCAGTACACCACCGCTATTGGGTGTAGCTCCGCTACCCAGGTAATATTTCACATAAGTTCGGCCGTTGGAAGTAGCCAGGAAAGCTTCATCATCACCCTGGGCATCAGTCTTCGGACCTACAGCGCCACCCGAGTTGATCACAAGCGTTCCGGGGACATAACTAAGACCAAAAGGTATAGTGTCAATGATGGTTGCCGATAACGCATCGCCACCGCCACTGTTTTTACCACTGAGAGTGTAGGTGATGGTCTCATTAGGGAACAGTAACTTTTGTGCTGCACCGGGGCCAGTAATTGTACCCGTCTTATTCAATTCAACCAGGGGTGGTTTGGATGCCATGGTAAAGGCAAATACAGTTGGGAAGTACTGATCAGCTTCGGTTCCAAATTTCACGGTTACCTCAGTGCTGTTGGGATCAATATTATAGCCTTGTCCGACTTCCACCTCATCGATATCCAATCCCATCTGGTTGATATAGTTGGGGAATTTACTTGCAACGTGAACGCCATTTTTGGTAATACTTCCATTCCAGAAATTCTGCGCCGGGTTAAGTGCATTTGACACTTTCACACCATTGATCTCCATATAGTCACCAGAAGGATTGCCCGATGTGGCACCGAGGTTGGCATCACCTTCCCAGGCCATCGCCGACATGTAAGCGTCAGATGCTAAAACCGGTGTGCCCGGTGCATTTAAACCAGTGAGGGTGATCGTCTGGGTACCGCCATCCTGTACGTTGATAAATCCGTCGTACAACCTGATGCTGGAATAGGGCCGGTTGTTGTTTTCGTAAACAACGACCATGCACCAACCGCCATAGTTACCTCCATTGTTGACAGAGCCGGTTGAACTGGAAATATCGGCAACGGAATAAGTACCGGCGCCATTTTGCTTTACAAAAGTTGTTACATCATAATAGCCCTGGTAATTGACAACACCCGAACTTGTGATCTTGTCAATTTGCCCTCCAGTGATTGTCTGATAATTGCCATTCCCCTTGCGAATCTTCACGGTCTTCAGGTTGGCGTCGTTTGAAGTAACCTGGCTGCTGAGGATACGGGCACCCCAATACAATCTTGCGAATTTAATGGTGTTGGTACCGATGGGCAATACCAGGTCTGCTGATGAAGAGTTGAAGGTGTTGGTAACGGAAGGAACTGTACCGGACATAGACATATCAAAATACATGTCAGTACTGCTGCAGCCGCTGCCCTGGTGTACTTCTGCAGCGATGATATTGGTTCCGCTTTGTAAGAGCGCCACCGGTACATTTACGGTTGCTGTTCTATAACCTGAGTTATTATGACAACTGGTCGCTTTTGTATTATAATCAATCCCTGCCGCCGGCATATCGTGGCGGCTAAGTTCAGTACCGTTTATATAGACGATTACGCCATCATCGTACCGAACCGTTAATGTAACAGAAGTATAAAGTGTTACATCGCCTGAGATATTCACTGTTTTCCGAAAATAATAAGTATTCCTGTTAGTGGCCCGGCCATCACTTCCACTCAAAGTGGTACCGCCCGACCCGGTATTGAACCGAATTGGCGCATTGTCTTCTCCCCAGCCTGTTGAAGTTTGATTGTAGCCTGTTGATGTGTAGCTTCCCGGACCACCGCTGGTAGAATAATTAAAACGGTTACTGCCTGAACTTGCTCTGCGGTAATAGTACCAATCAGCGCCGAAATTGAAGATGGTTGCCGGTGGAGCTGTGATAGTACCATCCACATCAACCCATTGCATGTTGTTGTTATCATTACCATATGAACTGGTAGTGTAGCCATTACTGCTGGTTGGTGTTTGTGAAGAGTTCATATTACTTCCCGCCAGGATCGTATTCCCAAAAATGGTATGACCTCCTTTGAGATTGTCAGAATAAATAGGATTGCCATATGGACGGACAATCTGTGCACTTGAAATGAGAGAAGCAAGCATAACTGCAGCCGACATCAATAACTGCGGCAGAGCTTGTCTTAGGTGGGTAGAGATGTTCATTGCTCTTAGAGTTTAGATTATAAAAAAAAGTCTTCGAATTAGTTACGGGGCCGTGTGTACAACACAGGTTGGAATTTGGTAGGATCGGGATGGCAGAGTTTTGCAGGGACGTAAATGAATACGCCGGATCAGACTTTAATAATAAGAGGCTTTAAGAAGGAGAATTGGGTACGTCCGATTAATGGGGAATTCGGGAAGGTATTGGAAAATGTATAGACAAAACTATAGTCTAGTTTTTAAAAATGAAAGCCCATGAATAGATATAATTTTTTGTAATTCGTTTAATGCATGATTTTTCAGACGCTAAAAAAAAAATCCCCTCTGCAAGATGAGGCAGAGGGGATATGCGTTGAGGCTAGTTGAAGTTAACGTACAACAGAGAATTTTGTAACCGTTGATTCTCCTTCATTCAATACTTGTAGAATATAAGTACCTGGCTGCAGTCTGTCGAGGTTGTTGATTGAAATGCTATTTGTGCCTTCAGCAACATTATTCTTTTGTTGTAATAAAAGTTTACCTGAAATATCAACAACCCTGAGTTCTATCGATGACGAGTTAGTTGCAGTAAAACGCACCGTTGTTGCGCTGTTGGCAACCGGGTTAGGGCTAATGGTAATGCCGTTAATCGCTTTTGCATCTTTTTTTACCATCACTACAGGGCTATAAGAGAATTTGCCATCGATGTCTACCATCTTTAAGCGGTAATAGAATGTGCTGCCATTTACATTTGAAAGATCTTCGGCCCAGTCATACAGATTTTTTCCGTTATTGCCCGAAGCTCTTTTTTCTCCTACCGCTGTAAAGTCGGCACCGGGAAAACTACGCTCAATGATATATTTTTCAAAGTTCATTTCCCGATCCGATGACCATTTCAAATTTGCCATGTCATTGTTATACGAGGCGGAGAAGCTCAGCAGATCGACCGGCAGGGTTGACAATGAAGGAAAATTAAAGCAACCAAGGCGAGAACCATATTGTCTTACCGGGCGACCCCCGTTGCTACCGGGATTGTAGTCATAACCCATTCTTACAGTAATACCGGGCTGACTATTGGCATAAGAGAATGATGAAGCTACCTGCGCACAACGAGATACACCACCTCTTTCATATACAGTACCAGCAAAACCTGTCCAGTTATCACCAGCATCGGTATAGTTATATGAGGAAAGTTCTGTTACGGCATTGGCCAGCACGGATGGGTTGTGGTCGGAGATTTTTTTGGCAAGACCTGTTTCACGGAACCAGCTGCCTTCTACACCACTGTTTACATTATTGGCATTGCCGCCATCGATGTCGTAGTGAACATAGTTGAGGTTTGACAGGCTCACGGGTGTTGCAAAATCTGCATTGGTGCCGTTATTCGCACCATTAATGTTTTTGTAAAACTTCATGCTGAATTGAACATAACCCCTGCGGTTGGTACTGGTTAGGTTTTGGTCGGGGCTGATCCTTGGCGCGAAAAAGTTAACAATGGAAACTCCGGCCTGGTCCACGGCGTTGTCATCATCGATATTTTCGAGCACAGCATTGTAAAGCTGGTCGATGGTCACTTCCACGTTCACCGTTACGCCTTCGACAGTGGCCATATTTCTAAAACGCCACACTGCGTTCTGTCCAAGGTGATTTGAATTATTTCCCCGATGGTATACACCATCGCGATGGCTTCCCACCACGGTATTACTGGTAGGAGGACAAACATCAATGTTGGGATTTGTGGTGCAATTGTTTTCATTGCCGGGCGCAGCTGCGGGAGGCAATGGAATTTGCGCATTAGCCATCATGGCCGCTGATAAAATGATCAGCAAAGTGTAGATCTGTTTCATGTCGTGAATTTTATGTATGTCTTCAGTTTGGGTATCAAACAAGCTTTCGAAGACCTTGGATTTTACACGGCATTAACAGGATCTGTGATTCAGAAACGCTCTAAATAAAAACTAAATAAATGCGGATTGTCGGGTACGGTAATTTACAGGATGTAATTGTGGAGGCTTTGTGAAGGAGAATTGGGTACGCTTGATTAATTGTTGCGTTTTTCGGGAGGATCAGTGGTGGTATTAAGCGTAAAACTAATATCTGCAATGGGTTTATGCAAGTATTTCTATGAAAAAGTTTTTTAATGTCATAACGCTTTTTCATTTGCCCGAGACAAACTTTAAGAATCAGGCATTTGTGATATGTTTTTGTAAATTGTAACAATGAAGATTGTTGTTGCCCCTGACAAGTTCAAAGGAAGTCTCAGCAGCTTTGAGGTATGTGAAGCGCTGAAGGAGGGCTTTAAACAATTCGATGGAGATATCGACGTATCAAGTTATCCCATGGCAGATGGCGGAGATGGATTTGCATCAGTATTGAAACATTACCTGCATATGCAAACCGTTTTTGTTGAAACTGTGGATCCGCTGGGCCGGCCAATAAACACACAATACGAATGGGACCAACAGCGTAGATCAGCCGTGATTGAAATGGCGTTGGCCAGCGGACTCGTGTTACTGAAGAAAGAAGAACGCAATCCGCTATTGGCTTCCACCTTTGGTACCGGGTTGATGATAAAGGAAGCGATCAGCCATGGTGCAAGCAGGATAGTCCTGGGCTTGGGTGGTAGTGCAACCAATGACGCAGGCACCGGTATACTTTCAGCACTCGGTTTTAAGTTTTTTGATAAGAATAATAATCCTGTTAATCCCTCAGGAGCTGCTCTGAATGTGATCAAAAGAATCGAAACCCCGGAGCGGATCCCCGATATCAGTTTTGATATCGCCTGCGATGTTCAGAATAAGATGTATGGTAATAATGGTGCCGCTTTTATTTATGCGCCTCAAAAAGGCGCTGATGCCGCCCAGGTTAAGTTGCTGGATGAAGGTTTAAGAAATTTTGCCGAAGTAATAAAAAATCATACGGGAAGGGAAGTGTCTGCTATCCTGGGTTCTGGTGCCGCGGGTGGTATTGCAGCAGGGCTTCTCCCTTATTTTAATGTGAGTATGAAGAAAGGCATTGAAATGATCGTGGACGCCGGTCGAATAAAAGATGCATTGCCCGGTGCGCAATTACTGGTCACCGGTGAGGGCAGAATCGACAATCAAAGCAGCACTGGCAAAGTGGTCGGGTACCTGTCATCACTTGCAAAAGAGTATGGTGTACCATGCTATGCGATTTGTGGCGAGTCGGATTTAAAAGAATCTGAATGGCGGGAACTGGGTTTGCAAAGAATTGTTACACTGGTGGATGCAAACACTACCAGGGATGAAACGATGATGGCGACCAGGGAGTATATTATTAACAAAGCGCCGCAACTGTTGTAGCCATTGCTTTCTCAATGAAGCGGCTTACCGGTCCGGAAACAGGTTCCTTTAAATACGGCAACAACATGGTCGCGTTGATTGATTATATTGATATGATAGAGACCCGTTGATCTGCCATTATGTATTTCCCTGGCTTCAGCCGTGAGAATATCGTCTACATGAACAGGTTTTGTAAAATTGATGGATGTATCAAGGGCTACGGACAGATTATTCCGGCTATTACAGGCAAATGCAAAAGCACTATCAGCCAGTGAGAAAGCGACGCCACCATGTACAATCCCAAAACCATTGATCATCTCCGGTCTTACGGTCATTTTTATTTTACTGTATCCTTCGCGGATCTCGAGTACCTCGATGCCCAGCCACTGGCTGAACAAATCGTTTTTCATCATGTGATCGACTACCTGTTTTGCTTTGAGATCATCGGCCATGTGAGTGGTATTGATTAAATAATAGTTTCCTGGCAAACTACTCGCCCCTGAACACCGGTTTTCTTTTTTCCATAAAGGCATTTACTCCTTCCTGGTAGTCTTTGGTGGCTGCAGCTCTTTGTTGCAGGATATCTTCATCGTGTAGTTGTTCTTCAAAATTCCCGGAAAACGCAATATTCAATGCCTGTTTGGTAAAAGCGAGCCCCTTGGTTGGCATTTCTGACAGGAATCGGGCGATATTATTCGCATTTTCCAGAAATACCTCATCCTTATAGATCTTGTAGATCATGCCCATACGTTCGGCATCCGCGGCGGATACTTTTTCACCCAACATCATCAGTGCTGAGGCTTTTTGCCAGCCTATCAAACGTGGAAGTATATAACTTCCACCACTATCAGGTATCAACCCGATCTTGGAGAATGCCTGGATAAAAGAAGCTGATTCCGCGGCAACGACAATATCCGAACACAGGGCAATATTGGCGCCGGCACCGGCAGCCACGCCGTTTACAGCTGCCACTACCGGTTTTTCGAGTTTCCTGATCCTTACTACTATAGGGTTGTAATGTTCACTTAAGATACGTTGCATGCCCGGACCATCAGGGTCTGTAACTTCGGCAAGATCCTGGCCTGCGGAGAAAGCCTTCCCGGCACCGGTTATCAGTACGCATCTTACCTCATCTGATTTGCATTCATCCAGCTTCCGTTGCAGCAACAGGGCCATTTCACGATTGAATGAATTGAGCTTATCAGGACGATTGAGTGTGATGCGGGCAACCGCGTCTTTTACCTCAAAAAGAATCGATGACATCAGGTTGTTTTTTACGAATGTACTAATTCCGCAGATGGTGTTATGACACAACCGGCAAACGAATACAGTGATTTTTTTAGAACTGTCAATGACATTTAAAATAGTCAAAGGGCTCTTTACAATCATCGCATTGATACAATGCTTTACAAGCCGTAGATCCGAATTCACTGATCCGGTGCGTATGCCAGGAATTGCACTGGGGGCATTGAACAGCTTCATGCGGTGCAAAAAGTTCGTTATGGCAAACCTGTTGTTTGGGATTGGGGGGCGCAATGCCGTAGGCTTTTAGTTTTTGTTTGCCTTCCTCACTCATCCAGTCGGTTGTCCAGGCTGGTGAAAGCACGCTGGTGACCTTTACATTTTTAAATCCGTTTTCAAGTAGAGCCATGCGGATATTCATTGATATCATGTCCATGGCCGGGCAACCGGAATACGTGGGTGTGATCACAACTTCAAGTTCCTGATCGCCTGTAGTGGAGTTGATTTGTTGTTTGACCTCCCTGACTATGCCCAGGTCAACAATCGTCAGCACAGGAATTTCCGGATCACATACATTTTCAAGTATATGCCAAACCTTTCTTTCTGTTGCAGTCGAATTTTTTAATATGTTTTCCTCGTGAATGTTCACTCTTCGAATATTACCATTGCGCACCGGGATCTGTCCTGGCTACCGATTGCATTTCTTTCAAAATAACATCCAGATGCTGAGAATGTTTTCCCTGTTTACCCCCCGTATGTTCTAAAGACGATGCGGGAACCGATAAAGTAGCCTCTTCGAAAATGGAGCTGACTTTTTTCATCCAGGGATCCTTTAATAGTGCGATATCAGTAAGGTTAGCATCATTAATGAGCTTTATTTCATATTCTGAAGGAATAAACATCTCATCCGTATAGCTCCATAGGTTATCGATGGCTTTGTTCATCCGATCATGGCTTTCTTCGGTGCCATCTCCAAGCCTGATCACCCATTCGCTGCTCCACCGGAGATGATATGCGATTTCTTTGAGTGATTTGGATGCGATGGCAGCCAACTGTGCGTCATTACCATCCACTAATTTTTCGAAAAATAGCTGCTGCCAGGCACTAAATAAGAATTGTCGAAGCGTGGTCTGCGCCCAGTCGCCGTTCGATTGTTCGACCAGTAAGAGGTTTCTGAATTCATGGCTGTCCCTGAAATACGCATAAATGTCTTCCGTGGATCCATCACTTTGCAGCGTGGCAGCATATTGATAAAGATTCCTGGCCTGACCGATCAGGTCGAGGGAAATATTGGAAATCGCGATATCCTGTTCCAGGATCGGCCCATGGCCGCACCATTCACTATTGCGGTGACCAAGTATTAATGTACTGTCGGCAAGATGTAGCAGGTGAGTGTGCTTGGAATGCATTTTAAGTACCAATTCCTTTAAGTGTTACATGTGTCCAACTTCGTCGGGCAGGTTATAAAATGTAGGATGACGATACACTTTATCATTTGCAGGATCATATAGTTGTTCCGATTCATCGGGGTTGCTGGCATGTATGTATTTGCTTTCAACGGCCCAAATACTAACTCCTTCCATACGACGGGTATATACATCACGGGCGTTCTCGATCGCCATCTTCGCATCTGCTGCATGCAGACTTCCAGCATGTTTATGGTCCAGCCCATTTTTACTGCGGATAAAGATTTCCCACAGCGGCCAGTCACTCGGTTTTGGTGCTGGTTCATTAGAACCCGCACCCGACTTGTCTTCCGGGATGTCACCGTAATAATATTTTCTTATGGCAATGTTCATGTCGCTTTTTTTGATCAACGAGGACGTTAAAGGTCGCTATTTTTTATGAGACACAGGACCCGGCACCGGAAGCTATCAATACTCTTTGCCTGCCGTAGTTCAAGGAAATCCATTTGCTAACTAACCACAGCGTACACAGCGGGCACAGCGAAGTGTACCGCGTTTAGCCTGATGATCTGATAAATGGCTGCATTTTTAATACCGGCAAGCTTTTCGCCGTGCTCTCTGTGCCCGCGGTGGTTTATTTATAACTATGAGTTAAGTAAACACATCGAAAACCGTGTTTTATTAAGGCCAGCATTCTCCCGACAGCAATGAATCCAATTCCAAATCCCTCACACGATAGCTATCGGGTCCCTCTGATATGGTAAGCCTTAGGCTGTACAAAAGCCCGGATGCCCTGGTAGGAGAGCGTAGCGCCGAGACCAGAATGTTTTCGACCCGACCAGGGCAGTGTGGCGCTGACACGATCGCAGCAGTTCCAGTACACAGTGCCCGTGTTGATCTGCTTCATCAATTTTTCGGCGCGTTCAAAACTTTCTGAATAGATGGCCGCTGTAAGCCCATATTCGGTGTCCTGCATTAATTGCAAAGCTTCGGCATCGTCTTTTACTTTTTGGATACCGACCAGGGGCCCGAATGACTCTTCTTTCATCAGTCGCATATCGTGGCTGGTATTGATCACCACGGCTGGCTCGATATAGTATCCTTTTTTACCGGTAATATTTCCTCCTAAAATTAGTTTGCCACCCTTTTGCCTGGCATCATTGATCTGCTGAATCAAAAAATCCTGCTGTTCCTTCCTGCTTAAAGGACCAATATCGGTAGCACTGTCGAATGGATCACCGACTACGAGTTTTTTGGCCTGCCGGGTATATGCATCTACAAATGCGTCAAAGATATTTTCATGTACATAAATGCGCTCTACAGCGCAACAACTCTGGCCATTATTATACACCACGCCTTCCAGGGCCGCTTCCGCTACGCTTTCGATATCACTTACATCATCCATTACATACAGGGGGTCTTTTCCTCCCAGTTCAAGTTGACAGGGCACCAGTTTCGCTGCCACCCTTTCCGCAATATGTTTACCAGTGCGATAGCTGCCGGTGAAGAAATACCCGTTCAGGGGAAGTTCGAGGAGTAGCTCGCCCACCTCTGCTTTTCCAATAGCAAGTTGAAAACAATCTTCCGGTATACCGGATTCGTAAAGCAGGTCACGAATGGCAAGACCGGTGAGGGTAGCATATTCCGAGGGTTTATAAAAAACTGCATTGCCGCCAATCAGGGCCGGCACAAATACATTAACTCCTACCAGGTAAGGATAATTCCAGGCTGAAATATTAGCGATCACACCCAGGGGCTCATAAGCGATCTTCTCGCGGGTAGAACCTTCGGTAGTGATCCATTCCTCAGCCAGCCACCTGGGCGACTGGTCAATAAAAAACCGGACCCGGTTGCGTGCACCTTTTAGTTCATTGTATGATTGTTTCAGGGGTTTGCCCATTTCCATAGTCAGGGTGGATGCCAATACATCTTTTTTCTCATCCAGCAACTCATAAAAACGCGATATGCACGCGATCCTTTTCTCCAGTTCTGTAGCGGCCCATAGGGGCTGACCTTTGCGCAGCTTTTCAAATTTCTCTTCCATGGCAGTACGGTCATCAACCGGTATTTCACGGATCAGGTCCTCGGTAGCCGGGTTAATTATTTTCATTTTTTGTTGCGATTGTTTTTCTGATTTCTTCAATAAAGCGATTCCTGATATTTACAGATAAGGGCGAACCGGGAAATTGAAACATCCGCTCCGGATGCCATTGTACACAAAGGAGGAAAGGCTTGCCTGTCTTGTCTTTCCATTCAAGGCCTTCAATAGTTCCATCATCGGATACACTATTTGATTGCAAAGCCGGACCCAGTTTATCGACAGCCTGGTGATGTGCACTGTTGATCTCACCCCTCTCTGTGTTGACGATCTCGTGAAGTAAAGTGCCGCTATTTATTTCTACCCGGTGAGCCTTATCCGTTATTCCCTCCTTTTTATGGCGATCATTACGTTTGCCAAGGTCTTCGATCAGTGTTCCACCTTCCAGCACGTTCACCAGTTGCATACCCCTGCAAATACCAAGTACCGGTATATTATTTTCAATGGCCTGATCGTACAACGCTTTTTCAAAAAGATCACGTTCAGGTTGAAAACGGTCGGGCCGGTTTGGATAATCAGTCGATCCCTGCGTTATAGTTGGGTCGATATCAATGCCGCCGGATAAAACCAACGCGTCGCAATTATTCAGGGTATCTGAATTCTTGTCTTCTGCTGATAGTTTTACAATCTCAATATCATCGGTTCCCTTTAGCCAGTTTACATAGTTCTGGTGCTTACGATCATCACCGGTATAAGTCAAACCAATTTTCATATTTGTGTGGCTAATAGGATACAGTCGCTACATTAATTTCTGGTTTCGCTACAGCGCTTCGGAATACAGGTCCCTGAAATTATCGCGGGTCACGGGTTTCGGATTATTCGGATGTGCAAAATCTGCGATAGCCAGGTCGGCCAGAGTATCGAGATGCTCTTCTTTTACGCCTATGTCCCGAAGCTTGTTTGGGATACCAATTTTTGAATTCATTTCAAATAGCCATGACACCACGGTTTCGCCCGTTTGTTCAGGCAGTTGCAAAGTTCTGGCAATACGCCGGAATTTCTCTTCACAACCCTGGATATTAAAACGCATGCCATAGGGTATATTCACCGCATTGGCCAGGCCGTGGTGTGTGTCGAGTAGTGACGAAAGCGGGTGAGCGAGTGAATGAACAACTCCCAGGCCTTTCTGAAAGGCAATCGCTCCCATCATGGATCCCATCAGCATTTGACTGCGGGATGACAGGTCTGGACTGCGAACAGACTTCTCCAGCGATTGGTGAATGAGGTTCATTCCTTCAAGGGCTATGCCATCACAGATCGGGTGATAGTTTTTGGCGAGGAATGCTTCCATATTGTGTGTCAGAGCATCCATGCCGGTAGCAGCGGTAATAAAAGCGGGAAGTTCCATAGTAAGCACCGGGTCAGCGAATACGATTTTTGCAAGCAGCTTTGGCGAAAAAAGTATTTTCTTCTGGTGGGTTTCATCGTCGGAGATGATGGCACTGCGACCCACTTCGCTGCCAGTACCAGCAGTTGTAGGGATCGTGATAAAATGGGGTACATCATTCGTGATATACACATCCCCCCCAATAAGGTCATCATATTTGAAGAGATCTTCACGATGATTTACGCGCAGCGCGATAGCGCGGGCAACATCCAGCGCGGCGCCACCTCCGATGCCAATGATACAATCGCGGTTTGTTTGATCCCATGCATCCGTTCCTTTGTACACGTCAGACTTAACCGGGTTTTTATGAATATTATTAAAGACCCCGACAGAAATACTTTGCTTTTGCAGATCTGCGACAATGGTTTTGAAAAATGACAGTTCTGCAATAACCGGGTCCGTAACTACCAGGGGTGACTTCAGATCGTTTTGTTGCAGGTATCCCGGCAATTCTTTCACCGCTCCTGCACCGAAGCGGATGGTGGTTGGGAAATTGAACTGCACTATTTTATCGAGGACCATCTTTACCTGTTTTTATATTTTTGTTCTGAGGTAGCAGGAGGCAATTTGCTCTAATTGTTTCGAAATTCAGCGGCTCACAGCTCGCTGCTCATAGCTCACAGCTTATTAAATGATCTCGAAATATCTTTTAAGTTCCCAGTCTGTTACCGCTTTTGAATATTGCCGCCATTCCCATTCCCGGGTGTCGGCAAAATGCGCGACAAATTCATCTCCAAACAATTCCTTTGCAACCGGTGATTCTTTCATTTGCCGGGTTGCTTCCCAAAGATTGGCGGGCAGGATACCATTTTTTGTATCTGCATAACCACTACCTGTAGTTACCGGTGTATTCAATGGCAGTTTATTTTCTATCCCATATAAACCAGAGGCCAGGCAGGCCGACATAGCCAGGTAGGGGTTGGCGTCGGATCCCACAACTCTTGTTTCAAGGCGTGTCGAATTCCCGCCGCCCGCCAGGACGCGCAGGGCGGTAGTCCTGTTGTCAAAAGCCCAGGTAATTGTGGTTGGAGCCCAGGCACCTTCTACCAGTCTTTTATAGCTATTGATATTGGGCGCATACATCGGTAAAATATGTGGCAGGCAATACAATTGCCCGGCGATATAGTTTTCCATCAGTTCACTGATGCCGTTCTCCCTGTTGTTATCTACAAAAAGATTCTGCTTCCCGTTGCCTGACCACAGGCTCTGGTGTACATGGCCGCTGCAACCCGGTAGTGTTTCATTCCATTTGGCCATAAAAGAAGCTATGATACCATGCCTGTAGGCAATTTCCTTTACACCGCTTTTAAAAAGCGCGGCCCTGTCTGCTGCTTCCAGTATCTCAGCATAGTAAATTGCAGCTTCGTAAACTCCGGGACCCGTTTCCGTGTGAATGCCCTCGATCGGCACATTGAATTTTTTCATCTGGTCAAACAAGTCGTTGAAATAATTACCCTCCTGCGATGCACGTAAAACAGAGTAGCCAAACATACCGGGCGTCAGCGGCTGGGGATTGCGAAAATTATTTTTATATAATTCATCACGGTTGTCGATAAAATTGAACCATTCAAACTCTTGCGAAAAATAAGGCAGATAGCCAGCCCTACCAGCTTTTTCACGAACCCTTTTCAAAAGCGTTCTGGGACAAATAGCATGAAGATTACTTTTTTCATGGCTGAAATCAGACAGGAAAAACGGGATATTGTTGTCCCAGGGTATGCGCCGGAAACTCTGTAAATCGATGCTGGCAAGGGCGTCGGGGTAGCCGGTATGCCAGCCCGTGATTTTTGAATTGTCGTAAGCGATATCACCCGCGTCCCAGCCGAATACAACATCGCAGAAGCCAAAACCTTTCTCGGCAACGGACATGAATTTTTCGAAGCTGATCACTTTACCACGCAGTACGCCATCTATGTCAACCACCGCCAGTTTTATTTTCTCGGCATTACTATCGGAAAGTTTTTGCAAAACATCTTTAGTGATCAGCAGACTTGCCATGGGCTTTATTTTTTACAGAAAGATGAAACCAAATATAAGATAGTGCCAACAGCCCGAAAAAGACCAGGGCAAGTTTAAAATAAAGTGTCGACATGGCCACCAGCGCTACGCTGGCGATCACCAACGCGATAATGGGGAACCATGGATAGAGCGGGACACGGAACGGGCGAGTCATGCCAGGTTCCTTTTTTCTTAGAGCAATAACTGTAATCATGGATAGAACGTATAGTGTTAGCGCACCAAAGCAGGCGATGGTAATGATCTCTGCAGTTTTTCCAGTAAGTAATGCGATAACGCCGATCACCATATTTATCAATAAGGCGTTGGCTGGTGTCCGGAACCTGGGATGCACTTTTCCAAATACTTCGGGAATGTATTTGATCCGTCCAAACTCAAAAGTAGCGCGGCCCGCCGCAAGTATGATACCATGAAAAGAGGCCACCAGGCCCATCAGTCCGATGGTGATCAGCAGGTGATATAACCATCCGCTGCTGCCTGTGATTTGGCCCAATGCAAGTGGTAAAGGAGAATCCGACGCTTCAGCACCCGGTGAAGGATATACGATTTTTTCCCAGCCACCTACTCCTACCGCCGATAGAAAGGTGAGGATACATAATATGATAAGTGTAGCCAGTGCCGAACCAAAGCCGCGGAGTATATTTTTCTGCGGGTTAATAGTTTCCTCAGCCACGTTGGCTACGCCTTCTATGGCCAGGAAAAACCAGATGGCGAAAGGTATGGCAGCCCAAACGCCTTCCCAGCCAAAGGGAAAAGCATTTATCTCCATATTTTTCCATTCAAAATGCGGTAGAGTGACTCCTGCAAAGAGCAAAAGCTCAAACACAGCAAACGCGGTAATGATCAGTTCAAAGGTGGCGGCTGCCCTGACCCCATATATATTCAAACCTGTAAAAAGAAAGTAGGCTACGATTGCGATAGTTACCACGGGAACCTGCGGGAAAAATATATGGAAATAGGCGCCGATGGCCGCTGCAATGGCCGGCGGTGCAAAAACGAATTCAATGATCTGCGCCATACCTGCAATAAAACCAAGTTCCTTTCCCAGTCCACGATTGGCATAGTCCAGCACACCACCGGCTTTTGGAATGGCACAGGCCAGCTCGGTATAGGAAAAAGTAAAACAGATATACAGGATGATGATAAAAAATGTAGCGATAGCCAGGCCATAAGTACCACCTGCAGCTAATCCCAGGTTCCAGCCAAAGTACATTCCTGAGATCACATAACCGACACCCATACCCCAAAGCATGAGCGGACCTAAGCTCCTGGATAATTGCGGGGTTGACGCGTCCGGTGTCTTTGGCATAACGGGTGTATGCTTAAAGATACAGGAAAGCGATCATTGAAACTTAAAATTGCAGGCTGATTATGATACATATATTAACGCAGGTATCAGGCCACGTTTAGTTTTTCAGCCGCTACTTTATTAGCATATGCAGTGGCAGCTTCCCTTACCCAGGCACCATCTTCCCAGGCTTTACGGCGCGCATCGAGTCTTTGTTTATTGCAGGGGCCATTGCCTTTGACCACGTTCCAGAATTCATCCCAGTTGATCTGCCCGAAATCATAATGTTTTCTTTCCTCATTCCATTTCAGGTCAGGGTCGGGAATCGTCATACCCAGGACTTTTACCTGCTCTGCGCACATGTCCACAAAGTTTTGACGCAACTCGTCGTTGCTTTTCCGTTTGATCTTCCATTTCATACTTTGATCGGAATTGGTCGATTCGGAATCACGCGGTCCAAACATCATCAGCGAAGGCCACCACCAGCGATTGATCGCGTCCTGGCACATCGCCTGTTGCGCTGGCGTGCCCTTTGCAAGCGTGAGTAGTATTTCAAAACCCTGGCGCTGATGAAAACTTTCTTCCTTGCAGATACGCACCATTGCACGGGCATAGGGTCCATGTGAGGTCCGGCAGAGCATTACCTGGTTTAAGATGGCTGCACCATCTACCAGCCAGCCGATAGCACCCATATCTGCCCAGGTGTGGGTAGGATAATTGAAGATGGATGAATATTTGGCTTTACCCGTATGCAGGTCGTTGATCATTTGTTCCCTGGTAGTGCCCAAAGTTTCTGCCGCGGAATATAAGTAAAGACCATGCCCTGCTTCGTCCTGTACTTTAGCCAGCAGGATCGCTTTTCTTTTCAAGGAAGGAGCGCGGGTGATCCATTCTCCTTCGGGCAGCATACCTACTATCTCGCTATGCGCATGCTGACTGATCTGCCGGATCAAAGTTTTGCGGTAAGCCTCCGGCATCCAATCCCTGGGTTCGATCTTGATTTCATTATCGATCTTCTGCTGAAAAATATATTCGGGTTCCTGTACGGGCATGAGAGTTAAATTGAAATTCAAATTTACAAAAAACTAACAGGCGTAAGGAGTTTGATTTTTTACCTGATTGCAGGATATAGACCTGCGTCTCACCAAAGAACTGGCTGGTTCGAAAATTCACCAAACAGATTAATGATATTAGTAAGATTTGTATTAAAAATCAACTGATTCTTCCAACAACCTGATATTTGAAAACTTATTTGTTTATGAGATATTTGGCCTAATTTAGTATAACTGCTTATTTAAATTTACCGGAGATTGCCTGCTAACGATCACAATAACTCAGTTCAGTTGAGAGAACTGCAAGCGCGAATTGCCATCAACGACCAGGCGGCGTTCACCCAACTTTATTTGCATTTCGGCAAGAGACTTACCCATTTTGCAACTTCACTGGTACGATCTAAGGAAACGGCGGAAGAATTGACAGAGGATGTATTTGTAAAACTCTGGGCAAACCGAATTCATATCACTGAAATCGAAAATATAACCGTCTACCTGTATGTAGCTGTTAAAAACAGGGCACTTACCACGCTTTCGCTACGGGCCCGGCAGCTGGTACTGGCTCCATTCGATTTTCTTGACACGTCCGTGGATTCTTTTGCAGCCGATCCTTACGACCTGATGATCACATCGGAGATGATGGATCGCATGCACCAGGCAGTGGAGGCATTGCCGCCGCGTTGTAAAATGATCTTTAAGCTTATCCGGGAAGATGGACTGAAGTATAAAGAAGTGGCAGAAATTCTTAATATATCCGTTAATACCATTGACGTACAAATGGCCATTGCGGTAAAAAAGATCTGCATTGCCCTGCAAATCGAGCGTTCATCAACTGGATTTAGTTTTCCGGATCAGCTGACAGAAAAAAATGAAAAAAATCAGGGCAAGGCTTAGTAGATAAACTTTGTTTTATAGTCCTTCAGAGACACAAAGACTGCTTGCTGCATGGAAATTCCCGAAAAAATATGGCACCTGATGGCCAAATCCCTCAATAAAGAGGCCACTCCAGGTGAACTGGACGAATTGAACCAGCTGCTGCAACAGGATACCGGTATTCAACAACAATATGAACTTCTCACCCGGATCTGGAAAGAAAACGGGCAGGACCTCGACGATGAGGGTAATGCACGCAAGCTTATACTTCGGATCATCAACAAAGCTGACCAGCAGGCTGGCACCGGTGAAGATTATTTTGAACCCCGGCCTCCGAGAAGGAGGCGTCGCTTATGGGTAGGCGGAGTCGCTATTTTGATCGCCCTGGCAGGCTGGTGGATTTTCTCCGAAATAAATAGTGCCGGCCGATCGGTACTTAAAAAAATCCCTGAATCATTAGTTGTCAATAAAGGAAGCCGTTCCAGGTACTTGCTACCGGATGGCACCACGGTTTGGCTGAATGCCGGATCAAAGCTTCATTATGAAAATGATTTTCGTGGTACTACCCGCGTGGTCAGGCTCGAAGGCGAAGCCTTTTTCGACGTTATTAAGGATCCCAAACGCCCTTTTATCGTAAGAGCTTCAGACATTGACATCAGGGTATTGGGGACAGCATTCAATGTGAAATCATATCCCGAGGATAAGAATGTGGAAACCACACTGTACCGCGGGCTGGTCAATGTCGTAAGGCATAATACAAAGAATGCCCCTGCCATACAATTAAAGCCAAATGAAAAACTGGTCTTGCCAAAAGAAGCAGCTAATACACCTGAAGAATTGTCTGTAAAACAAGTAACCGCTCCCAAAGCAATACCTGCAAGTTTCACCATCATTAGAATAGACAGCACCAAACAGGAAAGTGAGCGGTTTGAGACTGCATGGCTGTATAGTCGTCTTGAGTTTCGTGGCGACAGTTTTGAAGAATTAGCATTAAAACTGGAAAGATGGTATAATGTTACCATCACGTTCACCGATGAGGAAGTTAAGCAACTAAGGTTCAACGGATCATTTGAAAGAGAAACGGTAGAGCAGGCCTTTCAGGCTTTGCAGGCTGCATCACCATTCACATATATAATAAACGAAAACGAGATATCAATTGGATCGACCCGGTAAGGGCCGTTAAAAATCAAACGGAGAATGTGACGATTCCCCGTTTTGCAGGCTAAACCAGATGATAACGAGATAGAACAGAAATGTTTAACCCTTAATGCTAAAAATATGAAATGTTTTTTAACGGGTATTAAAACTCCGTTACAATCAAAAGTGCTGCTTACTATGAAATTGACCGCATTTCTGCTGCTGTCATTTGCACTGAACGTTTCCGCCAATGGATTTGGCCAGGATAGGATCAGCCTGCGGATGAAAAAGACCGAGATCGGCGGGGTATTACGCACCATTGAGAAGCAAACCAATTACAGGTTCCTTTACAATGACAACCTGGAAGATATCCGGGATAAAGTGACGATCAATGTAAAGGAAGCGACGATCGATGAAGTGCTGGGCCTGATCCTGGAAAGAACGCGTTTATTGTACCAGAAGATGGGTAACAACCTGGTGGTGATCAAGGAGGATCCGGGTGCCGCGTTCCGGGTTCCTGAGGTAGTGATCAGGGGCAAAGTTACCGGCGAGGGCGGTATGGCCCTGGCAGGCGCATCTGTACAGGTAAAGGGAACGACAACCGGTACTTCTACCGATAATGATGGCAACTTTTCAATCACCGCAGCCGATGCGAATGTTACCCTGATCATTTCGTCGGTAGGGTATGATACACAGGAAATAGCATTGGGGGGGCGCACAGAACTAAATGTGACACTGGTGACTTCTACAAAAATAATGGACCAGGTAGTGGTGATCGGCTATGGTTCGGCCAGCAAAAGGGATTTGACAGGTTCGATCGTCAAAGTATCGGGTGATGAAGTGGCCGACAAACCCAATACCAACCCCGTCGCTTCGCTACAAAGCAAAGTGGCAGGCTTATCTGTTGTAAATAATGGTACACCCGGCGCAAGACCCGATATCCGTATTCGCGGTACCGTGAGTATCGGACAGGTAAATCCATTATATGTAGTAGACGGTATTTTCAACGATAATATCGACTACCTGAATCCAAATGATATTGAGTCCATTGAAATTTTAAAAGATCCGTCGTCATTGGCGATTTTCGGTGTAAAAGGCGCGACTGGTGTGATCGCCATTACCACTAAAAAAGCAAAAGCAGGACAAGTCAGGGTCAACTTTAATACAAATTATGGGTTCAAAAAATTAGTTGATAAAATTAAAGTTGCAGATGCGGAACAGTTCAAAACACTGTTTGCAGAGGAAAATGCCAATAATGGCGTTGCCACACCCGACTATTCTCAACTTACAGCTAATACAGACTGGATTGACGCAGTCACGCGTACGGGTAGGTTTAATAACAATAACCTGAGCATATCAGGGAGTACCGAAAAGAACCGTTTCAATCTTGGGCTGGGCTATCTATCCGACGAAGGGATCATAAAACATGAGAAGCTGCAAAGAATGACCATCTCCTTTAGTGATGAATTAAAGATTAATAAAGCAATAAAAATTGGTTTAACATTTAACACCTCCCGGCAGAAAAATCCATATGACGCTGGCTGGGTACTCGATGCTGCAAGAAAAGTGATGCCGCAGGTTTCATCCGGCACAAAGCGATTCCGCATACAAAACCCATATGGTACCGATACCATCGATGCTGACCTTTATTCAGGATTAGCAGTTGCTCTCCAGTCAGCAGGTGTGGTAAATCCTTTGCTGGAGATTGAGAATACATGGGATAAGCAAATAGGAATTGAATACAGATCAGTGGGAAGTGTATATGGGGAAATTAATTTTCTAAAAAATTTTACGATCAGGTCTACTGTTTATGCCGATATAAGCAATGTGAACTGGCGGAGGTATTCTCCTTTGTATGCAGCATATGATCCAATGACCAATACTCCGTACCTCTATACCCAGGCAACCGGACTTCGGGAAAACGATGACACGTACAGGAAATTCCAACAGGATCATATTTTGACATATAAAAAGGATTTTGGTGATCATGGGATCACGGCTACCGCAGGGTTTACCACTTACTATTTTGGCGCTTTCACCAGGCAGACCAGTGTAAGACAAGGTACAGATCCCGGAAGCCTTCCTATTCCTAATGACAAAAAATTCTGGTACGTCGAAAGTGGACCATGGGGTGTGGTGGATCCCCAAAATACTTTCTCATCACAGAATGAGTATTCAACAGCATCTGTTCTGGGAAGGGTATTATACAATTATAGGAACAAATACTACTTTAATGCTTCGATACGCGATGATGCGTCTTCACAGATTCCTGAACAAAACAGGCACCAGCAATTTTGGGCTGTTGGTGCTGCATGGGAACTGTCCAGGGAAGATTTTATGCAGAGCGTCGAATTTATTAATTTCCTGAAATTAAAAGGATCGATCGGTGTATTAGGCAACCAGACTTCAAGTAATATAGATGGAAGCCCGATCAACTACCCTTTCTATCCAAGGATATTAGAAGGTGTAAATGCTGTCTTTGGATCAAATATTTATGCAGCTTATCAACCGACATATTTACAAAATCCAGATTTGAAATGGGAAACTGTACATGCAAAGGAGATAGGTATTGAATTAAACGCATTTGATAACAGACTGCATTTCGAAACGAACTATTTCACCAAAACAACTAAGGATCTGATGACTTACGTAAACCGGGCACCCATCGGTTTACCTGATAAGTTGATTAATGGTGGAAGCTTGCGAAACTGGGGTCAGGAGTTTCAGGCAACCTGGAGACAGAATTTTGGAAGTGACTTGACGCTTAACATTGGTGGAAACATTACTTTCCTTAAAAATAAAGTACTGACTCTTGCTTCAGATCTGCCAACGGGCTATTTGACCAGGCAGTTCCAAAATAATGGAAGCGCTGAAAGCCGGACTATACCAGGAATGCCAATCGGTTCATTCTATGGTTATATTGTAGAAGGAATCTATCAAAGCTATGCAGACATTCTTGCTTCTCCGGTAGCATCATCCCTGGGTGCTTATGGACCAGGTGATTTTAAATTCAAGGATATCAATGGTCCAAATGGAAAAGGCCCCGATGGACAAATTACATCTGATGACAGAACCGTGATCGGTAATCCCACACCGAAATTCACTTATGGAGCATCCATAAACCTTATGTACAAAGGATTGAGTCTTGAAGTGGATATGGGTGGTGTGTATGGTAATGACGTTTTCCGGACATGGGGTTCATTAGAGTCGCCTTTCCAAAGAGTGAATTATTCAGGTGATAAAATCGAAAGATGGCATGGAGAAGGTACTTCCAACTGGGTGCCAATCATCAGCCAGGGCCACCGTTTCAACTACAATGGCTCTACTTACAATATTGAGGATGGAAGCTATTTCAGGATCAGGAATATCCAGGTTGGCTATAGTTTCCCCAAGAGCCTGATTTCAAACTGGCATATGACCAACGTAAGAGTATTCGCCAACGTTCAGAATTTGAAAACCTGGAAAAATAACTATGGTTATACTGCTGAATTCGGTGGTGATGCTACTGCATTCGGTTATGATAATGCTGGCGGCGCTATTCCGGTGGTTACAACATTTGGACTCAATGTGACATTCTAAAATTCAAAAATGACAGTAATGAAAAAATATAAAAGCTTGTTATGGGGTATACTGGTTGTTACCCCAATGATCTTCACAGGCTTCGGATGTAAGAAATTCCTCGACCGCAAGCCGTTGACTGCCACATTTGACGACTTGGACCAGGGTCAGTTGGAAGCACAAAGCCTCGGGTTATATAATACACTTAGAGCCTACGCAGGGTTTTCCACGCTACCCTGGCTGGATTTCCACAGTATTCGTGATGACGATGCTCAAAAAGGAAGTAGTACTACGGACGGTGCTGAGATCGTAACTGAATTCGAGACTTTCCAGTATACAAAAGATGATTGGGCACCCAATACTTATTGGAATGATCGCTACTACATGATAAATCTTACCAACAAGCTGATCTATGAGGCAGATTCATTACAGGCCAGCGACCCGGCATCGCTTCGAAATGTAGGTGAAGCTTATTTCTTTAGGGCATATTGTTATTTTGACCTGGTGCGAACTTATGGCGAAGTACCTCTAATAGATTTTTATTATACCAATCCAGCTGATGGCATAAAACCGAAATCATCGGTAAATGATATTTATGCCCGTATTGACTCGGACCTGGAGCAAGCTTCCCTCTTACTGCCACTGAACTGGGAATCTGGGGGCACCAACAGATACCCCGGTCGCTTAACAAGGGGCGCGGCCAACACATTATGGGCGCAATCCTACCTGTTTCGTCAAAATTGGGCAAGAGTAGTGGCTTTATGTAACGAAGTAATTGCATCTGGGGAATATAGTCTCGCGATGAAATTCACAGATATTTGGAAAGATGGACTAAATGGTGCTGGGAAAAATGGACCCGAATCCATATTTGAAATGCAATGTTATATTGGTCCAAATGGAACTGATTACAATGGCGTTCAATGGGGTACCAGCCAAAACGTAAGACAAGGGGGGGCTGGCCCGGAATGGAACCTCGGATGGGGATGGAATACACCCACCGACAAACTGGAAGCAGCCTGGCCCGACAGCGACCCGCGTAAAGCAGCAACGATCTTATATTCCGGTGAGTATGATGGCGGTGAGGCAACAGGCGGCTACGGCGCCACTTTGCCTCCTTATGGACCTGGTGTAGCGCTTGATCAAAAATACTGGAATAAAAAAGTGTACTCCGATCCTCAGATGCGCCAGTTCACAGGCCAGATCGGAGCCAGTGGGGGCGCTGACTGGATCAATAAACGCATACTTCGCTATGCCGATGTTATTTTAATGCTGGCTGAAGCGTCAAATGAATTAAATGATGGAGCGACCGCAGCAGCAAACCTGGAACTGATCAGGAATCGCGCAAGTGGAAACCTGGGTGCGGGCCGTACTATTCTACCTGTTATACCGTTTACAACACAGGCGGCTATGAGGACGGCGATTAAAAATGAACGTCGTTGGGAATTCGCGATGGAAGGATATCGTTTCTTCGACCTGGTAAGATGGGGAGATGCTGTGAGTGAGCTGGGTAGCCTCGGCTATACTCATCGCGCCCGATATTATCCAATTCCCCAGCAGGCTATCAATCTATCGGGAGGCGTTCTCGTTCAAAACCCTGAATGGTAAAATTTAATGTACTTATTAAATAAAGCAGATATGAAATACATATTTAAGCTTGCGGCAACTGTGATAGTCATTTTAATGATTGCTGTAAGTTGTCAGAAAAAAGAAAGGCCGGCGCTGGGTGATTTTCCAAGAGATTCTAACCCGCCAGGCGGACCACTTAAATTTTTTGCTGCCTTCGACGGGCAATCAGCTAATCCGCTGATGAATGCGGTGGACAGTATCCGGGCCAATTTCCCCAGCGAGAACCCGCTGGCAACTGTACCGGGTGTGAGTGGAAGCGCGGTGCAGGGTGAAGATAGTAAAGCGGTGAAATACCCGTCAGCGAATGATTTTAAGAACGCAACTAGCTGTACGATCGCTTTCTGGGTCAATAATACCGTTAACCCCAGGACCGAGCTTTATTTTTCATTAGTGGATAAAGATTACTGGCATGGCAGTTCTGCTTTCCTTTTGGTGGAGCATGCAACGCCAACAGTTAGTACCTTTAAGTTCGCGTTGATGGATCACTGGGTGGAATATACCAACCAGACATTCCCTAAACCATTATTCGATGGCCAGTGGCATCATCTCGCATTCACGTACGATGAGACGACTTCAAAGCTGCTGATCTATTATGATGGTGAGATCGTTCCTACACCGGGAAATATGGGAGATTTTACTCAAAACGGGCAGCCGCTTGGAAAACTTAATCTGACCAATGCAAGCAACCTGGTGATTGGCGGCTGGAATAAGCATGCAGGTCTCGAGGGTCCAACCGACGACTGGATCAGTTCTTATTCAGGTAAAATGGACCAGTTCCGACTTTACGACAGGGTATTATCACAGACCGAAATCCAGGCATTGTATAATAGTAAAATGTAAACCGGTTAATATATCATTTCTATATGGTAAAGGGCTGAACTCATGGTATCAGCCCTTTAAAATTTTTAAGTTATGCTGCGGTTTTTTCTTTGTTGTACTATTATTCTCATTCACTTTTCATGTAACAGGCAGGATACAAAAGTTTTTTCACAGCTTTCCGCTTCTACAACAAATATTCATTTTGAAAATAACCTGGAACGAAAGAAACTTTTCAATATTCTCTATTACCTCTATTACTACAATGGTGGCGGCGTAGGTATAGGTGATATCAATAATGACAGTCTGCCTGATATTTATTTTACAGCCAACAGCAAAGGAAATAATAAGCTCTACCTCAACAAAGGAAATTTTGAATTCGAAGATATAACTGACAAAGCGGGTGTTGCCGGCACAGCCGACTGGTGTACCGGCGTCACCATGGCCGATGTGAACGGTGACGGGTTCCTTGACATCTACGTTTCTGCAGTAAGTAATATTTATGGTCTCACCGGGAATAATGTTCTCTATATTAATAACGGAAATGGGAGTTTTTCGGATAAATCAAAAGAATATGGTTTAGACTTCGCCGGTTACACTACACAATCCGGATTTTTTGATTATGACGGTGATGGTGATCTGGATTGCTATATCCTCAATCAGTCTCAGAAGCCACATGCCAATATCGTGGATACAAGCAACCGGAGAAAGATTGATCCCCGCGCGGGTGATAAACTGTTCAGAAACGACCTCAACGGTCCGGCTGGTAAATTCACCGATGTTACCGCGTCTGCAGGCATATTCGAGGGAAATCTTGGTTATGGTTTGGGACTTGCATTTGCTGATATCAACAATGATGGCTGGAATGATATATACATAGGCAACGACTTTCATGAGAACGACTATTATTATGTCAATAACGGGAACGGGACTTTCTCAGAAAGCAGTGCCAAACATTTCAGGCATTACAGCCGGTTTAGCATGGGTAATGATGTAGCGGATTATAATAACGATGGCCACCTGGATGTGATTACCGTTGATATGCTACCCCCCGATGAAAAAGTGTTAAAGACTTATGGCAGCGACGAGAATCCCGACATTTACAAGGTTAAGCTGCAAATACAGGGTTACCAGGAACAGTTTTCAAAAAACTGCCTTCAAAGAAATAATGGAAATGGCGAAAGCTTTAGTGAAATTGGCCTGATGAGCGGCATTTCTGCCACCGACTGGAGTTGGGCGCCACTATTTGCTGATTTCGATAATGATGGGAATAAAGACCTTTTTATATCAAGTGGTATCGTAAAGCGCCCGGTCGACCTGGACTACGTGCGCTTTGTGTCGGATCTGAAAGCAAAGGGCATGGACAGGACCGATGAGTATGACGATGAAGCCATCAATGCAATGCCTGATGGGAGCTCGCATCCCTTTCTTTTCAAGGGTGATGGCAACATGGATTTTAAAAACATGAGCAAGGAGTGGGGTACGGGGAAAATGAAAGGTTATTTTACCGGTGCAGCATATGCTGACCTGGACAATGATGGCCGGCTGGACCTGGTGATTAATTGTATCAATGCGCCCGCGGTGGTTTTAAAAAACCAGGGTCCTCAAAAAAATTATATTTCACTATCATTCCGTGGTGACAGTATCAATACAACTGGCGTGGGTGCCAAAGCCTACTTGTTTGCGAAAGGAAAACTACAATTTCAGCAGCTCATGCCAACGCGGGGGTTTCAATCTTCATCCGATCATCGCCTGCATTTTGGGCTTGATTCTGTGGATGTAATTGATAGCATGCTCATCGTTTGGCCTGATCAGAAATTCCAGGTACTAAAGAATGTTGCAGTGAACAGGCAACTCACTATTTTAAAAAATGAAGCAGCGGGAAAGTTTGTTTACGATAGCTTCTTCCCGGCCAAGCAGCTGTTATTTGAAGAACTGCCCAACTCAATAGCCTGGAAGCATAAGGAGAATGATTTCCTGGATTATAATGTCCAGTACCTTATACCGCATGCGCAATCAACCCGCGGTCCCAAAATCGCAGTGGCGGATGTAAATGGCGATGGACTCGACGATTTTTATGCCTGTGCAGCATCTGGTCAGCCAGGCACGTTGATGATACAGCAAAAAAATGGATCATTCATTTCGACCAATACAGAAGTTTTTGCGGCCGATCTTTCTTGTGAAGATGTAGACGCCGTATTTTTTGACGCGAATGGCGACGGTAGCCCTGACCTATATGTAGCTAACGGTGGGAACCAGTATTCAACGGGGTTAAACCTCCAGGACAGGCTTTATCTGAACAATGGTAAAGGACAGTTCACAAAATCAGCCGCTTCAATTCCTACGCTTCTGTACAACAAGTCAAGCGTTGCTGTAGCAGATTTCGACAAAGATGGTGACCAGGATATTTTTGTTAGCGTGTTGGCAGATGCCAGGGCGTTTGGCATTCCCCAGACCTCCTATTTGCTGGTCAATGATGGTAAAGCGAATTTCTCTGAAGCGAGCAGTGATATCATCGCGTTAAAGGATCTGGGTATTGTTACCAGTTCAGCTTTTGGCGATATCAATAAAGATGGCTGGCCCGACCTTGTCGTTGCAGGCGAATGGATGCCTATAGTTGTATTCTTTAACGAAAATGGAAAGTTCAAGACAAAATCGCTGCCCAATTCCTCTGGCTTATGGCAAACGGTTTTTCTTGACGATGCCAATGGTGATGGTCACCTTGATATCCTCGCCGGTAACTGGGGTTACAATAATAAATTCTGGAGTGGAAAGGATGGGCCGGCAAAACTTTACGTTGCGGATTTTGACCGCAATGGACAAACAGAGCAACTGCTTTCTTATACACTCGATGGAAAAGAGTATCCCTTCCTTGCTAAGGATGAAGTAGAAAGGCCTTTACCTCTGTTGAAAAAGCACTACCTCTATTATGCGGAGTATGCCGGGGTGCCGATGAAAGATGTTTTCTATGGCTGGATAGACACCATACAGCCCTTTACATGCGAACGACTGGGTTCCGCGATATGCTATGGCGATGGAAAAGGCGGATTTACCATCACCGATCTTCCAAAAGACTTACAAATGGCGCCAATCTTTTCTTTCAGGGAAGTAAGAGAAAATCAAAATACATCCGGCTATATCGCGGGTGGTAATTTTTATGATGTGATCCCGTATGAAGGAAGGTACGATGCCCAACCGCTGGCCTTTTTTACGGTCGGAAAAGACGGGCAATGCAAACCAGACTTCCAACCAAACCTTGCTTCATTAAACGGCCAGGTGCGTGATATAAAATGGCTGAAGACCGGCCATGATAAGAAAATGTTGATTGTTGCTTGTAACAACGACAAGTTAATGACGTATGCAGTCCGGTAGCAGAAGTCCACTGCTTTTACTGGTCGGCGTTTTAAACTCGGGTAGGGATGAAAAGTACCTTTTTTATTGCTGGTGTTTTATTTACGTTGGTGTATACAGGTTGTAGCAAAAAGACAACGGAAGATCCGCCAGCGCCGCCACCTCCCGCTAATTTCAAACTGTCGGGTTGGTCGGTTGATCAAATTTCAACTGGCAATGTCATTTATAATGTCAGTAAGGCACCCGTGATTAAATTCAGGTTTGGAGCGCCTGTCGATCGCGCTAGTGTAGCTTCAGGTATTCATTTTTCGGAAAGTGCCGGAACACCTGTCAGTTTCAACGCTGCCTACGAAAATGCAGATAGTGTGGTGGTCGTCAAACCTGCAAGTGCTTTGAGCAACCTTAACAGGTACAGGGTGGGTGTTACTAATTCATTAAAATCAGCAGCTGGCGGAAATATTACAAATGCGACAGAGCTCTCTTTTATCACCAGCATCGATTCCTCCAGGAAATTTCCTGCTATTACTGACGAGGCCCTGCTGGATTCTGTTCAGCGAAGAACTTTTAAGTACTTCTGGGATCTGGCGCATCCAGGCAGTGGGATGATCCGTGAAAGAAATACCGACCCGGGAATATACACCTCAGGAGGCACCGGTTTCGGCATCATGGCTATCGTAACAGCCATCCACCGCGGCTTTATTACCAGGGCACAGGGCCTGGAAAGGCTGCAGAATATGGTTGCGTTCCTAAAAAATACAGCTGAAACATTTCATGGCGCCTATCCGCATTGGTTTAATGGTGAAACAGGTAAAGTGATCCCCTTTAGTGCGAATGATAATGGGGCAGATATCGTGGAGACTTCTTTTTTGATCCAGGGCCTTTTAGTAGCGAGGCAGTATTTTAATGGCGTCGATATAGCCGAAACAAATCTAAGGAGCGATATCAATACCATTGCAGACAGGGTTGAGTGGGACTGGTTTAGAAAAAATGATGAAAATGCTCTTTACTGGCACTGGAGCTCCACGAATGCAAACGGCTGGATCATGAACCTGAAAATAAAAGGCTGGAATGAATGCCTGATTACTTATGTTCTGGCGGCTTCTTCGAAAACGCATTCAGTTCCGAAGGTAGTGTATGATGAGGGATGGGCATCGAATGGAGGCATGAAGAATGGGAAAAACTATTACGGATACCAATTGCCCCTGGGGCCGGAAATGGGTGGGCCCTTATTCTTTTCGCATTATTCATTTTTAGGCATCGATCCTACTAGCCTGACAGATACTTATGCCAATTATAGTACGCAGACAGAAAATCATACCCTGATCAATTATAATTACTGCAAAACAAATCCCGGTAACTATTTCGGATACAGCGATTCTGTCTGGGGACTTACGGCCAGCGACATCAAAGATGGCTACCATGCAAGTTCCCCGACAAGCGATCGCGGCTATATTGCTCCAACTGCCGCCTTGTCCTCGTTTCCTTATACTCCTGGGGAATCAATGCAGGCGCTGAAGTTTTATTATTATGTGTTGGGTGATAAGATATGGAAAGAATACGGCTTTGTAGATGCGTTTTCTCTGCATCATCTATGGTTTGCCAATACTTACCTGGCCATTGACCAGGGTCCCATTATCGTGATGATTGAAAATTATCGAAGTGGACTGATCTGGGATCTGTTCACCAGCTGCCCCGAAGTAAAAGACGGGATGAAAACTCTGGGATTTTCAGCGGGATATCTGTGAATTTGAAAATTTGAGAATTTGAAGATTTGAAAATGTGAAAATGTGAAAATGTGGGAATGTGGGAATGTGGGAATGTGGGAATGTGAGGATATGAAAATGACGCAAAATAAGAATACATGAAGAAGATTGTTTTATTTTTTCTGGTTGCCAGTATTAGTTTACATGAGACAGTGCTGGCGCAGGTAAAACAGAAGAAAGCGGCGGTTGTATTCAATGCGGCCAACCGACCGAAAAACTTGTCGGATTCTGCTTTGCTTGACCTTGTTCAAAAACAAACATTTCGCTATTTCTGGGATTTCGCTCATCCTGTAAGCGGGTTGGCCAGGGAGCGTAGTAACGAGGCTTATAACTATGGCAATGAAGTGGTCACCACAGGTGGTACGGGCTTTGGCATCATGGCAGTGATCGTTGCTACCGAAAGAAAATGGATCGCGAGAGACACTGCTGCCAGGTTTCTTTTGAAGATGGTAAACTTTTTATTGAAAGCAAATTCTTATCATGGTGTATTTCCTCACTGGCTGGATGGCGCAACGGGTAAAACCATTCCCTTTAGCCGCAAGGATGACGGGGCGGATCTCGTGGAAACATCTTTCCTGTTCCAGGGTTTGTTATGTGCGCGCCAGTATTTTACCGGTGATGACAGGGTGGAACGTGAATTGCGTAACCGAATTGGCTGGTTGTGGAACGGCATAGAATGGGACTGGTTTACTAAAGGTGAAGAAGTATTGTACTGGCATTGGAGCCCCAACAACGGGTGGGCTATGAACTTCCCGGTGCGAGGGTTTAATGAATGCCTCATCATGTATATCCTGGCCGCGTCGGCTGAGAATTATCCTGTAAACGCCGCGGTATATCACCGGGGTTGGGCTCAGAGCAATTTTTTTAAGAATGGAAAGGAATTTTATAAAATAAAACTTCCACTGGGTTTCGACTATGGCGGTCCTTTGTTTTTTGCACATTATTCATTTCTTGGGCTTGATCCGCGTGGGTTAAAAGATCGTTATGCCGATTATTGGGAACAGAATAAGAATCATACGCTTATCAACCGGGCATATTGTATCGATAATCCAAAGGAGTTTAAAGGATACGGAGAGAATTGTTGGGGACTTACGGCAAGCGATACCTACAATGGTTACAATGCTCATTCACCAACCAATGATCATGGTACCATCACACCCACTGCAGCGTTGTCTTCGTTTCCCTATACACCCGAATATTCAATGCAGGCCCTGCGACATTTTTACAACGATCATGGCGACCAGATATGGACAGAGTATGGTTTTTCAGACGCATTCAATGAAACAAAGAACTGGCATGCCAACAGTCACCTTGCCATCGACCAGGGACCTATCATTGTAATGATCGAGAACCATCGAAGCGGGTTATTGTGGAATTTGTTTATGAGTTGCCCGGAGATAAAGAATGGATTGAAAAAACTGGGATTTGCCAGCCCACATTTGGAGTAGTAAAGCGTTGGAAATTGATTTTGTAGGTAATGAAGAAGAAAATTATCAAATATTACCTTTTGATGTCAATAATATTATTTACAAAACATATATATGCACAAGTCTGGTATACTGGGATGCCTGATCCCATACTCAACGTCACATTTGGGGATGGCACGCCCAATCCCGGGCCGGCATTGGCAACAGGTAAAACGGGATATACCTACACAACGGCACTATGCCCGGGATTGGGGGAGTATACAATTGCAAGGAACAATATTTCCTGTTACCCGGCCAATGGATGGAACCTTGTCAGCCTCGACCACACGTTTCGGTTTAATGAAGTAGCTTATGAAGGTTATATGATGCTAGTAAACACTTATACATTACTCTCCAGAGTTTACTATGTTGATACGGTAAGAGGTCTTTGTGATAATGCCTCTTATCTTTTTACCGCTGCTGTGTCATCACTGGGGGACTGCCAGAACGGACCCGTGGGTTTGAATGTTCGTTTTGTTGTGGAGACGCTTTCAGGTGTGGAACTTGCAAATTCTACTTCACTTCAATCTTTTCCTGCTTTGAAGGGGTCTGCAGGAATCTATTTTGATTTGCCTGCCGGTGAGACTGGGGTAGTTCTGAAATTGAAGAACCGTTATATAGGCTACCAGGATTGTGGGCAGAAGTTATCCATCGATGATATTCAACTCAGGCCATCGGATGCAGACGCACCGGCATTACAGGTTAGTTTTGTCGGTTCCACTGATGTCATGAAAAGTGTATGTTATCAGGCCAATGCCAGCATACCCATGGAAGGGGCAATATCCCGGGGAAACTTTATAAACCCGGCATATCAGTGGCAGCAAAGCGTTGATCGCCTTACATGGGTCGATATACCCGGAGAAACCAGCCAGTTTTTTGCGCCGGTATTCTCAGTTCCTGGTATTTACTATTTCCGGGTACGGGCGTCAGAAGCCGCATTGATCGGCAATCCCAACTGTAGCATGGTATCCAATTATAATATTGTGCAGGTTGACGGAATGCCGGATAATATTTCAATCACTTCGAATTCGCCTGTCTGTAGCGGAAGTCGTATTAGTTTTAGTGCTGAGGGTGCCGCGAGTTATATATGGACCGGACCTAATAATTTTTATGATGTAGTGCCCTATCCAGGTATCAGCCAGGCTACACTCGCAGATAGTGGCAAGTACTACGTTGAAATTACGTCTGCAGGAGGCTGTAAAGGTATTGATAGTATATATGTATCGGTTATTGGAACGGACGTAAGCGTGAGTGCCGACACAGCAATATGTAAAGGTAATTTTGCAAACTTGCGTGTAACCGGCGGTAATGGTTTTGTATGGACGCCATCAGCTGGTTTAAGCAATCCCAACAGCAATTTCACTACAGCGTCTCCGGAAGTTACAACCATTTATACTGTTACTGTAACCGATAATTCAGGTTGTACCGATACGGCTTCTATAAGAGTAAAGGTTTTGAACAGTATCGAAGTAAAGGCTACTCCGGTGGGTCCGGATTATTTATGCCGGCCCAGTGATACTGCCACATTTGTCAACCAGGGTACAGGATCCATTGTAAACTGGGCCTGGGATTTTGGAGATGGAAAAGTCAGTGACCAGGAAAAACCCTCACTCCAGCAGTATGCAATACCCGCCCATGTTACAGATTATATGATACGCCTGGCAGTTATAGACTCTGCCGGATGCTCTGATACCGCATATCACCAGGTGAAAGTTGCAGACAATTGCTATATCGCGGTACCAAATGCATTTACCCCCAATGGAGATGGATTAAATGATTATCTCTACCCGGTCAACGCTTATAAAGCAAAGGATCTGGTTTTTCGTGTTTTTACCCGTTCTGGCAGACTGGTGTTTGAATCACGGGAATGGACCAGGAAATGGGATGGTACCATAAACGGTGTACTTCAATCGACCGGCGTTTATATCTGGACACTGGAATACACCGAGCCCGGACAAAATAGAATCAGGCTCAATGGCACAGCCACCCTGATTCGATGAATGAACAATTATGTATTATGATTAAATTTTTTTTCCGTTGAGAAGACGATTGCTTATACTGATTGGCTTTATTTCGATTACTGCATCGGCGGCTGAACCGCCGTATGACTACAACTTTTTTTCAAACAGCCGGATGAGCGGGCATTACTTTTTTAGCCGTACTGCAGCCAAGGGGGCATCATCTGTGAGGAATGTGAACAATAAACTCCCGGTCAACGAAAAACATTTTCATACACCCGGCAACTCGATACAGCTTGAGTATGAAAATCGCAATCAGGGCTCCTGGCAGGCAACTATATTTAAGCAGGAGATCCGAGGGCAGGATCATTTTAAGAAAGGCACCCGTTTGTCTTTTTGGATTTACAATCCCTCGGCTTCTACCAAACCAGGTGATTTCCCGGCAGTGCAGCTTATGTTGAAGGATAGCTCTCTGACGCAGGCATCCCAGTTTACTACCAGCCGCGTTAAAATATGGACACAGGTAAGCCTGCCAGTCACGTCATTCGTTAGTACCGATACGTTTATTGAGACCGATTTCATTGCGGTTGTATTCTCACAAAAGAGTGCTTCTGGTAATGGCCGGCACACCCTTTATATTGACGATATCGAATTGCTGCCCGGGATTAATAAAACGCCTGTTACACAGAAACCGGTCATTACAAGCGTAAAAGGGTACGCAAAGCACGTTGATATTACCTGGACGCCGATAAAGGATGAAGGTGTCAAATATGTCCAGGTCTATCGTTCGGAAGACGGTAAGAATTTCAAACCCGTTGGCATCCAGTTGCCGTTCACGAGCCGGTATGCCGACTTTACAGGTCACACGGGAAAGAATTATCACTATAAAATATCATTTGTAAGTGATCAGTATACAGAATCAGGTTTGTCTGCCACTCTATCCGCCCGCACCAGGATTCTGAAGGATGAAGAACTGCTGACGATGGTGCAGGAAGCAGCTTTCCGGTATTACTGGGAAGGTGCTGAGCCTAACAGTGGGCTGGCCAAAGAAAATATTGCAGGCCGGCATAGTATGATCGCTTCAGGCGCTTCTGGTTTTGGTATCATGGCGTTGATAGTGGGAACAGAAAGAAATTTTATCACCCGTGAGCAGTCGGTTGAACGGTTTTTAAGAACCCTGAACTTTCTTGAAAAGGCGGATAAATTTCATGGCGCATTCTCCCACTTCATTGATGGTACTACCGGCAGGGCAGAACCTTTTTTCGGGAGTCGCGATAATGGTGGTGACCTGGTGGAGACATCATTCCTACTCCAGGGACTACTGACGGCCCGGGCGTATTTCAATAAAGAAGATGCTGATGAAAAAAAGATCAGGGACAAGATCACGGCCATTTGGGAAAATACGGAATGGGATTGGTATCGGCGTTTTCCCGACAGTAAATTCCTTTACTGGCACTGGTCGCCCGACCAGGAATGGGTCATTGATCATAAACTGATCGGTTGGAATGAAACCATGGTAACCTATTTGCTGGCCATAGCATCGCCTACACATCCGGTGCCGGCAAGCTTATACTATACAGGCTGGGCCAGCCAGGACAGCATCGGCCAGGAATACCGCTCAGGATGGGGAGGAACTACGGATGGTTCGATGTATACCAATGGGAAAACGTATTACGATATAAAACTGGATGTAGGAGTTTCTAACGGCGGTCCACTTTTCTTTATACATTATTCCTACCTTGGTTATGATCCCCATCAGCTGACAGACAGGTACACCAATTATTTTGACAACAACCAGAACATTGCCCGTATCAATTACCGCTATTGTGTGGACAATCCTGGCAATTTCGAAGGGTATGGCGATAGCTGTTGGGGACTCACGGCTAGTGATGGACCATTTCACTATGCCGCTGATGAGCCGGTTCCGGGTAGGGAAACAGGTAAGATGGCACCGACTGGCGCAATAAGTTCTTTTCCTTATACACCAGATGAATCCATGAAAGCGCTCAGGAACTATTACCATAATTATGGAAAATTCTTATGGGGTGAGTATGGCTTTCGTGACGCGTTCAACCTTACCAGCAACTGGTGTTCGGAAATTTATATGGGACTGAACCAGGCACCGATGGCGGTTATGATAGAGAATTATCGAACGGGACTATTGTGGAAACTATTCATGAGCGACAGGGATGTAAAGCAGGGTCTCGAGAAACTGAACCAGGAGTCGGGGAAAACTTTAAACTAAAATCGTACATATCATCATCTATCTATAAAACAAAAAATCTATGGACAATATCTCACGCCAGCAATTTTTGCAACGTACTGCCATGGCAGGTGCAGCATTATTAGTCTCCTCGCTTGAGGGGTTTGCATTAACTACGTCCGATAAAAAAACACGGGTCGGGATCATTGGATGTGGCAGCGTATCCGGCGTTTACCTTCCACATCTCAGTAAATCGCCGTTTGTGGAACTGGTAAGTGTATGCGATATCGTGTACGACCGGGCAAAGAAGAGAGCGGCTGAATTCAATGTGCAGAACCACTATCCACATATTGATCAGCAATTGGCCGGGCCCAAATTTGACCTGCTGGTGAATCTTACCGATATGCAGGAACATGGCCGTCTCAACAAGATAGCCTTAAATGCCGGTCGGCACGTATGGAGTGAAAAGCCGATGGCAAATACCTATAAAGAAGGTAAATCGTTGTTGGATTTTGCTACATCAAAGAAGCTTAGAATATGGGGAGCTCCCGCTGTTGTGAACAGTCCGCAATTTGCATTTATGTCAAAAGCGTTGAAGGAAGGTAAACTGGGCAAAGTATCCTGCGCACATGCCCACTACGGTCATACCGGGCCTACATGGTCGGCTTTCTTCTATGAAAAGAACGGTGGCAGCTTGCCGGACCTGGGAGTGTACAATATCGCGACACTAACCGGATTGCTGGGCCCTGCCAAAAGTGTGATGGCAATGACAAGCATTGTAACCCCTGAAAGAACCGTAGACAACAAAGGGAAGATAAAAGTAGAAGCCGAGGACAATGCTATGTTATTGATGGATCATGGCCAGGGTGTTATTTCGCATGTGCAGTGTGGTTTCAACTACTTTGACCCGTATGGGCATGAAGGAAAGGGTCAGGAAAAACCGACGATACAGGTTTGGGGTACGCATGGCAATATGGCCATGGCGGGTTACGACTGGGCGCCGCATGGTGTGGACATGGCCACACATGACCATGAGAAGACACAAAGATTTGTTCCAGATCCAGAGACCTATGTATGGCAGGAAGGCGCATCGGTGATATCCGAATCGCTGATTACGGGCAAGGAGCCGCTTATTGCTGTGGAGCATGCGTTGCACGTGTTGGAAGTGATAGAAGCCACAAGAGAGTCCGGAGCGACAGGCAGGAGAGTGAATCTTCAGTCCACTTTCAAATGGCCCGTGGTGTAGAAACACACAAGGAATTGTTATGATACAGCAGTGAAATAAAAATGGGCTTACCAAAAACTGGATATGAATAAACTTTTTTCAATAGACCCAATATGGCCTGAATCCGGGCTAGCATTTATAAGGGTCGTGGTTGGGATATTTATGATACTGCATGGCGCGGAGATATTTAATGAAGAAACGATGCGGAGTTACCTTACATGGATGTCATCACCCTTGTATATGATCTATTTTGGGAAAGCGGCTGAGTTGATAGCGGGGATCATGCTTGCGTTAGGTTTTTTAACCCGGCTGGCTTCTGTTGTATTGATCCTGACCATGCTTTATATCTCGGTGTTTGTAGGTAAAGGTCGTATCTGGTATGAAGACCAGCATCCTTTTATGTTTGTACTACTGGGGTTGGTATTCTTTTTCCTTGGGCCGGGACGTTTTAGTGTCGATTGGTTGATGAACAGGAGAAAGGCAGATAGGTCGGCCAAATAAAACCGGCAGGGCCAGATGATGCAGCATTTGGGTATTTCAAAATCAAAAATTAGATGAAGAAGTTATTGACATTATTGGTAATACTGTTTGTCGCATTTGGTTGTTATTCGCAGCAAAAGACGTATTGTAATCCTATAAATATTGACTATGGCTATACTCCTATTCCCAATTTTAGTCAGTGGGGCCGGCATCGGGCAACAGCCGATCCTGTTATCGTAAATTATAAAGGGGATTATTACTTATTCAGCACTAATCAATGGGGTTATTGGTGGAGTAGTGATATGTTGAACTGGAATTTCATCTCCAGGAAGTTCCTCCGTCCGTGGAATGCCGGGGTATACGATGAACTCTGCGCTCCTGGCGTTGGAATTGTCGGAGATACCATGCTGGTATTTGGTTCTACCTATACCAGCAAGTTTACTTTGTGGATGAGCACAAATCCCAAAGCCAATGAGTGGAAACCGCTGGTCGATTCTTTCGAGATTGGTGGCTGGGATCCTTCTTTTTTTACCGACACAGATGGGCGTTTGTATATGTATAATGGTAGCAGCAATAAATTTCCCATGTACGGTATCGAACTGAACCGAAAGACATTTCAACCCATTGGCACGCGGAAGGAAATGTATGTGCTGGAGCCCTGGAGATTTGGATGGCAACGATTTGGTGAACATATGGATAATACTTTCCTGGATCCTTTTATTGAGGGATCTCATATGACGAAGTATAAGGGGAAGTACTATCTACAATATGGTGCGCCTGGTACCGAGTTCAGTGGCTATGCCGACGGACTATTGGTCGGTGATGGTCCACTCGGTCCCTTTGAAGCACAATCAGATCCTTTAAGTTTTAAGCTGGGTGGATTTGTCAGGGGTGCAGGGCATGGCGCTACGTTCCAGGATAATTTTAATAATTACTGGCATATATCCACGACGGTGATCTCGGTAAAGAATACGTTTGAAAGAAGGCTGGGTATCTGGCCAGCCGGTTTTGATAGTGATGATATGATGTATTGCAATACCACTTTCGGTGATTATCCTCACTACATTCCTGATGCGAGATTTAACGGGGCTACTTATGGTGCCGACGGGAAGTCGCCCTATTTTACCGGTTGGATGTTGCTTAATTTCAGTAAGCCTGTACAGGTGTCTTCAACATTGGGTGGCTATCATGCTAATTTCGCGGTAGATGAATTGGCAAAAACTTACTGGAGCGCGAAAACCGGTGATAAAGGAGAATGGATCCAATCGGACCTGGGCACAGTATCTACTGTGAATGCCATACAGGTAAACTATGCCGACCAGGATATTAGTTTTCCGAAGGAAATGGACACTATTTTCCTGGGTAAGACCATTGGGCTTTCTCACCAATACAGGATTCACTATTCTGTTGACGGAAAAAAATGGAAACTACTTGTTGATAAAAGCAGGAATACAAAAGATGTTCCTCATGATTATATTGAACTTGAAGATCCGGTACAGGCAAGATTTATTAAACTTGAAAATATTAAAATGCCGACGGGAAAATTTGCAATTAGTGGATTGCGGGTATTCGGGCATGGTAATGGCGAAAAGCCCCGGCCGGTAGAGGGGTTTATTGTTTTACGGACAGAAAAGGATAAGCGAAGCGCTTTTATTAAATGGAAGCCCGCTGACGATGCGTTTGCATACAATATTTATTATGGAACGCATCCCGAAAAGCTATACACCAGTATCATGGTCCACGCCAATAATGAATACTGGATGAAAGCGATGGATTCACAAAAGACATACTATTATTCAATAGAAGCCATCAATGAAAATGGGGTGTCTGAGAGGACAAAAGTGATGCAGGTGAATTGAGGAACTGTGAGTTTGTTCGCAGAACTTGGCTATGCTATTTATGAGTTCAGATAATCCTGGGAGGTTAAATTCAGAATTCTGACAGTTTTTTAATATATATGACATGAGAAGGTTTTTAATTTTAGGGTTATCGGCATTGATTTATAGTGGCCTGATCGCGCAGGATGTAAAGCCTGCTTTCTGGAACGATATTCAGTTATTTAAGAAGCGTGATTCCGCAGTAGCTCCACCCAGGAATGCAATTCTCTTTATCGGCAGTTCGTCTTTTACCATGTGGAAAGATGTACAGCAGGATTTCCCGGGTCATACAATTATCAATCGCGGGTTTGGAGGTTCAACGCTCCTGGACCAGTTGCGGTATATACGAGATATCGTGTATCCCTATCATCCCAAACAGATCGTCATTTATTGTGGCGAGAATGACATTGCTGCGTCCGATACGACAACGGGTGAGGATGTCGCCTACCGATTTAAGGAGTTATTTCAGCAAATCAGGAAAAAGTTTCCGAAGGTGCAGGTAACTTATGTTTCTATGAAGCCAAGTCCCAGCCGGCAGATGTTATTGCCGAAGATGAGACGGGGAAATGAACTTATAAAAAAGTTTTTAGCATCGAAAAAGCGTACAGGGTATATAGATGTTTATAAAGAGATGATTGATGATGAAGGTAAACCCAGGACTGATATTTTCCTGGATGACAATCTGCACATGAATGAGAAGGGTTATACCATCTGGCGCAGAATGATAGCACCTCATTTAATGAAATAAAAAATGTTGAACATGAAATTCTCCCACAAGTTGTTATTGGGCTTGGTCCTCATTACAACCATTAACCTTCAAGCCCAGGATGCCCGCCAGGCCAAAATGAAGTCATTCATTGACGGATTGATGAGGAAAATGACGCTGCAGGAAAAGATCGGTCAGCTCAACCTGCCCGCTGCTGGCGATATCACGACAGGCCAGGCCAATAGTTCTGATATTGCCAAAAAGATCGAGCAGGGAAAGGTCGGCGGATTGTTCAATATAAAGTCGGTCGCAAAGATCAGGGAAGTACAAAAGCTGGCGGTGGAGAAAAGCCGGCTAAAAATTCCGCTGCTGTTTGGTATGGACGTGATCCATGGTTACGAAACAGTATTTCCAATCCCGCTGGGTATGAGCTGCATCTGGGATATGGAACTGGTAGAGCGAAGTGCGAGGATTGCGGCGCAGGAAGCGAGTGCGGACGGCATCAACTGGACATTTTCGCCGATGGTGGATGTCTCACGCGACCCACGTTGGGGTCGTGTTTCTGAAGGAAATGGTGAAGACGCTTATCTCGGTTCAGAGATCGCAAAGGCAATGGTAAAGGGGTACCAGGGAGATGATCTTGCAAGGAACAATACGATCATGTCATGTGTAAAGCATTTTGCCTTGTATGGCGCATCGGAAGCAGGGCGCGACTACAACACAACAGATATGAGCCGGCAGCGGATGTATAATGAATATTTACCCCCATATAAAGCCGCCGTGGACGCCGGTGTGGGTTCAGTTATGGCTTCCTTCAACGAAATTGATGGTGTTCCTGCTACAGCCAATAAGTGGTTGCTGACCGACCTGTTAAGAAAACAATGGGGGTTTAAAGGATTTGTAGTAACTGATTACACAGGTATCAATGAAATGGTTGATCACGGTATTGGGGATTTGCCAACCGTATCAGCCAGGGCACTGAATGCGGGTATTGACATGGACATGGTAGGGGAAGGAATTTTGACAACTATTGAAAAATCTATAAAAGAAGGTAAAGTAGCCGTGGCCCAGATCGATGCCGCATGCAGGAAAATACTTGAGGCGAAATACAAGCTTGGTTTATTTGATGACCCCTACCGGTATTGTGACGAGAACAGGGCAAAGACTGAAGTTTTCAATGATGCCCACCGTAAGGAAGCAAGATCGATAGCGGCGGAAAGTTTTGTTTTGTTGAAGAATGAAGGGAATGTGTTGCCTTTAAAGAAGTCTGGAACCATTGCCCTGATTGGGCCGCTGGCTGATGCAACCGAGAATATGACCGGCACCTGGAGTGTGGCGGCAATTCATTCAAAGGCTGTTTCGGTAATAAAAGGTATTACGGAACTTGCTGGCAATAATGCGAAGATCCTCTATGCAAAAGGATCAAACCTTGATGAGGATAGTGTGTTGGAGGCTAACTCCACTATGTTCGGTAAAACTTTACGAAGAGACAACCGGCCGGAAGAGGAAATATTACAGGAAGCATTGAACGTTGCCAACCAGGCAGACGTGATCGTTGCCGTATTGGGCGAAGCCGCTGAGATGAGTGGTGAAGCGAGTAGTAGAACCAATATCGAGATCCCCGGGATACAGAAGAAATTATTACAGGCCCTCCTAAAAACAGGTAAGCCAGTTGCACTGGTTCTATTTACAGGCAGGCCGTTGGCCCTAACCTGGGAACAAAAAAATGTACCTGCTATATTAAATGTGTGGTTTGGTGGTTCAGAGGCGGGCTATGCTGTAGCGGATGTATTATTTGGCGATGTAAACCCTTCCGGCAAATTAAGTGCAACCTTTCCGCAAAATGTAGGACAGATACCTTTATTCTACAATCATAAAAACACCGGTCGTCCTTTGCCTGAAGGAAAATGGTTTCAGAAATTCCGTTCAAATTACCTCGATGTTTCCAATGATCCGCTTTATCCGTTTGGGTTCGGACTTAGTTATACAAATTTTTCTTATAGTGATATTAAGTTAAGCAGCGCAACGATGAAGCCGGGACAAAAAATAACTGCAACTGTTTCTGTTACAAATACCGGAGATAGAGATGGTAAGGAGGTTGTACAACTTTACATTCGTGATCTGGTTGGCACCAGTACGCGACCCGTGAAAGAACTCAAAGGGTTTAAAAAACTTGCATTAAAAGCCGGGGAAACGAAATCGGTCTCGTTTGATATCACAGTGAATGATCTGAAGTATTACAACTATGACCTGAAATATGTGGCAGAACCCGGCGAATTCAAGTTATTTATCGGTGGCAATAGCCGGGATGTAAAAGAAGCGGGTTTTAAATTACTCTGACGATCTGCATATGAAATATTTATTGCTTGCTTTGGTTTTGGGAGTTGCCTGTATTTCGGGCGCTCAATCACTGTATGAAATGCCTAAATCTACAGAGAGCCGGCTGAGTAGTTTTGAAAATCCAAACGGGGTGAAAGGCCAGGGTGGTAAAACAAATAGAACCGCTAAGGGAAATGCGTTTGAAGTAATAAAGCCTGGCGCAGCAAAGTCACTTTTGGATATAAAAGGACAGGGTACAATCCAGCGTATCTGGATGACGATTGATCAAAATCCTGTAAAACTCAGGAGTCTTCGGTTTCAGTTTTTTTGGGATAATTCGGCGCAACCCGCTGTTGATGTGCCTATGGGTGATTTTTTCGGGTATAATGTCGGTAAACAGGTCGCTTTTCAGTCCGCACTATTCTCAAGTGGAGAGGGTCGGTCCTTTAATAGTTATATCCCCATGCCGTTTCGCACAGCAGCAAAGGTGTTGTTGATCAACGAAGGAAAGGAAGACGTGAAATTATTCTATGACATAGATTATGTGCTAAATAAAATCTCACCTGACGCACTCTATTTCCATGCTTACTGGTCGCGCCAGTCAGGCGGAAATTTAGGAGAAGATTTTCTTGTTTTGCCAAAAATCAAAGGGAAGGGAAGGTTTCTCGGGATGACGGTGGGATTAAATACTGACTCTTCGTATAGTAAAAGCTGGTGGGGTGAGGGTGAGGTTAAAATGTATCTCGACGGCGACTCAGCGTATCCAACGATAGCTGGTACAGGGGCTGAAGATTATATCGGCAGTGCCTGGGGACTCGGCACATTTACAAATCTTTACCAGGGTTGTACGGTGGCAAGTGATTCTTTGAGGCAATATTGTTTCTATCGCTGGCATATTCCAGATGCGATTTATTTCAGCAGGGATTTAAAGGTCACCCTTCAGCAAATAGGAGGCTGGGGCAAAAATGATGTTAAGTATTTGTTTGAAAACGGCGCAAAGCTAAAACCTGTTACCATCGATGGACCAGCAGGTTTTGTAAGACTACTGGATATGCCTGATCCACCCATGATCACCGACCCGGCATTCCCGGATGGATGGGTCAATTTTTATCGTGTGGATGACTATTCAGCGGTCAGTTATTTTTATCTGAATAAACCGGTATCAGGTTTACCTGCGTTGGCGTCGATTGAGATAAGGACCAGGGATGTGAAGTGAGATTATTTAAGGTAGTGTAACATAGATACGCGGAATTAAAAGAATATGGCAATGCAAAGAATTTGTTTCTTATTGATCGGTTGTCTTTTGATGAATACCGTATTGTTTTCACAGAAGGGCAAAGCCAAACCGATGAATATCATTTTTATCCTTGCCGATGATCACCGGTATGATGCGATGGGTTTTATGAATAAGATAAAAGGTCTGCAAACCCCCGGGATGGACAGAATGGCCAAAGAAGGTGCTCATTTGAAGAATGCCTTTGTTTCAACCGCACTCTGTTCGCCCAGCCGGGCATCGATACTAACAGGCCAGTATGCACATACACATACGGTTGTTGACAACGAAGCTCCTTTGCCCAAGGGCCTTGTATTTTTTCCAAAGTATATGCAGCAAAGCGGCTACCAGACAGCTTTCCTGGGCAAATGGCATATGGGTAATACAGATGATATGCCACAGCCCGGATTTGATCATTGGGTGAGTTTTCGGGGACAGGGCGTGTACTATGATCCTGAATTCAATATAAATGGCAAGAGAGTCAGACAACCGGCGGGGACCTATGTAACCGATGCTTTAACCGGGCAGGCTATCCAATGGATGGAAGGGCGGAATAAAAACAAGCCATTCTTTTTATACCTGTCACATAAAGGCGTACATGCAGAATTTTATCCCGCAAAAAGACACGAAGGGAAATATGCCGATATTCCAATCATCTGCCCTCCTTCGATGTACCTGACAGCTACAGATAGTAGCAAAACCTTTGGAGTTGTCACTTCGCCGCAGACAAAAGTCAATTACCGGGACATACCCAGGTGGGTGCGTGAGCAGCGCTACAGCTGGCACGGGGTGGATCACATGTATCATGGTCAGATACCTTTTGATGATTTTTATCGTCGTTACCTGGAAACATTGCAGGCTGTTGATGAAAGCATCCAAAAAGTTATTGACTGGGTCAGTGCGCAAGGTTTACAGGATAACACGATGGTTGTTTATATGGGCGATAATGGGTTTTCATTTGGTGAACACGGCTTGATAGACAAGCGGCATGCTTATGAAGAGTCGATGCGGGTTCCTTTATTGGTCTGGGCGCCGGGAATGGTAAAACCCAATTCTGTCATCAACCAAAATATTATGAACGTAGACCTGGCTCCAACTTTCCTGGAACTTGCCGGAATAAAGACGCCTTTGAATATGCAGGGTTATTCTTTTGCGAATGTATTGAAGGGTGATACTGCAGCCTGGCAAAGGAACAAAGTGTTTTATGAATACTACTGGGAGGCCGCATTCCCGCAAACACCCACGACGTTTGCGATCCGGAGCGCGCGCTTTAAGTATATTTATTATAACGGAGTTTGGGACATCAATGAGTTATATGACCTGCAGGCTGATCCATATGAGATGAATAATCTTATTCGGGACACGAGTTATCAACAGACAGGCATTCAGTTGAGAACTGAGCTTTTTAACTGGCTTGAAAAAACAGGGGGATTGCAGATCCCTCTTAAAAAAGCAGCCGGCCGTCGTTTTGACAACCTATACAGAAATACCTACTAAAACGAGTATAATATGAAAAGATTGATTGTTATTGTCGTAGTCTTGTTAATATGCAATGCGGGTTTCGCGCAGGATCTAAGCCTGTATGAAAAACATTACCATATTAATGGCAAGGATACCCTTCCTTACAGATTGCTACTACCAGCCAACTATGATGCGTCAAAAAAATACCCGCTTGTATTATTCCTGCATGGAGCAGGGGAGCGCGGCAATGTTAATGAGAAGCAATTGATTCATGGCTCCAAATTATTTTTGAGTGATGGGGCACGGACAAAACATCCTGCCATCGTGGTCTTCCCTCAATGCCCCACGAATAGCTTTTGGAGTAATGTGAGTTTCAGGAATGATTCTGCTGGAAAGCGGCAATTTATTTTCAGTGCCGATGCAGAGCCAACGCCTGCCATGAGAATGGCTCAGGAGTTGCTCCATCATTTGATCCAAAAGTATCCGGTTGAAAAAATGCAGGTTTATGTGATGGGGTTGTCGATGGGCGGGATGGGTACATTCGAAATCGTACGTCGCAACCCTGGCTTATTTGCTGCCGCTATTCCAATTTGTGGTGGTGGTGCTCCATCTACCGCCGAGCAACTGAGGTCGACCAGCTGGTGGGTATTCCATGGAGCAAAGGATTTTACGGTACCAATAAAGTATTCGGAGGAAATGGTCAAAGCGCTGGAAAAAGTGAAAGCCCGGGTAAAATTTACTGTCTATCCTGATGCGGGTCATAATAGCTGGGACCCGGCATTTAGCGAACCTGATTTTTTAAACTGGTTGTTTTCTCATCGTCGATAAATAAAATACCGCTCTATGCAACTAAAAATTTTTATAATAGTACTGCTGGCTATCCTGAATCTTCGGGGAGGGTGTTCTAAAGAAAAAGCGGAGGCAGAGACGCCACCGCCACCGCCACCGCCGCCACCGCCGGCCGTGAATGAAGTGGATTTCTGGCTGTCAAAGGGCGATCAATCTGTCCTGCTTGCAAAGCAATCTGTAGTATTGGGATTTGGCACTACTGCCAATTCAAATCCTTATATAACGGTAGACACCACTCAGCGTTTTCAGACTATTGATGGATTTGGATACACGTTAACGAGCGGAAGTGCTACGCTCATTAATGGCTTGCCTTCTACGACAAAAGCCGCACTGCTGCAGGAGTTATTCGGCAATTCCCCTACTTCAATTGGAATAAGTTACCTGCGGGTCAGTATGGGAGCTTCTGACCTTAGCGCTTCGGTGTATACGTACAATGATATGCCTGCCGGTCAAACCGATCCCACGCTTTCCAATTTTAGCCTTGATGCCGAGCGGGCTGGTGGCAGCGGGTTAATTCCTTTGTTAAAGGAAATTCTTGCGATTAATCCTGGTATTAAAATATTAGGCAGTCCCTGGACGCCACCAGTATGGATGAAGGATAACGGCAGCTCGGTTGGCGGAAGTCTTTTACCACAGTATTACGATGTGTATGCCCAGTATTTTGTGAAGTATATCCAGCAAATGAAGGATGAAGGCATAACTATTGACGCTATTACACCACAAAACGAACCTTTGCATCCCGGTAATAATCCAAGCCTGTTGATGACTGCGGAGCAACAAAGGGATTTTATAAAAAACAGTTTGGGGCCAGCTTTCCAGGCGTCAGGAATTGCAACTAAGATTATAGTTTATGATCATAACTGCGACCGGCCTGATTATCCATTAACCATTCTTAATGATCCGGCAGCTAAAGCTTTTGTCGATGGTTCAGCTTTTCACTTATATGCTGGCGACATCAGTGCTTTATCGACCGTTCATGCAAGTCACCCGGATAAGCATGTATACTTCACGGAACAATGGACATCTTCCACGGGTGGGTTCGAGGGTGATTTTAAATGGCATTTGAAAAACGTAGTCATTGGGTCGATGCGGAACTGGAGTCGCGTAGCACTGGAATGGAACCTCGCGAATGATCCCGGTTTTGGCCCGCATACACCGGGTGGCTGTACGCAGTGCAAAGGCGCACTAACGATCGGCACGACTACTACGAGGAATGTTTCTTATTATATTATTGCCCAGGCATCAAAGTTTGTTCCAGCGGGATCTGTGCGTGTGGCAAGTGAAAATCACGGGAGTCTGTATACGGTAGCGTTTCTGACACCCGCAAAAAAGAAAGTGCTTATCGCTTTGAATGATGGTGGGTCACCGATCACGTTTAATATAAAATTCAGTGATAAGTGGACAACAACGGTGTTGCCGGGAAATAGCGCCGGAACGTATGTGTGGTAAGTCGAATGGAAATGGAAAATGAAGAAAGAATCTCAAGTGTCTAGGCGTTTGAAAGGGAGAATTTTTGATTTTGGCGCTGGGTTTTAAAGGGGAGTCACCTCAGAAATTGCTTCCCCTTCGGGCCCTCCCTCCCCCACCTACTCACCTGCCTTTTTTAAAGGTGGTATACAACCTCACTATCAGCGAAGCTCGCTGGTGATGAAGTCATTTACCTTTGGCTTCCAACAGTTATTATCACTGACATCGGATTTTGTGGTACCTCAATTTCAAAGTAAATTTCGATTGTATTTATTACAAAACCACGATGAAAAAACGGTATAAAACGTTTTTATTATGTCCTGGTTATAGAAAAATTTCTCCGCTTTCAAAACTGAGTTCCGTTTTATCATTTCACATCAAAATCAACAACTACAACTGGAGTCTTTGGATGCGACTGGCAGGTAAGAATATATCCTTGTTGAATCTCATCATCTTCAAGGCCCCAATGCACATCCATCTCTACTTCCCCTTCGATAAGCCTCGCTTTACAGGTACAACATACGCCCCCTTTACATGCATATGGAAGATCAGCGCCGCGTTTTAAGGCAGCATCCAATATCGCCTCTTCATCAGTACCAAGTTCAAAGTCCAGGGATCGTCCATCCACCTTGATAGTTACTTTACTTCGCTCTTCAGCCAGCAGACCATCAGCTCGTGCGCCTTTTGATCCCAACTCTCCATCCGCATTCCCTTTCGGCATGCCGGGAGTAGTGAACAGTTCAAAATGGATATTCTTCCTGTCAATACCTTTTTGTTCGAGAAATTCCTTTGTGCTAAAGATCATTTCTTCCGGGCCGCAGATAAATACTTCATCCATACTGCTAAAATCAACAAGCTTAGATAGCTCCAATAATTTTTCGATATCGATGCGACCAAAGTTGATATTTGACTCGGTTCTTTCGCGACTAAGTACATTGATCAGGTTGAAGCGGTCGAGATACCTGTTTTTGAGCGCTTCCAGGTCCTCAAAAAAAATGATCGAAACACGACTCCTATTGCCATAAATAAGCGTAAAACGACTTAAAGGTTCTGTGGCTAGTGTTGTTTTTATCAATGAAATGACGGGTGTGATGCCGCTACCGGCAGCAATAGCGAGGTAATTCTTTTTTTGTTTTGGATCGAGTTCGGTATAGAATTTTCCCACCGGCTCCATCACCTCCAGTATATCGCCTTCCTTTAATTGGTCATTTGCAAAAGGAGAAAATAAGCCACCATCGACTTTCTTGATCGCTACTCTGAGTTCATTATCGAAGGGGCTGCTGCAAATTGAATAAGTTCGTCTCACTTCCTGGTCATTGATCCGGGTTCGCATGGTGAGACTCTGGCCCTGCCGAAACCGGAACCGGTCCACAAGCTCTGCTGGAACATCAAAAACTATAGAGACACATTCGGCAGTTTCTTTTCGGATTGCCTTTATTCGGAGTGAGTGAAAGTGAAGTGACATGGATCAACCCTGTTTTCTTAAGCCGTCTATCATGATCATCACCATATTGTCTTCGAGTTCAGCGGCGTTGATCCTCGACTTCGAGCGGTGCCATGATTCAATACCACTCACCGCGTGGAGCATGATAAGAACAGCTGTAGGTGCATCGATCTTACGGATCTCGTTTTTTTGTATGCCGCTTTCTATGATGGCAGCGAATTTTTTACGGTAATTGCTTCGCTGGTTTTGAAAATTGGAAAGGTAGGGTTCTTCGAGATGTTTCCACTCCCGGTCACTTACATATACTTCTTCGTATTTCTCAACCATTTGCCGGATATGAAACCGAAGCAGGGTTTCGATCTTGGCGATGGAACTCTGGATGCCCGACTCGATCAATGCCATATTATTGTTGAAGCGGTTGGCCACGTCAAAACAAATGGCCTCCAGTATCTCATTCTTTGAACGGATGTGATTGTATAAGCTGGCTGCTTCAATGCCCACTGTTTCGGCCAGGTCACGCATAGAAGTAGCGGCAAAACCTTTTTGCCGGAACATGGTAGCTGCTTTTTCCAGGATCAGTTCCTTTTTGGATGCCTTGCGACGCTGTATTTTGGCCATACCCAAAGATAAGTAGTTGCTATTAATTCAAAACGCCGGAATTAAGGATTGGCTTAATTGCCGTAATATTGCCCGCGGTAACAATAGTATTCTAACAAAAACAAACTTTCATGTCCCTGATCTCGGTAGGTACCATGGCCTTTGATGCGATTGAAACCCCTTTTGGTAAAACAGAACGGATCATAGGTGGCTCAGCCGTTTATGTAGCTTATGCTGCGTCTTATTTTGTAAAGCCCATACAACAGATTTCAATTATAGGCTCTGATTTTCCTGCAGAGGAAATGGAGGAACTGCGAAAAAGAGGCGTACACCTCGATGGTGTGGAAGTGGTTCCAGGGAAGAAGTCTTTTTTTTGGAAGGGCCGGTATCATGAGGACATGAACAGCCGTGATACACTGATCACCGACCTCAATGTGCTCGCTGATTTCGATCCCCATATACCTGACAGTTACCAGGATGCCGAGTTCCTGATGCTGGGCAATCTTGCTCCCAGGATACAGTTGAATGTGATCCAGGAAATGAGAAAGCGTCCCCGGCTGATCGCTATGGACACTATGAACTTCTGGATGGAATCCGCCCTGTCTGAATTGAATATTGTGCTGAAGTATGTCGACATGCTGATCATCAATGATGCGGAGGCGCGGCAACTAACCGGCCAGTTCTCGCTTGTGAAAGCTGCGAAATCCATTATGCAAATGGGACCGAAACATCTTATTGTTAAGAAAGGCGAACATGGAGCTTTGCTGTTTCATGACAAGGAAGTGTTTTTTGCGCCGGCATTGCCACTCGAAGATGTCTTTGATCCCACCGGGGCCGGTGATACATTTGCTGGCGGCTTTATGGGGCATATTGCAAAGACAGGCGATATTTCGTTCGATAACATGAAACGGGGTATTATTGTTGGTTCTGCGATGGCCAGTTTTTGCGTTGAAAAATTCGGGCCCACCCGGTTGAAGGAAATTACGAAAGATGATATCGATGCCAGGATCCAGCTGTTCAAAAACCTGGTAAATTTTGAAATTGAGCTGGTGTAGATAATGTGTGACGGTGGTGCCGTGACTTTATATCTATTTTAGTTTCCGGGCAATCACCACTGTATTTTTAAACCGCTTTTTTTTACCGGCAAGATTAAATATCTCAGTGTAGAGAATATAAGTGCCAACCGGCAACTTCCGCCCGTTATCATCCAGCCCATCCCAGTTCCAATATCCACTTATTCCAAGTAAGACATTCCTGACAAGCTGTTTAACCGGCCTGCCCGTCGCATCAAAGATGGTAGTATTGGCAAGATAGCCGGGTTCGCTGATCTTATATTGTACCGTTGCAATATCATCAAGACCATCATTGTCGGGTGAGAATATCCTTGGATTGATTTCAAAACTGGCTGGTATATCCGGAACCTGAAATGTATGGGAATTGCGGTACCCGGGCGTACCATAACCCGCAGTTGAAGCAGCCGAATGCCAGTTATGTGCATTTTGCGTTTCCGCGTCCGGATCCAATCTTTCCAGTGAAACGCCTTCCGGATCCGTTAATAGTTTAAAGTGCCAGTCGTCCAGGTAGTGCACTTCGTCCAGTACCTCACCCTGCTGGTTCAGCACCAGGACAAACCCTTCGGTGTCGGGATAGGATGGTAGTGATGGGCGGGTGAGAACAGCATCCGGACTAGAGACCAAATACTGAAGCGCCAGGTTTTCAGCATCGGTGGTTATCACTATATAGTCGCGGGGAAAAAGGTAGATCGATGTGGGACTGATTTGGGTGATCGCATTGATTGCATGGCTGCTGTTCCTGTTAGCAAGATACAGGCCCGATATGTCCAGTATCTTATCACTTCTATTGAAGAGTTCAACATAGTCGTTGGCATTGGGCCGCGGGTTAAACAGGATTTCGTTAATGATTACATCGCCCGCCAGCGACTGGACGGGAAGACCAACCCTGGTTTTATTGGTTGATCCGATCATGTTCCCTTTACAATCACTGATGGTATTGGCAGCTATATTATAAATAGTACCGCTCGAAAGTGGTTTATCTGTTTTCAGCTGCACGCGGTCAAACAAAGGGGGTATGGTTTCTGCAGATGTGATACTGATACCACCGTCGATGGTATAGTTAATCGCTTTCGCTGCAGCCATGCTGTCAAGAGGTTCAGTAAATACCAGGATTATATCTGAGTCATTACCCAAATATGCATACTTCAGTTCCGGTCCCTGGTTGTCATCAATGATCGCGTTCACTGAATTCACCATGCCGGGTGTGCCGCCCCTCAGGTCAGTACTAGCCTTCCAGTTTGTGCTTCCCAGGCAGGGTGTACTTATATTGATCATCTCAAGTGACCAGCCGCCATCTTTCTTCAATTCATTTTGAAACCAGGAATGAGAATATTCAACGGCATGAATGACCGAGCCATTTGGCTCTTTTAACATTAATATCTCTCCATCATTATCGAGCGATGGAAAGCTCGTGACGGAAATGGCGGTCCCGAATGAAGCCATAGCATCCCGTGCACTGGCGGCACAAATGATCACGTAATTGTTTACCTCGAGGATAAACTCGGGCATAGGGCCACTTTGACCGGATGCATCAGCAATGCGCCAACCCAATAAGTTTATGGGTGAGTTTGAAAAGTTTTTTAGTTCGATCCATTCATTATTGGGCAGTCCTACCTGGGGTGAAGGATCACTCATAATTTCCGTAATGATGACATCGTACCGGTTTTGCGCCGACAGAACATTCGTAAGTATGATGAAGGAAATAAGCCACACGGTTTTCATGAGGACCAATTTACAGGCTCCGTCTTAACGTATAAGGGGAAAATCACCGGTTAATTGAAGTATTTTTCTCCGGCTTTAAAATTGCTTGGGAGGATTTAACTGCATTTTGATTTGAATATTTGGACTGAATGCGCCTGTAGCCTATTTTTGTGAAGCAATGAAATCAATGAAACATACAAAACGTACGAAGACATTTTCCTGAGGAAGGTTTGCGGCGTAATGTATGTAACCATATAAAAGTTTAGCAGGCCTTCCGTCAGGAAGGCCTGTTTTTTTGTATACAAGACATCGGTTTCAATAGAACTTATTTTTTAAACAATTAAATTCCTTCCGCGCAGGCGGGAGGTCAGGAGGTAATTATGAAAGTTGCAGTAGTAGGCGCTACAGGATTGGTAGGCACCAAAATGCTACAGGTACTGGCGGAGAGAAATTTTCCCGTTACAGAATTGTTGCCTGTTGCATCTGAAAGATCAGTAGGAAAGGAAATTGAATTCAGGGGGAAAAAGTACAAGGTGGTTAGCATGGCGGATGCTATCGCAGGCAAACCGGCCGTTGCATTATTTTCAGCTGGCGGGGGTACTTCGCTCGAATGGGCGCCAAAGTTTGCAGAAGCTGGTATCACGGTTATCGATAACTCATCTGCCTGGCGTATGGATGCAACAAAAAAACTGGTGGTACCGGAGATCAATGCCGATGCGCTTACGGGTGAGGACAAGATCATTGCTAACCCGAATTGTTCAACTATTCAAATGGTGGTGGCGTTAAATCCACTGCATAAAAAATATGGTATCAAACGAATTGTGGTGAGCACCTATCAAAGTGTAACCGGCACAGGTGTAAAAGCGGTTAACCAGCTGATGGATGAACGCAACGGCGTTGAAGGTGAGAAAGCTTATAAATACCCGATTGACCTGAACGTGATACCGCAAATTGACGTTTTTGTTGACAATGGGTATACCAAGGAGGAAATGAAAATGGTCAATGAAACAAAAAAGATCATGCGCGACGACTCAATCCGCGTTACGGCCACCACGGTGCGTATACCAGTGATGGGAGGACATAGTGAAAGCGTGAATATTGAATTTGCAAATGAGTTTGACCTTCCGGAGGTTAAAACTTTGTTGTCAGGTGCACCGGGAGTGGTAGTTGTTGATGACCCGGCCAATGCATTATACCCGATGCCAAAGGATGCGCATGAAAAAGATGAGGTATTTGTGGGCCGTTTACGAAGGGATGAAACACAGCCCAACACCTTAAATATGTGGATTGTTAGCGATAACCTTAGAAAAGGAGCCGCAACTAATGCAGTGCAGATAGCTGAATACCTGGTGGGTAAGGGATTGCTGAATTAAACCAGTGATTGAATAAATTTTAAGACAGAATGTTCAATTTTCACTATTCAAAAAACTAGTTTACTTGAACAATGAAAATTGAACATCTCTTAAAAAGTCACTACTGAGATCTATCTTCTTTTTTTGTAAGGAAAATATCTTCCAAAATTATCGGTGATGTTTTCGATAATTACAGTGGAAGGATTATCCCAGTCGGCGGCCGCTTTATAATTATTATTCCACAGCGTTACACTATTGCTTACTACGCTACAATAGGCGTAGATGTCTTCAGTTTTACCAAGACTACGCGGTATGGGCAGCTTATTTCCAAGTGGTGTCTGACTGATCACGTCCTTTGCGATGGTCACGCCATATGATGCATAATCGCTCATGTATCTTTTCTTTCTGATCTGCATCCTGACAACCGCATCGACACCAAGTAGTGAAGCGAGCTTTTTGTCATCCTGTTTCCAGGATTCACGGAGACTGATACCATTTTCATCGAGAACCGACATGGTTTTATGAACGTCCTGAACTCCGACCGACATATAATATTTTCTTGAATTGGCGTGTTGCAGGATATTACTGTAAAGAGCGAGCTGGAAGGCTTTGCTTTCCTCTTCCTCGATTTGGGCAATCTGTTCTGGTGTTAATTGATCAGGCTGTTTTCCCGTTAAAACTATTTCGGATGGTAATACCGCGATGATGCGGTGACCTGCTGTTTGCTGTTCGAAGAAAGAGGATGTGTAATACTTGCGGCTACAGGATACAGAGACTAAAATGATAGTCACAGAAAGTAAGGGTACAATTTTTTTCATAAGGTTTGTTTTTGCTCAAACAAAGTACAAACCCATCAAAGGGAATGCAACTCACTTAACGAAATCTTTGCATATTAAATTGTGAAATCCGTATGGGGTCGTCGCCAAGCCATTGTATATCAATAAAAATTAAAAGACCGAAAGCCATGAGCGACTGTAATCATGCATAAATACGCTATCATTTACTGTAGGGCAGCTGTTAATAAGACAAGCTTATAGTGGGAGCAAATGTAAAGTGGGATAAAGAAAACAAAAGGGGTTTTCTATATCCCACCTTAACGATATAAAATAAATTATGCTGTAGCAGCCTCTTTTACTTGTTTCACCAGCTCAGCGTTGATAATAAGTTTCACATCATCTGCCACTACGATGCCACCTGCTTCGGTTACGGCACTCCAGCTGAGTCCATATTCCTGGCGGTTGATCTTACCGGTTATTTCAAAACCTGCAACAGTCTGACCATACAGGTCGTTCTGTACACCACCAAATTCAACATTCAACGTAATGGGTTTGGTTGTATTCCTGATGGTCAGATCGCCAGTGACCTTATATTCATTATCACCTTTCCCAACTATAGCGGTTGATTTAAAACTCAATTTAGGGTGACTGGCAGCGTCAAAGAAATCAGCGGATTTCAAATGGCCATCACGTTGTTCATTCCCAGTTGTAATACTGTCAATGTCGGCAGTAAATGTAATCTGGGCATTGGTCAGGTCGGCGGGATCGCCTTCGAGTTTGCCTTCAAATTTTGTAAATTTTCCTGAAACGGTTGAGATCACGAGGTGTTTTACCTTAAATCCAATCTCGGTGTGTGCGGTATCAATAATCCATGTTGACATAATGATAAGTTTAGAGTACAAAATTAATGTTTAAACATTGAATTTGACAAATTTATTTGGTTAATATATTTCTAATATTGATAATTAAGGAAATATAATAATCGTGCCGGATTTAACCACGAATGCTTTCATTCATGAATCGCAGCAGGGGGAGCAAGGTTTCAAAGGCTTCCTGTATTTTTTTGACCAGGTCTTTAGATACCAGGTCGCTATCGGAAAGGGGCGTCATTGCCACAAAACTCTTCAATTTGAGGTAATCTGCTGCCGGGTTATCAGCCTCATATCCTTTCGGTACCCGGGTTAACGCATATTCCGGGCTGCGCGAAAGATCGCCATACACATTCTTAAATTTACGTGCTGAAATAATTTTCTTAAACCCATCCAGATTGTAGTCGATCTCCTGCCTGATCCTTGCGAGATCGGCGGGTAACGGCATCCAAATACCTCCTCCCACAAAACTCTGGCCCGGTTCACAATGAAAATAATAGCCTCCGAGGTTGGACTTTTTCCCTTCGGGATTGAAATAGGCGCCCATATTTGTTTTGTACGGCGACTTATCTTTAGAGAATCGAACATCCCTGTTGATTCTAAATATGCAGTCCTTTGCCTTCAGGTGCGCGATCCCCGGATCCTTTTTCCCATGTTTGTCAATAACAAGTTGTACGAAGGCTGAAAAATCCGCTTTTGCATCTTCATAATCCTGCCGGTGTTGATCAAACCAGGGTTTATTGTTGTGCTTACGCAGGTCTTTTAAAAATTTGATTGTTGAAGTCCTTAGCATTTTCTTATCGTCGTTTTTTATTTCTTTAGCATTTTCAAAAACTCTGCCTCGGAAATAATTTTTACTGTATTAATTTTTTTTGCCTTTTCCAATTTACTACCCGCGTCTTCACCAACCACCAGGTAATTGAGTTTGCTGCTTACGCTTCCTGTCAGCTTCCCACCGTTTTCTTCCACCATCGCTTCCGCATCACTCCGTTTTAAGGTTGGTAACGTGCCCGTGAAAAGAAAACTTAGGCCTTCCAGGTTTCCTTCACTTGCATATTGCTTTTTGGTATTGATGAGTTGCACACCCAGTTCTTCGAGTTTTTGCAACATCATGATATTTTCCTTATTGCTGAAAAAATGTAGGATACTGCCGGCTACCTTGGGACCAATATCTTCGAGGTTTAACAGGTCAGCTTCTGAAAAGTTTTTAAGGTCGGTAAGATGATGAACAGCCTGAGCGAGCGTTTTAGCAGTCGTTTCACCCACAAAACGAATACCGAGACCAAAGATAATGCGATGGAGCGGCTGCGTTTTTGAATTAAGGATGGCCTGTTGTAGATTTTCGATCGACTTTTTCCCAAAACCTTCCATCCCGCCGATCTTGTCAAAATCCAATTCGTAAATACCTGGGATATCCTTCAAAAGGCCCAGTTCATAAAATTTCCTGATATTGGCTTCTCCCAGGCCACGAATATCCATGGCATCCTTGCTTACAAAATGAATGATGCGTTCAACCACCTGCGCCGGGCATTCAATATTGACGCAGCGCCATACTGCTTCACCTTCTTCCTTGAAAAGCCGGCTATCACAAACCGGGCAGGTTTTGGGAAACACGATTTTCTTTTCATCTCCCGCCCTCACATCAGCCAGGGACTTTACAATATAAGGGATCACATCCCCGGCTCTTTCTACCAAAACCGAATCGCCGATCATCAGATCTTTTTCCCTGATCACATCTTCATTGAAAAGTGAGATCGATGACACGGTGACACCGCCAATCGGCACGGGCTGGATCTTTGCCACTGGTGTGATGGATCCCGTGCGACCCACCTGGAATTCCACGTTCAGCAACTTACTCGTCGCCTGTCTCGCTTTAAATTTATACGCGATGGCCCAGCGCGGGTGATGGGTGGTCATGCCCATCTTTTCCTGCAAGGCCAGGTCATTTACTTTTATCACCATCCCATCAATTTCATAAGGAAGATCATCACGTGTGGCTTCAAATTGTTGGCAATAGCTGATCACGTCATTGATGCCTTTAAGAACCTTTTTCTCTTTTTGAGGACTGCGAAAACCGGTTTGCCACAATAGCTCCAGTGAGCCGGAATGCGTTTTTAATTGCGCAGGTATGTCTTTGCCGGTTGCGAGTGTCACATCACTGATATGGTAAACGAAAGCTTCGAGATTTCTTTTTCTCACTTCGCCGGAATCTTTAATACGCAGCGTGCCGGCCGCGGCATTCCTGGGATTGGCCAGTGGTGGTAAACCCTGGTCCACCAGCTGCTGATTATATTTTGCAAAATTGGTTTTATTGATCAGTACTTCTCCGCGGATCTCGATCTGCTGGATGCCATAATCCGAAAATTTTGCTGAAAGCGGCACACTCCTGATCTGCCTGATATTGGTGGTGATATCGTCGCCTTCCAGGCCATTACCTCTTGTAGCGCCTCTCACCAGGTGATCATCTTCATAGATCAGTGAAATGCTGCCACCATCAAACTTAGGTTCCACACAATATTCAATTTCCCGCTCGCCCGTAAGGTCCCTCGCTTTCCTGTCGAAGTCCACCAGGTCGTCAGCGTTGTAGGAATTGTCGAGTGACAACATCGGCACCAGGTGCTGTACGGTGGTGAATTCTTTTGTCAGTCCCTTTGCCACCCTTTGCGTAGGTGAATCAAGTGTAACGATCCCGGGGTTTTCTTTTTCAAGCCTTTCCAGTTCCTTGAAAAGCTGGTCATATTCCGCGTCGGAAATCAACGGATCACTGAGCACATAGTAGCGGTATTCGTGTAAACGGAGCACCTCGCGAAGTGAGTCAGTATCTTTAGGGTCTATGGCCTGTTTCTGTGCCTGCCGGATTAAAGCAATGGATTGTTTTTGAAGCCGCTGCGTGGTTTCTTTTGAATACATACAACCAGGTTTGGGACTCAAAGTTAACAAGCACGGTCCAACAGTATTGCCCTATTTTGACCGGGATTATGTGGGTCTGCCAAATAGCGTGGATTTAAGTTTAGCTCAATTTTTAATTCAGTACAGACCATTTCACCCGCACATAACTGGTAAAAAAATTAATGTGTTATAAGTACATATTTGTATCTTCGGTTAAAGAATCTCGGATGAAACGACTGCTGCCAATTCTTAGCTGCCTGCTATTTAGCTCTGTGTTGTATGGCCAACTGCTGACCTGGACACCGGCATTCCCCAGGGAAAATGATAACGTGACGATCACCGTAGATGCAAGTAAAGGCAACCAGGGTCTGTTCAATTATTCCAATCCCAATGATGTATTTGTTCATATTGGTCTGATCACAAGTGCCAGCTCTAATCCGGGCGACTGGAAACATGGGCCATTCGACTGGCCCGGCACGCTACCTGCTTCAAAAGCGACATCCCTGGGTAGCAATAAATACAGTTTTACTATCAACAATATCCGCACTTATTTTAACGTACCAGCGGGAGAAACGATTTATAAGATCGCTATCCTGTTCCGCAATGGTAACGGCCAGCAAAAACAGGCCAATGCAGATGGAAGTGATATGTATGTGCCCGTGTACGATGATGATATTGCAGTGCGATTTACCACTCCGCCGTTTCAGCCGAAGTATACTCCCGAACCGGAATCGATCTCAAAAGCAGTCGGCGATAATATTTCGCTCACAGCGGTTTCCAACAAGCCGGCTACCCTGAATCTTTATCTGAATGGAACACTGATACAGACTGCTGCATCTGCCACTTCAATCTCTGCCAATCCTGTTATTTCTACTGGTGGGAATACAACGATATATGCCGAAGCGGTTGACGGATCAGAGATCATTAAAGATTCCATCAAATTTTTTGTAGCGGGAGCTGTCAACACGGCACCTTTGCCGGCAGGCGTGGTAGACGGGATTAATTATAATTCTAATAATACAGAACTGACACTTGTGCTTTATGCGCCAGGTAAAAACCGTATATCCGTGATTGGTGAACTGGCCGGAAATAGCTGGACTGAACAGGCGCAATACCAAATGAACAAAACGCCTGACGGGAATTACTGGTGGCTGAATTTTACAGGACTGACACCTGGTCAGGAATACGCATTTCAATACCTCGTCGATGGTACCTTAAAGATCGCGGATCCCTATTCTGAAAAAATACTTTCTCCCGACGATCAATATATCAATGCAGCCACTTATCCTAACCTGAAACCTTATCCCTCGGGTCTTACTACAGGGAATGTATCGGTGGTGCAGACAAATGCACCCGGATATAACTGGCGGAATACTTCCTTTGCCAAACCTGATAAGCGCAACCTGATCATCTATGAAATGCTGATGCGCGATTTTACCGATGCGCACAACTGGCAAACTGTGATCGATACCCTGAGTTACCTGCAGCGGTTAGGTATAAATGCAATAGAGCTGATGCCCGTGAATGAATTCGAGGGCAATGATAGCTGGGGTTATAATCCGTCTTTTTATTTCGCACCGGATAAATATTATGGTACAAAAAACAAGCTGAAAGAATTTATCGATTCCTGTCACCAGAAACAGATAGCCGTGATCCTGGATATGGTGCCCAATCACAGTTATGGCCAGAGCCCGCTGGCGCAATTGTATTGGAATAGCGCCCAGAACCGTCCGGCGGCCAACAATCCCTGGTTTAATGAAGTGCAGCCACATGCGTTTGGTTTCGGCCAGGATTTTAATCACGAAAAAGCCGTTACCAAATACTACTGGCATCGCGTATTTGATCATTGGTTAAAAGAATATAAGGTCGACGGCTACCGGCTTGATTTCACAAAAGGGCTTACACAGAAACCTTCCTCCAATGATGGGCAGTTCAGCGCGTACGACCAAAGCCGGATAGACATTCTAAAGAATTATGCCGACACCATATATAAATATCATCCGGGTACATACTTAATACTAGAGCATCTGGCCGCAAAAAATGAAGAACAGGAATTGCAAAGCCAGGGATTTTTGCTTTGGAGTGGCGCAGGATTGAATCATGCTTACAACGAAGCGACCATGGGCTATCATGACGCCAATAAATCAAATATTTCTTCCATCGTGTACAATAGCAATGAAAGAGGTTTTACAAATCCACACCTGGTGGGGTATATGGAAAGTCATGACGAAGAAAGGCTGATGTATAAAAACCTCACCTATGGCAATTCGGCAACGGGCTATAATGTCAAAAATGAAACGACTGCATTAAAGCGGATGGAAGCCGCCAATGCGTTATTCCTGACCATACCGGGTCCCAAGATGATCTGGCAGTTTGGAGAAAGAGGCTATGATAAATCGATTTTTGCCTGCACCGACAATACTGTGCCTCCCACAGATATCTGTAAGCTTACGCCGAAAGAGCCCCGTTGGCAGTATATGCAGGCGGAATACAGGCGAAGGCTTTTTGAAGTGACAGCCGCCCTTATCAAATTGCGGAAGACTCAAACCGATCTTTTCAACAGCAGCAATTTCCAGTATGACCTGACGGGCGCCGTCAAGTATTTCAGAATTTCAGAACCCAACCTGAGCACATATATTGTTGCAAATTTTGACGTAGTGCAAAGAACATTCTCCGCAACTTTCCAATCAGCAGGGGTATGGTACGATTACCTGACCGGAGAAACGATCACGGCCACAGGTACCGCGCAAAACCTGAACCTGCGTCCGGGTGAATACCGAATCTATTTCGATAAGAATATCGTAAATACGATCACTACCGGCTTGAATGATATACCAACAAACTCCTATACACTGAATGTTTCGGTAAATCCGAACCCTGTCTCGGGTAGCTCTACACTGTTGATAGAATTACCCGAAACTGCTTACACTGAGATGAATCTGATTAATACTACGGGTCAGCAACTGGGCAGGATTTATTCGGGTTTGATGACAAAAGGCAGAAACCAGGTTTCACTTACTGATAAAATCAATAATTTGCCCGCCGGGATCTACCTGATACGTGTGCAATCAAAAGGTGAAGCCGGTCTGGTAAGGATTCTAGTCCCTTAATTTTATAGCGCATGGCAAAAGCGACAAATCTGAAAACGGCGGAACTGGAGAAGATCAGTCACCTCGACTATTTCAACATCGCCATTTCGGTCGATTGTGTGATTTTTTGTTACGAAGAAAAAGAGCTTAAAGTATTATTGATAAAATCTGACCTTGAAGAGTTTTCAGGTCTTTATTCCCTGCTTGGCGACCTGGTAAGACCAGATGAAGATCTCGACAGCGCCTCCTATCGTATCCTGCGCCAACGTACCGGGATGGAAGATGTTTACCTCGAGCAGGTACATACATTTGGAAGCCTGAACCGACACCCATCGGGCAGGGTAATCACAACTGCTTATTACTCACTTATCGATGCCAAGCACCAGAAATTGCGGGTTAATAACAACGAGTTGCAATGGCAACCTGTCCGCTCTATCCGCAAACTGGCTTTCGACCATAAGATGATACTCGATACCTGCCTGCAGCGTCTTCGCGACCAGGTGATGGATCACCCGGTGATATTCAATCTATTACCAGAGAAGTTTTCCCTTCGCGAACTCCAGGAGCTCTATGAAGCCATTTTAAATACAGAACTGGACCGCAGGAACTTCAGGAAGAAAATCGCCATAAAGGACTGGTTAGTCGATCTTAATGAAATGGAGGAAGACGTACGACACAGGCCAGGCAAACTTTATTCCCTCAAACCCGTTTTCAAATCAAAAGCCGGCCGTCGCAACGCAGCAACCCGTGGACGTGTGCTGTCTTGATGAATGACGAAAAATGATAAATTAATTTTTGCCGGAAACAAAAATGCACTAACATTGTGTTCTTAATACACATTGTGTATTTTCGAAAAAACTGAATTGCTTAACTAACAACGATTGCTTATGACCCGCCAAAAGCTGCTGAAGGCACTTGTACTATGTACATTGGTATTTGTCTCGCATGCGTCTTTTTCCCAAAACAAAGTGATAACCGGTACGGTGACTGATTCTAAGAATGGCTCATTGCTCGCGGGCGTGAGCGTCACCCCCAAGGGTGGTGTCACGGGAACAGTTACAAACAATGACGGCGTATACCAGCTCACCGTTCCAAATACGATAACTACACTGATATTTTCATCGGTTGGATTTGCCACCCAGGAAGTAGATATTAATGGACAATCCACCATTAATGTTGTAATGGCAGGCGATGTCGCATCGCTTAATGAAGTAGTTGTGATCGGTTATGGTACAAGATTGAAAAAGGACCTGACCGGTTCGGTGACTTCGATTACAGAAAGAGATTTCAACAAAGGCACGATCACCACACCTGAGCAGCTGATAGCCGGTAAGGTGGCTGGTGTGCAAATTGTGTCGAATGGAGGTGCACCGGGTGCCGGTAGTACGATCCGGATCCGCGGTGGAGCTTCGCTCAATGCCAGTAACGATCCACTTATTGTGATCGATGGGGTGCCGGTGGATAATGGCGGCATTTCGGGCACAGCCAACGCGCTGGCGATGATCAACCCTAACGATATCGAGTCTTTCAACATATTAAAGGACGCGTCAGCAACAGCCATCTATGGTTCCCGTGCTTCCAACGGTGTGATCATCATCACCACCAAAAAAGGAAAAAGCGGTCGCCCCAAATTCAATTTCAATACGCAGAACTCAGTGTCTACACTTCCTAAAAAAGCGGATGTCCTTACCGCGGATGAATTCAGGGATTATGTTGAATCTCATGGCACGGCAGCACAGATTGCACTGCTGGGTAATGCCAATACCGACTGGCAGGATGAAATTTATGATGCATCTTTTACAACGGATAATAATCTGAGTGTATCCGGCTCCATGAAGAATATGCCCTACCGTGTTTCGCTGGGATATATGAGCCAGGATGGTATTCTCAGAACAGGAAATCTCAACAGGACCTCGGCCGCTGTTTCAGTAAGCCCAAGGTTGTTTGACGATCACCTCAAGATTGATGTCAACCTGAAGGGTACAATGAGTCATTCCAAATTTGCTGATGAAGGCGCAATAGGAAATGCTGTTCGTTTTGATCCCACCAAACCTGTATACTCCAGTGGAAAAAGATTCGGCGGATTTTTTGAATGGCTTGATCCTGCTTCCACTACAGGCCTGAAAGATCTTTCGCCACTCAACCCGGTTGGACTGCTCGAGCAGCGTAACGATAAAAGCGATGTGTTCAGAAGTATAGGTAATGTACAGTTTGATTATAAACTTCATTTTTTCCCCGACCTGCGTGTAAACCTTAACCTGGGTTATGATCTGTCTGAAGGTAAAGGAACGGTGGTGATCCCGGACAGCGCTGCTTCATCTTATTTACGTTCGCCTGACGGGCAGCATGGAGGCGTGAACAATCGCTATCGTCAAACCAAGTCGAACCAGATCCTGGAAGCATACCTGAACTATGCCAAAGAGATCAGTTCGATAAAGAGCCGCATCGATGTGATGGCTGGTTATTCCTACCAGGATTTCCTGACAACGAACTATAATGGCAAACTGGACCCCAATGGTGTGTTGACCTCAGCAGACGGAAGGAGATGGACGCCCTATTCTGATTACACCACAGACGGCACGCTGATCAGTTCGCCTACTTTCCGTTTTGACGAACAACAAAACAGGCTGATCTCATTTTTTGGCCGCTTGAATTTCACCCTGAATGGAAAATATCTTTTTACCGGTACACTTCGCCGCGATGGTTCTTCACGTTTTTCTGAGGATAACCGATGGGGCCTGTTCCCCTCTGGTGCATTTGCATGGAGGATCAGTGAAGAAGGCGGCCTAAAAAATTCAAGAGTGATTAGCGATCTTAAATTGAGACTGGGTTATGGTGTTACAGGTCAGCAGGATGGCATCGCCAATTACGATTATATCCCACGTTATTCAGTGGCAAATGCGCAGGCCCGTTACCAGTTTGGCAGCACTTATTATGAAATGTACAGGCCCGCGGGTTATAACCCTAACCTGAAATGGGAAGAGACTGAAACCTATAACGTTGGTCTTGACTATGGCTTTCTTAATAACCGTATCAGTGGTTCGATAGATTTTTACCTGAAGAAGACAACTGACCTGCTCAGTGTGATCGACCAGTCGGCTGGCACCAATTTCTCCAATAAGATCCTGGCCAATATCGGTAACATGGAGAACAAGGGTGTTGAGTTTTCTATCAATACACAGCCAGTTCGTCGCAATGACCTGGTTTGGGATCTTGGTTTCAACATTACTTATAATGAGAATGAGATTACACGTCTCACTTTTGTGAATGACCCGAGTTTCCCCGGTAACCTCGTCGGGGGTATCGCTGGTGGTGTGGGCAGTACCATCCAGATCCATACGGTTGGATATCCAAAAAGCTCATTCTATGTATATCAACAGATCTATGGAAAGGATGGCAAACCGATCGAGGACCTGTTTGAAGACAGGAACCGCGATGGTCTGGTAAACGTTGACGACCTGTACAGGTATAAAGCTCCCGATGCTGATGTATTTATGGGTGCTTACTCGAATGTGAACTGGAAAAAATGGAGCGCCGGATTTTCTATTCGGGCGAATTTTGGAAACTATCTCTATAATAACAGGTTCTCCAATACCGGTACACAACGTAACATCATCGACCCGCTTGGTTACCTCGCCAACGGCACAAGAAATGTTTTGGAAACAGATTTCACTGGTAATGGGGACCGTTACTTTTTGTCGGACTATTTTATTGAAAATGCCTCTTTCCTGAGAATGGATTACTTCAATATCGGGTACAACGCCGGGGATCTGATCAGGAAGAACACAAACCTGAGGATCACGGCCAATGTGCAAAATGTATTTGTGATCACGAAGTATAAAGGAGTGGATCCGGAAGTGTTTGGCGGTATCGACAATAATTTTTATCCAAGGCCGAGGATCTTCGCCCTGGGTCTCAACTTAGATTTTTAATCCAACGAATTGCTTAAAATAAACTGTATGACAAAAAATATTTTAAGAACCAGTTCCCTGCTCGTAGCCGGCCTGTTATTGATACAGTCCTGTACCAAAAAGCTGGATCTTACACCCATCAATGATGTGACATCCGAAACAGTATATGCCACCGCGGATGGATACAAGCAGGTGCTGGCTAAAGTTTATGGAAGCTTTGCACTCACTGGTAACCAGGGGCCGGCAGGCAATGGTGATGTGCAGGGTATTGATGAAGGGTTCTCAGACTTTTACCGCTTATTTTGGAAAGCACAGGTGCTGAGCACCGATGAGGCGGTAATAACCTGGGGCGATGTGGGTATCCAGGATTTTCATAACATGAACTGGACTTCCAACAATAGTTTTCTGACAGGTCTTTACTATCGCTGTCTTTACCAGATCACGCTATGTAATGAATTCATCCGCCAGTCTGCGGACGACAAAGTATCCGGTCGAGGTATCTCAGGAGCTGATGCGGAAAACATCAAACAATATGCCCGCGAGGCAAGATTCCTGAGAGCTTTTCAATACTGGGTACTGACCGATCTTTATGGCAATCCTCCTTTTGCAACGGAAGAAACAGAGATTGGCGGAGCGCCGCCACCGCAGGCCACCCGCAGTGAAGTATTTGACTACATAGAAAGCGAATTGAAGGCTATCGAAGCTGATATGCCAACGCCCCGCAGCAATGAATATGGCAGGGCCGACCAGGGTGCAGTCTGGTCGCTGCTGGCACGTCTTTATCTCAACGCAGAAGTGTACACGGGCACAGCAAGATATACCGACGCGATCACGTATGCTAAAAAGGTGATTGATGCGGGATATTCTCTGATCAGCAACTACAGCTGGCTGATGCGTGCCGACAATCATCTCAATACCGACGAATTTATTTTTACGATCAATTATGATGGCCTGAACACGCAGGGTTTTGGTGGCACTACTTTCCTGACACATGCCTGCGTAGGGGGGTCGATGCCGGCAGGAACTTTCGGGATTGCCGGTGGCTGGAGTGGTACACGCGCAACCAAGAACCTGCCGATGCTGTTCCCGGGATATCCTTCCTTTACGACGATCACAGATTCAAGAGCCTTATTTTATACAACTGATCAGAACCCGGAAATATCCAATATCACTACGTTCACCGATGGGCTGGCCGTGACCAAGTTCAGAAACGTAAAGCGTGACGGCAGCAATGGATCAAGCCAGGATTTTGCTGATGTTGATATGCCACTTTTCCGGTTGCCTGAAATGTACCTCATCTATGCGGAAGCCGTGCTAAGGGGTGGAACAGGCGGTGACTTAAATACAGCGCTGGGTTATATCAATACGATCCGCACCCGTGCTTATGGAAATGCATCAGGTAACATTGCGCTCAATGCACTCGACCTCGATTTTATCCTTGCTGAAAGAGCCAGGGAATTGTACTGGGAAGGTTTCCGCCGTACTGACCTGATCCGTTATAAGCGCTTCGTGGAAAGTAGTTACCTGTGGCCCTGGAAAGGCGGTGTGAGTTCAGGTACAGGAGTGTCACAGATACGTAACCTGTATCCACTCCCTTCACGTGATATCAATGCTAACAGAAACCTGGTTCAGAATATTGGTTATTAACCCGTAATTAATTTATTATGAAACATATTTTCCAATTGATGTTTTCGTCGGTCTTGTTGCTCCTCGCTTCCTGCAAGAAGGATGAGAACAAGATATTCCTGGAAGAGGAAACGGCTCCTGTTTTAACAGCGTCGGTAAATAATTTAACACTCGAGCCAGGCCTGGAGAATAATACAGCCCTGGTGCTTAGCTGGACCAACCCCAACTATAAGTTTACAACGGGTGTCAGTTCTCACGATGTTGTGTACACCCTCGAACTGGATACTGCTGGCGCGAATTTTAATAGTAGTAAAAAGATCACAACGGTAGTAGCCAGGGACCTGGAAAAGAAATACACTGTTGCCGAGATTAATGGTATCCTGGGTAATGATATGTTGTTGCAACTCGATCCCCGCAGAGATTATAACCTGGAGTTCAGGGTCACTGCCAGTATTGGTTCTGCAGCAAAGATCACCTCCAACGTAGTGGCGGTTACCGCGCGGCCCTTTGCGCCTCCACCCAAAGTAGACCTGCCATCAACCGGCCAGCTTTTCCTGGTAGGTGATGCGTCGCCGGGTGGCTGGAACAATCCTGTACCCCTTCCTGACCAGGAATTTACCAAGATAAGCAACACGCTTTACGAATTAACGATCGACCTCAGCGGTGGCAAGTCGCTGCTGTTTCTGCCAGTTAATGGCGACTGGGGCGATAAATACGGATGGGAAGGAGCTAATAATAGTAATAATCCCGATGGTGACAAACTCAAGCGTGGTGGTGGCGATATTAAAGTGCCCGCAGATAACGGAACTTATAAAATTACGGTGAATTTCCAGCTTGGCACTTTCAGTATTGTAAAACAATAATTACAAATTATACATAAAGTAATTTATGAAATCACTAAAATATTTGCTGCCCCTGGCCGGAATGCTTCTGTTCATCGCAGCTTGTCATAAGGTGGAGGAGTTACCTCACTACAATAGCGGTAGCCCCGTCACACTTTCGGCATCGAGTGTATCGATCAATCCCACGGCTGCCGACTCACTGAATAATGTGGTAACATTTTCCTGGACGGATCCGGGATACGCCACTGATACGGTGAACCAGAAATTTGTTCTTGAAATAGATTCTGCCGGCCGTAATTTTTCACAGAAAGTGACACAGGCTGTCAACGGAGTTTTCAGCATGGCTTTAACAGGAAAGCAACTCAATGATATTTTGGCGGGGTTTGGGTTTGCTCCCGGTCAGACATTTGGTTTTGACGTGAGGCTGGTTTCATCGTATGTAAATAATAACGACCGCTTTGTTTCCAATACCATAAAGGTCGAGATCACTCCATATCTCGTTCCGGTAACGCTGTCGCCATCGTCGGCTGACCCACTGGTATTACAGGTAAGTAATGCCACGAACACTGCTGTGACTTTCAACTGGAATGCAAGTCCCTATGGCAACAATACCATTTATTATGCCCTTCAGATGGATATTGCCGGCGGTGACTTTTCCAATCCCCAGGTAAAACAACTGGGTAGTTCGCTAACTACAGGTTTTACCGTTAATGAACTGAACACGATGGCCATCGCTGCAGGTATCCAGGGCGGATCAACAGAGGATGCGGAATTCAGAATTGTGAGTTACCTGGGTGCTAACTATAATTCGGTGCTCGGGTATTCAAATAAGGTCAAGATCAATATCACCACTTTCACACCTATACCTGATAATTTTTATATCGTGGGTGACGCAACACCCATGGGCTGGACAAATGATGCTTCGATCATACCCTCGCAGCAGTTTACCCGGATCGATGATGTATCATATGGTATAGTCATTAATTTAACCGCCGGGGGCAGCTATCTTTTCCTGCCGATAGCAGGCAGCTGGGATCATAAATTTGGTGGCTCCAGTGCCACTGGCGGCGCTTTGCTGGCCGATGGTGCTGTACCGGGTTCCAATACCCCTGGTCCTGCAGCCAGTGGACCGTATGAGATAATTGTGAATTTCCAAACAGGAATATATACCGTCACACCTTATACCCAGACCATACCTGATAATTTGTATATCGTAGGTGATGCTACACCGGGGGGCTGGTCTAATCCCGTGCCTCTGCCATCGCAGCAGTTTACAAAGATCGACGCCACAACATTTGGTGCTATACTTGAGTTGAAAACAGGAGCCAGCTATCTTTTCCTTCCATTGAATGGAAATTGGGATCATAAGTTTGGCGGTAGTAGCGCAACGGGTGGTGATCTGCTGGCAGATGGTGCAGTTCCGGGCTCCAATACACCGGGACCAGCCGCAGATGGACTTTACAAGATCGTAGTCAACTTCCTAACCATGAAATATTCGGTAACGCCCCATACCGGCGCTTCGGTACCGGATGATCTATTTATTGTGGGTGATGCTACTCCGGGAGGCTGGGACAACCCGGTACCAGTGCCGTCGCAGCAATTTACACGACAGAGTAATGCAGAGTTTACACTAACCATGCCTTTTACCGGCTCGGGTTCGCATCTTTTCCTGCCGGTGAATGGAAGCTGGGATCATAAATATGGTGGCACCAGTGCTTCCGGGGGAACGTTGCTGGTAGATGGAGCGGTGCCAGGATCCAATACACCGGGCCCGGGTGAAGCGGCCAGTTATAAGATCACCGTCAATTTCCTGACGATGAAGTATTCGATACTAAAACAATAATTGAATGACTCAATGATAAAAGAGTAAAACACCTCTTTAGAAAAAAAGACAGCCTGAGCGCGGAAAACTCTCAGGCTCCTTTTTTTTAATATCATGCAGCGATTTGAGCATTTTGACGGCCTTCGATAGGGATAAGAAAAAAAATAGTCAGAATTTTTTTGTTAAAAAATATATAATTCAGTAGATTGTGTACCAGCTACACAGGAACTGTTGCGATTTCAATACTGCTAAACCTCAAAAAAACGAATGCTTATGTCAATGAGACGATTACTCTCAGTGATCTTCATGCCGGTATTCCTTTGTTTTCTTTCTCTCAATTTATTGGCTCAAGATCGGGTAGTAACTGGTAAAGTTACCGACTCAAAAGATGGCTCTCCTGTCGTGGGAGCATCCGTACAACCAAAAGGTACTACTACGGGTACCTCTACAGGGGCAGACGGCGGCTTCACCCTTAATGTGCCTGCCGGCAATAACGTTTTAGTTATCTCATCTGCCGAGTTTGAAACCCAGGAAGTAAACATTTCCGGGAGATCTTCGGTTGATATTTCCCTGGTTGCCACCGGCGGCGGTTTGACCGAAGTGGTGGTGATCGGTTATGGTACTGCCAGGAAAAAGGATCTGACCGGATCAGTAGCCTCGGTACAGGCAAAGGATTTTAATAAGGGAACCTATACTTCACCCGATCAGCTGATCCAGGGTAAAGCTGCTGGTGTACTGGTAATCAATAATACTGGTCAGCCAGGTGGTTCTACTACTATCAGGATCCGTGGTTCATCTTCTATCCGTTCAGGCAATCAACCCTTATTTGTACTCGATGGTGTACCATTATCAGGTGGTTCTGCCCGTCCGGGTTCACAAGGAGGAAGTTTTGGTAGCGATGGCGGTAACCCGCTCAATTACATTAACCCCAATGATATCGCCAGCATCGAGATCTTAAAAGACGCATCTGCAACCGCGATATACGGTTCAAGAGGCGCAAATGGGGTGGTTATCATCAATACAAAACGTGGCGCTTCTGGTGCGCCCAAGGTTGATGTTAGCGCTACAACAGGTATAGCCAGTGTCCTGAAAAAGCTGGAAGTAATGAATGCAGCGGAATACAGGGATGCTCTTGTAAAATATGATCGCCCGGTTGACGCGGGCACCGGTCGCCGCACCGGTGATTTTGGTGGTAACGTGGATGCGTTCGACGCGATCACCCGCACCGGCCTGGTTCAAAACTACAACACTGCGGTAAGCGGTGGTACTGAAAACGGGCGTTATCGTCTGTCAGTAGGTTATCTCGACCAGGAAGGTGTTATAAAGAATTCAGAATTGCAGAAAATAACAGCTAACCTGAATACAAGTTTCAAATTCCTGGAAAGTAAAAAGCTCGGCCTTGATATCAACTTGCTGACCACACAAACCAACGAAAATATCCCCCCGATATCAGCGTTCGTAGGTTTTGAAGGTAACCTGATCTCACAGGCTCTGATGTGGAACCCCACACGGCCTATGTTTATCCCCGGGACTGATTCGGCTTTTGTAGAAAGTGGTGGTACGACCATTAACCCCATGACCTCGCTGCAATATGTGGAAGATAAAGCAAAAGTTACCACCATCATTGCAAGCATCTCTCCTTCATATAAGATCACCAAGGACCTGGAATATAGGTTCCTTTATAGTATAAACCGCCAGATTGGTAACCGGAAAGGTCAGTTCAACAGGATCTATAATCAACAGGGTATAGAAAACAGGGGTGCTGCCTTTGTTGGAAACCAGGAACAGACCAATACACAGATCACCAATACCCTCAATTTTCAAAAAGACGTAACATCTGATTTGAATGTGAACGCGGTGATCGGTCACGAGTGGTTGATTTTTGATTCCAAAGGAAGCGGTTTATTTGGTCGCGACTTTCCCAACAACGGCCTCAAATATTATGATATGATCGGTGTTTCTTCGCAGGCCGATCGGAACATCTTCCAATGGGCTTCACCAACCACAGAACTTCAGTCATACTTCGGACGTGCTATCCTGAATTATAAGGATAAGTACCTGTTTACCGGTACGATCCGAGCTGATGGTTCAACCAAATTTGGTGAAAACAACAAATATGGATATTTCCCATCACTGGCTGTTGCCTGGAATGCTTCGAATGAGGACTTTTTCCGCGACATAGCATTTGTTAACAACCTGAAAGTCAGGTTAAGCTGGGGTAAAACCGGTAACCAGGAGTTTCCTTCCGGCGCCGCTCTTGATAGGTTTACCATTGAAAAATTCAATGGTAGCGACTGGGGTGTAAGAAGGCTTAACTGGGCTAACCCTGATTTGAAATGGGAAACTTCAGAGACCATAAATGGTGGTATCGACTTCACCATTTTGAACAACCGCGTTTGGGGTTCTATCGACTATTTCCGTAAAGCCACACAGGATGTATTGTATGAGCAAACATTAGCTCAACCTGCTCCCACAGGTAAAATCTGGGTAAATCTTGATGGTGAAGTTATCAATAAGGGCTGGGAGATAGTATTGAATGCAAACCTTGTCAACCAATCTGAATTGAACTGGAATGTAGGTACAGTCGTTTCCTTCCTTGATAACGAAGTAACCGGTCTGAAAGGTTTCTATGAGACAGCAGAACTCAGGGGTCAGGGTTTCTCGAATACAAGGGGACAAAGACTGATTGCCAACCAACCCCTGAACGTATGGTATCTTTTTGAATGGGATGGTCTCGACAGAGCTACAGGTAAAGACATTTTATTAGGCAAGATTTACGCTGGCAACCCTAACCCTTCTACTTTGCTGGGTATTTCCACAGACGTAACCTGGAAGAAGTTTTCTGCCGCGCTTAGCTTTAATGGTAATTTTGGTCATACTATTTTCAATAATACTGCAGCTTCTGTGCTCGCGATCGGTAACCTGGGAAGAGGCCTTAATCTGGCAAAAGACTTATTGAAAGGTGACGTCCAGGAAGATCTTACCAACTCAGCTTCGCCTTCTACCCGTTATCTTGAAAAAGGTAATTACCTGAAGCTTGCGAATTTGAGCATTGGTTACAGGATTGGCGATGTTGGTAAAAGTATCCGGAATTTGTACGTGTCGCTGACAGGCCAGAACCTGTTTGTGATTACTAAATACAAAGGCTTTGATCCTGAAGTAAACACCGATGGTGGTTTCGATGGTATCCCATCATTGGGTATTGAATATATCCCTTATCCGTCGGCAAGAACATTTCAGCTTGGGTTAAGCTTTTCATTATAAAAAAATTAAATTATTGGCTGTATGAAATATATAAGATTTTCCCTCGCGGTATTCCTGTCAGCTCTCGTGTTTTCTTGCACTAAGCTGGAAGAGAAATTTACCGGTGAACTGGAATCTGTAGATAATAGCAGTATCACGGCTTCGGGGTTATTGGTTAGTGCTTATAACTCCCTGTATGGTCCCTTCCTCGGTAATGGTCCTATCTGGTCGGCTACAACAATTACTTCGGATGAGGCTATTGCACCTACCCGAGGCGCGGACTGGTTCGATAATGGTGTTTGGCAAGCCCTGCATGCACATTCCTGGGGTAATGACCAGGATCAGATTGTGGGTTACTTTACTTCGATGCTAAGTACCCAATTTGCTGCATCCAGTGTATTGCAATACAATCCTACTGCCCAACAGGCTGCGGAAGCAAGATTCATCCGCGCTTTGTCTATGTATTGGGTCCTTGATGGATTTGACCAGGTTCCGTTTCGTGAGAACCTCACCGACTATAAACTGGCACCCGTAACCCTGAAAGGAACAGAAGCTGCTGATTTTATAATCAGTGAGCTGAACAGTGTCATTCCTGACCTGCCAGACGGTGGTGCACCCACCAGGGCAACAAAAAATGCCGCCCGTGCCTTACTGGCAAAAGTGTATCTCAACTACGGCGTATACATGGACCGGGCAAATCCAACTTTTCCAAAGTTGACCGAAGTGCTTAATGAAACCAATGCAATTATTGGTAGCGGCGCTTACGATATTAACGATAATTTCTTTGATGCCTTTGCTCCGGATAATAATGCAAAATCGAAAGAGTCAATTTTTACATTCAATGCTGATGGTGCTAACGGTACCGGCGGTGATGTCTCGGGCTTTGTGTTTATGGTGAGCCATTATAACATGAGTCCTTCCGGATGGAACGGTTTTGCAACCCTGTCTGATTTTTATGATAAATTCCAGGCAACAGATGAAAGACGTGGTGTGTACTATAACTATCCTGGCTCATTGCCAAATCCCGGCCACAGGGTAAATGTAGGTTTTCTCGCTGGGCAACAGTATAACCTGACAACAGATGCGCCATTGGAGGACAGAAACGGAACTCCGCTGACTTTTTTGCCAGGAGTTAAATTAGTAGAAGATAACGCTAATACCCTTGAGTTTACAGGTATCCGTGTTATCAAATACCCTTTTGATTATAAGTATGGAACCGGTAATGGTGTTAAAGATAATGACTATGTGATGTTCCGGTATCCTGATATTTTGCTGATGAAGGCAGAGGCATTACTCCGTAATAACAATGCAGGTGATGCGCTGACCATTGTCAACGACCTGCGCGCAAAAAGAGGCGCTACTCCACTAGGTACTCTTGATTTGAACTCTCTGCTTGACGAACGTGGAAGAGAAATGTATTGGGAAAGCTGGAGAAGGAATGACCTGATCCGTTTTGGTAAATTCCTGCAACCATGGCAGGAGAAAGGTGCCAGCGATCCAAAAAGTCTTTTGTTCCCCATTCCAAGTAACCAGTTAGCAGTGAATCCAAACCTTGTTCAGAATCCCGGTTACGAGAATTAAACAAGTATTTTGATTTATATTTAAAAGGTCATTCAAAAGGTGACCTTTTTTCTTTTTATAATATGAAGTATAATATTTTTTGGTCTTGCATTTTGGCGAACGTATTGTGTTGTTTTGTTTCATGCGGCAAACCAGATTCCAATAAACCATTGTTTGAGTTCAAAACTGAGACGGGTATCGATTTCGTCAACACGGTGCAGGATACAAAGGATTTTAATGTCCTCACATATCGCAACTTCTATAATGGGGGTGGTGTGGCGATTGGGGATATCAACAACGACGGACTTGCCGACGTCTTTTTCACGGCCAACATGGGAAGTAATAAACTGTATAAGAATAAAGGCGATTGGCAGTTTGAAGACATTTCGGAAAAAGCCGGTGTGGACGAGAAACAGGATTGGAATACAGGCGTGGTGATGGTAGACATCAACCACGATGGCTGGCTCGATATCTATGTTTGCAGCGCAGGTTATATAGATGGGATGGCGCCGAAAAGTAAACTGTATATCAATAACGGAACACAGGCCGGTTCGGGTGGTGAAGTGAGTTTTACGGAATCAGCGGAAGAATATGGCCTTGCCAACGAAGGCGGGTATGCCACCCACGCCGCATTCTTCGATTACGATCTCGATGGCGACCTCGACGCCTTTATCATCAATAATAGTTTTATCCCGGTCAATACGCTCAATTATGCCAACAAGCGCGACCTGAAAGCGGCTGACTGGCCCGTGCCTGATTTTTTGAAAGGTGGCGGGGATCGGTTTTTCAGGAATGATAATGGTAAGTTTACGGATATCAGTAAAGAGGCCGGCGTGCACGGTAGCCTGATCAGTTTTGGATTGGGCGTTACGGTCGGCGACGTAAACAATGACTCCTATCCCGATGTGTACGTGTCCAACGATTTCTTTGAACGTGATTATTTATACATCAATCAAAAGGACGGTACATTCCGCGACGAAGTGGAAGAGTGGATGGGTCATACCAGCCTGGCTTCCATGGGTGCAGATATGGGGGATATCAATAATGACGGCTATGTCGACATCTTTGCGACAGACATGTTGCCGGATGAAGACTACCGGATCAAAACAACATCATCCTTTGATAATATAGATGTATATCGTTTCAAGGTAAAGCAGGGTTTTTATCACCAGTTGATGCAAAACGTGCTGCAGGTCAACAATGGTAATGGCAAATTTTCAGAAACAGCGTTCTACAGCGGTGTATCCGCATCCGACTGGAGCTGGAGCGCCCTAATGTTTGATGCTGATAATGATGGACTCTCTGATCTTTATGTTTGTAATGGTTTGTATCGTGATGTGACCGATCTGGACTTTATCGATTTTTTTGCCAATGATATCATCCAGAAGATGGTATTGACCGGTAAAAAAGAACAGGTTGATGAAGTGATCTCAAAAATACCTTCGGTGCCGATATTGAACAAGGCTTTTAAGAATGAAGGCAATTTGAAATTTTCTGATGCGGGTACGAACTGGGGTTTTACCAAACCGTCTTTTTCAAATGGGGCTGCCTATGGTGATCTTGATAACGATGGTGATCTTGACCTGGTCATCAATAATGTGAATGAAACCGCATTTATTTACCAGAACAACAGCCGGGAGATTAGTAAGAATAATTACATTGGTTTTTCTCTTCGGGGCAAAGGCCAGAATACATTTGCCATTGGCAGCCAGATAAAAATTTACCTGGGCAACCAGATCTTGCATCGCGAGATCGGGCCCAGCCGCGGGTTTCAATCATCGGTGGATTACAAACAGATCGTTGGCATTGGCAACGCGGATAAAATTGACTCTATTATCATAACCTGGCCCGACCGGACTTACACCAGGCTTGTACAACCAGGCTTGAATACCGTACACGAATTGAAGCAGGACGATGCAAATGGTTCACTTCAAAAACCCCAGGCTCAGCAAATCGCTGCTTTATTCTCGCTGGTTGAAAATAGCCTTAACCCACATAAAGAGGACGATTACCTCGACTTCTACTATGAGCGAAACCTGCCCGAAATGCTTTCCAGGCAAGGACCAAAAATTGCGAAGGCCGATGTGAATGGCGACGGCCTGGAAGATATTTATATAGCCGGTGCGAAAGGACAACCCGGACAATTATATTTTCAAACAGCCGGCGGCTTTGTATTGCAAAAGCAAAAGGTATTTGATCAGTTTGCAGGCTTTGAGGATGTAGCGGTACTATTTTTTGATTGCGATGGCGATAAAGATATCGACCTGTTTATTGGATCCGGCGGTAACACCTCACGTACCGGATCAGGTGAATTGCAGCATAGGCTTTACAGGAACAACGGGAAGGGTGAATTTGAAGCCGATATATCTGCTTTCCCACCCAACGACATGAATATTTCTGTGGCGGTGGCAAACGACTTTGACAATGATGGCGACCTCGACTTGTTTGTGGGCAGTCTCAGTGTGCCTTTTGTATATGGAAAGACGCCGACTAGTTACCTGTACCTCAATAACGGGAAAGGTGAATTCACAGATGTTACTAAAGTGATGGGTGAATTCATTTCCCAGGCAGGTATGGTGACCGACGCTGTTTGGGCCGATGTGCAGGGCGATGCACATAAAGAACTGATCGTTGTAGGTAAATGGATGTCGCCACGGATTTTTTCTTACAATGGAAAGTCATTTGATGAAGTCAGCAATACGGGCCTGACCGATTTATATGGACGCTGGGAAACACTTGAGGCTGCCGATCTTAATGGCGATGGAAAGCAGGACCTGGTGCTGGGTAATATCGGTGAGAATTTTTACCTGCGACCTGATTCTGGCCGTCCTGTAAAAATGTGGTTGTATGATTTCGACCAGAATGGTGTGACCGATGAAGTGGTAACCCGTACTGTCGACGGCCGCGATATGCCTGTCCTTACAAAACGCGATTTGACAGAACAATTTCCCGCGCTCAAAAAGGAGAATCTAAAGAATAGCGCTTATGCCGGTAAATCCATTCAACAAATTTTCAGTAAACAAGCTATTGAAGGTGCTTCGATAAAGCAATTTAATTTCTGTGCATCCATAGTTGCACTGAATGATGGGAAAGGAAATTTTCAGGTCGCGAAGCTTCCGTTGATGGTACAACTGTCAAGTGTACACGCTATCGCGGTAGTGGATGTAAACAAGGATCAGAAACCCGACCTGGTGGTTGGCGGCAATAATTTTAATTTCTCTCCACAGTTTGGCCGCCTTGACGCAAGTTGCGGCGATGTGCTGATCAACGATGGTAAGGGAAATTTCAAAAGACTAAGCTCTGCCGAGTCGGGTTTGAGCATCAGTGGTGAGGTGAGGGATATTAAGCAGGTGAATATGAATGGGCGGGACTTTATTCTTTTTACCAGGAATAATATGCAACCTGTGCTATACCGGTTTCAAAAATAGTTTGATTACCCCATGATTCTTCGATATAAACATAATACCTATTTAGTTTCTGCGCTGTTTGCGGTGATCATGCTATATGGATGCGCATCAAAAGCGGATGTTAACAGTCCTGTGTTTGTAGCGCTCGATCCCGGCAAGACGGGGATAGAATTTGTCAATAAACTGGAACCAACTACCGGGTTCAACATGTTTAACTACATGTATTTTTATAACGGGGCTGGTATTGGTGCAGGAGATTTTAATAATGATGGCAGGATTGATTTGTTTTTCTCTTCTAACCAGGGTGAAAGTAAACTGTATCTCAACCAGGGTAATATGGCCTTCCGCGATGCTACCAGGCTAGCGGGAATACCGCAGGACAATGGCTGGTCCACAGGTGTATCTGTAATCGATATTAACAATGACGGGTTACTGGATATCTATATCTGCAAGGTGGGCCGTTACGAGGTGCTGAATAGCAGGAACCAGTTACTGATCTGTAAAGGGGTTAACGCTGATGGGATCCCCACCTATGAGGACAGAGCTAAGCAATATGGTCTTGACTTCTCGGGTTTCAGCACGCAGGCCACATTTTTTGACTATGACGGGGATGGTGATAATGATATGTTCCTGCTCAACCATGCAGTTCACCAAAACGGCTCTTTTGCGCGACGCAGTAATTTCCTGGGTACTTATAATCAACTTTCAGGCGACAGGATCTTTCGAAATGATGGTCCTGCCAACCCATCCGTACCCGGTGGTGATCTGATCTTCCAGGATGTGACACGCTCAACCGGCATTAATAGTTCTACGATTGGCTATGGACTCGGTATTGTAGTATCAGATATTAACCTGGATGGGCATCCTGATCTTTATATCGGTAACGACTTTCACGAGAATGATTATTTGTATATAAACCAGGGCAACGGGACTTTTGAAGATCAGAATAACCAGCAACTGATGCACACCAGCAAATTCTCGATGGGCGTTGATGCCGCCGATATTAATAACGACGGTTACCCCGAGATATTCTCCATGGATATGTTGCCTGAAGACCCGTACATCTTAAAGCGTTCTTACGGCGAAGATGAATATGATATATTTTTTGATAAAATAGCTGCAGGCTACAATTACCAGTTCCCCCGCAATACATTACAGTATAACCGGCGCAATGGCATGTTCAGCGAACTGGGTCTGTATGCGGGTGTGCACGCAACAGACTGGAGTTGGGCGTCCTTGTTTTTTGATTTTGATAATGATGGGTTGAAAGACCTGTTTGTGTCAAACGGCATTCCCAAGCGCCTTAACGACATGGACTATGTAAACTTCATTTCAAACCGGAGCCGGCTGGAAGACCTTACCGTAGATGAAAGCAGCATGAACCTGATCAGCAAGTTTCCCGAGATCAAGATCCCCAACAAATTTTATAAAAACATGGGCGATCTGAAGTTCAATGACATCAAGGACAGTATCGGCAACAATAAATCCACTTATTCAAACGGTGCCATTTATGCGGATCTCGACAATGATGGTGATCTGGACGTGGTAGTGAACAACATCGATGATCCTGTTTTGATCTATGAAAACAAAAGCAATGATGAGCAAAGCAAACCCTATATAGAGATCAAACTCAAAGGCCCGGAGCAGAACATCAATGCGATCGGTGCCAAAGTAATTGTGTTTGCAAAGGAGGAAATGAGGGTTTATGAGAATTTCCCGGTACGCGGTTTCCAGTCGAGTATGCTGATGCCTGTTCATATCGGTCTTGGAAATATTAAACCAGATTCATGTATCCTGGTGTGGCCTGACAACAGTTACCAGCATATCACAGTCCCCGGGCCGACAAATATTTCAATCAGCTACACTGCCGGACTTCCAAAATTTGATTATAGTGTGATAAGTGGTTTCAGGAAAAGCAGTTCGGGAAAGTTGGAGGATATCACGGTTTCGACGAATATCAATTATACGCATATTGAGAATACATTTAAGGAATTCAACAGGGAGCCTTTGATCCCGCATATGATTTCGACGGAGGGGCCGGCCCTCGCGGTTGCAGATATCAATGGGGATGGCCTTGAAGATTTTTTCATCGGTTCTTCCAGGACTTTTACGAGCGCTGTCTATCTGCAACAGGCCGGCGGAAAATTTTCACGCACGCCGCAACCTGAAATGGATCGAGACAGTATGTTTGAAGATGTTGACGCCGTATTTGCTGATGTCAATAATGATGGTCATGTTGACCTTCTGGTCGCTAGTGGTGGTAATGAATATTATGGGCCCGATCGACACCTGTTGCCCCGGCTCTATCTTAATGATGGAAAAGCACATTTTAAGAGGCTGGAAGACGCATTCCAGGGTTTGTTCGTAACGAGTTCCTGTATCAGGCCTATTGATTTTAATGGGGATGGTTTCCTGGATTTGTTTATCGGTGGACGGGCTATACCCTGGGAATATGGTGCCACGCCCCGGTCTTATTTGTTACAGAATGATGGGAACGGGAAATTCACAGATCTTACCGCGCAAATAGCAAAAGAACTTAGTACGATTGGAATGGTCACGAGCGCGACCTGGGTGGATATTGATAAAGATAGCGATCCTGACCTTGTCTTAACCTGTGAGTGGGGAGGTATCGAGGCTTTTATTAATGATAAAGGTTCATTTTTAAGAAAAACTTTAGCCTCCGAGAAAGGCTGGTGGAATTTCCTGCTACCGGTTGATATCGACAATGATAATGATATGGATTTTATTGCTGGCAACCTTGGGTTGAACAGTCGGTTAAAAGCTTCCGCTACAGAACCGGTGAGAATGTACTACGCCGATTTTGATGATAACGGACGTAAAGAACAGATACTAACATATTATATTGGTGGTAAGGAAATAACTTTTGTCAACAAAGATGAATTACAAAAGCAGGTGCCATTTATCAAAAAGAAATTTTTATATGCGGGGGATTTCGCAAAAGCATCCATTGCTGATATCTTTGGTTCTGCGAAATTGAAAGAGGCACAGGTGCTAAGTGCGGAGTATTTTTCCAATGCCATTTTGATCAATGATGGTAAAATGAATTTTTCTGTGCAGGCGCTTCCATGGGAGGCCCAGCTTAGTTCATATCGTGATGCAATTGTAACAGATCTTAACAATGACAAGTTACCTGATATTCTTTTAGTGGGTAATTACTACGACAATAATATCCAGATGGGAAGGTATGACGCTGATTTCGGTACTGTACTTATAAATCACGGCGGAGGAAAACTCACGGCGGAGACTGCTAACGGGTTGGCGATAAAAGGCCAGGTGAGACGGATACTGGATTTAAATGTTGCGGGACAAAAAACTTACATACTCGCGAAGAACAACGACAGTGTGAAAGTGATCCGATTTACATCAATGCAATAGACTTCCTCCGTGCTCATCGTTTGTGCCATGAAGTAAAGTCGTCGATAGACTTTACATGCTCTTTTAAGGATGATGGAATTAGAGGTGCTATTTAATGACCCATCGGCAGCGCTGTACAGGCGGAGCTGCCAAACCACTCCACG